>NZ_JBHXRK010000001.1:0-786168 GCF_042716875.1 Streptomyces sp. NPDC058646 | reverse complement strand
CGTCCGGCGCCGTGCATCGCAAGGCGGAGGGGCGCCCGCGTACTGGACGTACTCGGGTGCCCCGACAACGCGGCGAGGTGCGGTGCCGGGCGCCGCGGGCCAGGCGCCACTTCGACGACAGGGCCTAGCGCGTGGCGAGCCGCTCCAGGAGGGCGGTGCTCCGGGCCAGCAGCGCCTGCTCCTCGTCCGTGAGTTCGGCCTCGATGGCCTGCGCGAGCCAGCCGACCCTGCGGCCGCGCTCCGCCTCGAGCGCGGCGCGGCCCGCGTCCGACAGCTCGACCAGGGACTTGCGGCCGTCCGTGGGGTGCGCCCGGCGCGTGATCAGGTTCTGTTCCATGAGCAGTCCCACCGCCCGGGCCATCGACTGCGGGCGCACGCGCTGATCGGCGGCGAGGTCGCTGGTGGTCATGGCGCCGTCGCGGTCGAGTGCACCCAGTACCGCGACCTGGCCGAGCGGGATGCTGTCCTCGTGCTTGACGCGTCGGGTGAGCTTGCCCATCGCGCTCCGCAGTTCTGCGGCGATGGCGGCGGCTTCCGAGGTGGGCATAGGGCACTTTACCCCGCTGGTCAGCAAAGCTGTGCACGTGATCTGCACAGCGATGCTGCACAGCACAGCTGTACAGCCAAACTGATCAGCATTGCTGTAGGGTTTGGGTCGTCGGGCTCAGCGTCAGCGTGGTCGCAGCCGGGGTCACGGCACACGACAACGGGAAGGACCTCCCATGCCCGCACAGGCAGTCGCAAACGTCGACGCCGCCATCGAGACCGTCACCGCCCGCCGCATCATCGACAGCCGGGGCAACCCCACGGTCGAGGTCGACGTCGTCCTGACGGACGGGTCCCTTGGGCGCGCCGCCGTCCCGTCCGGCGCCTCCACCGGTGCCCGGGAAGCCGTGGAACTGCGCGACGGGGACTCCGCGCGCTGGCACGGCAAGGGCGTCGACCGCGCGGTGGCCCACGTCAACGGGGAGATCGCGGCGTCCGTGCGCGGCCGGTACGCGGCGGACCAGGCGGGTCTCGACGCCGCGCTGGTCGCCCTCGACGGCACCACCACGAAGTCCCGGCTCGGCGCGAACGCGATCCTCGGCGTCTCCCTCGCCACCGCCAAGGCCGCCGCGGCGGCCCACTGCCAGCCCCTCTACCGCTACCTGGGCGGCGCCGGCGCACACCTCCTGCCGCTGCCGATGATGAACATCGTCAACGGCGGCGCCCACGCCGACAATCCGCTGGACTTCCAGGAGTTCATGATCGCGCCCGTGGGCGCGGACACCTTCGCCGAGGCGGTCCGCATGGGCAGCGAGGTCTTCCACACCCTGCGCCGCGATCTGCTGGCCGCCGGGCACTCCACGGGCGTCGGCGACGAGGGCGGATTCGCGCCCGCGCTGCGTACCGCCGAGGAGGCGCTCGACTTCGTGATGGCCGCCATCGAGCGCACCGGCTACCGCCCCGGCACGGACATCGGCCTGGTCATGGACCCGGCGTCGTCGGAGTTCTACCGCGACGGGGTGTACGACTACGCGGGCGAGGGGGTGCGCCGCACCCCCTCCGAGAACGCCGACTACCTGGCCGAGCTCATCGACGCCTACCCGCTCGTCTCCATCGAGGACCCGATGGCGGAGAACGACTGGGACGGCTGGCGCGAGCTGACCGCCCGCGTCGGCGACCGCTGTCAGCTCACCGGCGACGACGTGTTCTGCACCGACGAGACGCTCCTGCGCGAGGGCATCCGCACCGGCGTCGGCAACTCGATCCTGGTCAAGGTCAACCAGATCGGGACCCTGACCGAGGCGCTGGCCGCGGTGTCCACGGCCCACCAGGCGGGCTGGACGGCCGTCATGTCGCACCGCTCGGGCGAGACGGAGGACACCACCATCGCGGACCTGGCGGTGGCGACCGGCTGCGGTCAGATCAAGACGGGCTCGCTCTCCCGCTCCGACCGCACCGCGAAGTACAACCAACTGATCCGGATCGAGGAGGAGCTGGGCGACTCGGCGCGCTACGCGGGCCGCTCCGCACTGCACCGGGCGTGAGCACCGTCCGCCCCTGCGGGCAGCGGGGATACCCCTAGGCCCTGTCGTCACAGTGACGCCTGGGCCTAGGGACGGTAGACGAGTTCGACCGTCATGGCGGTGATGACCGCCCAGACACCGATGCCGAGCAGCCACCGGGCTTCCAGGACCGCGCCGGTGGCGATCATGCTCACGCCGGCCGCTCCGAGGGCGAGGACAGCCCTGCGGATGCCACGGTCAGGAAGCCAGTCGGTGGTCATACGGCGAGGATTCCGCCGGACCGTCGCCACGGCGAGGGTCCGGCGGGATTCCTGTCGGCATCTTGACGCCGGCCCTCGGCGCCCCGTCCTGTCCGTGCGCCGAGGCGAAGGGCGGCGCGGAGGCGGAGGCGACCGATCTCCGGGCCGCTCCGGCCGAGCCAGGCCGTTCGCCGGCCTCCCCCCGCCCTCTCGCCGGGCTCGTGGGGCACGTTCTCGGGGGCCTTGCCGTCAGGGGCGCGTCAAGGGTTCGCGGGCGCCCGTATGGACCCCGTCAAGGCGTCTTAACACCCGGGTGAAGACACGGTTGTCTCGACATCGGCCACCTGGCCGATTCCTTTCTTCCTACGTCATTCAGGAGCTCGCGATGGCCGATCCGGCCTTCGTCGTCACCACGGTCGCGGTGTTCGCGCTGGTGGCCCTCATCGCCCGGGGGGTGACCAAGCTGTGACCGTCGAGAACGTCGTCGGCCTCGTCGTGGCCGTCTCCCTGCTCGGATACCTCGTCCTAGCCCTCGTGTACCCGGAGAGGTTCTGAGCACCGGTATGAGTCCCGTAACCGCTGGTGTGCTCCAGCTGCTCGCGCTGATCGCCGCGCTCGCGCTGGCCTACCGTCCCCTGGGCGACCACATGGCCCGCGTCTACTCCTCCGAGAAGCACGGGAGACCGGAGAAGTGGATCTACCGGGCCATCGGCGCCGACCCCGACGCCGAGATGCGCTGGCCCGCCTACCTGCGCGGGGTCCTCGCCTTCTCCGCGGTGGGCGTCCTCTTCCTCTACGGTCTCCAGCGTCTCCAGGGGTCGCTGCCCGGCTCGCTCGGCTTCGTGTCGATCGACCCGGACCAGGCCTTCAACACCGCCGCGTCGTTCGTGGCGAACACCAACTGGCAGTCGTACGCCGGTGAGCAGGCCATGGGCCACGTCGTGCAGACCGGCGGCCTGGCGGTGCAGAACTTCGTCTCGGCAGCCGTCGGCATGGCCGTCGCGGTGGCCCTCGTACGGGGCTTCGCCCGCTCCCGCACCGGGGAGCTGGGGAACTTCTGGTCGGACCTGGTCCGCGGCACCGTCCGCATCCTGCTCCCGGTCTCCGTGCTCGGCGCGGTCGTCCTCGTCGCCTGCGGTGTCGTCCAGAACTTCTCCGGCATCCACGAGGTCGGCCAGTTCATGGGCGGCACGCAGCAGTGGAACGGGGGCGCGGTGGCCTCCCAGGAGGCCATCAAGGAGCTGGGCACGAACGGCGGCGGCTACTTCAACGCCAACTCCGCCCATCCCTTCGAGAACCCGACCCCCTTCTCGAACCTCTTCGAGATCTTCCTGATCCTGCTCATCCCGTTCGCGCTGACCCGCACCTTCGGCCGCATGGTCGGCAACCTGCGCCAGGGCTACGCGATCCTCGCGACGATGGGCGTCATCTGGATCGCCTTCACCGGCCTGATGATGTGGACCGAATTCGCCCACCACGGCCCGGCGCTCCAGGCCGCGGGCGGGGCGATGGAGGGCAAGGAGACCCGGTTCGGGATCGGCGGCTCGTCGATCTTCGCCGTCGCCACCACGCTCACCTCCACGGGTGCGGTCAACTCCTTCCACTCCTCCTACACCGGCCTGGGCGGCGGTATCACCCTGCTGGGCATGCAGCTCGGCGAGATCGCGCCCGGCGGCGTCGGCTCCGGCCTCTACGGCATGCTGATCATGGCGCTCATCGCGGTGTTCATCGCCGGCCTGATGGTCGGCCGGACCCCCGAGTACCTGGGCAAGAAGATCGGCACCCGCCAGATCAAGCTCGCCGCCTGCTACATCCTCGTCACCCCCGCCCTCGTGCTGTGCTTCACCGCCGCGGCGATGGCGCTGCCCACCCCGGGCAACTCCATGTCGAACGCCGGGGCGCACGGATTCTCGGAGATCCTCTACGCCTACACCTCCGGCGCCGGCAACAACGGCTCCGCCTTCGCGGGCCTGGACGCCGACACCCAGTGGTTCAACAGCACGATCGGCATCGCCATGCTGCTGGGCCGCTTCCTGCCCATGGTGTTCGTGCTGGCCCTGGCCGGTTCGCTGGCCGAGCAGAACCCCGTACCCGAGACCGCCGGCACGCTCCGTACCGACCGGCCTCTCTACGCGGGCCTGCTCGTCGCCACGATCCTCATCGTCACCGGTCTGACCTACTTCCCCGCCCTCGCGCTGGGTCCGCTCGCCGAAGGACTCGCCTCATGAGCACCCTCACTCCCACCCGTGCTCCGCACGAAGACGTTCCCACCGGGCACAAGCCTGCGGCCGGCCGCGTCGACGGGGGCCTGTTCGATCCCAAGGCGCTGCTGGAGTCCGTCCCGGACGCTGTGCGAAAGCTCGACCCCCGGGTGATGGTCAGGTCCCCCGTCATGTTCGTGGTTCTCGTCGGCTCGGCCGTCACGACCGTGCTGGCGTGCCTGGACCCGGCCGACTGGTTCGGCTGGGCCATCACGGCCTGGCTGTGGCTGACGACGATCTTCGCGAACCTCGCCGAGGCCGTCGCCGAGGGCCGCGGCAAGGCCCAGGCCGACACGCTCCGCAAGGCCAGGACGGACACGGTCGCCCGCCGCCTCGACGGCTCGGTGGAGGAGCAGGTGCCCGGCACGGAGCTCCGTATCGGCGACCTGGTCGTCTGCGAGGCCGGAGACGTCATTCCCGGCGACGGCGATGTCGTCGAGGGTGTCGCGTCGGTGGACGAGTCGGCCATCACGGGTGAGTCCGCTCCGGTCATCCGCGAGTCGGGCGGCGACCGCAGCGCGGTCACCGGCGGAACGAAGGTGCTGTCCGACCGGATCGTCGTCAAGATCACGACGAAGCCCGGCGAGACCTTCATCGACCGCATGATCGCCCTCGTCGAGGGCGCGGACCGGCAGAAGACCCCCAACGAGATCGCGCTGAACATCCTCCTCGCATCCCTCACCCTCGTCTTCCTGCTGGCCGTCGTCACCCTCCAGCCCTTCGCTATCTACGCGGGCGCCGAGCAGTCCATGATCGTGCTGACGGCCCTGCTGGTCTGCCTGATCCCCACGACCATCGGCGCGCTCCTGTCGGCCATCGGCATCGCCGGCATGGACCGCCTCGTCCAGCGCAACGTCCTGGCCATGTCGGGCCGCGCGGTGGAGGCCGCGGGGGACGTGTCGACGCTCCTGCTCGACAAGACGGGCACGATCACCCTCGGCAACCGCCAGGCGTCGGAGTTCGTTCCCGTCAGGGGCGCCACCGAGGCCGAGCTGGCGGACGCCGCACAACTGTCGTCGCTGGCCGACGAGACCCCCGAGGGCCGGTCGATCGTGGTCCTCGCGAAGGAGAAGTACGGGCTGCGCGAACGCCACCAGGGCGAGCTCGCCGGCGCCGCATGGATCGCCTTCACCGCGCAGACCCGCATGTCGGGCGTCGACGCGGACGGCCGGAAGACCCGTAAGGGCGCCGCCGGTTCGGTCATCACCTGGGTGAAGCAGCAGGGCGGGCAGGTCTCCGACGAGGCCGCTCTCCTGGCCGACCGGATCTCCGAGGCAGGCGGTACGCCGCTCCTCGTCGCCGTCGAGGACGAACGCGGGGCCCGCGTCCTGGGGGTCATCCATCTCAAGGACGTCGTCAAGGAGGGCATGCGGGAGCGGTTCGAAGAGCTGCGCCGCATGGGCATCAAGACCGTCATGATCACGGGGGACAACCCGCTGACCGCCAAGGCCATCGCCGACGAGGCGGGCGTCGACGACTTCCTGGCGGAGGCCACGCCCGAGGACAAGATGGCCCTCATCAAGCGGGAGCAGGCGGGCGGCAAGCTCGTCGCGATGACCGGTGACGGCACCAACGACGCCCCGGCGCTCGCGCAGGCCGACGTCGGCGTGGCCATGAACACCGGCACCTCGGCCGCCAAGGAGGCCGGGAACATGGTGGACCTGGACTCGAACCCCACCAAGCTCATCGAGATCGTGGAGATCGGCAAGCAGCTGCTCATCACCCGGGGCGCGCTGACGACGTTCTCCGTCGCCAACGACGTCGCGAAGTACTTCGCGATCATCCCGGCCATGTTCGCGGTGGTCCATCCGGGCCTCGACAAGCTCAACATCATGGGCCTGGCCTCGCCCGAGTCCGCGATCCTCTCGGCCGTCGTCTTCAACGCCCTGATCATCGTCGCCCTCGTCCCGCTCGCCCTCAAGGGCGTCCGGTACCGGCCCACCAGCGCCGACGGGATGCTGCGCCGCAACCTCGGTCTGTACGGCGTGGGCGGTCTGATCGCCCCGTTCATCGGCATCAAAATCATCGACCTCCTCATCTCCCTCATCCCCGGAATCGGCTGATCTGCGATGAACAACTCTGTGGGCAACACCGCACGCCTGATCGGCGCCGGCCTCAGGGCCCTGCTGGTCCTGACGGTCCTCTGCGGCGTGCTCTACCCGCTCGCCGTCACCGGCGTCGCCCAGGCCCTGTTCCCCGGCAAGGCCGACGGCTCCGAGATCACCGCCAAGGACGGTCGGGTCGTCGGCTCCTCCCTCATCGGGCAGGGCTACGACCTGCCGAAGACGGACCCGAACGATCCCGGAGAAGCCGCGAGGCCGGACCTGAAGTGGTTCCAGCCCCGCCCCTCCAACGGCCTGGGCCGCAACAGCGTCAACACCCGGTACGCGCTGATCCTCTCGGGCGCCACCAACCGGTCCGCCGACAGCGGCGCCGTGGGCGGTCTCTGCACGCAGGACGCGGCGGAAGGCACCCTGTGCGCCCAGGTGCTCGCCGCCAAGGACGCCGTCGTCACCGACAACTCCACGGCCTCCTACAAGGTCGGGCCCGAGGACGTGCCGGCGGACGCGGTCACCTCGTCCGGCTCGGGCCTCGACCCGCACATCTCCCCGGAGTACGCCGAGCTCCAGGTCCACCGGGTCGCCGAGCGGAACCAGCTCGACGTCAAGCAGGTCGAGAAGCTCGTCGCCGACCACACCGCCGGCCGTACCCTCGGCTTCATCGGCGAACCCCGGGTGAACGTCCTCGAACTCAACACGGCGCTCAAGGCGCTGACCACGCGCTGAGGCTGACCCCGGCCGGCGTCCGGATCCGCCGGCTTCGAACCGGCGGCGAGAAGGGCTGCGTGGGCGCCGACGCCGGCCACGTCCGCAGCCCGCCTACACCCTCGACCGCGGAGGGCCGGAAAACTGCTCAGCAATGGACAGTCGGGGCCGGCGGCAGCGGCGGGCGGTGGATGATGGCCGCGACCTGCCGGCCCCGGCCGTGCGGGAGACGTTCCCCTGATCCCGGCGGACTCGGCTCTTCACCTGCACGGTGGGGCCCGTCCCGCGTACCGAGAGGGTTCCTCCATCATGAACAGGTCGCACACCCGTCTCCAGCTCCGCAGGACGGCTCTCGGAGCCGTCTGCGCCCTGGTGGTCCTGGGCGTGGCTGCCGGACCGGCAGCCGCGCACGCCGGGGTCACCGCCTCCGACCCGCGGGCGCTCGCCGAGAACGTCACGCTGTCCTTCACCTCCGAGGCGGAGTCGGACACGGCGGGCATCGCGGAGTTGCGGGTGGTTCTCCCGAAGGGCATCGCTCCGGACGCCCGCCGTGACGCTCGAGGACGCGCCCGAGCAGTGGAAGCTGACGGCCACCGCGGACGGGTACGCGATCGGTGGCGCGGCCCTGGCCATCGGCACCGACGCCGAGTACAGCATCACCGTGCGCCAGCTGCCCGATGAGAAGTCCCTGGCCTTCAAGACCCTGGAGACCTACGGCGACGGAAAGATCTCCCGCTGGATCGAGGTGCCCACCGACGGCGAGAAGGTCGACAACCCGGCTCCCCTGCTGGAGCTGAAGGCAGCGGCCCCCGGGGCCGCGCCGATCCCACCGGGCCCCTCTCCGTCTCCGACGCCCAGCACCGCACCGTCCCTCCAGCCCTCGGCGGCGGCCCCGTCGGCTCCCGTCGCGCCCGCGAGCCCACGGGCGACGGGCGAGGACGCGGGCAGCGGTACCGGAGCCGTCGTCGGCATCGGTGCGGCCGCCCTGCTGCTCGCCGTCGCCGGCACGTTCTGGTGGGTGCGCCGCAGTCGCAGCGCGACCTGACCGACACGAGGGGGCGCACACGTCCTAGGTGATGCGGACGGTCCCGCGCACCGTGACCTGGTCGATGTCGGTAGTGCGTACCGTGAGGTTCAGGGTCCACTCACCGGCCATGGGCAGCCGCAGGTCGTACGTGGCCCAGTACCCCTTGCGGTTCTTCAGCCCGGCGTCCAGCGGGCCGACGCCGAGGGCGTCCTGGGTGAGGGTGAGGCGCAGTTCGGGGACGGTGGCGAGGCCGCCGTCCGCGGTGTACACGACGGCTTCGACCGTGTTCTCGCCCACGCGTCCAGGTGCCAGCGTGATCTGCACCGTGCCGTGCTGGCCGGCCGTCCCCATGGCGAACGGGACCGTGACCACCTTCACCTGCGGCTCCTGCGCCGTGGCCGGCGGAACCCCGTCGGCGGCGGCGCGGCTGGGCTGGGTTCCGGTGAGCAGGGTCGTGATCGCCAGGACGACGACGCCGGCTGCGGCTTCGACGGCCACCGTGCGGCGCAGGCTGCGCCGGTGTCCGGCGGTCTCGGAGCCGGGCGGCTCGGTGCCGTCGTCCGCCTCGCCCCCGGCGGGTGCATCGCCCGTACTGCTGTGGCCGGTTGCCGCGGGGGGAAGCGGCGCGCCGACCGTCCGTACGGCCCCGGCCCGCGCGGGCTCGGGCACCGGCGGGGTCCGCGCGGCCGGCGGCGCCTGCTGAACGAGGCGGGCGGTCCACCGGCGGGAGAAGGACGCCGCCCACAGCACGAGGACCACGGCGGCGATCTTCACGGTGAGGGTCCGGCCGAAGGAGGTGGTGAGCAGCGCTTCCCACGAGCCGACCTGCCGCCAGGACTGGTAGATGCCCGTGCCGACCAGAACGGCGACGGCGGTGAAGGCCAGGGTGGAGAAGCGGCCGATCGCGGACGCCGGGACGGCACGGCTGCCGGGCTCCCGGCTCCGGAGGAGGACGGCCAGGGTGATCAGGCCGCCCAGCCAGATCCCCATGGCCAGCAGGTGCAGCACGGCCACGGGAACGGCCAGGGGCACCTGGAGGCCGGCGGAGGCGTGTTCCGCCGAGGCCCAGGTGAACGCCAGGGCCAGGGCGAGCGCCGCGCCGGCCAGGCGGACCCGGGCACCGAGGTCCTGCGGCGGCGTACCGTCCTCGGCCCGGTCGAGCCGTAGGGCCGGCCGCCTCAGCAGCACCGCCGCTGCCGCGAGCAGCACGAGCCGTACGATCAGCGCGCCCCCGGGCCTCCCGGTGGCGGTTCGGCCCAGCTGAGCCAGGTCGAGCGCCGAAGTCACCTGGCCGGCCGTCTCGTACGGGCCGCGCAGCAGGAACAGGGCCAGGGTGGACGCCGCCAGTACCGCCCACCCGGCTGCCAGCAGCCTGCGCACCGGACGGACCGCGGCCGCGGTGGGCCAGCACACGAGGACGAACGCGGCGGCTCCGACGAGGAGGGCCAGTCCGCTGTAGGCGGCGTAGCGGAAGAAGCCGTACAGGCGGCCGGCCGCCGTGTCCTCCAGGGCGCCGGTCGCCACCGCGGCTGTGGTCTCGGACGGCTTGCCGATGGAGAAGACGAACGCCCCCGAGATCGGGTGGCCGTCGGCGGAGACGACGCGCCAGGCCACCGTGTAGGTGCCTTGGGGCAGCGTGTCGGCCAGCTCCACCCGCGCCGTGTTCCCCTTGCCGTCCGCATGCTGCGCCGGGCGCGGGTTCGCGCGCTCGTTGTCCGGTGACAGCACTCTCAGCGAGTCCTCGGAGAAGGTGACCGATTCGGTGAAGGTGAGCGTCACCTGCTGCGGTGCCGTCTGGAGGACGGTGCCGTCCGCAGGGTCGGAGCCGCTGAGGCTCGCGTGCGCGGAGGCCGGGCCCGCCCCGCCGAGGATCAGGGCGAGCACGGCGGCGACCAGCGCCAGAACGGTCAGCGATGTCCTCGCGGGAGGCGATCCGGTGTGCATGGAGAGGCAGCCTCCGAAAGGACGGTCGTCAGCGGCGCCGCCACCGCCCGGGGCAACAGGACGGACTCGCGGCGGGATGTGGACGCTAGCGCTGCCGGCCCCGGTACGGAGCGGGTTGAGCAACTTCGGCTAAAGGGCGGCGCAGAAGGCTCGGCCCGGGCCCCCTTCGTGTATGGCCCGGGCGTGCCGCCTACGGGACCGGCACACCGGCCCTGAGGAAGTACAGGCCGGTGATCCGCCCGTCCCCGTCGAAGGCGACGCGGAACTCCCCTGGCTGCTTCGCCATGCGCAGGGGAACACCGACGACGGTCCCGTCGCCCGACTCCTCCTGCTGGGGATCCCCGTGCGACCGGTACTCCCCGAACGCCTCCTGGTAGTCCTTCCAGGACGTGGCGAGGAACTCCGGCGACGCCTGTTGTCGGAGTTCCTCGTCGAAACGGGACGAGACGGCGGCGAAGTCGCCGCGCAGCACCTCGTCGAGCGCGTCGAGAGCGAGCCGATCGTAGTCCGGCCGGGCCGGAACCGCCGGGGCGACCGGGACGAAGGCGTCGGCGGCGTGCGCGTACGTGACACCCGGCGAGGAGGCGTTGTCCGGCAGCACCGCGCCGGAAACCAACAGGGCCGCGGGCACGACCAGGACGAGTCGGAGCTGCCACGTTCCGCCCATGGGAATCTCCTTCCCACCACCCTTCATGCTAGGTCGCGCCCGGGGCGGCGGCACGTCGGCCACCCGGGACGGGCCCCGCTGGGCCTCGTCACCCCGTTCGCCGTCACCCGCCGCACCGCCCGAGGGCGACGGCGGTCACCTGGTGACGTTGCCGAGCCACAGCAGGTCCCGCGCCCGGGTCATCGCGACGAAGAGCTGACTGCGCAGCAGTTCCTCGCGCTCCCGGGCCGTCTCCGGCATCTCCTTACCGCCCGCCGTGTCCCCCTGCGTCCCGTTCGCGAGCGCCGCATCGTGTTGGGGCAGGAACACGTTCTTGAACTCCAGGCCCTTGGCCCTGCGATAGGTGCCCAGCTTCACCGCGTCGACGGGACGGCCGTCGTAGTGCTCCAGCTGGCACACCGGGACGCCCGCCTGGCTGAGCAGCCGCTGGTAGTGGCCGACGGCCCGCATGGAGGGGCACAGCAGGGCGGTGTCGGCGAGCGCACCGTCGGGCAGGGAGCGCAGGGCGTCCAGGAGTTCCGTGTCGTGGGCCTCCAGCGTGGTCCTGGTGACGCGTACGACGTCCCCGTCGTGGTAGGTGAGGTCGACATCGCGGCGGCCCGGGGTGCGCATCCCGTCGAGGTCCTCGAAGGCGTCGTCGGCCACGACGGTGAGGGCCGCGTCCAGGATCTGCTTGCTGTTCCGGTAGTTGGTGCGCAGCACCTGTCCGCGGTCGCCGCGGATGTCGATGCCCGCGTCCGTGAGGCGGAAGCCGCCCGGGTACACGGTCTGCTGGCCGTCGCCGACGAGCAGCAGGCCGTTGGGCACGTCACCGACGAGCGCGTGCAGAAGGCGCACGCCCACCAGCGTGAGGTCCTGGACCTCGTCGACGATGACGGCCGCGTACGGGGGCCGCTCGCGCTCGCGGGACGCTTCGGCCAGCGCGAGGGAGAGGACGTCGTTGAAGTCGTGGACGCCGCGCTCGCCGCGCAGCGATTCGTACGCCTCGTACAGCTCCCACACCGACTGCCGGTGCGCGCGGTGGAGACTCGCCTTCCTCCGCCGCCTGGGCAGGGTCGCGTACTCCTCGAAGCGGGTGAGGCCCCGGCCCTTGATGACGTAGTCGATCTCTTCGTGCCAGTAGGCGGGGGCCGGGTCGAGTTCGGCCAGTCGGCTCTCGCGGCCGACGTGTTTCCAGGCGAGGCTGAAGGCGGTCTCGGCCTTGTCGCCGTGCAGCCGCACCGGTATGCCCCGTTCCTGCAAGAACTCCTGGGCCCAGGAGTGGAGGCTGCGGAAGTCCACTCGATCGGCGACGGCCGGGGCCATGGTCCTGAGGAAGGTGCTCTGGACACGGGGCAGGTTGTTGGCGAAGGTGACGTACAGGATGCGGCCGGTCGTCCGCCTGGCCAGGTACGCCGCACGGTGCAGGGCAACGACGGTCTTGCCGGTGCCCGCCGGTCCGCTGATGCGTGCCGGGCCCGACCAGTTGCGGCGCACCAGTGCCACCTGATCGGGGTGGAGGAAGGTCATCCACTGCTCGATCGGCGCCCGCATCGCCGCCTCCAGGGCCGCGTCACGCAACCCTTCCAGGTCGAACAGCCCGTCGGAGGAGCTGGGTCGGTGGTGCTCGGGCGCGGACGACACCTGCTGGTCGACCGCCGACCCCGCACAGCCCGGGAACACCCGCTCGAGGTGATCGGCGATCGCCCGGACCGACTCACCCCCGAGCCTGTGCCGCTGCGACAGCAGTACGGGGCCGATCTCGTGTTCACCCAGGAGCCGTATCCGGCCGTGGACGGCGTCGAAGCTCCGGCCGGCGAGCACGATGAGCGGCTGGACCGCCACCGGTGACATCCCGAGGGACGCCACCGCGCTCTCGGCGGCCTTCGTGGCGGCGAGCAGCTGGGCCGCGTGTTCCTCCCCCGGCCCGCCGCCGGCGGTGACGTCGATGACGAAGACACCGCCGGGCCCCACCAGGAGCATGTCCGCGCCGGTGGTCCGCGTCCCGGACCACTGCCGGTCGACGAGCAACCGCCAGCCCCGTGCGGTCAGTACCAGCAGCTGGGCGAGCACCCGCTGCTCGCCCTCGCCGACCGCCTCCCACCGCAGGGCCTGCCGGCGGGCGGCCTGCCACTGCTCCCGGAGCAACCGCTCCTGCCGCCGCGCGTCCTGCGTCCGCTGCGATACCGCCCCGCCTGCACCCATACCCAGCCCCCTCGTACGCGGAGTAGGGATCATAGGACGGAACGCAACCCTCACGGCAGGGCGCATGCCGCCGCCGGGAGCTCGCGGGACGGCCGCGACATGTCATTGGGGCCAGATGTCCAGCACGGTCCGCGAGGTGATGGCGCGTCCGGTCGTCACTCCTCGGAACGGGGCCCGCTCAGGGGAGCGGCGGGAGGCGGACGTACGTCATGGCCGCTACCGGGCGGTCCGACAGCGTGGCACGAGGGACGGGAGGCGGCCACCGGGCCGCCCGGCCAGGTGTCGCTGCGATCCCCGGCCGCTGTCGCGGCCACTCCGGGTGCACGCGAAGCAGCCACCCGGTAGCGTCGAGAAGGTGCGTTCCGCCCAAAACGCTGTGGCCCGGCAGGGCCGCCGCCGCTGTCGGCAGAGGAACGAGATCACATGCCAAAGCACAGCATCCACGCGATGGCTGCCGCGGCCGCTCTGGTCTGCCTGGCGGCATTCGTCCCCCCGCGGGGCAGCGCGACTCCCCCGCCCGTCCAGCCCACGGGGCAGCCCAGCCCGGTAGCCCCGTCCCGGTTCGCGCCCGGGCCCTGTCCGAAGCCGCCCGAGCCGATCGAAGCGCTGAGCGGTGCACGGTGCGGGTTCCTCGAGGTCCCCGAGAACCGCTCCCGCGCCGGCAGCCGCACCATCAAGCTGGCCGTCGCCCGCATTCCGGCCACCTCCGCGAAGCCCGCCGCGGACCCGCTGGTGTTCATGGCGGGCGGCCCCGGCGCCGACACGATCGACGACATCCCGTTCCTCGTCGACTCCGGCCTGAACAAGGACCGCGAACTGATCGTCATGGCTCAGCGGGGCAACCTCTACGACCGGCCGGACCTCGCCTGCCCGGAGATCGACCGCTTCAACGAGAAGGCGGTCGGCCTGGGCTACGACGCGCAGGAGGCACAACAGCTCTTCCTGAAAGCGGTGAAGGACTGCCGGGACCGCCTGACGGCCGGCGGCGTCGACCTGAGCGCCTACAACACCACGGAGAACGCGGCGGACTTCGCCGACCTGCGCAAGGCGCTGGGCATCCCGCGGTGGAACGTCTACGGGTACTCGTACGGCAGCAACCTGGCGCTCACGTACCTGCGCCTGCACCCCGAGGGCATCCGTTCGGTGGCGATCGACTCGGTCACCCCTCCCCAGGCCGTGACCCTGCCGTGGACATGGGGCAGCACCGCCGAGGGGATCCGCAACATCTTCGCGGCGTGCGCGGCGCAGCCCGCCTGCAAGGACCGGTACCCGGACCTCCCCCGTACGCTGACGGAGCAGGTGCGCAAGCTGGAAGCCCGCCCCCTGACGCTGGACGTCACGCCGCCCGACGGCGGGAAGCCGGTCAGGACCGTGCTCGACGGGGGCGCGCTGCTGAACCTGGTCGTCGCCTTCACCCCCCGGCCCAAGGACCTCCCCGCGGCGCTCGACGAACTCAGCCGCGGCAACCCCGAGCGCTTCGCGAAGGCCCGCGCGGCCGGCTCGGTCCAGAAGGTCGGCGCGTTCGCGCACGGCCTGACGAACTCGATAGCGTGCAGTGAGTGGGCTCCGGGGCATACGGAACCCGACGTGTTGCAGGCGGGGCGGAAGGCCTTCCCCGGGTGGCCGGACACGGTCCTGGCCCAGGTGCCTCAGCTGCCCTTCCAGTACGCGGCGTGCGGGATGTGGAACGTTCCGGACCGCGCCGCCGTCCAGCGGGTGGCCACGGTCAGCTCGGTGCCGGCGCTCGTCGTCTCCGGCACGTTCGACGTGAAGACCGGCGCGAGCTGGGCGGCGGGCGTGGCCCGTGACCTGTCCGGCTCGACTGCCGTTCAGGTCCCCGGAATCGGCCACTGGGTGGTCCCGCAGTCGCCTTGCGCGCAAAGCGTGCTGGCCTCGTTCCTCGCTCGCCCGACCGCGCCCGACACCGGTTGCGTGGACGGTCTCGAGCCCGGACCGTTCACGATCGTCCCGCAGTAACGGGAGAACAGATGACACGTCATCACGCGCCCCGTCGCCGGCGCACCGTACGGCGACTCCTGGCCCCGTCGGCCGGTATGGCCGCAGGTCTCCTCGTCACCGGCCTGCTCGCGGCGCCCGTCCAGGCGCAGTCCCCTACCGGCCCCGGCACCGGCCCCGACCCCGGAGCGCCGATCGGCACGGTCGCCCGGACCGTGGGCGACGCCCGTTACGAACCGGGCCCCTGCCCGAAGACGCCCGAACCGATCGAGGCCCTGGAGGAGGCCCGCTGCGGAACGCTGACCGTGCCCGAGAACCGTGCCGGACCGGGCAGCCGGACGATCAGACTCGGTGTGGCGATCGTGCCCGCCGCGACCGACCGTCCCGAACCCGACCCCATCGTGTGGCTCGCGGGCGGCCCCGGAGACGACGCGGTCGGGGAGGCGAAGATGGCGATCGACGGCGGCCTGAACCGCGACCGGGACGTGGTCTTCATGTCCCAGCGCGGTACGTACTCGGCCGACCCGGAGCTCCTCTGCCCCGACATCGACGCGTTCAACGCACGCGCGGTCGGCCTCGTCTACGACGCCCCGTCCACCGAGCGCCTGCACGTCGAGGCCACGAAGGCCTGCCGGGACGAGCTGGCGGGCCGCGGAATCGACCTGAGTGCCTACAACGACACCGAAAGCGCCGCCGACTACGACGGTCTGCGCACCGCGCTGGGCATCAAGCAGTGGAACCTGTACGGGATCTCGTACGGCACGCACCTGGCACTGGTCTCCATGCGCCTGCACCCCGAGGGGATCCGCTCGGTGGGCCTCGACGGCATCCTGCCGCCGTCCAGGTCCGGTGAGGCGTCGACCTGGAGCAGCGCCCGGCAGGGCTTCGACGGCCTGTTCCAGGCCTGCGCGGACCAGCCGGCGTGCAACGAGCGCTACCCCAACCTGCCGGCCACCTTCGACAAGCTCGTCCGCGACCTCGAAGCCAAGCCCGTCACCACCACCGTCACGCTCCCCGGCAGCGACAAGCCGGTGAAGGTGGTGCTGGACGGCGGAACCCTGGTGAACTGGATGGTCTCCGCCACGCACGTGGCGACCCAGGTACCCGCAGCCCTCGACGAGCTGGCAAACGGCAAGCCGCAGCGCATCGCCCGGCAGTGGGCGGGCGGCAAACTCAGTCCCCAGGCCATCGGAAGGGTTTCGCACGGCCTCGTGTACGGCGTCTTCTGCAGCGAGTGGACGCCGTACGAGAGCGAGGACGCGGCGCTCCGGGGCGGACAGAAGGAATTCCCCTCCTTCCCCCGGTCGGTGCAGGCACAGGCTCCGCTGCTCCCTTCGCTGCGTCCGGACTGCGACGTCTGGGACGTCCCGGCGGCCGCGCCCTCGATCCGGGACGTCACGCGCGGCGACATCCCCACGCTCGCCCTCTCGGGTGCGTTCGACGCCCAGACCGGAGCGGACAACGGCCCGTACGTCGCCCGTACGCTGAGCAAGGCCACGGTCGTCACGATCCCCTACGAGCCGCACGTGGTGTTCGCCACCTCGAAGTGCGCCCAGACGATCGCCCTCTCGTTCTTCGGCGACCCGGCCGCACCGAAGACCGACTGCGTGAAGGACCTCAAGCCGCCCGAGTTCGAGATCGGGCCCTGAGGCGGCTCGCCAGTCGCCGGAGTCACCATGGCCCCTACCTGGGAACCACGTCACCCACCCCACGCGGGGGTGTCACTGCTGCCGGTCCTGCTGCCCCTCGCGGTCCTGATCATGGTGGCGGTCGGCGTGGGATCGTGGCTCCAGCTCTCCGAGCGGCGGGCGATCGACACGGTCCACACCGTCGGATCCCAGGCCGCCGACCGGGTGGACGTGAAGGCCACCGTCCAGCACGTCGACGCTGCGGCCAGAGAGCTGCTCCTGCGCGTCCAGGTCACCCCCCGAGGGGCCCTCGGCGAGGAGGAGGGGACCGCGCCGGTGGCCGATCTGAGCCTCCAGACCTCCCTGGCGACCCTCGGCGACCTGGACTTCACGGCGCACGAGCGGCTCGCGACCACGGACGTGCAGGTCGCGCTCACGGACGGATCGATCAGCGACTACCCGTTCGACAGCTACGAGACCGACATCGAGTTCTGGGCACAGCTGGGCGGCAAGGAGGTACCGGTACGGGTGCTGTTCTCCAACAACGACACCCTCTTCTCGATCTCCGTGGCACCCGGGCCCTCCCCGCAGGACGCCTTCCTGAAGCTGGGGCTGATCCGATCGGGCAGCCTGCTCGTCTTCGCGGTCTTCATGATGCTCGTGATGTGGGCGCTGGCGACGTCCGTGCTCATCGGGGCCTGGTACCTGACGACCCGGAGCCCGGGCCTGACCTGGCCGGCACTCGCCTGGATGGCGGCCACCCTGTTCGCGCTCGCAGCGTTCCGCAACACCGCTCCCGGCTCACCCCCCATCGGCTGCGTCCTGGACTGGTTCGCCTTCCTGTGGGCCGAGACCGTCATCGCCCTCTGCCTGATCGCGGTCGTCATCACGGGCGTCCGCACGGCCCTCCAACCCGACGACATCCCTCCCCCCTAGACCCTGCCCGCCCGCACCCGAACCGGTGGCCAGGGGTCCGTCGGCACCGGCCCTCACCGCGCCGCAGGCGCGACATCCGGCGGAAGGCGCACCGCAGCACGCGGCGCTCCCTTCCGGGCGGACCTGGTCACGGGGCCGGACCGAGGTGCTGCTCCAGCCAGTCCGCGGCCGTGCGCCGGTACAGCCTCCGGTTGTCCGCCCGCAGGAATTCGTGGCCCTCGTTGCGCAACGTCAACTGCCGCGCCGGCACGCCGCGGTCGCGCGCCGCGCGGACGAACTGCTCCGACTCCGTCGGCGGCACGTTCGTGTCGTGCTCCCCGTGGACGGCCAGCACGGGGACGCGCAGCTGATCGATGCGGCTCATCGGGGACAGGGAGCGCAGCAGTTCCCGGTCGTGTTCGGGGTGCCCGTACTTGGCGGCTGCGGACTGCGCGATCCACGGCTCCGTACCGGCGAAGAACGTGGCGAAGTCCGACATCCCACAGACCGCGACCCCGGCGCGGAAGAGGTCGGGGTGCCACACGAGGGAGGCCATGGTGAGGTAGCCGCCGTACGAGCGGCCCATCACCCCCAGCCTCAGGGGGTCCGCGTAGCCGAGCGAGACCACGTGTGCGGCGCAGTCGGCCACGTCGTCGATCGCCGCGAACCGGCCGGCTCCGAGGTCGGCGTCCACGAAGGACCGGCCCCAGCCGGACGAGCCGCGGACGTCGGGTGCGAACACGTCCAGGCCCCTGCCGAGGAGTTCGTGGTAGAGCGGATCGAACACGGGCCGCTCCTGTTCCTCCGGTCCGCCGTGGAGGTGGATGACGCACGGGGCCGGCCTGCCAGGGTCCTGCTCCGGCGCCCGGTAGTACCAGCCACCCAGTACGAGCCCGTCCCGGGCCTCGCAGCGCAGGGGCACCGGGCGTACGGGAGGCCGCCCCGGCGGGACCGCGTCCTCGTCCCGCGCCGACCAGCCTGTGCGCGCGGGCACGAGGGCCTCGTCCAGTTCCCAGATGCCGGGCCGGCGCCGGGATCCCGAGAGGGCGGCGAACAGCCCGCCGCGCTCCACGGGCGCGATCCGGGTCACCACCTCGTGGGGCAGGACGGGATGGTGGCGCGGTCCGATGTCGCCGTCCGTACGGTCGGGGGCGAGCCCCACGCTTTCCAGCTCGGTCGCGCCGTGCGCGTTCCAGGCGAGAACGGCCCACCGGCCGTGGTCGGGCACGCTCAGCAGATCGAGGGCGGAATCCTCCCGCTCGGCGGCGACGGACAGCCCCCGGGACCTGCCCTCGGCGTCCAGCCGTACCCTGAGCAGGGCCGCGAACTCCCTTTCCGCATCGCTGCGCAGCCACAGCTCCCGCGTGTCGGCGGAGAACCGGCCGACCCAGGGGTCCCCGTCGGCGACGTGCAGGGCGAAGGTCGTGCGGCCCGAAGCCGTGTCGAGTACGAGGGCCTCCCGACGGCCTCGCGGACCGCGCCGGACGAGCGCGAAGCGGCCGTCCGCACTCATGTCGCACACGCGCAAGGAGGCCGCTCCCTCCTCGCTGAACAGCAGAACCGGTGCGGTCGCTGCGTCCGGATCCACCAGATAGGCCGCCAGCCCGCCGCTCCGGGCCGGGCCGAGGGCGGTGCCGTCGCGTTCGGACCACGCCGAGCCCGGTGTCCTTCCGCCGGTCGGCGACGCACCCTCCGCTTCCGGCGGCAGGTGTCCCGGTCCGGCGTGCTCGGAGCGCACCGGGGAGGGCTGGGCGACCGTGACGGCGAGGGCTGTGCCGTCACGCGTCCAGCATCCGAGGTGGGCCGAACTTCCCGGCTCCGCGCCCGCCAGGACCTGTCGTCCGGTGCCGTCCGGGCGGACCACCAGAACCCGGGTGTGCTCCCCGCCCCCCGGCGCCGAGGTGTAGGCGATCCAGCGCCCGTCCGGCGACCAGGACACCTCGGTCACCGGGTCGGGGTCGTCGTCCAGTACGTGCACCTCCACCCCCCGGGCGGGCCCGCTCCACAACTGGGGCACCCCCGCCCGGTCGCAGATGAACGCCACGCGCTCGCCCGTCGGGTCGGCCGACGGGTACCAGCATCCGTGGGCGACCAGGAGGGTCGGCGGGTCGACGCCACGACGGCCGGGCATCCGGACCGGCGCGGGCGCCGGCGCCGGACCCGGCACCGGGTCTGCCGCGGGCCCTCCGGCACCGGGGGGACCGGCCGCCCCGCGGGGCGTTCCGTGCGCGTGCCTCAGGGGTTCCGTGTGCTCCAGGGGCATGGGCCGCCTCTCCCGGGCTTCCGCTTCAGGCATCGGCCGCTCACTTGATTCCGTGCGTCTGCAGCCAGATCTCCAACGACGCCACTTGCCAGAGGGTGTTGGCCCCGCGTTTGGTGCGATGGCGGTTGGGTGCCTCGAGCAGGTCGTGGACCAGGCGCTGGTCGAAGATCCCGCGTCGGCGTGCTTCCGGGGCCGTGAGGGCGTGGCGTACGCGAGCCAGCACGGGTTCGGCCATGTTCCGGACCGCAGGGACCGGGAAGTAGCCCTTCGGTCGGTCGACGACTTCGAGGGGCAGGATCTTGCGTCCGATGTCCTTGAGCACGGCCTTGCCGCCCTGCGCGAGCTTGAGCTGGGGCGGGCAGGCGGCGGCCAGCTCGACGAGCTCGTGGTCCAGGAACGGCACCCTCGCCTCGAGGCCCCAGGCCATCGTCATGTTGTCGACCCGCTTGACCGGGTCGTCGGGCATGAGCGCATGGACGTCCATGCGCAGGGTCGCGTCGAGGGCGGTCGCGGCCCCCGGTGCGCCCATGTGCGCCCGGACGAACTCCATCGAGACGTCGTGGCCGGCGGTGAAGCCGGGGTGCAGCATGGCGGTGAGGTCGGCGTGCGTCCGGTCGAAGTACGCGTCCGCGTACGCCTCGTCCGCATCCGGGCGGGCGGCCGAGGCGATCCGCGGGTACCAGTGGTAGCCGGCGAACACCTCGTCCGCCCCCTGGCCGCAGAGCACGACCTTGACCTCCTTGGAGACCTGTTCCGACAGCATGTGGAACGCCACGGCGTCATGGCTGACCATCGGCTCGCTCATGGCCCCGATCGCGGCTTCCAGCGCCGACGGGAGACGGTCGGACGGGATCATGAACTGATGGTGGTCGGTCGAGAACCGTCGCGCGATCAGGTCCGAATACCGGAACTCGTCCCCCTCCTCCCCGTTCTCCGCCTCGAAGCCCATCGCGAAGGTCGTGAGGTCCTCCTGCCCCACCTCGGCGAGCAGCGCCACGATCAGGCTGGAGTCCAGCCCGCCCGACAGGAGCACGCCCACGGGGACGTCCGCGACGGTGCGCCGCCGCACCGCCGTGCGCAGCGCGTCGTGCACCGCCTCCTGCCAGAGCGCCGGGTCCTCGCCGAGGTCGGAGTGCCGGGTGTACGACGGCTGCCAGTAGCAGTGGTCCCGGTAGGTGCCGTCCCGCTCCACGACACGCACGGTGGCCGGAGGGATCTTGCGTACGCCGGCCAGTACGGTGCGGGGCGCCGGCACCGTACCGTGCCAGCTCAGGTACTGGTGGAGCGCCACCGGGTCGAGGGAGGTGTCGACTCCCCCGCCCGCCAGCAGGGCGGGCAGGGAGGAGGCGAAGCGGAGCCGGTCGCTGTCCTGGGTGACGTACAGGGGCTTGATCCCCAACCGGTCACGGCCCAGTACGACACGGCCGGTGTGGTGCTCCACCACGGCGAAGGCGAACATGCCGACGAGGGACTCGACGCAGGCACGGCCCCACTCGGCGTAGGCCTTGACCACCACCTCGGTGTCGGTGCCGGAGAAGAAGCGATGACCCAGCGCTTCCAGGCGGTCACGCAGCTCACGGTAGTTGTAGACGCACCCGTTGAAGACCGCGGTGAGACCCAGCTGGGCGTCGGTCATGGGCTGGGCGCCGCACTCGGACAGGTCGATGATCTTCAGGCGCCGATGCCCCAGCGCCACCGCGCCCTGCGACCACGCCCCTCTGCCGTCCGGTCCCCGCGCCTCCAAGGTATCGGTCATGCGTTCGACCGCGGCGAGATCCGGCCGCCGGCCGTCGAAACGCATCTCCCCGCTCAGCCCGCACACGGCGCACCCCCCACACATACGGCACCGCGGGGGTGGTGCCACCCCTGCAGGGCCTCGCTCATGGTGGGGCAACACCTGGTCACGTACGCCATTGCTACACTCCTGTGCCACTTCGGCCGACGATGGGAAGGCCGTCCCGAACAGGCGATCGACCTACGGGGCGCCTGCCCACCTCCGCGCCCCTTAAGCGATCGCTCTTCCTCACCGCCCCGGCTCGGCTGCGGGTGAGCCGCGCCGGCGGAGGTGGACGGAGAGCATGACCACGGCGGCCACCGCCAGACGCTCCGCCTGCCCGTTCCCGGAGACGTCCACGGCGAAGTCGGAGGTCGTGACGTATCCGCTCCGTCGCGGTTTCCCCTGCGTGTCGTCACTCATCGCTGCATCGCCCCGACAGGCCGCCTCCCGGTCCCCGGATGCCGGAGCTCGCTCGAACCCGTTCACCCGCGGCCCGCTCCGGACAGGAGGGCCGGTTTCACACGTTCTCCTCACGGAGGAACCACAGCTCTCCACGTATGCCCGCGCATCCGTCCCGTTCCCCACACACCACCCGACCGGCCTCCGCCCCCACGCTCCGCACGGCGCCGAACGCCGCGGGCCTCACCGCAAGATCCGAAAGAAGCGGTTTAGGTAGAGTGGACAGTCCCTGATAGCCGCCGGCCGTGCGACCCCGTCGGGGCGGGGACGCGGTCGGTCCCGAAATCGCGGAGTGCACCCATGGAGCCGTCCCCGGCCGCCGGAGCCCGGCGGTCTCGCCCAGCGCCCTCCGTCGACGACACCGGTACACTGTTCGGGCTGGAGGACCTGCGAACGGGGCCCGACCCGGCCGCCTCGGCGCGAGCGGGGCCGCTGATCGGTCCCTCGTTCCGCGACTCCCCCGCTGCCCGCCGGCTGCTCGCCGTCCGGGAGATCCACGCCGAGCCCGCAGCCGCGGCCTCGCCGCGCGGACGGCAGATCCTCGCGCGCTTTCCCGACGCCCGGGTCATCGATGTGGATTCGCACTGGCGCATCCCGCAGCTCCACGGCAACGAGGGCAACCTCGACCGCTGGGTCCGCATCAAGAGCGAGGTCCTCGTCCTCGGCGAGAAGAAGACGCTCTCCACACGTCCGAACGGAAGGTCCGCCGACTGGATCGCACCCGGTGTGGCGAACGGCTGCGCGATGGCATGCGCCTACTGCTACGTTCCGCGCCGCAAGGGCTACGCCAATCCGATCACCGTGTTCACCAACATCGAGCAGATCATCGCCCATCTCGGCCGACACGTCGCGCGGCAGGGGCGCAAGCAGGAGCCGAACCAGTGCGATCCGACGGCCTGGATCTATGACATCGGTGAGAACAACGACTGCTCCGTGGACGCCCTCATCAGCGACAACACGGCGGACCTGGTACAGGCGTTCTCGCGCTGGCCCACGGCCAAGGCCTCCTTCGCCACGAAGTTCGTCAACCCCGACCTGCTGCTGCTCGACCCGCGCGGCCGCACCCGGGTGCGCTTTTCGGTGATGCCACCGCAGGACTCCCGGCTGCTGGACATCCGGACCACCCCCGTGGAACAGCGCATCGCGGCGGCCGCGGACTTCCTGGAAGCCGGGTACGAGGTGCATTTCAACCTCTCGCCCGTGGTCATCCGGCCCGGCTGGGAAGAGGACTGGACGCAATTGCTGCGGCACATGGACGACGCCCTGCCCCGTGCCGTGAAGGAGCAGGCCGCGGCCGAGGTCATCATGCTGACGCACAACAGGGACCTGCACGAGCTGAACCTGGCCTGGCACCCCCGGGCCGAGGACGTACTGTGGCGTCCCGATCTCCAGCAACCCAAACGATCCGAGAACGGCAGCTGGAACGTCCGCTACCGCAACCGCGACAAGGCGGGAGCCGTCGACACCATCCGCCGCCTGGTGGCGTCCCACGCCCCCTGGTTGCGCATCCGCTACGCCTTCTGACGCCCCGGCCGGTCGGCTGGCGGGGCGGGACACTGACCCGCGGCCGGGCCGCCGTTGTCGTCGGGGCGATCTCTTGCTCACTCATCGCCGGCCGGGGCTCCATGCATCGTGTCGGCCGGCGGCGACGAGGACGGTGCCGGCGACCGCGGTGCCGAGGGACGGTGGCCGCGGTGAAGAACACGCCGGTCCAGGGGGTGGCGTACCCACCGGACGCCCCCGCCAGGGGCGTAGGTCCGGCGGCAAGCGGCTCAGGGCCACCCGGGTGACCTCCGCCCGGCGCACGGCCCCGTACCGCCGTGTACACGGGCGGCAGCGCGAGGATGCACGGGCCGGTTCCCCCTTCTTCGTGGCTGGAGTCTTTCCGTGCTCGAACGCAAGCAGCTCAAGGGCCGTACCCAGATCACCTTCATCCTTCCCGAGGACACTCCGGGCGGACCAGTCAGCGTCGTCGGAGACTTCAACCACTGGAACCCTGCCGCCCACCCGCTGGCTTCCCGCGGAGACGGAACCCGCGCCGCAACCGTTGCCCTTCCGGCCAACAGCGCCCATTCCTTCCGCTACCTCGCGGTCGGCGACTACTGGTTCGACGACGAACAGGCCGACAGCCACGACGGCATCAACAGCCGCCTCCACACCTGACCTGCGGCCTGCCGGAATCCGCGCCGGCCGGCCCAGGCCGGCCGGGGGCCTCGCGGCCGTCAGGATCACGGCGACAGCACGCGTGCTTCCCTGATCGCCGATCCTGGCCGGCAGCGCGGTGCGTTCCCGTGGCCGGTACGGCGCCGGCGGACTATCGCGCCGTGCCGCTCAAGGCCCGACCGTCCTGTACCGCCGTCTCCACGTCATCCACATCGCCGAACCGTACGGTGCGCAGCCGCTCCCGAGCCGCGGCCAGCGCGGACTCGATGTCACGCGTCCCGGTCGACACGCACAGCGTGTAGACCACGTCCTCCATCCGCTGCCGCACCGGTTCGTGACGGCCTGCGGCCCGCAGCCCCGACTCCCTCTCGTACTCCTCGACCAGACGGGCCAGCACCGCGGGGTGAGTCATTATCACGATCTCGCTCCTTCACACACCAGGCAGCCGAAGGCGGCCAGCCGCCACCGACACCCCGCCTGCCCCGGCACAGGCGTCCTATGCGCCACAGGCGTCGTCGCAGAACCCTTCGCCGACCAGAGCGAGCAGGGCGGACAGCAGTTCCCCATCTTCCGAAGCCCCGGAGTCGGCGTAGCCGGTGGCCCAGGACGCCGAGGCGTTCGGTGCCGTCCGGCAGCGGCACCCACCAGTGGCTTCACTCCGGGGCATCGAAGGTGATGTCGTCCACCGCGCAGAGGTCTGCGGACATGTTGCAACGCATCATCCGCAGGGCTGCCCCGGCCAGGTCGGCGTCGATGTGGGCGACCGCGTCGGTCGCCACGACGACATCGAAGTGCCGGATGTGGGCATCCAGAGCCGAGTACATCACGCACTGTTCGGTCACCTGCCCGCACAGGACGAGGCGCTCGGTCTCCAGTTGGCGCAGCAGGTAGGCCAGGGGGGTTTCGTAGAAGATCGAGTGCCGCGCCTTGACGACGAAGAGCGAGTTCTCGTCGGGCGCGACCGGCTCCACGAGATCGCTGTGGTGGCCGTCGAGGGCAGCCCGCAGGATCTCCCCGTGGTGCGAACGCCACTGCCCGAAATTGTCGTTCACGTAGATGACGGGCGAGTCGCTGGCCCGGGCGTGCTTCAACAGTGCCGTGACCCCGTGGAGCGCCTCACGGACGGACGGGACCAGGACCTCGGCGTCCTCGTGTGCGTAGGTGTTGAGCATGTCGATCACGATGAGCGCTGTGCGAGGCATGGAAGCGCCGCCTCTCGTCCCGTCCATCCAGCCTGTGACCCTCCGCCGGTGGCGGGGCCTGGGCCCGCCTCGCGAGGTCCGATCCGTCTGCTGATTCCAGTCTCCGTCATCCGGGGCGGCGGCGGCGAACCGAGCCCGCCGGTCCGACCGGCCGCTCCCGCGCTGCGCAGACGTTTGAAAGCGCGAGACACGTGAAGAAGCGACTTGACAGCGGCCTTATCTCAGGAAGACAGGAGGCCCATCATGGGCATCATTGCTTGGATCCTCATCGGTCTGTTTGCCGGCCTCATCGCCAAGGCGATCATGCCGGGCAAGGACCCGGGCGGCATCATCATCACCATGCTCATCGGCATCGTGGGCGGCCTGCTCGGCGGCTGGCTCGGCAAGGTCATCTTCGGTGTCGACTCCATCGACGGCTTCTTCGACCTCTCCACCTGGATCGCCGCCATCATCGGCTCCGTCATACTCCTGGCCCTCTACCGCCTCGTCATCGGAAGCCGGCACTCCCACCGGCATGCCTGATGGCGGCTGCGGTCCTCGCCGGCCGCAGCGAACGGCACACCCGCTCCGGGGGCGTGCTGTCACTGGCTTCCGCTGCACCGCGACGCCGCTCTCGTGCACGGCGATGACGCGCCACGCCCGGAGTGCCCGTGCCGCGGCGCGGCGCGTCGTCGTGCCGGGCACCACTCGGCTCCTGGACACCGCTCCACGCCCGGATGCGCAGGGGCCCGCCGCCGCCGTCGGATGGCGGGCAGATGCGGAAACGCAGACCATGACCCTGACGTCCCACCCCTGATCCGCCCGAGAAGGGCATCGACGGAGATCCCATGCCTCAGGAAGCGCCCCGGGTCCCCGACCCGGTGACACGCCACCCGCGCCCTCCCTTTCCCGACCAGGTGCAGGACCATCCCGGCTCCACGGAGCGGATGGAGCCACGCCCCGACCACGGTGAGGACTCCTACCAGGGTCACGACGTACTGCTCGACCGGGCGGCGGTCGTCACCGGCGGCGATTCCGGCATCGGCAGGGCCGTCTGCCTGGCGTACGCCCGCGAAGGTGCGGACGTCGTCTTCACCCACCTCCCCGAAGAGGCGGACGAGGCGGCCGAGACGGCGCGCCTGATCCGCGCGGCGGGCCGCAAGGCCGTACCGGTCGAGTGTGACATCCGTGACGAGGGGCAGTGCGCGGGCCTGATCGACCGGGCCGTGCACGAACTCGGGCGCGTCGACATCCTCGTGAACAACGCCGCGTACCAGATGTCCCAGCCCGACGGCATCGAGGCGATCACCACGGAGCAGTTCGACCGGGTGATGAAGACCAACCTGTACGGGATGTTCTGGCTGACCCGTAAGGCCCTGGAACACATGCCGCGCGGCGGCTCGATCGTCAACACCACCTCCGTGCAGGGCTACCAGCCGAGCCCGCACCTCCTCGACTACGCGATGACGAAGTCGGCGATCATCTCCTTCACCCACGGACTGGCGCAGATGCTCGCCGAGCGCGGCATCCGCGTCAACGGAGTCGCGCCCGGGCCCGTGTGGACGCCGCTGATCCCCGCGACGATGCCCGACGCGACGAAGTTCGGCGAGCAGTCACCCCTGGGCCGGCCCGCCCAGCCCGCCGAGATGGCGCCCGCGTACGTGTTCCTGGCCTCGCCCCAGGCGAGCTACATCACCGGAGAGATCGTCAACGCCACCGGCGGCACACCTCTGCCCTGACCGGTCCGCCCGGCCCCTGCAAAGGCGCCGGGCACCTGCGCTCCCGCCCCCGCCCCCGTGGCCGCCGGGCAGGCGCCCGGCAGGTGGTAGCCGTGCGTGTCGCGAGGTCGCCTGGCGGTTACGGCGCCCCGTCCGTCTCCCGGTCGGACGCCGGCCATACGTACGGCAGGTCGTCCGGTACACCCGGGAAGCGCTCCCGGTAGAAAGCCGGGTCCTTGCGCACCAGCGCGGACTGATGGCTTCGATGGAAGTCCGGTGCGCCCATCCACGGTGGCAGGTCCCCGTCGTCGGCCAGCTGCTCCTGCGTCCGCGGGGCTCCCCCCGGCTGCCACGCCCGGAAGTCCCGGACCAGGGTGACGGCACAGGTATCGGCGCGCCCCTCGGCGGTCCACACCCCGCAGATCTCCAACCCGTACCGGACGAGTGCCTCCTCGTACCCCGCCCACATCCGCACCGCGGGGTGCCTGCGCCATCCGTACCCCGGAACGACCAGGCCGCGCAGCACCTGCACGGCCTCGACCCGCTGCTTGCCGAGCCTCCGTACGTCCAGCACGGCCGCCGAGGCGTCGAACGACGGAAACGGAAGGAACGTCTGCACGAGGTCTCCCTCCAAGACGGCGGTGCAACCGGTACCCGTGGGGTGCGAAGTGAACGACTGCCCTGCGGGCACAGTGCGAGCCTGGCAGAGACTCCGGAGTAGCGCGCCCGCACCTATCCCGTCGGACGATCGGACCCCGGTCTCCCCAGGTGCCGCAACGAACGGCACGGCCCGGCCTCCCGATGAGAGCTCCTGGTCCGAATTGCGCGAGATGCGGCGTGATCGGGCTACGCGCACCATGACGGTGACACCACCGTCGATGAAGGGTTCTGCCATGCCCCGAGGTTCCAGCCCCAAGCGCGAGCGTCAGTACGAACACGTCAAGGAGTCGGGTGAGAAGCGAGGGATGTCGGAGGGCCGTGCGAAGGAGATGGCCTCCCGAACGGTGAACAAGGAACGTGCACGGGCGGGGGAGAGCACGACCGCGAGCCGCAGCTCCACCCAGGGCAAGTCCGCCTCGCAACGCGGCGGCGAGAAGTCCCGGGGCGGTGGCAGTTCATCCGAACGCACCAAGGACGACCTCTACCAGGAGGCGAAGAAGCGCGGCATCGAGGGTCGCTCCACTATGACCAAGCAGCAGCTCAGGAGCGCTCTCGGGCACTGATCGGGGGGCGGGGGGGAACCCTCGGCCAAGGCCTGTCCCCTTCCCCTCCCCGTGCCCGGTCCTGCCGCGCGCTGCCCCGCACCCGTACCGCTGCGGGCCCTCGACCACACGGGGCCCCGGCCCGGGGCGCGGCTCCGCTGCTCCGTGCGGCCTCCTGGTCGGCCGAGGGGTGACGACCGTACGTCACCAGGAGGCCGGCACGGAGCTTGAGCTGGAGGCGTCGTCCGCCGGCACCTCCGTCACATCGCCCGCAGCCGAGGGTCCTGCCGCGAGACGCCGCAGCGCCTCACGGCTTGATCGTCATATCCGCGCACCGGGTGACGACGGATGCGAGCTCGTGCCCGTCGGCGAGCAGCCGGCGCTGCGTGCGGGCGCCGTTTCCCCGTTCGTACAGGTGCGCGATCCCTTCCCGGACCCGCTCGTCATCGCCGTGGTCCTTCAACGCCTCGCGCACGTGCTGGTACAGAGCCTCGACGGCGTCCTCGGCAGGCGTCTCCCGCATGGTCTCGGGGTGCAGCAGGGGTCCGTCCAGGCCGGACCGGCCGGCCCGCCAGGACGCCAATCGCAGCAGACTCGTACCGATCCTGGCCGGAGGCCGTCCGTCCTGCCAGGCGCGGGCCGCCGTCTCGACCAGGCCGCGGATGAGGGCGGCGAGCAGGACGGGCGTGGAGGCGTCCAGGCAGACGTCTGCGACCCGGACCTCGACGGTGGGGTAGCTGGCCGACAGCCGGGCGTCGAAGTAGATCATGCCCTCGTCGCGCAGGACTCCGGTGCCGATCATCGCGCCGACCTGCTCGTGGTAGCGGTCGGCGGAGCCGAAGATGTCGACCGGTCCGGCGGACGGCCACCGGTTCCACACCCGGCTCCGGTAACTTCCGTACCCGCTGTCCTCCCCCTGCCAGAAGGGCGAGTTCGCGCTCATCGCCGTCAGCACGGCCAGCCAGGGCCGGATGCGGTCCAGGACCGCGACGCCCTCCTCGTCCGACGCGACCGACACGTGAACGTGGCATCCACAGGTCAGCTGTTCCTGCGCGGTCAGCCCGAACTGCTCGCCCAGCCACCGGTACCGTGGCCCGGCGTTCAACGACGGCTTGACGGGCAGCGGGGACGTCGCGACCGCCGCCACCACGGCTCCGGCACTCGCCGCGTGGTGGGCCGCCTCGCGGCGGATGCGGACGATCTCCTCCTGGAGCTCACCCATCTCGGTGACCGGTTTCGTGGCGAACTCCAGCTGCTCCTTCTGCAGTTCCTTCTCGAACTCATGGTCCCGTCGACCGCTCGGGCCGGGGCGCTGCCAGGCGGAGCGCTCCGCGGCCGCCAGTACCGCTCCCGACACAGCCAGCGGGGCACCGCTGTCCGCGTCCACGAGCAGCAGCTCTTCTTCCACGCCTACGCTTCGCATGTTGCCGCCTGTGGTCGAACCGTCAGATGCTCCGCGCCTGCCCCACCGCCCGTCGACCATGCTGCCCTCCTGCACGTTTGCCGTTCGCCAGCCGGGCAGACGCGGGACCGAGGAGGTGGTGCATCGTGGCGAGGTGGGTCAGTGTGCCGGGAAGAGCGAAGGCGGCGGTGGCACACACCGCCGCGTACGTGGGGCGCGGTGTGCGGCAGCCGGGCAGCGAGCGCGACGACCTGATCCTGGTCGCGAAGACGGTGGTGGCGGCCATGGTGGCGTGGACGCTGGCCCGCTACTTCCTGCCGCCCGCCGTGGCGACGTTCGCGCCGTTCACGGCGATGGTGGCCTTGCAGACGACCCTGTACCGATCGCTGCGCGACTGCGCCCAGTACGCCGTGGCCATGTCCGCCGGCTCGACGCTGGCCGCCACACTGGCGGCCACCGCGGGCATCCACGGCTGGACCTTCGGCCTTCTCACCCTGGCCGCACTCTGGCTCGGCCGCGCCCGGCGACTGGGGCAACAGGGCACCCAGGTCGCCATCGTGGCGTTCTTCGCGTTCTCCTCCGGACAGGGCCGGATCGACTACATCGGAGACCTGGCCGCTTCGGTGGCCATCGGCGTCGTCTGCGGACTCGTGGCCCACGTCGTCCTGGCCCCCGCCCGCCACACCCGCCACCGGCAGAAAGCAGCCGCCGGTCTCTACACGGAGATGAGCGAACGGATCAACGGCCTGGCCGACACCTTCGAGGCGACCACTCCCGACGCCGACCGAGTGCAGCGGTGGCGCCACGACTGGCGACGCCTCTCCCACGACTGCGACACCCTTCACCGGAGCATCGACGAGGAAGAGGAGAACAGCCGCCTCAATCCCCGCCGCAGCTTCGAAGGCGCCGCCCGGGCCCTCCCCCGGGCCCGCGAGTCGATCACCATCGCCCAGCACGCACTGGACCACCTGCGCTCCCTCACACGCGCCCTGGACCACGCCATCGACAGCGGGGAGATCGAAATCCTGCCCCCGTCCTTCCGCAGTGGTTTCGCCTCCGTACTGAGGACCTCGGCCGATGCGATCGAGGAGATCGGACAGACGTCCCCCACGGACGACAGCCGCCTCGCCGACCTGATCGAGGATGCGGCCTGCCAACTGGACCGGGTCCAGGAACGCTCCCTGACCCCGGCGGAGGGCCGGCCGGCGGCACCGACGCTCCAGGGCACCCTGCTCACCGACGCCGCCCGCCTCCTGGACGAACTCCGCTCGGGCCGGCACTCCCTCAGCCTCGCCTGAACCGGGCCTTGCGGCGGGCGCGGACGGGCGGAGCCCCCGTACGACCGCGGCCCCCACCCGCGTGTGAGTGACGTCAGGCGGCCCGGGGTGAGCCAACCGAGTTACCGAGAGGCTGTCGCCTGGATATCCGTCACTGTCCGTAGTACACCTTGTCCGGGCGTGACACTCGCCGCGACGGGTGCCTGCGCGTCCACCCGTGTGAACCGACGCGAAGGAACCCCATGGCGACGTCGACCGAGGCCGTCACACCGATCCCGGTACCGGGCCGCTCGTTCGGAAGCGTGTTGGTCTCCTGGCTGACCACCACGGACCACAAGAAGATCGGGCACCTGTACCTGATCGCGTCGTTCGGGTTCTTCCTCATCGGCGGGGTCCTGGCACTGCTGCTGCGCGCGGAGCTCGCCCGGCCCGGGATGCAGATCGTCTCCAACGAGCAGTACAACCAGATCTTCACCCTGCACGGCACGATCATGCTGCTGTTCTTCGCGACACCGACCTTCGCCGGCTTCGCCAACGCGATCATGCCGCTCCAGATCGGCGCACCGGACGTGGCCTTCCCGCGGCTGAACATGCTGTCGTTCTGGCTGTTCCTCTTCGGCGGCCTGATCGTCGTGGGCAGCCTGCTCACCCCGAACGGCACCGCGGACTTCGGGTGGACCGCCTACACGCCGCTCAGCAGTTCGACGCGCACTCCGTCGATCGGCGGCGACATGTGGATCATGGGCCTGGCCCTCTCCGGGTTCGGCACGATCCTCGGCTCGGTCAACTTCGTCACCACGATCATCTGCATGCGGATGCCCGGCATGACGATGTTCCGGATGCCGATCTTCACCTGGAACATCCTGCTGACCTCGGTTCTGGTGCTCTTCGCCTTCCCCGTCCTGGCGGCGGCCCTGCTGGTGCTGGAAGCGGACCGCAAGTTCGGTGCCCAGGTCTTCGACCCGCAGAACGGCGGCACGCTCCTGTGGCAGCACCTGTTCTGGTTCTTCGGGCATCCCGAGGTCTACATCATCGCGCTGCCGTTCTTCGGCATCGTCACCGAGATCTTCCCCGTGTTCTCCCGCAAGCCCCTGTTCGGCTACCTCGGCCTGATCGGCGCGACCGTCGCGATCGCCGGCCTGTCCCTGACCGTGTGGGCGCACCACATGTTCGCCACCGGGGCGGTGCTGCTGCCGTTCTTCTCGTTCATGACGTTCCTGATCGCGGTGCCGACAGGGGTGAAGTTCTTCAACTGGATCGGCACCATGTGGAAGGGTTCCATCTCGTTCGAGACACCCATGCTGTGGGCGATCGGGTTCCTCGTCACCTTCCTCTTCGGCGGTCTGACCGGCATCATCCTGGCCTCCCCGCCGATGGACTTCCACGTCACCGACTCCTACTTCGTGGTGGCCCACTTCCACTACGTGGTCTTCGGGACGGTCGTCTTCGCGATGTTCGCCGGCTTCTACTTCTGGTGGCCGAAGATGACCGGCACCATGCTCGACGAACGCCTCGGCGCCATCCATTTCTGGACCCTGTTCATCGGCTTCCACCTCACCTTCCTCGTCCAGCACTGGCTCGGCGCCGAAGGCATGCCACGCCGATACGCCGACTACCTCGCCGCCGACGGATTCACCGCACTGAACACCCTTTCCTCCATCGGCGCGTTCCTCCTCGGCGCCTCGACCCTGCCCTTCCTCTACAACGTGTGGAAGACCGCCAAGTTCGCCCCCCGCGTCGACGTGGACGACCCGTGGGGATACGGCCGCTCCCTGGAATGGGCCACCTCATGCCCCCCACCCCGGCACAACTTCGTGACCCTGCCCCGCGTGCGCTCCGAATCACCCGCCTTCGACCTCCACCACCCCGAAATCGTCGCCTTCGACTACGCGGGCAACCACAAACGCGACGTCATCGACCAGGACAAGGCCTCCGCTCCCCGCGGGTCCCTACCCGGCCAGGGCCCGGAGCAGCCCCAGTAGGCCCGGGCCGGCGATGACCGAGCGCTCGAAGGAAACGGCCGCCGGGCTCGCGCGGATCGAGGGGTACCTGATGAGCCAGGCAGCCCTTCAAGAAGCCGAAGACCAGGGCGACGCCTTCGCCCGCGGGCTCACCTGGCTGGGCCCCGGCGAACAGCACGAGATCAGCCGGCAGTTCGCCCGGCACCACCTGCGCCTGCGCCGGGAGATGCTCACGGCGACCGTGGCACGGGCGGCTGAACTCAGAACGGAATACGCACAGCGCTACACCCACCTGCGCCGACGTCTCGTCGGCCTGACGCTGGCGGCGTTCGCGGTGTGCGCGCTCACCCTGGCCGTCCTTTTGCGTCCATGACCGTCTCCGGCATCTCGACCGGACCTTCCACCAGAATCGGGCCTTCCGGTCGGGACTGTCAGAGCGACTGGGCACGGATTCCGTGGTCAGGCCCTGCTGCTGCAGCCAGGCCCGGCGCGACCGCAGAACGGGCCCCCACGGTACGTACGCCCTCGCGGTGGCCCCGGTGACCAGCCCCCTCGCGGTCAGCCGGTCGACGGTTTCCTGCGATCCGCACATGCCGGAATGCACCATGAGCAGCACGCCGCCCGGCTTCAGCAGGGCGGCCGCACTCGTGCAGATCCGGTCGATGACCGCGCGGCCGTCGGGACCGGCGTCCCACGCACGCTGCGGCCCCCGCGAGGACGCCGGCTCCCCGGCGTGCCGCTTGGAGGGCCGGCGCAACGGTGCCCGTACCGATTTCCAGAACGTCGGCTCCGGGACTCAGCGGTTCCTGAGCGAGTGTGCTTCCGGTGGTCGCCGGCAGCGCGTGCTGCTGTGCGTGCGTGCTGTGCCGAGGCAGATGCAGCGTCGGCGGCGGCCGGTGGACCGCGCGCGGGACACCGAGCGAGCCTCGGGCCCTTCGGGGTCCGAGGCTGGCTGGCATCCGCCGAAATCCTCCGGGCGGGTAGCTGTGCGGTCGCGTCAGGCTGCGGCGGGGAAGCGTTCCCAGACACGGTGGGCTGCGAGCAGTTCCAGGAGCTGGGGCAGTGCCTGTGGACCGTCTGTCACGATGACGCCGGGCTCGCCGACGGAGATGCCCGCGGCCTCGAAGAGCGCCTCGGCGCCGCCCCAGCCGGCGAGGGCCTTGCCGTGCCGGTAGGCCTCGGCGAGCAGCGCCATGACGCGTGGGTCGCCGGCGGCGGGCCTGGGGTCTGCGGCCTTGGCGTCGCGGGCACCGTAGGCGTCGGCGCCCGCACCCGGCAGGCCCGCGAACAGCAGCGCGTCGAATTCGACCGAGCGCGCGGTGGCGAAGGTGCGCTGGACGGTGACCGTGTCGCCGCCGGCGCCGAGTGCACCACCGGCCGGGGCGATGACCAGGGGCACCATGCCTGCGTCCAGGACGGCCTCGCGGATCTCGCGCACGCCCGCCACGTCGACGCCCTGGTCGGTGACGATGCCGATGACGCGTCCGTCCACCGGCCAGATACGGCCGACCTGGGACAACGCCGGGCTCGGGCGGACGTCCGCGAGGGGTTCGGTAGCGGCGGGCACCGGCAGCCCGAGCCCCACCGCCACCTGCGCACACAGTTCGGGGTCGATGTTGGCCAGTACGGCCAGCGCGCGTTCCTTGACGGCCTGCTCGTAGCACTTGGACAGCTCGAAGGTGTACGCGGCGATGATGTGTTCGCGCTCGACGGGACTCATGCTCAGCCAGAACAGGCGGGGCTGGGAGAAGTGGTCGCTGTAGGAGGCGGGTGCTTCGCGGACCTTGCGTCCTGTCGGAACCTCGACCGGCACTTCGATGAACGCACCGGTGTCGGCGCCGGCGAAGAAGGGGCAACCACCGTCGAGGCTGTTGGGCTTGTACGGGGCCACGCCGCGGTGCACGGCGGTCTGGTGGAAGCCGTCGCGCTGCATGTCATTGACAGGAGCGTGGGTGCGGTTGATCGGAATCTGCGGGAAGTTGGGGCCGCCGAGCCGGGTGAGCTGGGTGTCCAGGTAGGAGAAGTTCCGCCCGGCCAGCAGCGGGTCGTCGGTGGCATCGATGCCGGGCACCAGATGCCCGGTGTGGAAGGCGACCTGCTCGACCTCGGCGAAGAAGTTCGACGGGTTCGCGTTCAGCGTCAGCAACCCGACCGGCTGCACCGGCGCGAGTTCCTCCGGCACGATCTTCGTGGAGTCGAGGAGGTCGATTCCCTCGAACATCTGGTCATCGGAGTCCGGGAAGGTCTGGATGCCCAGCTCCCACTGGGGGAACGCCCCGGACTCGATGGCGTCGAAGAGGTCGCGGCGGTGGAAGTCGGGATCCACGCCCGCCAGGATCTGCGCCTCTTCCCAGACGAGCGAGTGCACGCCGAGTTTGGGCTTCCAGTGGAACTTCACCAGCGTCGTGACGCCCTGTGCGTTGACCAGGCGGAAGGTGTGGACGCCGAAGCCCTCCATCATCCGGTAGGAACGCGGGATGCCGCGGTCGGACATGTTCCACAGGGTGTGGTGGGTCGCCTCGGTGTGGAGGGACACGAAGTCCCAGAACGTGTCGTGCGCGGACTGCGCCTGCGGGATCTCCCGGTCCGGATGCGGCTTGCCGGCGTGGATGACGTCGGGGAACTTGATCGCGTCCTGGATGAAGAACACCGGGATGTTGTTCCCGACCAGGTCGAACACGCCTTCCTCGGTGTAGAACTTCGTGGCGAACCCGCGGGTGTCGCGCACCGTGTCGGCGGAACCGCGGGAACCGAGCACGGTGGAGAACCGCACGAACACCGGCGTCTCCACGTCCCGGGCGAGGAACGCGGCCTTGGACACCGCTTGCGCCGTGCCATAGGACTGGAAGACACCGTGCGCGGCCGAGCCGCGGGCGTGGACCACCCGCTCCGGAATCCGCTCGTGGTCGAAGTGCATCAGCTTCTCGCGCAGGTGGTGATCCTGCAGCAGCACCGGCCCCCGCGGGCCCGCCTTGAGCGAGTGATCCGAATCGGGCAGGCGCGTGCCCTGCGCGGTGGTCAGGTAGGCGCCGCTCTGCGCCATCCTGGCGTGCTCCGCCCCGGTGGGCTGTCCGGTGGGGCTGACGGTCTCCGGGCCGCTCTGGTCCGCCTTCGGCGGGAGAGGCTCGACCGGATCGACGGGCTCGGCGAGCTGAGGAGAGACCAGGGCCGGCTTGCCGGGGACTCCGTCCTCAGGTCCCCCTGCCGGACCGGCGTGCATGACGCCGGAGATCTTGTCGGCGACGGCCTTCACCGGGTTCTTCTCGGACATCACATCTCCAGACACAGGGGGCGGGCCCTCGGGCCCTACACCTGTGACCCGCAGGGAGGCCTCCTGAAACCTGGACTAGCCTGTCCGGTCGAGAGCGGACCGCGCTCTCCTCCTCGTGGCCGATCGCGCCGACACCCTGGAGAGAATCCCACCCGCTGCACACGGACGCGCGGACGCGGGCGGCCGGAGTCTGCCTCTGTCCGCGTGCGGCGTCGCGGCGGGGATGGGTTCGGGGTATGACCCACCCTGGTCCGGCGGGAACCCGGTGCTGCCCGCCGTGCGCCTGCGGGCTCCTCCGCCTCAGGGGGCCGGCCGTGACGGGCTCTCGATCCGGCGGGCGGAGACGGCCACGAGCCTCCGCGTCGCCGGGCGGCAGCTCAGGCCGGGCGGGGTGCGTGGTGCGGGTGGCCGACGGTGCGGCGCGCTTCCTTCAGCTCGGCTTCGTAAAGGTGCTCCCTGCCCTCGGCCAGGCTGTGCACCGCCTGGTGTTCGAGTTCCCGGAACGGCTCGTAGTACGTCCGGTTGTACGCCTCGACGATCTGGAAGGTCCAGTGTCCCGGGATGACGTTGCGCCCCAGAACTTCCCTCTCGACGCGGTCCGCCCATGCGTCGTGGCCGGCCTCCCGCAGCAGCCGGACGGCCCGGTCGAGCTCCAGGTCCGCCGTCCCGGTCAGCTGGTGGAATCCGTAGAGGTGCCCGCGAGCGCGCTCCACCGTTTCCACTGCCTTCGAGAGCGACCCCAGTGCCTCCACCGTCAGATCGCTGACTCCGTCGGGGCGCTCGTGTGCACGATCGGGTCCGTCTTCGCAGCGCGTCATGAACCTCTGGTCCCCGGAGGTGCGGCTATGCAAGCGCCGCGGGCTGCGGACCGCCCGAAAGGGCGACCACCCTGTGACGCGTCTTCCGACTGCCCTCGGTGAGTCCGCTCACCGCACCCTGTCGACGGCGTGCCGCTCTCTCCTGCCGCGACGCTCAGGTCACGGGGTGAAGAGGACCTTGACGGCGCCGTCCTGCTTCTTCTGGAACATCTCGTACGCCTCCGGCGCCTCTTCGAGGGGCATTCGGTGCGTGGCGAAGTCCTCGACGCCGAGGGGATCCCCGTCGCTGAGCAGCGGGAGGATGTCGTCGACCCAGCGCCAGACGTTGGCCTGGCCCATGCGCAGCGTGAGCTGCTTGTCGAACATGGTCAGCAGGGGCAGCGGATCGGCGGCACCTCCGTAGACCCCGGACACCGAGATCGTGCCGCCGCGACGGACGAGGTCGATGGCGGTGTGGAGCGCGGACAGCCGATCGATTCCTGCGCGCTTCATCATGGCTGCGGCCAGGGAGTCCGGCAGGAGGGTGGTCATGCCCTGGGCGGCGGCGGCGATACGACTGCCGTGGGCCTCCATGCCGACGGCGTCGATGACGGCGTCGGGGCCCCGCCCTCCCGTGAGCGCGCGGACCGCGTCCGCCAGGTCCTCGCCGCAGGCCTGGATGTCCAGGGTGTGGATGCCGCGCCGGCGGGCCCGCTCCAGACGCTCGGGAACGAGGTCGATGCCGATGACCGTACCGGCGCCGCGGTGAGCGGCGATGCGGCAGCTCATGTCACCGATGGGGCCCAGGCCCAGGACGGCGACACTCCCGCCCTGCGGTACGGCCGCGTACTCGACGGCCTGCCAGGCCGTGGGCAGCACGTCGGACAGGTAGACGAAGCGGTCGTCGGGCGGCCCGTCGGGGACCCGGATCGGAAGCGAGTTCCCGAACGGGACGCGCAGGTACTGGGCCTGCCCGCCCGGAACCTGACCGTAGAGCTTGGTGTAGCCGAAGAGGGAGGCGCCCGTGCCGTGCTCGTGGACCTGTGTCGTCTCGCACTGGGACTGCAGCCCCTGGTCACACATGAAGCACGACCCGCAGGAGATGTTGAAGGGGATCACCACGCGGTCCCCCCGCTTCACGGAGGTGACGTCCTGTCCCACCTCCTCGACGATGCCCATGGGCTCGTGGCCCAGGATGTCGCCGGGGTCGATGAAGGCTCCCAGAACCTCGTAGAGGTGCAGGTCCGAGCCGCAGAGGCCGGTGGTCGTGATCTTGACGATCACGTCGTCGTGGTCGCGGATCGCAGGGTCGGGCACGGTGTCGACGCGTACGTCCCGCTTGCCGTGCCAGGTGAGTGCCCTCATGACGCCTCCTCGCAGACTGTGCTGCCTCGCTCCGGTCCCCGGGGTCCTCGTGCCCCGCACGGTGCGCCTGCCCGGGGCCGTTCCGACGAACCCGTTCCGACCGGTTCGTCCCGGCTCCGCTCCGGCCCGCCAGGACGACCTCCGCGGACGGCCGGCGCGGCGCCGGCGCATCAGACGCGTGGGCCTGGGCAGTCGCCGGACATGAACCGACTCCCGGACACCGGTCACTCCTACTGGATGCGGACGGCCGCCCTGCCGTCCTTCCCCCCGCTCTCAGGGGCCGCGGAGGCCGATGTGGCGGTGATCGGCAGCGGCATCGTCGGTCTCAGCACGGCATGGGAACTGGCCCGGGCGGGTCTCACGGTCACCGTGCTGGAAGCGGACCGGCTCGCGGGAGGCGTCACCGGCCATACGACGGGAAAGCTCACCGCGCTGCACACCGCCGTGTACGACACCCTCCGGAGCAAGCACGGAGAGGACGCCGCCCGCCGGTACGCGGAGTCCCAGGGCGCCGCGCTGCGGCACGTCATCGAGGTGGCCGAGGAACTCGGCATCGACTGCGAACTGGAGAGGCGCCCCGCACTCACCTACTGCGAGCAGCCCGAGGGCGTCGGGGCGTTGCGCGCGGAGGCCGAAGCGGCGAGGTCGGCAGGGCTCAGCGCGTCGTTCGTCACCGAGACCGGTCTGCCCTTCCCCGTCGCCGGCGCCGTCAGGGTGGAGGACCAGGCCCAGTTCCACCCGCTCAAGTACCTGCGCGGTCTCGTCCACGAGATCGTCGCGCTCGGCGGCCGGATCCACGAGGGCACCCGCGTCACGGAACTCGACGACGGGGACCCGTGCCGCCTGACCACCGACTCGGGGGCCACCGTTTCCGCCCGGCACGTCGTGGTGGCCACCCACCACCCCGTGTTCGACCATGCTCTGCTCGCCACCCGGCTGACCCAGCACCGTGACCTCGTGATCGCGGGGCCCCTGCCCGCTCATCGAGACCCCGGGGGCATGTACATCACCGAGGAGGGCGGCAAGCGGTCCGTCCGGACCTCGCCGCTCGCGGACGGGAGCCGGCTCCTGATCGTCACCGGAGAAGCGTTCACCCCCGGCGAGGGCGGGGACACCGACGCCGGGTACGCCCGCCTCCAGGCCTGGACCGAGCAGCACTTCCCCGACGTCACGATCGCCCACCGGTGGGCGGCACAGGACAACAGCGCCACGGATACGTTGCCCCTGATCGGCGCAATGCCCGGAGGAGGCGAGAACGTCTACGTCGCCACCGGCTTCGCCGGATGGGGCATGACGGGCGGGGTTCTGGCCGGGACGGTCATCGCGTCCCTCGTCAACGGCGAGGAGGAGCCGTGGGGCGGTCTGTACGACCCCGGCCGCCTCGGTTCCGCCCTTCGGTCCGCTCCCACGCTCCTCAAGGCGCAATGGGAAACCGGGAAGCACTTCGTCAAGGACCGCCTCGACACGCTCGGCGAGGGCACCAACGGCCCCGTCGAAAGCCTGCGGCCCGGTGAGGGGACCGTGGTCCGGGCGGGCGGCAAGCCGTGCGCCGTACACCGTGACGACCGGGGCGGATTGCACGCCGTGTCCGCCGTCTGCACTCATCTCGGGTGCCTCGTCGCCTTCAACAACGCCGAACGGACGTGGGAGTGCCCCTGCCACGGCTCCCGCTTCGGCATCGACGGCCGGATCCTCCAGGGACCGGCCCTCCGTCCGCTGGAACGCCGGGATCCCGGAGAGCTCTGACCGGTCCCCCGGCCCTGACGGGCCCGGGTGGCGCGTACCTCATCCCTGGCTCAGCTCTTGCACCATGTGTCGGTGACGGGGAGGTACCGCACCAGTCCGCGCGTTTCGAAGTCCCGCAGCCACCCCACCATGGGCCAGTTGCCCCAGCGCGCCTTGTAGAGGGCTCCGTTGCGGAGGATGTCTTCGATGTGCTGGACGGGAGGGTGCTGGGTGGGATGGTGCTGGTGGTAGGCGGGTGCGCCGCCCACCCACCACAGGTCCACGTCCTGCCGGCCCGCGGTGGCGGCGAAGTCGGTGTCCTCGGCGCCGTATCCGGTGTAGTCCTCGCAGAAGCCGCCGATGCGGTCCCAGGTGCGGGCCGTGAGGGCGAAGGACAGCGACCAGAACAGCCGGGGGTCTCCCCTACGGACGACCTGGCCGTCCGCAGGTGCGGGGCGCGCCGGGTGCGGCGGAGCCATGCCGGCCAGGTTGTCGAGCCGGTAGCCGCCCGCGGGCGGCGGCGGCAGGTAGGCGACCGTGCCGCAGAGCAGAGCGCCGTCCTGGGCGGCGCGGGCGTACCCGTCCAGGAGGGAGGCACCGGGGACGCAGTCCACGTCGAGGAAGACCAGCAGGTCCGCGCCGGCCGCGAGGGCTCGCGCGGCGCCGGCGTTGCGGGCGGCGGCCAGCGGGAGGCGCCCGTCCTCCAAGGGGACGGTGACGACGTCCGCAGCCGGGTTTCTGCCGACGACGAGGGACCGGATCCCGGGGTCGGACATGGAGACGATCACGTAGTGGTCCGGGGGGCGGGTGCTGCGTGCGAGGCCGTCCTGCTGCAGGAGCAGATGCGGGTGCCGGCCCGCCGCCAGGGTGATCACCGCGGTACGCATGCGGACCGTCCGGGCGGGCGCAGTGCCAGATCGCTGAGCAGCCGTGCCGCTCTGCGGGCTCCGTCGCCGGGTGACCAGCGTTCCCAGCGGGCTTCGCGGGCGGTCGCTTCGACGAGGAGTCCGGTCCAGGCGTGCGGGGGCGGCCAGCTGTCCCGTACGGTCGCCAGGCCCGCCGCTCGCAGGGCCCGGGCGGTGGCGTGCTGCTCCCCGTGGGGCCGGTCCTGGGGAATGACGACGGCAGGGACGCGGGCTGCCGCGCACTCGGCTACGGCGTTCTGTCCCGCGTGCGTGACGACCACGTCCGCTCGGCACAGCACCGGCCACGGATCGTCGATCCAGTCGGCCCCGGGGCCGCCGAGGAAGGTCCACGACCAGTCAGGGGTGGCGCGGACCGCCTCCGCGAGCTGGCCCTCGGTGATGTCCGCCCCTCCGGCCCCCAGCATCACCACCACTTCCTTCCGGGTGGGTGGGCCGCCGCTGACGGGGAGGGGACGCGGACGGCCGTCGTAGCGGGAGATGCCGCCGGTGTGCAGGGTCTTGGCGTGCCAGCGTGCGGGCCAGTGCGGCTCGGGCAGGGATTGCGGCCAGGGGGCGATGAGGGCGTCCGCAAGGTCGTAGGCGAGACGGTGGGCCTCGTCCCCGCGGTCGCCGCGCATGGCGGCGACCACGACGGGGGTGCCCATGAGACGGGCCAGGGTGGCGGCCTCGACCGACACGTCGCTGACGAACAGGGCCGGGCGCTCCTGCCTGATCCACTCGGCGATCGCTCCCATGCGTTCGCGGTGCTCCGGGTGGTGGAGGGGGACCCAGTGCAGGCGTCCGCGAGCCGTGGGATCCACGGGTGCGTCGTCGCCGTCCGGGGGGAGCGACACCCAGCCCCCCGTCCATGCCGGCGGCTCGGGCAGGGAGGACAGGATGGTCACCGGGCCCTGTAGGTGGGCGGCGATGCACCGGGCGCGGTGCAGGTGGCCACTGCCCTGGTGGTGGACGTAGTAGCCGATCACCGCGCCACCTCCTCGTACAGGCCGGTGTAGGCGTCGGCGGTGCGGTCGAGGCAGCAGAACTCTTCCGCCCTGCGGCGGGCGGCACGGCGGTCGAGCCCCATGGCGTGCGGGATGAGCGCCGCCAGCGCCTCCACGTCCCCCGGCGGTGCCAGCACCCCGCAGTCCGGTGTGAGGATCTCCGACAAGGCGCCCCGGTCGAACCCGCACACCGGCGTGCCGCAGGCCAGCGCCTCGGCCACCACCAGCCCGTACGGTTCGTCCCAGCCGGGCGTCACCAGAGCTGCGCCCGCGGAACCCAGCAGCGCGGCGAGCCCCCGGCGGTCCAGATGGCCGACGTACCGTACGTCCTCTCCCAGCAGGGGCTCGATCCGCTCCTCGAAGTACGCACGGTCGGAGATCGGCCCCGCGATCCTCAGCACCCTTCCCGCCGCGCGCGCGGCCTCGATCGCCAGATGCGGCCCCTTCTCGGTGACCAGGCGGCCGAACCACACGAGGTCTTGGCCACCGGGGCCCGGCCTCCAGAAGTCCATGTCGATCCCGTTGCGCACGACGCGGGCGGCAGGCACCGTCGCCCGCCAGGCTCCGGCGGTGAACCGGCTGACAGCCGTGAACGTGACGGGGCAGCTGTCCTGGGCCGTGATGGCGGACTCCAGCCACGGGGTGGGCGGCGTGTGGAGCGTGGTCACCACGGGAACGCGCAGCGCCGAAGCCATCGCCACGGGGAGGTAGTGCAGGCTGTTGTTGTGCACCACGTCGAAGCGGTGCTCGCCGTCCCGCGCCAGGTCCAGCATCAGTCCCAGGTAGGCGTGGTGCTCCTCCATCCACACGGCACTGGGCATGCTCACATCGGAGCGGGCGGCATCGCTCAACGTGGAGCGCCGCACCGTGAGTTCGCGCGCCTTCAGGGCGGGGTCGGATCCGGGTCCGGCGAAGAGCTCCACGTGGTGCCCGCGCCGGTGAAGGGCTCGCGCGAGCCACCACGTATGGGCTTCCAGCCCTCCGGCGAACGGCTCGCAGATCGGGAAACGCGCAGATGCGATGAGCGCCACGCGCAGGCCGCTCATCGGAGCGTGCTCGTGTACAGCGCACGGTGAGCCGCTGCGAGTTCCTCGCGCTCCTGCGTCCGGTGCTGCGCCGTCGCCCGGGGCGCCGGCCGGTCCTCGTACGCCGTCCGCACCGCCGCGCGCAGCGATTCCTCGTCCAGGCCCCCTCGTTGGTTGTGTCCGTAGGTCAGGCAAGGGCGCTGCTGGGCGTAGAAGCCGCAATCGGGGGCGGCGACGGCGGTGCCCAGGTCGTGGCACGCCTCCAGCCATCCGGAGTGGGTGCCGAAGAGGTAGGGCAGCACCGACAGGTCCAGGGACGCGAGGTAGTCCCAGAGCTGGTCGTCGTCGAAGTAGTCGTGGGCGGTGAGCGTGAGGCGGCCCCGGTCCGCGAGTCCCTCCAGCGCCTGGATGAGGTGCGGAGCGTGGGCTGCGGAGGCCGGGTCCGCCACCTCCCGGTGAATGTTGACCTGGAGCTCGGCGTCCCTGAGTTCGGCCACCGCGTCCGCGAGGACCCGTACCACCGGGAGGACGGACATGTTGGGGCGCAGGCTCTTGGCGTGCACGCCGACCCGGAATCGGTCACGTACCGGTCGGGGGCGGGTGAGGCGTGCGAGTCCGACCACGTGGGGGTGGGGCAGCACGGTCGCCGTCCGGTTCCAACGACTGCGGATGCTCCGGGCGGCGCCGGGAGTGAGGGTGACCAGGTGGTCGGCCGCGGGAACGACCACGTCGAGGGCGGCGTCGTGGGCGGCCGGATCGGGCTGATGGGGATTGCGGAGGTCGTGCACCGTATAGACCAGGGGTTTCCCGTGCCGGCGAAGAGCGTCCACGAGCGCGGACAGCTGGGCCGGGCTCTGTGCATCGAAGCCGAAGTGCAGGTGGAAGACGTCGAAGTCGTCGTGGTGCCCGCTCACCCAGTCGGGGTCGAGCATGACTGGCGGCCACCAGCGCTGCGACGTGCTGGGCGCCCCGTTGGGCCGGGGGTCCCGCAGACGCCGCACTCCGTCGGGCTCCGGTGCGGAGCAGTGCCGTACGTACACGTGTCCGGCGGGCACGGAGGCGACCCGGATCTCACGAGGGGCTCGCGCGTGCAGCGGCGGCTGTTCGGTCACGGTGTGTTCCTTCGGTAAGGGAGGCGACCCACCGCAGCGGGCTGCGCCGACCCGTCCCAGTGTGTGGGGCAGGGGGCGGGCGCACCTGCGGAAGAGGGCGCCGACGGGCCATGAAGGGCCTGCGAAGGCCCGTCCCGCAGGGTCCCGAGGGTGAAGCCGGCCGCGGGGTCCGCCGTCGGCCAGCCGAGTGAGGAACCGCTCCGCGAAGTGGGCCGCCGCCCACCGCGTTCCGTGGGCTTCGACATCGGTGCTGCGCAGCACGTCGAGGACGGTCGCTCCCTGGATCAGGACCAGGCACGCCTGATCCGTTTGGGGAATACGGGTCAGGAACCGGCGTACCCGCCTGTCGGCCGCGCCACCGTCCGGTTCGGTCCGTGCGACCTTGCCCTCGGGTCCCAGCGCGCACAGCGACGCCATGACCGCATCCGCCGGTCGATCGCGGCCGTGGCCGACGAACAGCAGGACGATCGCGTCGCGGGAGAGGAAGTGCTCGACCGCCTTCGCGTCCCTCAGCTCCATGACGGCCGTGCGTTCCATGATCGGGGCCGCCGCCTGGGGCAGGCGGCTCGGCCTGCGCGTCCGAGCGGTGCGGAGCCCGGTGTCGACGGCGGGTTGCTCCCGGGCACGCGACGGCGGACCCGGGCCAGAGCCCTGGCCCCGGGCCCGCTGCGTCGCGGCCGCGGGAGATCGTGCCTGACCGCTGAGGGGACCGGGGACCTGGCCTCCGCGGGGGCCGCACCCCGACGAGTCCACTGCCCGTGCCCGGGTCCCGGCTGCGGCACCGGCCTCATCCGCCCTATGCCGGAGGCCGCTGTGCGCCGCCGGGGTTGCTCCGTACCTCGCCGGCGGTGTCCTGTCCTACCCGGCGCAGTTCCTCGACCGTTTCCTGTCCGGCGCTCTGTGCGTGCCCGGTCGTCGTCGACACGGCCTCCTGAGCCGTGCCCTTCACCGATTCCACGGCTCCCGCCACCGGCTCCTTCAGCTCCTCCCGGACTTCCTGGGCGGCGTGGAGGGCGGTCTGCTTGACGGGCTCCAGCAGCTCGTCCGAGTGCTCGCGGAGCTGTCGCCCGGCCTGCTCCTCGGCCTCGGTGGTCGGCAGGAGGGCCGCCGCCAGCATGCCGGCGCCGAAGGCCATCAGACCGGCGGCCAGCGGGCTGCCCTGGGTCTGCCGTTTGACCTGGGCCGGGGCCTGCTGGACCGTCTCCTGCACGCTGCTGCCGACCTCCCTGGCCGTTTCCGTCATGCTGTCCGCAGCGTGGTGCAGGCTCCCGGAGGTGCCGTGCGCGGCGTCCTGTGCTGTGCCCATCACGCGCTCCTTCACTCCGCTCACGTGGTCCCGCATCGAATCGACCTTGCGGCGGGCCACCTTGCTCGGGGTCATCCTGTCCGCCAGGAGATCGACGTTGCGCGCCAGGTGCGCGCGCCGGTACTCCACGTCGGTCCTCAGCTCGTCAGGTGTCGTGCCCATCGCGCGTCCTCCTTCAAGGTCTCCACCGTCTGTTCCGGCTTGAGGTTGACCGTGCGCAGGCGCTTGCGGCCCGCTACGTACAGCACTGCGCCCACCGCGGCCCACAGGGCCGTGACGATCAGGGCGGCCCAAGCCGGGTCCATGACGTTGGCCAGGGCGAAGACGACCGTCAGACTGCCGAACAGCAGCACCACGTGCCCCGCGTAGCCTGCTCCGCCCAGCATGCCGACCGCTTTGCCGGCCTTGGCGGACTCCTGCTTGATCTCGGCCTTCGCCAGCTCGATCTCGTCGCGGACCAGCTGGGACACGTCCTGGCCGATCTCGCTGATGAGGTCGCCGATGGACGGCTCCGCCGCCGTCGGCGGCAGGGGCGGTGGGTGCGGGGCGGGCGCCGCCGGACGTTCGTGGGAAGAGAGGGCCATGCTCAGCTCCCTCCCCCGGATTGCGAAGGACCGCCGGCACCGTAGGGCGGCGAGGCGGCCGGCGGGTATGCCGGCGGCGCCGGGGCGACGTGGGGCGGCTGGGACTGGCCGTAGGTGTCGAGGGGGTCCTCGTAACCGGCGGGGACACCGCTCTGCTGGGGCCGAGGCGGCGTCACTGCCCCACCACCGGGAGCCGGGGCGGGCCTGGCGGCCACAGCGGGGGCCGCGGCACCGGAGCCGCCGGAGCTTTCGGATGAGGCGGCTGCGCTGACGCCCTTGCCGGCTCGTGCCACGACGAAACCGGCCAGCGCCGCGCCCGCGAGAAAGACGCCCGGACGGCGGCGCGCGAAGCCCTGCAGGTCACTGAGCAGCCCCTCGGGGCCGCGCTTCTCCACGTGGGCGGCCATCTGCTGTCCGCCGTCGGCTATCTGCCGGGCCATGCCCGCCATGGTGGAATCGGGCTTGCCGTTCTCACTCAGCTCCCGCAGCTCCTGCGAAAGACGACGCACGTTCTCGGCCAGGCGCTGTGTCTGGGTCTCTGCTTGACCGGTCAACTGGGTGCGGAGCTCTCCGACGAGATCCCGAGCCTGCGCGGTGGCCTCGCCCACTACGTTGGCCGCCTGCTCTTTGGCCGTACCGCCCACTTCGGCGGCCTTGCCACTGACCAGCGAAGCACTCTCGCCGGCCTTGTCCTGAACGGTGTGTGCTACCGCCGCCGTCCTGCTGTCGTCCTGACGGCTCGCACTCTGGAAGTCACTCAAGGCTCCTCCTCGTGAATGGCGTCTGAAGTTGCATAGGGGCGCCTGCCCTCCTTTCGGCTCCTCACCCACCCCTACGCAGCCGATGTGACGCGCGGGGACGGCGCCGGCCCGCCGGGCCGGCGGCCCGGACCGCGCACCGCCCCTGAACCGTGCCGCTACCGGAATCGGCACGGGCCCGATCGACGTCGCGGCGTGCCGTCCTTGCTGCGGCGCGTCATCCGCACGGCCGCTCGGCCAGGACGCACGCGGTCCGCGCCGGCCGGCGTCAGTCCGTCGTGGCGGCGGCGGTGATCAGGTCGATCAACCCCGGCAGCCCCGCCTCGGCCAGCGCACGACGCTGACGGTCGGCGGGCGTACCCAGCTGCAGGAGCCGGTGGACGAGGCCGCTCACCTCCCGGAGGTCGCCCGCGTCCTCCAAGGCGGGGGTGACGTACCTGAGGAGAGCGGACAGCACGTCACCGCTGCTGTGCGGGACGCCGAGCGGATCCACCAGGGTCCCGTTCAGGCCGTACCGGGCGGCGTGCCAGTTCCCGGCCTGCACCAGCTCCGGCGTGACCACGGGCAGCGGCATGCCCGCCTTCTCCTCGGCGATCGCCGTGGCGACCAGTCCGCGGATGATGCCGGCGAACATGACGGCGTCATCGGCTCGGAGCTGGACGTCCAGGCAACGCACCTCGACGGTCGGATAGCGGTCGGAGAGCCGGGCCTGCCAGTACACCTGCCCCCGGTCCGCGATCACCCCCGAAGCCACCAGCGCCTCCAGACGCCGTTCGTAGTCGTCGAGGCCGTCGAAGTGCGGCGGCGGACCGCTGACGGGCCACCGTCCGAACACGATGGTGCGCCAGCTCGCGAACCCGGTGTCACGCCCGTCCCACAAGGGCGAATTGCCGGACATGGCCAGCAACGTCGGAAGCCATACCCGGATCCGGTTCAGCACCGCGACCCCCGTCTGCGCATCCGGGATCCCGACGTGTACGTGCATCCCGCAGATCAGGTGCTCGTCGACCAGCTGCCGGGCCTCCCCCTCCATCTTCAGGTAACGCGGTGTCCGGGTGACCGGGACGGGCAGCATCCCGCGCAGCGGCGCCGCACCCGTGGCGGCGATCCGGCAGCCACTGGCCTCGGCAGCCGAGGCGACCGCATGGCGCAGACGCAGCAGGTGACCCCCCACCTCCTCGAGGCCCTGGCACACCGGGGTGGCCACCTCGATCTGGGCCTGCAACAGCTCGTCCTGGACCTCACCCCGCTCCGCGAAGGGTTCGAGTCCCGCCATGCGGCGAACGTCCTCCACCACCGGCGCCGGTACGCCCGTATGGGGGTCCACCAGCAAGTATTCCTCTTCCACACCCACAGTGATCACGTCGTGCGACTACCCGGGCACTCCATGATCACCCCTGGGCAGCCCGCCCGGTCCTGACCGGTGGCCGGCGCCGGGCCGCTCGCCACGTCCGCGGTGTGAGCGACAGGTTCGGGATTCGGCAGACCTGTTCGGGAGCATGCGTCCGTACAGGAGGAGATGGCTCGGCCGTGCATCGCGGGGCACCTTGGAAGCGAATACCACGGCGACGTCACTTCTGCGACGCGGCGTCTTCTTGCCGCGGACTGGGACCTGTTGATGGAGGCGGATGTGGCACAGGATCGGATCGGGCTGGGCGAGGTGCTGGCGGCTGCGGAGGCCTCCGCGCCCGTGAACTCCCTGGATGTGGTGGCTCGCAACCTGCGCGACCGGTTCGGGGCGCGGTCCGTGTCATTCCTGTTCGTCGACATCGTGGGCCGGCGTCTGCTGCGCGTCCACGACACCGCGGCCGCGGATCACGAGCACCGCGCCGCGCAGATTCCTCTCGCAGGCAGCAACGCCTACGACGAGGTCCTGCGTGGCCAGAAGCTGGTGCTGGCCACGGACCGCGAGCAGGGGCGGCGGGTCCTGGCGCCGGTGACGAACCGGGGCGACACCATCGGGGTCCTGGAGCTGTTCCTGGCCGAGGTCACGCCGGAGGTGCTCACGCAGGTGGAGGAGGCGGCGCACGCGCTGGCGTACATCCTCGTCACCGACCGGCGTTTCACCGACCTGTACCACTGGGGCAACCGCACCACGACGGTCAGCCTGGCAGCGGAGATCCAGCGCCAGCTCCTGCCTACCGCCGCGGCGTGCGAGGCGCCGCAGTTCACGCTCGCCGGGGCCTTGGTCCCCGCGTCCTCCATTGCCGGGGACACCTACGACTACAGCCTCGACCACGACACCCTGCACCTGTCGATCACCGACGCCATGGGCCACGACGTGGAGGCCTCCCTCATGGCCACCCTCCTGGTCAACGCCTCCCGCGGTGCCCGCCGCGCCGGAGAAGACCTCGCCGAACAGGCCCGCCAGGTCCACCAGGCGCTCCTGGAGCACGGCCGGAAGACCCTGGCCACCGGCCAGCTCCTGCGCATCGCCCTCGACGGCACCAGCACACAGCTCGTGAACGCCGGCCACCCCTGGCCCCTCCTCCTGCGGGAGGGCGCGGTCACCGAGCTGCGTCTGGCCGTGAACCTCCCGTTCGGCTGCGCCTCCCTCAAGGGCCCGTACAAGGTGCAGGACCTTGACCTGCGACCTGGGGACCGGCTCCTGCTCCACACCGACGGGATGCAGGAACGCGACGCCGAAGCCGTCGACCTCCCGGCCCTGCTACGCAAGACCGCCGCCGAGCACCCGCGCGAGGTCGTGCGCACCCTGGTCGGCGCGGTCAGCGACGCCTACGACGGCGGGCAGCCGAAGGACGACGCCACCGTTCTGTGCCTCGACTGGCACGGCCCCCGCAACGACAGACCCCGGGCGATCAGCTGATCGCGGGAACGGCGGATGCGTCACGCCCCTCGAAGACGTCCCGGGCGGTGAACGATCTGCCCCACGAGCGCACTGCCGGGCCCGTGCCGAGAGATCCGTACGACGCGGTCGTGCGCGGGGTGGAGCCCTGCGTGAGATCGCGCCGGCCGGGCAGGCGCCTGTCATGAGGACCCGCTCGCGCCGGCACCCCGACGCGCACCCTTTGGAGGGCCGCGTCGCCGTGGTGACCGGCGCCGCGCGGGGGATCGGCGCGAGCACGGCGTACGCCTTGTCGCGGCGGGGCGCCCGCGTGGCCCTGCTCGGACTGGAAGAGGAGCGGCTGCACCGGCTGGCAGGAAGCCTCCCGGGCCCCGCAGCCCCCTGGACGGTCGACGTGACCGACACGGACGCCCTCACGGAGACCGCCGCCGCTGTCCGGGACACCTTCGGCACGCCCTCCGTCGTCGTCGCCAACGCCGGGGTCGCCATCGGCGGGCCGCTTCTGGAATGCGATCCCGAGGACTGGCGGCGGGTGATCGAGGTCAACCTCGTCGGGAGCGCCCTCACCGCCCGCTGCTTCCTCCCCGACCTGCTGCGCAGCCGTGGCTACTACCTCCAGGTCGCCTCGCTGACGGCTCTCGCGCCCACGCCGCTCCTCACCGCGTACTGCGCCTCCAAATCCGGAGTCGAAGCCTTCGCGCACGCCTTGCGCGCCGAGGTCAGCCACCGGGGCGTCGGCGTCGGCATCGCCTACCTGAACTGGGCCGACACCTCCCTGATCCGCCACGCAGACCAGACCGCGGTCTTCCAGATGCTGCGCGCGCACCTGCCGTGGCCGGCTTCCGTCAATCAGGATGCCGCCGTCTACGCCGACGCCATGGTCCGGGGTATCGAACGCCGCTCGCCCCACGTGTACGCCCCGCAGTGGGTGCGTGGCGCGCAAGCGGTCCGAGCCCTCATGCCCGCGCTCGTCGTGCACTACTTCCGATGGGTCCTCGCGACCCGCGGAAACAACCCCCTGCCACCCACCGGCCTCCTCGGGCCGGGCGGCGCAGCAGCCGACACCAAGGCACGCGCAAGGCCGGACCGGCACCCTCACATTCGCCCCGGAGGACAGTCATGGCCGTACGACACCACCTGATCCACGCCGCACCACGCCAGGTGTGGGCCGTGCTCGCCGACAGTTCGCGCTACGCGGACTGGGTGGTGGGCACCAGCGATTCGCGCGCCAGCCGCGGCCTGTGGCCCGAGCTGGGTTCCGCCCTCGAGTACACCGTCCGGATCGGTCCCTGGACCGTGGCAGGCACCACCGTCGTACGGCGCGTCGACGCGCCTACGGAACTGGAACTCGAAGTCGACAGCGGCCCCCTCGGGACCGCCCGGGTCGCGATCGAAGTCCGCCCCTGGGGTCAGGAGACCCTGGTCAAAGTGGACGAGCACCCCCTGCGGGGCATCGGCGGCACGCTGCACAACGCCGCAGTCGACGCACTGATCCAACTACGCCACCGCAGCATGCTCGCCCGCCTCGCGAACGTCGTCGAGGAGTCCGCCGGGACCGACGGCCGCGTACCGGCCTGACCCGGGACCAGGCGACGACGCGCCGGGCACCCTGACACCGAGCGGATCCGCCCGGCACCGCGTTCGCGTCGGCAGATCTGCAGGCCGGAGCCCAGGTGATGCACTACGGCGGCAATCTCGTCGAAGCCGCGCTCGCCACGGTCGTGGCCGCGCGGCGGTACCAGGCGAACGGCCGGAGCCGGCAGCGGCGGCGCCGTCGACCGGACGGGGCCGAGGTGCACGTGCCGTGACCGCGGCCCTGCGAATGGACAGGTCACCCGGCTGCGGCCCACGGGACCCGAGGGCGGGGCGACGGCTTGAGGGCCGTTCGGCGCAGCCGGCCTGGCGGCCGCCCAGGGCGAGGGGGACGGTGACTGCGGTGCCGGCAGTTCCGCCGGCATGCGCCGTGCCGTGAGGAGCCCCGTCATGTCCGAACGCACACCGTTCTGCGCGGCAGGCGGCGTCGACCGGAACGGCCGGGGTACACCAGAGGCACCCCATGAGCATGCCGGGTTCGACGGGATGCCGCAGCGGTCCTCCCCGGCCGCGCGTGCGCATGCCCGGCGAGGACCCGCCGGCACACTTGCCCTCGACCGTTCCTCCGGCGGCCCGGAATCCGTTCACAACGCAGGTGAGCTGGACAGGAGACACTGGTGAACTCCCCCGTCGCGCCGCCTCTTGTCGTCTTCGCCAACTTTCTCTCCGACCTGGCGGTCGACCTGTCCCAGGGCCGCGTGCTGGAGACGTGGGCGCAACAAGCTCCCCGGAAGGTCTGGCTGCTGCGGGCGGGGGACGTCCTGGTGGCCCCCGGACGGCTCAGCGGGGAGTTCCGCCGCTACGTGAGCGACCTGACGGGTGTGGGACCGGATGACGCCGGCGTCATCGAGGTGCCACCCGCCGGCGCTGTCCCGCTCGCGGACGCCGTCCGTACCGCCGGCCTCGTCGAGCGGGTCCGCCTGCACGCCCGAGGGCCGGGCACGGCCCTGCTTCCCACGGCCCCCGACGCCTCCGCCATCGAGTTCGCCCGCGAACTCGGCATCACCGTGCACCCCTATGCCACCGCGGACGACGCCGCAGCCGCCCTGAAGGCGACGATGCTGCTCAACACGAAGGCGGGCTTCCGCCGGGTCGCCGAGCAGTTGGGCATGCGGCTGCCGGAAGGAGTGGTGTGCGGCCGTAACGAGGTGGAGTCGGCGGTGCGCAGCCTGCTCGGTCGGCACGAACAGGTGGTGGTCAAGCCCGACCGTTCGGCGGGAGGCCACGGAATGCGCTTCCTCTCGGCCCGGGACGTGCGCGGGACGGCCCCCCTCCGCCTCGATGCGGTCGGCGGGCCCCAGGGCCTTTGGGTGGTGGAGGAGTACATCCCCGTGGCCGCATCGGTCAGCGTTCAGATGGAGAACACCCCGGCCGGACCACGGATGCTGTTCAGCGGGGCCATGCGCACCGTGCAGGGCTCCTTCTCGGGGTACGCGTCACCGCTCCCGCCGGACAGCGCCCATGCGGCGGGCGACCTGGAGCGCTGGGGCACCGCGCTGGGCCGCCACCTGGCGGACCGAGGTCACCTCGGCCCGTTCGGCGTGGATGCCCTCATCGGGACGGACGGCGTGGTCTACGCCGGTGAGAGCAACGTACGCCGCACCGCGACGACCACACCGCACGCGATGGTCATGCGCTTGACGGCGGCTTCCGGCCCTCCCCGTCCCGCCTGGATGGTCGACAAGCGCAGGACTCGTATCCCCTTCACCTTCGCGCAGGCCGCCGCCCGGCTGCGGCAGTTCGGCCTTGCGTTCGATCCGGACAGCGGAGAAGGGGTGGTACTGCACGCGGACGAACCCCTCGATGGCCGTACCTGGCGTTACACCGTCATCGCCGGGCACGCCGACACGGTGCGTGCGCGGGAGGCCGCGTTGGAGTCGGCTCTGGAATTCGAACCGACCTGAACCCACCGCGCACCCATCGAGGAACAACCCGACCTGATGGGCCTGCGCGCTCGGCACGACTGTGCAGCCCGAGGGGGACCAGGCGGACTGACGAGGTGCCGGGTGGGGCGGGGCGGCTCGCATCGCGGACCCGGTTCGAAGACACTCAGCGCGATGCCCGCCAGAGAGGGGGGTGAGCCGCCTCGGGGCGCGCAGCCGGGGTCCGGCAACGGTCGGTTGCCTCGGGTTATCCGGGCGCCTTCCCTCGCGCGAGCCCGGCAGACGACGGCAAGCCGGCAACGCCGCACTCAGTGACCCGCGCGTTCTGAGAGAGCCGAATGTCCGAACTGCAGGGCGTCCGAGAGGGTCGGAGCGGTCAGGGCACCGGCCGCGTCGCGGTGGCTTTGGCAATCAGCCGGCTGAGCCGGAACGTGGCGGTGGCGATGCGAGCGAGGTCCCAGGGCCCGGGGGAGGCGGGCCGGGGCCGTCCGATCCGGCGCCGCAGCACGGTCCAGCCGACTGCGTAGCCGGCACATCCGGCCATCGCGCACAGGTGCCCGCCGTGGGACCGCAACCCCTGGACAGTGGCCATGGGTATGCCTCGTTCCCCCCGCTGAAGCCCTCGTCACGGCGTGGTCGTCGCGTGATCGGCGGCAGGTGGGTGTCGAGGCATCGCCTACCCGGCCCGGACTGCGACGCGCCGCCTCATTCCGATGGGCCAGCCGTTCATCGACTATCGTCGATGAACGATGAATGAGACAACACCGCTCGGCGCGGAAGACGCCCGCAGCTTCGCCGGCTGGTTCAAAGCCCTTGCCGATCCGACCCGCATCCAGCTCCTGCACCTGCTGGCATGCGCGGACCGGCCCATGAGCGTGGGTGAGGTCGTCGAGCGAGCCGCGGTCGGCCAGTCGACGGTCTCCCACCATCTCAAGATCTTGGCGGAGGCGAGGTTCGTCCTCGCCGACCGGCAGGGCACGTCGACCTTCTACGAGGTCAACCGAAACTGCCTGACCGTCTTCCCGGATGCGGTGCGAGCGATCCTCAACCAGAAGGGAACCGGCGGTGAGTGCTGAACCGGCCGTCCTGCCGATGAGTGCCGCGCACGCCGCGCAGGTCCTCGCGATCTACCAGGCGGGCATCGACGAAGGCAACGCAACCTTCGAGACCACGGCCCCGGCGTGGGACGTGTTCGACGCTTCCAAGCTCGCGGAGCACCGCTTCGTCGCCGCCGGCAGGGACGGCCGGACCATCGGCTGGATCGCGGCGAGCGCGGTCTCGGACCGCTGCGCCTACGCGGGAGTCGTGGAGCACTCCGTGTACGTCCACCCCGAAGCGCGCGGCCGAGGCGTTGCCCTCGCACTGCTGAACACGCTGATCGCCTCCACCGAGGCCAACGGGATCTGGACCATCCAGTCGGGCATCTTCCCCGAGAACGCTGCCAGCCTCGCTCTTCACCAGCGGGCCGGCTTCCGCATCATCGGCACCCGCGAACGCATCGGCCGTCACCGAGGAGCCTGGCGAGACGTCGTACTGCTGGAGCGCCGAAGCCCGTCCGTCCGCTGACGCCGAGGGGAGTGCCGGCACGCGCGCACTGCCGACGAGCGACACGGGCGCGTACCCATCACGCTGGTGACCGTCGCCCGCGCAGCCCGTCTCGCGATAGCGTCCGGGCCGGCTACGGTACCGCCCGTTGCGGGTCCGGAAGCGTCGAGATCGGCGCCCCGGCTCGGGCCCGGGCGACTTCGACGAAGGACGCGTCGGTCACGCTCCTGAGGGCCACGATGCGGCCTCCTCCCATGGGTGGGCGGCTACTGCGACACGCCGGCGAGCGCGGCGAGGTACCGCTCCGCGTCGAGGGCGGCGGCGCAGCCGGTGCCGGCGGCCGTGACGGCTTGGCGGTAGGCGTGGTCGACGACGTCGCCCGCGGCGAAGACGCCGGGGAGGCTGGTGCGCGTGGACGGGGACTGGAGGTTGAGGTAGCCCTCGGCGTCCAGGTCGAGCTGCTCGGCGAGGAGTTCGGTGCGCGGGTCGTGGCCGATCGCGATGAACAGGCCGGTGACGTCGAGGCGTTGGGCCTCTTCGGTGATCACGTTGCGGACCGTGAGGCCGGAGAGCTTCCCGTCCTTGTCCTGCAGTCCGATGATCTCGCTGTCGAAGAGGGAGGAGATCTTGTCGTCCGAGAACGCGCGGTTCTGCATGACCTGGGAGGCCCGCAGGGTCGAGCGGCGGTGGACGATGGTGACCGAGCGGGCGAAGCGGGTGAGGAAGGTGGCTTCCTCCATCGCGGTATCGCCGCCGACCACGACGATGTCGCGGTCACGGAAGAAGAAGCCGTCGCAGGTCGCGCACCAGGACACGCCCCGCCCGGAGAGCTCTTCCTCCTTGGACAGGTTCAACTCGATCTGACCGGCGACACCAAGACCGTCCCCGACGCGGAGGGCACGGACCACCGCGCGCAGGCCGCGATCATCGCGACCGGCTCCGGCTACCGGAACCACGGAGACGATGCCGTCGTCGATCATCTCGGCGCCGAACCGCTCGGTTCTCGATGACGATGACGTTGCGCATGCCGTCGGCGGTGTTCGAGTCGGCCTCAGGCCTTCGGCTTGGCGTCGATCTCGGCGATCAGGCCCTCGATCAGGCCCTTGATTTCGTCGCGGATGGGGCGGACGGCCTCGACGCCCTGGCCGGCCGGGTCCTCGAGCTGCCAGTCGAGGTAGGTCTTGCCGGGGAAGTAGGGGCAGGCGTCGCCGCAGCCCATGGTGATGATGTAGTCGGACGCCTGGGCGGCCTCGGGGGTGAGGACCTTCGGCTTCTGGCCGGAGATGTCGATGCCCAGTTCGGCCATGGCGGCCACGGCGGAGGGGTTGATCCGGTCACCGGGGACGGAGCCTGCGGAGCGCACCTCGACGCGGTCTCCGGCGAGGTGGCGCAAGAAGCCGGCGGCCATCTGCGAGCGGCCGGCGTTGTGGATGCAGACGAACAGCACGGACGCGACAGGAGTGGAGGACATCGTTCTTCCTTGGGGTGAAGTCGACTGCGGGGTGGGAGCGAGCGGGTGTGTCGGACGCCGAGCCCGGTGAGCAGCTCGGTGGGGTGGGCGTCGATCTCGCGGACGACGGCGATACGTCGCTGCCCGCCCGGTGCGTGAGGAGTGCGGCGGCCAGCTGGGGGGCGGCCAGCGTGGTGGCTGCACGCAGACATGAGAACCCTCCACGGGGTCCAAGAGGTCAGCCCGGGCTGGTATCAGGACCGGGTGATGTGACAGTATCAGTCCATGATGACGTCAGTCGACACTGAACTGATCCGGGTACTGGCCGACCCGCTCAGGCTCCAGATCGTGACCCTCCTCGCCAAGGAGACGCTCTGCACCACCCATCTCGTGGAGGAGACGGGCGCCAAGCAGACGAACCTCTCGAACCACCTGAAGGTGCTGCGCGAGGCCGGTGTCGTGGATACGGAGCCGTGCGGACGGTACATCTACTACCGCCTGCGCCCGGAAGTCATCGAGGCCATCGCCGGTCAGTTCGCCGACCTCGCCCAGACCGCGCGCGCCACCGCCGAAGCGAACCTCAAGCGGTCCTGCCCATAGCCCGCTTTCTGCCTCACCTGCCCGAGGAGAACCGTTGTCCGTCACCGAGCCCGTCGCCGCCACCCCCGCAGCGGCGTCCGGCACAGCCGCCGGCGCGCCCCGATCCGCGCCCGGCGCGACCCCGCCCCAGACCCCGCTGATCGCCCGCGCCGCCGCCGAGCTGGTCGGCACCGCGGCGCTCGTGGCGGTGGTGGTCGGCTCCGGTATCCAGGCCACCGAGCTCAGTCAGGACGTGGGCCTGCAGCTGCTGGCGAACTCCCTGGCCACCGTCTTCGGTCTCGGCGTACTGATCGCCCTCCTCGGCCCGGTCTCCGGCGCCCACTTCAACCCGGCCGTCACCCTGGCCGAATGGTGGACGGCCCGCCGCGGCGGCGCCGGGGTCAACGCCCGCGAACTGGCCGTGTACGTGCCCTCGCAGGTCGTCGGCGCGATCGCGGGCGCCGTTCTGGCGGACGCGATGTTCGGCGAGCCGCTGGTGAAGTGGTCCACCCACGACCGTTCCGCCGGGAACCTCCTCCTCGGCGAGGTCGTCGCCACCGCCGGTCTGATCCTGCTGATCTTCGGCCTGGCCCGCACCGACCGCCTGCGCTTCGCGCCGGTCGCCGTCGCCTCGTACATCGGCGCCGCGTACTGGTTCACCTCCTCCACCTCCTTCGCGAACCCGGCAGTCACCGTCGGCCGCGCCTTCACCGACACCTTCGCGGGCATCGCGCCTGCATCGGTTCCGGGCTTCATATGCGCCCAACTGGCCGGTGCCGTCGTCGGCCTGGCTCTGGTGGCGGTCATCTTCATGCGCGGCAGGACTGCGACCGCCGGAGCCGGCGCGCCATGATGCAGAGCACGGACGCAGTGGTGATCGGCGGCGGCCAAGCAGGGCTCGCCGCCGGGTACCACCTGCGCCGCCTGGGGATCGAGTTCGTCGTCCTCGACGCCCAGGCGGCACCGGGCGGAGCCTGGCAGCACACCTGGGAGTCCCTCCACCTGTTCTCCCCGGCCGCCTACTCCTCGCTGCCCGGTCGGCTCATGCCCGTCCAGCCCGGCGAGCTCTACCCGGACGCGCAGCATGTGGTGTCGTACCTCACCGACTACGAGAAGCGGTACGAGCTGCCCGTCCAGCGCGGCGTGCGGGTCGATGCCGTCCACCGGGACGGCGCCTTCCTCCGAGTCCAGACCGACTGCGGCGACTGGCAGGCCCGGGCCGTCATCAGCGCCACCGGCACCTGGACCCGACCCTTCCTGCCCGCCGTCCCGGGCCGCCGCGACTTCGCGGGCCGCCAGCTCCACACGGCGCAGTACCGCAACCCCGAGGACTTCGCCGGACAGCGCGTCATGGTCGTGGGCGGGGGAAACTCGGGCGCGCAGATCGCCGCCGACCTCGCGGGTACGGCCGACCTGACCTGGGTCACCCGGCGTCCCCCGCGCTATCTGCCGGACGAGATCGACGGCCGGGCGCTCTTCGACGCCGCCACCGCCCGCCGCCAGGCCCTGGACGCCGGCCGCACGGACACCGGTGGTGTCGCCTCGCTCGGCGACATCGTCGCCGTCCCGCCCGTACGCGCCGCCCGCGACGCCGGGCTCCTCACCGCCGCGCCCGTGTTCAGCCGCCTCACCGAGGGCGGTGTCGCCTGGGCCGACGGCACGGGCGCGCAGGCCGACGCGATCATCTGGTGCACCGGCTTCCGCCCGGACCTGGCCCATTTCGCCTCGCTGCGCCTGCGCGGCACCCGAGGCCGCATCGCCACGATCGGCACCCGTGCCGTGGACGAACCCCGCCTGCACCTGTTGGGTTACGGCGACTGGACCGGCCCCGCCTCCGCCACCCTCATCGGCGTCGGCCGGCCTGCTCGCGAAGCGGCCCGCGGGATCGCGGACCTGCTCCGAGCCTGACCCGCACGTCAACGAGCCGCGACGCCACGTGGTCGTCACTGGCCGCAGAGAGGCGTCGGCCCGCAGACGGCCCGGGCGTCGCTGCAGGTGCTCGGAGGTCCGGACGACTCCTGAGCGGACGGCCGGTGCCTTTGCCCGAAGGTGGGGTCGTGGCATAGCAGGCGGCCGCGCCGACCAGCGAGGATGCCCGTCGTGACCACTGATCAGAACCTCACTCCCCTCCGCCCGACGCACTCAGCACCCCTGGTGTGCGGTGCGGGAGCGGCCATCGGCGTACTGGGCGGGATGATCGGGCTGGGCGGTGCAGAGTTCCGCCTTCCGCTGCTGATCGGCCTCTTCGGATTCGCCGCGCTCCCGGCCGTCATCCTGAACAAGGCGATGAGCCTGGTGGTGGTGCTGGTCGCGCTGCCGGCCCGCCTCGCGGCGGTCCCGGCCGCCGAAGTGGCCGCGCGCTGGCCGGTCGCCGTCAACCTGCTGGCCGGGAGCCTGCTGGGTGCCTGGGCCGGAGCATCCTGGGCGGTGCGTATGCGCTCCGCCACCCTCTACAAGGTGCTGGCTGCCCTGATGGTGCTCATGGCGGCCGCCCTGCTGGTCACGCACACCACCACGCCGGACGCGCTCGCGCTGCCGCTGTGGGCGCAGGTGCCGTGCGGGGTGGTGGCCGGGTTCGGCATCGGGGTGGTCGCGGCGATCATGGGAGTGGCCGGCGGTGAGCTGCTGATCCCGACGATCGTGCTGCTGTTCGGCGTCGACATCAAGACCGCCGGAAGCCTCTCGCTGCTGGTGTCGCTGCCGACCATGCTCGTGGCCTTCGCCCGCTACAGCCGTGACGGCAGCTTCGCCGTGCTCGGCGCGAACCTGCGCTTCACCCTGGTCATGGCCGCGGGCTCGGTCGCCGGCGCGGTGCTGGGCGGGCTGCTCCTCGACATGTTTCCGGACCTGGTGCTCATCCCCGCGCTGGCCGTGATCCTGCTCGTTTCCGCGGTCCAACTCGCTCGTCACGACTGACCGGCAGGGGCGGGGGCGACCTACACGCCGGCTGCGCGGGTCAGAAGCTGGGCCATGGCCGCGAGGACCGCCGGCTCCACCCGGTAGTAGACCCAGGTGCCGCGCCGCTCGGAGGAGAGCAAACCGGCCTCCTTGAGCTTCTTCAGGTGATGGGAGACGGTCGGCTGGGAGACGCCCACGTCGGAGATGTCGCACACGCAGGCCTCACCTCCCTCATGCGAAGCCACCGCTGAGAAGAGCCGCAGGCGCACGGGATCACCCAGTGCCTTGAACATCGTGGCCGTGCGCTCCGCCTCGTCCGCGGTCAGCGGGCGCTCGGTGAGCGGCGGGCAGCAGGGCGCGACGGCTTCCGGCTCCAGCAGCGGCAACACGTTCACATTCGACATACGTCTATGTTGACACATGTCGAACTAGTCAGCCAGGGGTTGCCGCGAGGTGCGCGACGCCCTCGCGCCGGTGCGGATGACGGTCCGTACACCCGCCGTCGAATTACCTCCGGGCGGGTAGCTGACGGCCGGATCGTGGCCGCGGCACGACGTCGGCGTGCTCCCTGGAACGATCGCCCGATTCGACGAATGTCTATGTTGACGCTCATCGAATCAGCTGCCATGCTGGCTGCACAAGCCATCGACAGATGTCGAAACACCGAGGAGCCGACCGTGAACGCGCCTGCCCACATCGAGCTGCCCGTCGTCGTCATCGGAGCGGGCCCCATCGGCCTGGCCGCCGCCGCACACCTCCTCGACCAGGGCATCGAGCCCCTGGTCCTGGAGGCCGGACCGGTAGCGGGCAGCGCCGTGCGGGACTGGAGCCACGTACGGCTGTTCTCCACCTGGGGTGAGGTCGTCGACCCGGCCGCGGAGAAGCTCCTGGCCCCCACCGGCTGGGTCAAGCCGGACGAGGCCGCCTACCCGACCGGCGGCGACTGGGCCGAGCAGTACCTTCAGCCGCTGGCCGCCGTCCTGGGCGAGCGCGTCCGCGTCGGCGCCCGGGTCACCGGCGTCTCCCGCCTCGGCCGTGACCGGGTCGTGGACGCCGACCGCGAGACCCAGCCCTTCACCGTTCACATCACGCACGCCGACGGCAGCGAGGAACGGCTCACCGCCCGCGCCGTCATCGACGCCTCCGGCACCTGGTCCACCCCCAGCCCCATCGGTGGTGACGGCCTGCCCGCCCTCGGTGAGCGCTCCGCGGCCGACCGGATCTCGTACCGGGTCCCGGACCTCAAGGACCCGGCCGTCCGCGCCCGCTACACCGGCAAGCGCATCGCGGTCATCGGCTCCGGTGCCTCCGCCTTCACCGCGCTCGCCTACCTCGCGGACCTGGCGAAGGACGAAGCGGGCACCCACACCACCTGGATCCTGCGGCGCGGTATCAGCGGCTCCACCTTCGGGGGCGGCGAAGCCGACCAGCTGCCCGCCCGCGGCGCCCTCGGCCTCGCCGCCAAGGCTGCCGTCGACAACGGGTACGCCGACGCCGTCACCGGCTTCCGCACCAGCGCCGTGGAGAAGGCCGGTGACCAGCTCGCCCTCGTCGCCGAGGACGGCCGCCGCCTGGACCCGGTCGACGAGGTCATCGTCCTCACCGGGTTCCGCCCCGACCTCACCTTCCTCGACGAGCTCCGCCTCGGCCTCGACGAGCGCCTCCAGGCGCCGACCGAGCTGGCTCCGCTGATCGACCCCAACCAGCACTCCTGCGGCACCGTCTACCCGCACGGCGTCAACGAACTCTCGCACCCGGAGAAGGACGTCCACCTCGTCGGCATGAAGTCCTACGGCCGCGCCCCCACCTTCCTGGCCATGACCGGCTACGAGCAGGTCCGCTCCATCGCCGCCGCCCTCGCCGGCGACCTGGAGGCCGCCGGGCGCGTCGAACTCACCCTCCCCGAGACCGGAGTCTGCGGCGGCGCGGGCCTCTTCGACGAGCCCCAGGCCGCCGAGGCCACCGGTGGCGGCTGCTGCGCGGCCCCCGCCACCCTCACCATCGGCGCTCCCGCCTCCTCCGGCGGCTGCTGACCGGCGAAGTGACACACCTTCACAGCGGCGCGGCCGCGAGCGGGACGGGGGTCCGGTCGCGGCCGCGCGCCGCGCTGCCCGCCCTCTGCGCCACCCAGATCACCAGCTGGGGCATCGTCTATTACGCGTTCCCCGTCCTCCTGTCCCGCCTGACCGCCGACACCGGCTGGTCCGCCCACGCGGCAACGGGCGCGTTCTCCATGGCCCTTCTCGTCTCCGGCGTGGTGGGCATCCCGGTCGGCCGCATCCTCGACCGACGCGGTCCCCGCGCGGTCATGACCACCGGCTCCGTCATCGGCGTACTCGCACTCCTGGTGATCGCGGCCGCCCCCAGCCTGCCCGTCTTCTTCCTGGGCTGGATGCTGGCGGGCACGGCCATGGCGGCCACCTTCTACCCGCCCGCCTTCGCCGCCCTCACCCGCTGGTGGGGCCCCGACCGCATCCGCGCCCTGACGATCGTCACCCTCGCCGGAGGGTTGGCCTCCACCGTCTTCGCACCGTTGACCGCCGTCCTGGCCGCACACCTCACCTGGCGGCAGACGTACGCGGTCCTCGCCGTGATCCTCGCGGCCATCACCATCCCCGCACACGCCCTGGCCCTGCGCGCCCCATGGCCGGCCGCACCACCCCCGCCGCCCACGACGGACCGCACCCCGATCCCCCGAAGCCGCCCCTTCGCCCTCCTGGCCGCGTCCTTCACCCTCTCCAGCTTCGCCATGTACGCGGTGGTCATCGGCCTCATCCCGCTCCTCACCGAGCGCGGGGCCAGTGCGTCGACAGCCGCCTGGGCACTGGGACTCGGCGGGGCAGGACAGACCCTCGGCCGCACCCTGTACGCCAGCCTGTCGGCCCGCACATCCGTCACGACCCGCACGGCCACTCTCATCGCCCTCGGTGGCGCCACCACAGCCGCCCTCGCCCTCGTCCCCGGCCCGATGCCCCTGCTGGTGGTCCTCGCGGTCCTGGCGGGAATCGTCCGCGGCAACCTCACCCTCCTCCAGGCCACCGCCGTGACCGACCGCTGGGGCACCGGCCACTACGGCCGCCTCTCCGGCCTCCTGGGCGCTCCGGCCCACATGGCCGCCGCTCTCGCCCCTTGGGCCGGCGCCGCCCTCGCCGGCCTCCTCGGCGGATACCCGACGCTCTTTGCCGTCCTGGCAGCCCTCTCGGGAGCCTCGGTGCTTCTCGCCCTCGGCGGCACGCCGAAGTCCATCGCGCAGCGCCCGATGCCCGCGCCATGGGCACGCCGTCAGCGGGGTCGGCGCTCGGGGAACGGGGCCCGGAATGACGAGGTCGTCACCAGGACCTGGCCGACGCCCTGATCACCGTGGTCTCCCCGCTCCCCGCCACCGGCCTGCCCGCCGGCCCACACGGTGTTCAAGGTCTCCGGCTTGCAGCGACCCGCTCACGGACGGTGGAACGGATGGATTCGTCGACGTCGAGGACGAAGACGTCGGGGCGGGCGTAGTGACCGGTCGGGTCGAAGTCGAAGCGGGCGCGTACGAGGTCGTCGAGGTCGAGTTCGACCGCCAGGATGCCCTCGCCCTCGCGCAGTGGGCCGGCCAGGACCTCGCCGAGCGGGGAGACGACGACGGAGCCTCCGCCGATCAGCACCGTACCGGGCTCGTTCCCCTGGACGGGACGGACGTCGTCGGGCAGGGCATCGCGTCGCAGGAACTGGTTGGCGCTGAGGACGAAGCATCGTCCCTCCAGGGCGATGTGGCGCATGGTGGCCTGCCATGCGTCGCGGTCGTCCACGGTCGGGGCGCACCAAAGGTCCACCCCCTTGGCGTACATCGCGGTGCGGAACAGCGGCATGTAGTTCTCCCAGCAGATCCCCGCACCGAGTCGGGCGGTGCCGGTGTCGACGACCGTGAGCGTCGATCCGTCGCCCTGCCCCCACAGGTAACGTTCGGCGGCCGTCGGCATCAGTTTGCGGTGCAGGCCCAGGTAGCCTTCGGGGCCGAAGAAGAGCGCGACGCAGTACAGGGTGCCGCCCTGGCGTTCGACCGCCCCGACCACGGCGTGGATGCCGAGTTCCCGGGTGAGGGCCGCCAGGACGTCGACCTCGGGGCCCGGGACGTCGATGGCGGCGGCGTGGTAGCGGCGGAACAGCTCACGGCCGGCCGGGCTACGGCTGCCCACGGTGATGCCGAAGTCGAGACCTTTCGGGTAGCCGCCGAGGAACGCCTCGGGCAGGACGACCACCTCGGCCCGATGGGCGACGGCTGCTTCGCGAATGAGTTCCTCCGCACGAACCAGCGCGGTCGGCGTGTCGAACAGGGGGGCGGCCGCCTGGACGACGGCGGCGGTCACGGTGCGCCGGGCCGCGTCAGCGGCAGCGGACGTGAAGTTCATGGCGTCCACGAGGGGAGTTCCTCACTTGTATGACCGGTCACGGGAGTTGGCGCCTCAGGCGGCCCGGCCGTTCGCCGGGGCGTCTTCCAGCTCGTAGAACCCGTGCCCGTCGAGGAAGCGGACGGTGCCGAGGTCGCGCAGCAGGATCTCGTCCACGTCGTGGGCCATCGACAGCGCCACGGGGTAGGTGGAGTCGTCCACGGTGGGGGTGATGGAATCGCCCGGGGCGACCATCATGCGCACGTCCTCGACGCTTTCCAGGGCCTTCAGCTCTTCGAGTCCGCGATAGGCTCGCAGCCGCCCGCCCACCGGCGAGACCAGGCCCGCCCACGCGACACTGCGGCGCACCGTGTAGTCCTCGTCGCAGCGGGCGAAGAACCGCTCGGGTGCGGTGTAGGCGTCCACGGTCCAGCCGATCTGGGACTCGCCGGTGGCCCGTTCGGTGAACCCGGGCAGGTCGAGGCCGGCGATGCGGGCCCCGACCTCCACCAGGCAGGGCCCCGCGGGTGTCATCTTCACTTCGATGTGGGCCGGGCCGTGCAGGATGCCCAGCGCGTCGAGCACCCGGAGCCCGTACTCCACGACGTGGTCCTGCACCTCTCCCCGACGCGGCAGCAGGTGGCAGGCCACAGCCAGGTCGGGCACCCCGTTCGCGCTGATCCGGTGTGTCTTCCACAGGTCGGTCACGTGGTGGCGGCCGTCCCGGCTGACGGTGTTCATCAGGTACTCGGCACCCACCAGGTACTCCTGGGCGACCACACCGTCCTCCCTCTCGGAGAAGATGTTGTGCCTGCCCGACAGCAGTCGGAAGGCGCGCACCGATTCCTCCGGGGTGTCGCACCACACCACACCGTCATTCGCGGCGCTGCGCAGGGGTTTGAGTACGACCCGGCCACCCGACTGCCGGTGCCATTGCTCGACGTGCTCCTCATTCCGTACGCGGATCTGCTCCGCGCCGCGCAGCCCGCAGGACTTGATGCGCTCGATCATTTCGAACTTGTCCCGGCGTGCGCCGCTGAGTGCGGTGCCGTTCGTCGGGATTCCCGACCCGGCGGCAAGCTCCTCACTGAGCGCGTCCGCCAGTTCGACTCCCAGCTCTCCGCCCGCCACGACGCCGAGGGGCTCGAACTCCGCCAGCTTCGCGGCCGTTGCCCGTACGTCCCCCCTGTGCACCAGATCGGTCGCATAGGGGTGCGGATCCGGCTTGCCCGCGTAGAGCGTCGGCACGTCGACGGTGCTCTGGACCCTGACCGGCGTGTATCCGGCGGCGAAGAAGCCGGCGGCGAGCCGCTGCGACAGGGCATAGGTGTCAACCAGGGCGATGTGTCGATCGGTCATGCGGATCACGGCCTTTCAGTACGGCAGCGGGCAGGCGGGGAGAACGTCACTGGGCGGTCCAGCCCCCGTCGACGGCCAGCGCCTGGCCGGTTACGTAGGAGGCCCCCGCGGAGGAGAGCCACAGGACCGCAGAGGCGACCTCCTCGGGCCGGGCCAGGCGGCCCAGCGGGATGTTGCGCAGATAGAACGCGTCGGCCGAAGGCCCACGGTCCCTACGGGACTGCTCCAGCATCGGAGTGAGCACCGGGCCGGGGCAGACCGCGTTGACCCGGATGCCGGAAGGTCCGTAGTCGATCGCGGCATTCCTGGTAAGGCCCACCACGCCGTGCTTGGCGGCGGTGTAGGGGGCCGCACCGAGGTAGCCGACGAGCCCCGCGATGGAGGAGACGTTGACGATGCCCCCGCCGCCCTGCGCCAGCATCGCGGGGATCTGGTGGCGCATGGACAGCCACACGCCGTGCAGGTTCGTGTCGACGATGCGGCGCCAGTCGTCCGTGGCGAATTCATGGAGTTTGCGACCGGATCCGGGGACGCCGGCGTTGTTGCAGGCGATGTGCAGGGCTCCGTGGCGGTCCAGGACGGCGGCGACCAGGCCGGCGACCTGCTCCTCGTCGGTCACGTCGGCGGTCCGGGCGTCGGCCGTACCGGCCTGCGCCTCGACGAGGGCGACGGTCTCCCTCAGCTCCTGCGCACGGCGCCCGGCGACCACGACCTTCGCGCCTTCCCGTGCGAAGGCGAGCGCTATGGCCCGCCCGATGCCGGTGCCTCCCCCGGTGACCAGCGCGACCTGTCCATCGAAACGTTCGGCTGACACGTCTACTCCTTCAGAAGTGTTTCGACGGACTGCTGGATGGCCGCGGCATCGACCAGCACAGTGGGTTCCAGACCAGGGCTGGCCGGGAAGGGGACGCCGAGCGATCCCAGTCGTACGACAGGGGCGCGCAGTTCGGCGAAGGCCCGCTCCGTGACCGCGGCGACGATCTCGGCGGAGGGCCCGTACCGGACCCAGGCCTCGGCCGCCACGACGACCCGCCCCGTCTTGCGGGCGGACTTCGCCAGGGTGGTGACATCGAGCGGGCGCAGCGAGCGGACGTCGATGACCTCGGCGTCCACTCCTTCGTCGGCGAGCCGCTCGGCGGCCGTCAGCGCCTCGCCGACCATGCGGGACAGCGCCAGGATCGTGACGTCGGTGCCGGGGCGGACGACCTGCGCCGTGCCGAGGGGCACGAGGTGCTCCCCCTCGGGCACGGGTCCGCCGCTTCCGTAGAGCAGCTTGTGCTCGACGAGGACCACGGGGTCGTCGCTCCGAAGTCCCGCGGTCAGCAGCCCCTTGGCGTCCGCGGGGGTGCTCGGCAGCACGGTGTGGATCCCGGGCAGGTGGGCGGTCCACGCCTCCAGGGATTTGGAGTGCTGAGGACCCGCGTTGGCCCCGGCTCCGCCCTGGGTGCGGATGACGACGGGCACGGTGACCTGGCCGCCGTACGCGAAGGGGAAGACGGCGGCGCTGTTGGCGATGCTGTCCAGGGCCAGGGTCATGAAGTCCGTGTACATGATCTCGACGACGGGACGCAGGCCGCTCATGGCCATGCCGACCGCGGCGCCCACGATGCCGTTCTCGGAGATCGGCGTGTCCACGACCCGTTCGGGGCCGAACTCGTCGAGGAGGCCCCGGGTGACCGAGAAGACACCTCCGTACACGCCGATGTCCTCGCCGAGCAGGATCACGCGCTCGTCGCGGCGCATCTCCTCGCGCAGCGCCGAGTTCAGCGCCTCGCTGTACGTCATGTGCTTCATCGGACCTCCTCTGCGTCCCATGTGGCGGCGAACTCGAACAGTTCGGCCGGGTCCGGCCACGGACTGGCAGTGGCGAAGGAGACGGCTTCGGTGATCTCCTCGTCCACTTCGCGGGCGATGGCGGCGAGGGTCTGCTCGGGAATGCCGCGGTCCCTCAACCGTGCGGCGGCACGTTCGAGCGGGTCCACATACGTCTCCCGTTCCCCGGCCGGCCGGTAGCCGCCGCGGTCCGAGCCGGAGAAGGCGCAGTCCCGGAAGGTCAGGGCCTCGACGAGGGTCGGACCGGAGCCCGCGCGGGCCCGCGCCACCGCGTCGGCGACCGCGTCCCGCGTCGCTTCGGCGTCGCTGCCGTCGACCCGCGCGGCCGGTATGCCGTAGGCGGCGCCGCGGCGGTACAACTCGGTCTCGTGGACGTGCTGGTCGAGGGGCACGCTCAGCCCGTAGCCGTTGTTCTCCACCAGCACGACGACGGGCAGCCGCCAGAGCGCCATCATGTTCAACGCCTCGTTGAAGGCACCGGAGTTGACGGACCCGTCGCCGGTGACGCACAGCGTCACGCGCCGTCCGCCCGCCCGCTGCTGGGCCATCCCGTGGCCGACCGCGAGGAGCAGCGAGTGGCCGATGATGCCGGACGGCCCGAGCACGCCGTGATCCCGGTCGCCGATGAGCATGTGTCCGCCGCGGCCCCGGCACTGGCCGTCGACGCGTCCCATCATCTCGGCGAGGGTGCGGCCCAGTGGCATGCGGCGCCCTACGTAGAGGGAGTGCGGTCGGTGGGTGGCGGTCACCAGGTCACCGTCCTCCAGCGCGGCGGTGGCGCCGATGCCGACGGCCTCCTGGCCGATGCCCAGGTGCATGGGGCCGCGGACGAGTCCTTCCTCCATCAGCGCGGGCAGTCGCTCGTCCAGTCTCCTGGCCAGGCTCATGCGCCGGAACATGTCCAGGAGCGAGGTGTGCGGTGCTGACGCCAAAGAGGCGTCCGTCAAGGTCGGCATGCAGGTCAGAGCGCCTTCTGTAGGGTGCTGGGTTCGGGGGCCGGGTGCAGTCGGCGCCGCATGGGGCCGACGAGGGCGAGGCCGCCCGCGAGGCCGGCGAAGCCCAGGCCGGCGCACGACCACCAGAGGAAGGAGGGCCCGGCGGCGTACGAGTACGCCCCCATCGGGGGTCCGATGAGCTGGGCGGCCGCGTACGACCACCCGAATGTGGCCTGGTACCGGCCCTGCGCCCGTTCGGGGGCCAGGTCGGCGACGAGCGAGCCCACGAAGCTCGCGGCACCGATCTCACCGAGGGTCCAGAGACATACGGTCACGAGGTATTCGGAAAGGGAGTCGGCGAAGGCCGTAGCGGCGATGCCCAGGCCGAACACGAGCCAGGAGACGGCCAGGACGGTGAGCCGGTCGTAACGAGTGAGCCAGGCGGAGAGCAGCGGCTGAGTCACTCCGATGATGATTCCGCTGGCCAGGAAGATCGATCCGTAGGCGGCGCCACCGAGGCCGTCGTCCTTGATGGACAGGGGCAGGCCGACCGTGATCTGCGCGGCGACGACCCCGTTGACCAGGTTGAGGGCGGTCAGGGCGAGGAGGAGCCGGTCCCGCAGCACGTCCCGGCCGGCTGACCGGTCGCCGGCGCGGGCCGGTCGGGCCGGCGGGCGGTCCGCGGGCAGCAGGACGGCGGTCACCGCGGCGAACGCGGCCGTGGTCAGGACCTGGGCCGCGAACAGCATCCAGTAGCCGTGCCGGGCCAGCAGTCCGGCGACCAGGCCGCCCAGTGCCACCCCGAGATTGACGGCCCAGTAGATGAGGCTGTAGGCGCGCGGCCGGTCCGTACCCGGCACGACGGCGGCCACCAGCGCGGCGGCGGCCGGACGGTAGATGTCCGCCGCGGCGCCGACCAGGAGGGCCGCGGCCAATATCATCGGCAGGCCACGGGCCACGGCGAGCAGGGCGATGGCGAAGGAACTCGCGAGGAGGCCTGTCACCAGGGCGAGACGAGGGCCCCACCGGTCGGCGAGCAAACCCCCCACAGGCTGGGATACGAGACCTCCCACGCCGACCGTGCCGAGGACGAATGCGGCGTCCCGAGTGGAGATTCCCTGCTCTCCCAGATAGAGGACCAGGAAGGGAACCGCCATGCTGCCGACACGGTTGACGAACTGACCGGCGAATACGATCCAGAAGCTTCTCGGTAACCCACCCAAGTGGGCAGCGGCAAGCGTACCCACATGCTTGTACCCCAGCATCAGAATTCCCCCACCCCATGGAACGGCAGCCGACCACTCCCCCCCGCAGCCCTCACGGTGTCGTTGTCAGAAGGTTTTCAAGGCGCCCCGTCCATTCGATGGCGGGACGCTCGGAAGTCATACTGGTTCCGCTTGTTCCGTTCGCGCCGCCCACCCAGGAACAGAGCCGGCGGCCTCCGCCCCGGCGGCGCGGGCGGCACACGGCGAGCACGCGGGCGGTGGCCGCCGAGCGGACTTGGGTGGAGGCGGATGTCAGGGCGGCTCACCTGTCCCCGGGAGCGTCGACCCGGCGCAGCCGGCGCACGGCCGGGACGGCCAGCAGGGCCGCCGAGACGGCCAGGGTCATCGCCCCGCTCCCCAGCAGGACACGGCCCGTGCCGAAGAGGGAGGAGGCGGGTCCCGCGAGCGCCTGGCCGACGGGCAGCATGACCAGCGAACCCGCCAGGTCGTACGCGGAGACCCTGTTGAGTACGGCCTGTGGCACCTGTGTCTGGATGCTCGTGGACCACATCACTCCCCAGAACGCCATCCCGGCGCCTGCCACCGTCATGCAGAGCGCAATCACCGGTACCGGCAAGTGCGCGCCCACGGAAGCCGGGTAGAGGGCGAATCCGGCGAAGGCGAAGGCCCCGGCGCGCAGCATCCGCAGGGGACGCAGCCGCAGGGCGAGCAGTCCGCCGAGGATCGTGCCGGCTCCCAGCGCGGAACTGATCAGGCCGAAGGCACGCGGCCCGTGCTCGTCGACCACGCTCGCCGCGACCAACGGCACGGCGGGCCCCCACACGGTGAGGGTGAGCACGCACCAGATCACGATGACGCTCCACAGCCAGGTACGGGCCGTGAACTCCTGCCAGCCCTCCCGGAGATCACGAAGGACACCGGTGGCGCGCTCCTTGCCGGCCGTCGCCGCCTGCGGCCGGTGCCGGATGAGGAGCAGACAGACCGCGCTGATCAGGTACGTTCCGGCATGCAGGACGAAGACGCCGCCCGCCGAGGAGAACGCGACGGCCACGCCGGCGAGCGCGGGGCCCGCGAGCGCCATGACCGACTCCGCGACCCGGAGCGCGCCGTTGGCCTTCTGCACGTCGTCGACCAGGGCCGGGATCGTACTGGCCACACCGGGCTGGAAGACGGCCGTGGCCGCACCGCTCACCGCTCCGATCGCGCAGACCTGCCACAGCAGCACGTGGCCGGAGAAGAAGAGGGCCGCGGTGAGTGCCTGCGTGGCGACCCGGGCCAGGTCGGCGGCGATCATCAGCCGCCGGGTGTCGAACCGGTCGGCGAAGACACCGCCGAAGAGGATCAGGGCCACGAAACTGGCCAGCGGGGCGGCCATCGCCAGACCCACCGCGCCGGCGTCGTAACCGACGCGCAGGAGACCCGCGGCCAGCGCGACGGGCAGCATGGTCTCACCCAGCCGGGCGGCCCCCCGTGCCGTGAGGAACAGGACGAAGTCCCGCGACCGCACCGACCTGCCGGCCGGTGCACCGCTGTCCGGGCTGTGACCACGGACCGCGTCACGCGCCGAAGAGCCGGACATAAGCGCGGAACCCCCTTTCCCCGATTCGTGAATGACCACCGGACGGCCGAGTTGATGATCAGATACCCGTACCTCCCCGAGCAACTGCTCCGCCCCATGCTGACCCCAACCTGATACGCCTCTGACAGGACCCTGACGGCCGGTCGACACGGGCATACGGGCCCGCGAAACCGCTGGACTTCCCCCGGGGTCGCGGGCTCCACTGGGCCGGTCGATCAATTGATGACGGGGGCGCACGGAAGTCATGACGGGAACTGCGGTATTCCTCGCCGGAATCGCCTATGAACTCGGAGAACAGGAAAAGTCTCTGGCGGATCTCACCTCTTTCCCCGCCGATGTCCTGGAGGGGCTGCGCGAACTGGGCGTGTCGGACTTCCGCACGACGTCCCGCACCTCCGTCCAACTCGCCCACGCCTCGGCGCTGCGCACGCTCGGGGTGGTCGGTCCGGGCCGGCGGGACGCGGTCACCCACGTGATCCACGCGACCAACAGCCACCACGACGAGGCCGCGATGCACGAGGTGGGAAGCGGTCGCCTGCAGCAGTCCCTGGGCCTGGTGAAGGCCTTCCCGCTCGGCATCTCCCTCGGGTACTGCGCCAACCTGCACAGCGCCCTGCACCTGGCGGCGGCGCTGATCTCCGCGGGCGCCGCCGGCGACGTACTCGTGATCTGCGCGGACGCCCTCGGGCCTGACGGCGACCGCTCGGTGAGCGGGGGCATCTCGGTGCACTGCGACGCGGCGAGCAGCGTGCTCGTGACTCGTGATCCGTTGCCCGGCTCGCTGCGCCTGCTCCGAACCGAACTCCACATCGATCCCGTCCTCGCGGACATCGACCCGTCCGTCAACTTCCTGCGCCACATGTCCCTGTTCGGGAAGGGATGCGCTCAGACGACGGAGAAGGCCCTGTCGGCGGTCGGATCGCTCCCCCAGGACATCTCCCGCGTCCTGCCGAACAACTACAACAACCGCGTGAACCGCGGTCTCGCGGAGATCACCGGGTTCTCCGTCGACCAGGTGTTCATGGCGAACATCTCGCGGCTCGGCCACGCGCTGGCCTCCGACAACCTGATCAATCTCGCGGACTCACTCGAAATGAACCCGGCGGAACCAGGAGAACGCATGCTGCTGCTCGCCTCCGGCCCCAACCAGTGGGGCGTCTCCGTGGTGGAGGCGCGGTGACGCCCTTGGCTCGGGGTCCGCTCCCGTACGAGCAGCGGCACGCCACGCTGCTGCACCAGTTCCTCCTCCGGCACGCCGCCCGCCTCGGCGACCGGCCCGCCGTGATCGGCCGCGAGTCGACCCTCACCTACGCCGAGCTCGCCTCCCGCGCCGCCACCCTCGCCGGGCAGCTCGCTGCTTGGGGGGTGGAGCCCGGGGACCGGATCGTGCTCGGCCTCGACCCGTCCCCCGACGCGCTCGCTCTGCTGTGCGCCTGCTCGATGACGGGCGCGGCGTTCGTCCCCGTCGCTCCCGAGACCCCCGAGGCCCGCTTCCGCTCCCTCGCCGATCGCACCGAGGCCGTCCTGCTCATCGCCGAGGACGGGACCGGCCCGCGGTCCCCCGGGGAGGGCTCCGCCACCCCGTGGTCCCGGGCCCGCCTGCACGGCGGGGCACTGGAGTTCTCCGGGCCCCGCGAGGCGCCACCGGGCCCGGTCCGCCTGGAGACCACCGGGCGCGACCTCGCGTACCTCATCTTCACCTCGGGGACGACCGGTGAGCCCAAGGGCATCATGATGAGCCACTCGGCGGTCCTGGCCTTCTGGCGGGCGCTGGCCGAGCACTGCGCCCTGGAGGGCGACGCCCGGGTCGGCAGCTTCTCGCCGCTGCAGTTCGACTTCTCCCTGCTGGACTACGGCCTCGCCCTGGGTTCCGGCGCCACGCTCGTCCTCGTGGACCGAGCCCTCTTCCACCAGCCGCGCCGGATGCTCGACTTCCTCGGCACCACCGGCGTGACGCAGATGAACGGAGTGCCCTCGCTGTGGTCCTCCATCCTGCGTTACGCCCCGGGGGAACTGCACCGGGCCGCGTCGCTCCGTACGGTGTTCTTCGCCGGCGAGGGTTTTCCGGCTTCCGAACTGCGCACCCTGCGGAGGGCGTTCCCCGAACTGCGGATCATCAACTGCTTCGGCCACTCGGAGTCCGTGGCCTGCTCCTTCCTCGACCTGCCCAACCCGCTCCCCGAGGAGAGCGACAACCTGCCGATCGGGTGGGGCCATCCGGGGGCGCAGCTGCTGCTGCTCGACGACGACGGCGAACCCGTCACCGAGCCGGGCGCGACCGGAGAGCTGTACCTGCGGGCCGACAACCTCTTCTCCGGCTACTGGCGCGATCCCGAGGCGACCGGCCGGGCCCTGGTGGCGAACCCGCTGCGCCCCCACGACCACGAGTTGGTGTTCCGCAGCGGCGACCGGGCCGAACTCGGCGCCGACGGGCTCCTCTACTTCAAGGGGCGGGACGACCTCCAGGTCAAGGTGCGCGGCAATCGCATCGAACTGGAGGAGGTGGAACGGGTGTTGGGCAGCCATCCGCGGGTCGCCCAGGCCGCCGTCACCGCGGTGGCCGACGGGCTGCTGGCAGTGATCGCCCGCCGCCCGGCCCCGGCCGACTCCCACGACGCGCCCGGCGCCCGTACCCCCGCAGCTCCGCTCGACGGTGCGGAGCTGCGCCGGTGGTGCGCCGACCTGCTGCCGCCGTACATGGTGCCCGGCAGCCTCCATTTCACCGACTCCCCGCTCCCCACCACGCCCAACGGCAAGATCGACCGAGCGCGGTTGCGTGCACGGTACGCCGGGAGCGGACCAGCGACCGAAGGATCTTCATGACCACCCGGATCAGCCCGCTCGACGAGTCCTCCGTACTGGGCCGCGGGCTCACCCTGCAGAGCGCCGACAACGCCACGCTCCTCCTGCGCGACTCCGAGGGCGCGACCGCTTCGTACACCGACCTGATGAGCGCCTACGGCGCGGTGAACTTCGGCCACCTCAACCCGCTCATCACTCCCCACGTCGACCTCACCGCGGACATCGCCGCCGGCGTGTACCCGCCGGAGGCCGCGACGTTCGCCGAGTGGCTCACCGACCGCCTGGGCCTTCCCGGCCATCAGGTGCTCTTCCAGGTCGGTGGCAGCTTTGCGGTGTCCAGCGCGCTGGCCATCGCCCAGCGGGTGCGGCCGGGGAAGGTGCTCGCCCTGGACGGGGCCTTCCACGGCCTGGGGCTGGATACCCTCGCCGCGACCCGCACGCACCGTGAACTGGCCCTGCAGAACAGCGTGTTCACCGCAGCCGTCGACCCGCTGGTGACGCATCTGAGGCCGGGCGCGGAGTTCCGCGACTGGGAGGACATCTCCTGTTTCGTCTTCGAGCCGGTGCAGGGCGCCAACGGCTACGTGCCGATCGACCCCGACTGGCTCACGGCGACCGTCGCGGCGGCGCGGCGCGCCGGGGTCGTCGTCGTGGCGGACGAGATCCAGGCCGGGTACTACCGCCACGGCCACCTCAGCCCCACCCGGGCCCTGGGCATCGACGCGGACATCCACCTGTTCGGCAAGTCCCTGACCAACGGGCTCTACCCGCTGTCCGCCGTGGTCTACCCGAAGGCGTTCGACACGTCCGCGGGCACCGCACTCGCACTCGCCCACACGTTCCAGACCGGCGTGCTCGGCTTCCGTGCGGCGGCGGCCGTCGCCGCCTGGATCGACCAGGGCCACCTGGAGGACCTGGTCGGCGAGGTGAGCGAGGCCCTGGCGCGGTGCGCCAAGCGCCTCGGGGAGATCCCGGCCGTGCGCGACCTCCACACCACGGGCCCCGCCCTGTCGTTCGGCCATCCCCGGGCCAAGGAGGTGGTGCGCGGCTGCGTCCGCCGCCGCATCCTCCCCTTCACGGGCGGAGCGGTCGGCGACCGGATCCGGGTGGCACCTCCGCTGACCATCCCGCGCGAGCAGCTGGCCGACTCGCTCGACGTACTCGTAGAAGAGGTGGAGCAGACCGTCTGAACGAAGACGGCCGGCCGCCACCGATCCCCTGTCACAGGAGCAGCACACATGCAGCGCGAAGAGTTCTACACCCGATTCTCCGACACCCTTCGAACCCTCAGGGCGCCCCGCGAACTGCCGGTGCCCGGCCCCGCGGACAACCTCTGGGACCTCGGCTTCCTGGACTCCTTCGCGATGGTGGAGGTCCTGATCCACCTGGAGGAGCTCGTCGGGCGGGAGATCGAGCTCACCGCCGACTCCCTGCGCACCTTCCACACCCTGGAACGCATCTACGACACGTACGTGGCGGAGGTGGCGGCATGAGCAGCCCCGACGAGCAGCGCATCGCCGAGATCCGCGCGGACTTCGCCGGCTTCGGCTGCGCCCAGCTGCGGGACTCGGCGCCCAAGTACGTCGAGGTGGTGGCCTGGCCGCTGGAGCGCCGCACCCAGGTCACCCACCTCGCGGGCCCGGCCTTCCCCGTCGCCACGGACAACGACATGCTGCCGGTCCTGCAGGGCCTCGACGCCACTCCGCCGGGGCACGTCCTGCTGGTCAGCAACACCGCCCAGCGCTCCGAGGCGCTCGCCGGGGACATCCTGGCCACCGCGGCCGTCGCCCAGCGGCTGGGCGGTCTGGTGGTCAACGGCGCGGTACGGGACGTCGGCTATCTGCGGGACCTCGGCCTCGCCGTGTACTCGACCGAGGTCGACATCATCTCGGCGAAGACGGCGCTGGTCCCGGCCGTCCGGCTGCCCATGGAGGTCACGGTCCCGATCGTCGACGAGTCCGGGAGCCGCGACGCGGCGATCGAGGTCCGCGCGGGCGACTGGATCTTCGGCGACGAGGACGCTGTCGTGCTCGTGCGCGCACGGCACCTTTCGGCCGTCTTCTCGGCGGCCAGGCTCCTGCAGGGTCAGGAGGAGCAACTGCGCGAGGCGCTGCGGGCCGGCCACCGGCTCAGCGAGGTCTGCGGCCTCCACGACTACGTCGCGGGGACCGGCCCCCTGCGCATGGACATCTGATGCGGCCGGCCGTCATCGTACCGGGAGACGTCGGGGGGCTCGCCGGTTTCGACGCGTCCCTGCACCCCCAGGACCCCTGGGCCTACTACGCCTGGTTCCGCGCGCACCGGCCGGTCGGCTGGTCGGAAGTCCACCGGTGCTTCTTCGTCCACGGCCACGCCCCGGCGGACACCGTGTTCCGCAGTTCCCACTTCACCGTGGAACACCCCTTCCGGCGCAGCCGACAGGCACTGGGGCCGACGCTGCTCGACACCGACGGCCCCGATCACACCCGGCTGCGGCCCTTCGTGAACGCCGACCTGACCGGGAACGCCGTCCGGACACTGATCGAGCGGGTGGTCAGGCCCGCCGCGGCGGAACTCGCGGCCGCGATGGCGGCATCGGGCGGGGGCGACTTCGTGGAGGACTTCGCCTCCGAACTGCCGCTGCGGGTGGCGGTGGCCCTCACCGGCCTCGACCCCGCCGACCGGTACTGGCTCGCCGACCGGCTCCGCCCGCTCGTCGACTGCCTGGACCGGACCACCGCCCCGCTGGGCCCGGCCGCCGACGCCCGCGACGCGCTGGAGGCGCACACCGCTGAGGTGCTCCGCAGGGGCCTCGGGCGCGGCGGGCTCCTGGGGCGCTGCGCGCAGGCAGACGGCCTGGACCTCTCCGAGGAGGAGATCGTCCGGACCGCCACCCTGCTGCTCAGCGCGGGCACCGAGACGACGGTCTGCTCACTGGCCAACGCGGTGGTCTGCCTCCTCACGGTCGACGACGTCCAGGACGATCTGCGCGAAGGGCGGGTGAGCGTCGCGGACTTCGTCCGCGAGGTGCTGCGCTGGCAGCCCCCCATGCACTTCACCCTGCGCTACGCCCGCCAGGACACGGAGCTCGGCGGGGTCGCCATCCCGGCGGGAGCGGCGGTTCAGTTGAACCTGGCCTCCGCCAACCGGGACGAGTCCGTCTTCGCGAACGCCGACCGGTTCGTTCCGGGCCGCTCCGAACGCTCGGAACTCACCTTCGGCCGCGGCCGGCACTCCTGCCCCGGAAACCGGCTGGCGGCTGCCGAGATCGAATACGCTGTGGACGAACTGCTGGCGCGCACCACGGCCTTGACCTCGCCGGACGGGGCCGTGCCGCCGGTGGAAGGAGTCACATTCCGCAGGCCGCGCAGCCTGCCCGTCCTGCTGAGGAGCACTCGGTGAACGTGGAAGCGGCGGCCGCACGGCCCGAGGACCCGGCGGGATCGCCCGCCGACGTACTGGGATCGCTCGCCCGGTCCTGCGCCCGGCTCGGTTTCGAGATGTCCTGCGACCCGCGCACGGGAGCGCTGCTGCGCACCCTCGCGGCGGCCCGGCCCGGTGGCCGGATCCTCGAACTCGGCACGGGGGCGGGCATGTCCACCGCCTGGCTGCTCGACGGCATGGCCACCGACAGCAGTGTGCTGACGGTGGAAAGCGAAGAGAGCCTGGTCGAGGTGGCCCGGCAGCATCTCGGGCACGACGCACGGGTGCGGTTCGTCCACGGCGACGCCGGTGCGCTGATCGAGCGGCTCGAGGGCGAACGGTTCGACCTGGTCTTCGCCGACACCTGGGCCGGGAAGTTCGAAAGGCTCGACGAGACCCTGGAGCTGCTCGCCCCGGGCGCACTGTACGTGGTGGACGACCTCCTGCCCCAGCCCTCCTGGCCCGAGGGGCACGGTCCGCGGGCCGAGGCCCTGGCGGAACGCCTGATGTCCGACGGGCGGCTCAGGGCGACCCGGCTCGACTGGTCTTCGGGTCTGATCGTCGCCGCCAGGATCTGAGGCGCGCACGAGGCCGACACGCTGCGCCGATACACCGCGGGGCCCGGCCTGATACAGGCCGGGCCCCGCGGTGTATCAGAGGCCCAGTCGCCGGCGGACGGGCGCCGGCCAGGACTCCAGGTCGTCGCCGTGCCGGTGGCGCAGCGCGATCACGATGCGGTCCAGGCCGAAGGCCAAGCAGGCGCTGTGTCCGATGGACCCGTCGGCCAGCGTGAAGCCGAAGGCCTCTCCGAAGTGCTCCTTGTGCCAGTTGGCCGAGGCGATCGACTGCACGAGCCCGTCGGCGAGCTCGGCGGTCACCTCCCACTTGAGCTCCTCGGCCCGCTGCACGGCTGCCACCAGGCGGCCCGGGCGGCCGAAGAAGGGGTCGCTGGCAGCGATCACCCGGGTCGCCAGACCCAGCTCGCCCAGCCAGCCGTCGGCCAGCGCCAGCACCTCGTCCCGCCACCGTTCGACGGCGTCCGGCGCCCCGAAGCGTACGACCTCGTACATCCGGAAGGAACGGAGCCGCCCCGGCTCCGAGGTGGCCTCGCCCCGGTAGCAGGTGGCCTCCACGCTCAGGGAGCGCTCGCCCGTGATCGTCTCGCCGGCGACCAGCGGGTACAGGTGGTGGCAGGCCGCCGAGGTGAGGGCCAGGTCCGTCGGGCCGGGTTCGCCGCCGTCCGGGTTGCCCTGCACGGTGCCGAGCAGCTGGGGGAAGGACTCCGGGTATCCGGCGAGGTCCAGGGTGCTGCGGGCGATCACCGGCGGGGCGCTGTAGTGCTCCTCGGTCTGCGCGCCGAACAGCGTGGCGAGGCCGGCGCGCAGCCCGTCGAGGACACGGCCGTCCCGGCGGGGGGTGAGGGCCACCCCGGGCGCTCCGGCCCCGTGCGCGGTCGTCGCTGCCGACGTGGTCCCCGTGGTCATCGTTCTCCCTTGGCGAGCAGCAGTGTCTGTGCGTTGGCCGCCAGCAGCCGACCGTTGCCGATCATCAGCGGTGCGGAGTACGTATCGCGCAGGATCCGGGCCACGGAGTACGGGCCGTGCTCGGCGAAGCCGGCCATGCCGCAGACCTGAAGCGCGAGTCGGGCCGTCTCGACGGCGTCCTCCGAGACACCGACCTTGAGTGCGTTGAGCTCGATGCCCAGGCCCAGCGTCGGCTCCAGGCCGGCTTGGAACACGGGCTCGGTGGCCCGTACCGCCGCGTCCACCTGGCCCCGTATCCCCATGAGCTTCGCGTGCGCCGCGGCGAGGGCGGGCACCTGGGCGGACGCCCCCGAGCGGGTCCTCTCGCGTACGTACGACACCGCCCGGTGGACCGCCTCGGCCGCGAGCCCGCTCCAGACGCCGGCCCACAACAGGTGGGACAGCGGGACCATGGTGCGGGCCGCGATCTCCCCGAAGGGGACCGGGAGGACCTGCGACACGTCGAAGGAGGCCCGGAGCCGGAACGCGGGGCTGCAGGTGCCGCGCATGCCGAGCGTGTCCCATTCGCCGGTCCGTGTCAGCTCGGTCTGCTCACGGGTGGCCAGCACGGCCACCTGACCGCTCGCGCCGGCGTCCGTGCCCTTGCGGGCGGTGATCAGGTAGGCGTCCGCGTGCGCCCCGTACGAGACGGTCGTGCCCTCCTTCTCCAGCGTACGGGTGCGCTCGCCCCCGTCACTGACACCCGCCCGGCTGCTGCGCAGGTCCCCGCCGACTCCGCGCTCGCTGGTCACCGAGGCGATCAGCCATCGGTCGGCGACGGCCCGCCGCGTCAAGGGTGCGTCCGGGTGGTGGCGCACCAGGCAGGCCAGCTGGGCCTGGTGCATGGCCCAGATCATCGCGGTGGCCCCGCAGCTGCGGGCGAGCCGCTCGGCGACGGTCACGAGGGCGCCCGGGCCGAGGCCGGCCCCGTCCAGCTCGACGGGGGCCACGGCCGTCAACAGCCCGGTGTCACGGATCACTTTGAGCGCCTCCGCGGGCAGCCGGGCCCCGCGGTCGACGTCGGCGGCGGATGCGGCGGCCTGTTCGGCCGCGGCCCGCACGGCCTGTTCGATGTCCGGGGGGAGGTGTTCCCCCGTGGGCGAGGTCATCCGGTGGTGGCCTTCCGCTCTTCGAGGAGCGGGCCGAGCACCGCACCTAGACTGCGCATGCTCGCAAAGGTCTCCCGGGTCAGGGACCCGTCGGGAAACTCCACCCCGTAGTGGTCCTCCAGCCGCAGCATCATCTGCACGCTGGTCATCGAATCCATGCCGGCGTCCCACAGGTCCCCGTCGGCTGCCAGCTGCGACACGATCTCGCGGAGCTTGGGCACCTCGGAGATGACCTGCCTGATTTCCTCTTCCATGTGCCTCTCCTCAGTGTTCCGGGCGGTGTGGGGATCCGATCGCCGCGCCGAGCGTCGACTCGACGAGGCGGCCGACCGGGCCGTCGTCGGCTCCGGCGGCGGCGCGCAGGAGGGTCAGCACTTCGTGGCCGATCTCTTCGGAGACCTCCAGGCCCCCGGCCGGTCCGCCGAAATACGAACGGAGCGTCGTCCTGCGGGGGGAGAAGCCGAACCGCCAGGTGGTGACGGTCAGGTCGTGCGACGGTTCGAACACGCCGTGCTCGGTCACCACGCGCCGCTCCACCGGATCGGCCGCGTGGGCGTCGTCGGCGTCCTCCATCCAGACGTGCAGCTGGATGTACTCCGCTCCGTCATCGAGCAGGGTCCGGCCGAACTCCGGTATCTCCCTGGCCAGTTCCGGAACGCTCAGCAGCGCGCCCCGGAACCCCCGCCACGTGCCGGCCATCATCGCCTTCATGAACGCGGACAGGGGCTGGCCGGGATCCACCCGGCAGACCACGGGCCGGTCGTGGGCGAAGAGGCCGACGGCGGCCTCCGAGGCGGCGTCACGGCGCGTGGAGACGGGACTGAAGACGACGAAGCGGTTGCGGCCGCTGCGGCGCCAGATCGCCAGCGCCGTGAGGGCGGACATCACGGCGAACGGGGTGGATTCGTGGGTCTCGCTCACCGCCTTCACCAGGTCGTACAGCTCCGACCCGACGAAGGTGCTGTCGACCTGACTGCGGGTCAGGGGCACGGCGTCCGCGGCGCCGGCGGACCGGTGCGGCATGAGTCCCGTGAGCGGCTCGACCTGCTCCATCGCCGCGGTCCAGCCCCGCAGTTCCTTCTCCCGCTGCGCACCCGCCCTCGTCGACCGGTCGCGGCACAGGTCCGCGAAGCCTTTGGGGAGCGGCCCGAGGCCCCCGCGCCCCTGGAGGAGACGGGTCAGATCGGCGGCGACGATCGCCGCCGAGTTGCCGTCGCACGTGAAGTGATCGAGCGCGACGGTGAGATGGCGCTCGCGCCCCTCCTCCGCGTCCTGGACGAGTTCGAAGTGCGTGCGAGCCGCTTCCCCGCGGTGCTGCTCGGTGTTGAGCAGCTCGGCACGCCGTCGCTCCAGGAGCGCGACGGCGTCCTCGCCGGGCCCGGCCGTGGTGACGACCAGGTCGGCCGTACCGGCGGTCACCGCTTGCACGAACGGCGAGCGTCCGCAGAGGCGGGTGCGCAGGGCGTCTTGGCGCTGCTGGAAGCAGGTCACCGCGTCACGCACGGCGTCGACGCCCACGCCCTCGGGCACGGCCACCGTGACGCGCATGTTGTGGAAGATTCCCGGCCCGAACAGGCCCTCGAGAAAAAGCATGCTCTCTTGTTCCGGCGAGAGCGGAAAATATGTCAACGCATTCACCTGTTCTGAACTGTGCCTGCCTGTCACGCCGCCTGAACGGGAAGCAGTGAATCGGCGGACGGAATGTCGTGACGGAGGACGGCGGCCAGGCATTCCCTCAGCGGAGGGGAGGGTTCAACGCCCTGCCCGTCGCGCAGGGCCCGCCTGATACGGGCGTACTCCATGAGAGCCTCCGTCTGCCTCCCTGCCCGGTAGAGCGCGACCATGAGCTGGCGGGAGAAGTCCTCGTGCACCGGGTGCACCGCCGTCAGCTCCTGCAGTTCGCTGAGGACTTGTACGTGGAGGCCGAGGGCGAGCTGAATGTTGATCTTCTCGCTGGCGGCGACCAGCCGGCCCTCTTCCAGCCGGGCCCGGACCCCGCGCAGCCAGGCACTGTCCGACACTCCGCCCAGGGCGGGCCCGCGCCACAGGAACAGCGCACGCTCGTACAGACCCACCGCCGCTTCCCCGCCCACCGCACGGGCCTCGGCGCACAGCCGGTCGAAGAGGTGTGAGTCGACCTCGTTCTCGCCCAGCCGTAGCCCGTACCCCGGCCGACCGGTGATCACGCAGGAGTTGGCGAACCCGGCACCGCAGGCGGAATCCAGGTCCCGGCGCAGCCTGGACATCAGGGCGTGCAGGGCGTTGTCGGCCTTCTCGGGACTGCGTCTGGGCCAGATCTCACCCACCAGCGTGGTGCTGGAGACGATTGACGGAGAAGCACTCGCGAGAAGGGCGAGCAACGTGCAGAGACGTTCCCCTCTGACCGCGAACGTTTCCTGAGTTGATTGGATGGCCACGGGCCCCAACAAAGACACGCGCATAGCAGAATCCCCCGTTCCTGCCGCCGCATGCCGCCAGTGCGGAAGTCATGCGACGGCCGATGCGCTGATCATGCTCACACGTGAACCGGGGGCCGAGTCAACGGCCATCTCACCATCCGGTCTAAACCATCAACTGACCCGTGGAGAAATGGTGTTGATTATCAAAGACCCTGTTCGGCGCTCCCGGTCAGAGGCTGCGCACGAGCCCGCCGTCGCACCGTACGGCCGTCCCGGTGATGTACGAGGCCGGCGCGCTGCAGAGGAACGCGGCGGCCGCGGCGAACTCCGAGGGGCGTCCGTAGCGCCGGGCCGGGATCGTGGCGACCGATGCCTGCTCCACCTCGGCGACAGTACGGCCGGTGCGTGCCGCGTTCGCGGCGTCGACCTGCGCGGTGCGGTCCGTCTCGATGCGGCCGGGCAGCAGGAGGTTGACGGTCACCCCGTCGGCGGCGACCTCGGCAGCCAGCGTCTTGAGGTAGCCGGCCAGTGCGGCGCGGCCGAGGTTCGACAGTGCGAGGTTGGGCAGCGGAGCGGCGATCCCGCTGGAGCCGACCGCCAGGATCCGGCCCCAGCCCCGTGCCCGCATGGCGGGCAGGACCAGCGAGACCAACTGGATGTGCCGGCGTACCGTGGCGTCGAGGGCCGCGTCCACGTCGGCGATGCCGATGCCGGTCGCCGGAGCGGGCCGGGGGCCGGGGCCGTTGAGCACGAGGATGTCGGGGGTCCCGAATGCCTCGACCGTGGCCCGCAGCAGCTCGTGCGGCCCCTCCTCGGTGATGAGGTCGACCGCGACGCCGACGGCGCTGGGCAGGTCCGTGGCGATCTCCTTCGCCCGATCCCCCCGCCGGCCGCAGACCACCGTATCGGCGCCTTCCGCGGCCAGCAGCCGGGCGATCGCCTCGCCGATCCCTCCCGTCGAGGAGCAGACCAGGGCCGTACGCCCCGCGATGCCGAGATCCATCAGCGCACCTCCGGCCGACGGGCCGCGGGTGCGGCACCGGGTGGAAGGAGCGGCCGATCGTGACGGCACATCATCAAGCAACCTCCTGGAAGACGACCGGCTGCAGCGCCGGCAGGCAGGCTCCTCGACCGTGCCCGTGCCTGGGCCCCGGCTAGCCGGCGTGCACGGAATCCGGGGCGGTGCGTCGGCGCAGCGGACTGCCACCGAGGACGGCGAAGACCGCCCCGCCCAGCATGATCAGCGTGCCGACGAACTGCACGCTCGTGAACGACTCGCCCAGGAACACGGTCGAGAAGAAGGAACCGAACACCGGAACGGTGAACATCATGGTGGTGGCCGTGGACGCGCTCACGCTGCGCAGTCCGCGGTGGTAGAACAGGTAGGCGATCGTGGTCGGCCCGACGGCGAGGAAGATGACGTTCGCCCAGGCGAGGCCCGAGACCGACTGCCACGACACGTCGCCCGCCGCCGGGACGGCGAGGACGATCAGTCCGAGCCCGCCGACGCCGGTTCCCCAGGCCGTGGCCCGCAGCGGGTCCACGCCCGACAGGATCGACTTCGACAGGATGCTGTACGCCGCCCAGCACCCGGCCCCCGCCATGAAGACGAGGTCCCCGACCAGCCGGGTGGAGCCGGCCGCCTCCCCGCTGATCCCCAGGAAGAAGACCAGCGCGCCCAGCGCGCCGACCGTCAGCCCGGCGACCCGCGGCCAGGAAGCCGTCTCACGGCCCAGCAGGATCAGGGCGGCGGTGGTCAGGATGGGGCTCAGCACGGGCACGATGATGCTGCCGTCGAGCGAGGGGGCCAGGGACAGCCCCCAGAAGAAGAAGACGTTGTAGGCCAGGACCCCCAGCAGCCCGGCAAGCCCCGCGCGTACCGCCGCGGCACGTCCGATCGGACGCGAGCGACCTCTGAGCACCACGGCGAGGAGGATCAGCAGCAGTCCGCCGCCGCCGAACCGGAGGGCCGCCGCGACCTCGTGCGGCATCTCCCCCACGACCACCTTGGAGCTGGCGAAGGCACTGCCGAACATGACCATGGTGACGAGGAGGTTCAGGTACGGGACGGCCGTTGACCGCGCCGTCGCCGCAGAGCGGGAAACGTCGCTCGTCACCGGTACATCACCGCACCCTTGATCACCTTGTCGACCTGGTTCTTCCCGCCGTGGAGCGCGATGCCCACGAGGTCGAGCTTCGCCGTCTCCACCGCCCGTACCGCCGCGCGGTTGTCGTGGTCGTTGCCCGTCGCGAACAGGTCCGAGGTGAAGACCGAGAGCGGCATGCCGCGCGCGACCGCGCGGCCGTGAGCGGCGGTGAGCACCTCATCGGTCGCGCTGAGCACCAGAACGGGCTGGCGGAACATGGGGAGGTAGGCGACCCCGTCCGCGTCGAGGTACTCCTGCCCGATGATGTCGGGGTCCGCGGTCGGCAAGCCGCTGACCAGGAACGCCGTCACGTTCACGGCCTGCCAGCTCTCGAGGTCGTCCCGCAGGACGACCACGATCTTGGTCTTCGGCGGCGCCGGGGTCTCGTGCTGTTCAATTTCCATAGCTGGGGACCCTACTTGGTCACATGATCACGCTGACGTTGAACTGCGTACTGCGCCACTCGGGGAGAGTGGCGAGCGCCCCGCCCGGGCGGACCCGGTCCGCGGGACCCGTCCAACCTGCCGGGACGGACCGGGAACCGGGGCCGGCCACCCCCTAGCGACCGGAGACCCTGTCGAGGACCTCGTCGCCCTCCGCGTTCCGCTTCGCCTTGATGACCTTCTGGTGCGGGTCGCTGACCATGACCTTCGCGAGGAGTCCCGGCTGAGCGGACATGTCCTGGAACGGCGACCAGAGCGCGCCGTCGTGGAGAGCCCGCAGATCGGTGACGCTCAGTCCGCTGATCCGCTCCAGGCGCGCGGCCAGCGCCTGGTCCTCCGCGCCGGCGAGCAGTGCCCGGATGCGGTCCTCCTCCGGAAGGAGGTCCGGCTGCTCTCCCGCGAGGTACTCGTGCAGGTTGGCGGCGCGCCCGGCGAAGGGCGAGTACACCATGCAGACCAGCTGCGTGGTGTCCAGGCCGAAGGCGACCTCGCCGTACTCGGTGGCTGCCTCGCGCATCGACTTGACGCCGACATCGGTGCGATAGCGCTCCTCCATTTCCTCGACGAGGTGCTCCGGGAAGTGCTTGCGCCGCATCAGCTCCAGGGCGAAGTCCACGTACTGGGCGATGCCCTCCCGGTAGGAGCGCTTGTAGACGTGCTCGGTGCGCAGCCCGCGCAAGTGGGCCATGAGCGCGGGGTTGGCACAGTCCGACTCGGTGAAGTTGAAGGCGATCTCGTCGAAGACGAAGTCGAGGAAGTCCGTCAGCAGGCTCCAGTGCGCCCCCGAGGCGTAGCTCGTGTAGTCGTAGATCGAGAAGAAGGCCAGGGCGTCGGAGATGTCCGAGGTCACCCCCCGGTCCTTGATCCTCTCTTCGTTCTCCGATCCGTGGATCTCCTCGAAGTAGGCCTTGGCCAGCCCGTCGAGGGTCTCCAGCGTGCCCTTGAACCCCTTCCTGCCGTCGGCGGGCTTCTGGCCGGCCCCGCGCGCCAACTGGCGGATCCACAGGGCGTAGTCACGCTGCTCCTGCGGGGAGTCACCGGTGATGATGAGGTCCACGCCTCCGCCGTGGCGGGCCGCCACGCCGAACGAGTTGGCCACGTTCAGGTTGCAGGCGTTGCAGAAGGTCGCCCGGCCGTCGCCGTAGGTCCGGTGGCCGCCCATGAGCATGTCGACCCGGTTGAACTCGATGAGCCGGTGCGGCATGCTGCGGTCCCGGGCGAACGGCCGGACCTGGCCGCCCTCCAGGAGCAGCAGCTCGGCATCCGGGTCGTCGTAGAGCCCCAGCGCCTTGTACGTGCGGTCGATGTTGAGCATCACCTGGTAGGGCATTCCACCATGGCGCATGGTGACGACGCGCAACCGGAAGGTCTCGCCGTGCCGTTCGGCGAGCGTCAGGTGGACCGCGCGCACGAACGCCACCGCGTAGGCGCTGTCCTTGCCACCGCCGTAGGCGACCATGACCGTGTTCCGCCCGAGCTCGCCCGGCCGCGGCAAGGCGTTGTAGAGCTTCGTGGCGCACTCTTCGACCGCCGGCACATCCTGCTCCGGTAGAGCCCTCCGCAATTCGTCCAGCATTGTCGTGCGCATCGGAATCCTCCCTGGCTGCTTCATCCTGAAGGGGCGCAGCCGACTTGAGTCGTCGAAGCCTCGCTCGTGGAGGCCTGGTGTTGTGAACGGGTGCGCCGACCGGCGCACCATCACCGAAACACCCACTGGGGGCGGCGGATTCGTGTTCGTTACGGAATCAGCCGGTCGGTTCCCGGCATCCGTCAGCGTGCGAGTCGGCAGGATCCAGCCTGTCGAACTGTGCAGCGGGGTGAGGCGCTGAGCGGCCTGATGAGGGGGCCAGCTCTTCGCCGGGCAAGCCAAACACAGAGTGTGAGTCATGTCCAGGCCAAGATCGACGCCCTCACTCAGGTGTGTCGGGCCGGGTCGACCGGGGTCCCTGATACGGAGCTGACACGATTCTGGGATTCCCTGACACGGAGCTGACACACCGCTCGATACCAGCCACCGACATCAACTACATCTCGCCAACCGGCCGGATTGTCACGTTTGCTCGTTGATCCTCGGCGAAACAAAGTGTTAGGTACTCAATGCCGCATCGGCCACCGACGACGCCGGCCCCTCCAGGAATCTTCCGCGGCTCTTCCGCGAGCCCGGTTGTGCCCACCGCTCCGGAAAATCCCGGCCGGTTCCGGCCCTTTCCTCTGCATGTACGAGCCCGGTCGATCCGGCGTTCCGGATCCATGAGTGCCGGAGGACCTATCGACCGTCCACCGTTCCCTCATTGCCGTCGCGTGATCACCGTGGCTGCCGCCAGAGAGGTCAACGCCGGTTCAGCTTCCGCGAGGAGTTGACCGGATCCACCCGCAAACCGCTGAGCCTGTGAGGATGGACATGCCTGCAACACATGCCCCGCTGACGACCGAGCTCCTTGACGCGACACTGCGTGACGGTTCCTACGCGGTCGATTTCCAGCTCGACGAGAAGTTCGTGATCGAGCTCCTCGGCCGCCTGAACGAGACGCCCATACAGAAGATCGAGATCGGTCACGGTCTCGGATTCGAGGCCGAACGGGCCGGCATAACGCCCTGCAACATCGACCTCCACCACTGGTGCGAGATCGCGCGTTCGGAACTGACCGCCTCCTCCTGGGGCATGTTCGCGCAGCCCGAATTCAGCCGTCTCACGACGCTCGCCGAACTCTGCGACCAGGGCATGTCGTTCGTGCGCATCGGAATCGAGGCAGAGCGGGTCGCCGAACACCTCGACTACATCGAGCGCGCCACCGCGATCTGCGGGGAGGTCTACCTCAACCTCATGAAGACGAGTGCCACGCCTGCCGAGCGCCTTCCCGCACTGCTGGAAGGGGTCACCCGCAACATCGCGGGACTGTACGTCGTGGACTCGTACGGCTCGATGCTTCCCAGCGACGTCCGCCGCTACGTGACCGTAGTGAAGGACCTCTTCCCCGTCGTCGGGTTCCACGGCCACGACAACCTCGGCATGGCGAACGCGAACACGATCGCGGCGGTCGAGGCGGGGGCCACGATCGTCGACGGCACGCTCAACGGCATCGGCCGGGGCGCCGGAAACGCGGAGACCGAATCGCTGGCCGGCATCCTCAGCCTCACCAGTGGCGACGTGTACGACTACAAGGAGCTCGGTAAACTCGCCGAGTTCTGCCGCAGCAGCATGGACGTCATTCCGGAGAACCGGACCATGCAGGTGCTCGGCGGCGTGATCGGGATCCACTCCGGCTTCTTCCCGCTCGTCGAGGAGCTCTGCGCCGAACTCACGGTTGACCCGGCCTCCGTGATGGAGACCGCCGTCGAGCTGGCACCGGCGAGCGCGGGCAAGAACGACATTCGCGCCGCGGCACAGCGGATCGCCCAGCGCCCCGCAGTCGTCAAGAGCGCCGTCTAACCACTACCTAACGGGGAGCAACGCTGTGAGACTGGCAAGGTTCAAGACCGAACGAGGACATCAGATCTTCGCGCATCACGCCGGGGGCTGGATTCCGCTCTCCGGCATCGAGGGGTACGAGACTCCGACCCGCATCACCGACCTGCTGGACGACGCACGGCGCACCGAACTCGCGGCCCTGCTCCCCTCCCTGCCGCCTGCCGAACCGGCCGGCATCCGGCTCGACGGCGCCGCGACCATAGTCGACGACGGTGACATCTGGGGGGCCGGCCTGAACTACAAGGGCCACTCCGCCGATCTGAACGCCCAGCAGCCCGCGTCCGGACCCGGGTCCTACCTGAGGCCGGGCAACTGCCTCATCGGCAACGGTGAGGACATCGAACTTCCCTCCCAGAGCAAGCGAGTGACGGCGGAAGCCGAACTCGGCCTGATCATCGGAACGGAATGCAAGAACGTACGGCGTGGTGAATGGCGGTCGGTCATCGCGGGCGTCACGGCCGTTCTCGATATGACCGCCGAAGACGTCATCCGGGAAAATCCCCGGTACATTCCCTGGGCCAAGGGATTCGACACCTTCTGCAGCGTCGGTCCGCAGTTCGTGACGCTGGACGAGTTCGACGACTCGGCCCTTGCCTCGATCCGGGTGTCGACCATCCGCAACGGTGAAGTCATCGCTTCCGCGCTGGTGTCCGACATGAAGTACGACCTGGGATATCTGGTCGAGTACTTCACGGCCGGCCGTACCCTCGCCGCTGGAACCGTCATCTGCACGGGAACTCCGGGGGCCGCCGTGATCAGCCCCGGCGACTCGATCCAGTCCGTGGTCGAGGGCGTGGGCACCCTCACTCACACCGTGAGATGACCGGAATCCGATGACGAGCGTAAAGGGCATGAGCAGTTGACCGTACAGCAGATGTCAGTAGTGGATGCGATCGAGCGCGCCATTCAGGAGAATCCCGAAGGCGGAGCGATCGAGACTCCGGACAGGGTGATCACCTACCGGGAGTTCGGTGAGCAGGTCCGTGACTTCGCGGCACGGCTCGACGCGAACGCGGCGCCCGGTGAATTCATCGGAATCGAGGCCGTCCGGTCCTCCGGGTCCATCGTCGCCATGGTCGGCGCACTGCGGTCAGGGCGTCCGTTCGTCTTCATCGACCCGCGCGACAGCGAGGCGTCGAACCGGACCAAGGTGTCCCGGCTCGGTATCAACCTGGTCGCCAGAAGCACGACTTCCCCGAACGCGCCCGAACTCTCGGCGACGCCCGCCGAATGGCGGGATGACACGGGAGCGGAACTCCTCCAGGCACCCGCGGGACTCGCGGCGTACCGCGGCACCATCGGCTACGCGATCCACACGTCGGGCTCGACGGGCGAACCCAAGTGCGTTCTGGTGCGCACCGGGCCGCTGGCCGCGATGGTCCAGGACCACGTGCGGTCCCTGGGGATGGACACGCGGTGCCGCACGCTGCAGTTCGCCCGGCTGACCTTCGACGGATGCATCACGGAGATTCTGTGGACCCTGACCGCGGGCGCATGCCTGGTGGTCCTCGGAGAGCAGCATCTCAGTCCCGGACCGGTCCTTCAGAAGACGCTGGAGAACTTCCGCATCACCCATCTGAAGACCACCCCGTTCGCGCTGACCGCCACCGAACCCACACCGGCGATGAGCCTGAAGCACGTCATCAACGGCGGCGGTTCGTGCCGTCAGGCGGTGGTCCAGAAGTGGTCGTCGGCGGCGGCGTTCCACAACGCGTACGGGACCACGGAGACCACGGTCTGCAACCTGCTCAGCGACGCCCTGGACCCGGCTCACTGCACCGAGGCGGTGCCGCTCGGCAATGTCGTGGGTGACTGCGCCTACGAGATCGTCCCCCTGCCCGCTGCGGCCGGGGAGGACCCCGTGGGTTCGTCCGTGGTCCGCGGCGAACTCGTCATCACCGGGGAGAGCGTCGCGATCGGCTACCTCACCGCGCAGGGTCTGCGGCCCTTCCTCGACGAGGACGCGAACCGGGTCTACCGGACGGGGGACGTGGTCGAACTCCGCGGCGGGCAGATCTACTTCGTCGAGCGGCTGGACCGGCAGCTGAAGGTGCGCGGCTACCGCCTCGACCCGGGTGAGATCGAGGCGGCCGCGTGCCGGCTCGACTCGGTCACCGAGGCGGTGGTGACCGCCGAGTCGCACGACAGCGCGGACGGCTCCGACGCCGACGCCCTCGTCTGCTACTACCAGGGCGCCGCGACTCCGCGGGCGATGCGCTCGCACCTCGAGTCGGTCCTCGATTCGTACAAGGTCCCCTCGGTGATCAAGCAGATCGCCGCACTGCCCTACACCCCGAACGGCAAGGTCGACCGTGACGCCCTCAGGGCCGGCCGGAACTCCGCCCCGGAGGCGGCCAGGGCGGCGGGACCGGAGGAGCAGGTCCTTGAGCTGGTCCGCCGCCTCACCGGTGTGAGCGACCCCTGCCTCGACGACAACTTCTTCGACATCGGCGGCGATTCGGCCTCCACGGTCGTCCTCGTCAGCAGGCTCAAGAAGCTCGGCTGGATGGACGCCGGAGTCCGGGACGTGCTCCGAGCAGAGAACCTGAGGGCTCTCGCCGATGAACTACGCGATCGGAGTGTGTGAGCACGATGTGTGGCGTGTGCGGGACCTTTTCCCCGGACGGTCGGATCGATCGCAGCGTCGCAGCTGCCATGCACACCCGGCTCGTCCATCGCGGCCCTGACGAGACCTACTCACTGAATACCGGGACGATCTCGGCGAAGCTCGGCCGCCTGGGCATGAACGGCCTGGTCGACGGCTGGCAGCCCGCGGAGGACCACAGCGGCCGCTACGTCGCCCTGACGAACGGCGAGGTGTTCAACCTCAAGGCTCTTCGCGAGAAGGTGGGTTCCCCTCCGCAGGCCAACGGCGTCGACGTGGCGGTCATCCCCGAACTCGTCGCCCGGTTCGGCATCGAGGGGCTCGGTCTGGTGGACGGACAGTTCGCCACCGTCATCTTCGACCGCGCCGAGAACTCGCTGACCCTCGCTCGGGACCGGTTCGGGATCTGTCCGCTGTACTACACGGTGGCCGGATCGGACGTGCACTTCTGCTCGGAGATCAAGCCTCTGGTGCAATGTGTCGCCCAGGCCTGGAAGGTCGACATCGGTGCGGTCGACCAGTACTTCGCGCTGGGCAACATCGTCGCGCCGCGCACTCTCGTCGAGGGAGTGCTGGCCGTTCCGCCGGGCTGCGCCGTCCGGTTCGGGGCGAACCACCAGGAGACCGTGCGCTACTGGCGCTACGGGGAGTTCGCGCCGGCCTCGGAGCCCGTATCGGGAGAGGCGCTCCGGGAGAGTCTCAAGCAGTCGACGCTCGACCGTCTGCAGGCCGACGTGGAAATCGGGGCCTACCTGAGCGGCGGATTCGACTCCACCGCGATCCTGATGGAAGCAGCCGCCCTCCTCGACCGTCCGGTCCGGACGTTTTCAGCGGTGTTCGACGACCCGGAACTGGACGAGGGACGCTTCCAGCGCGAGGTGGCGAGCGCCGTCGGAAGCAAGCACGAGCAGGTCCTGTGCCGCCAGAGCGACATCGCCTCGAAATTCGAGGAGATGGTCAGGCACTGCTGCTATCCGCAGCGCGAGACCTACAACGTAGCGGCCATGATGCTCGCGGACACGGCGCGTTCCGCCGGGGTCAAGGGAGTCGTCTCCGGTGAGGGGGCGGACGAGCTGTTCTTCGGCTACGACTCCTACGCTTTCGACAGTGTGACCAGGTCGAGCCGTGCTTCCCGTGCGGAGAACGAACAGGCTTGGGGCAGAGCGGACTTCAGCTGGGAGGTCAACTGGGCGAACATGGCCAGGCGTCGGGAGGAATACCTCACGTCGGCCGTACGCGAGGCGCTCGTGGGCAACGAGTTCTGGCGGACGAGGCTGATCCCGTTCTCCGACGACGAGGTGAAGTCCCTCTCCCAGATGCAGCTGCGCTCCATCGCCGACGTCTACGTTCAGATGTCGGGTCACCTCCTCGGTGATCACGGCGACTCCATGCTGATGGGCAACTCGATCGAGGGCCGCTACCCGTTCCTCTCGCATGCGGTGGTCTCTCTCGCTCTGCAGATCGACGACAGCGCGAAGGTGGTCGACTTCGAAGGGAAGTCGTGCCTCAAGTCGGCCTACGAAGGAATCGTTCCCGAGTCCGTTCTCCGCCGCGGGAAGCACGGGTTCACCGCGTACGACCTGCGGTCCGTCACGGATGCGCGGACCTGGGACGACTGGCGCGACCTCGTGGCGGCGAGCGGCATCTTCACCAGCAGCTGCCTTGACACGCCCCCGCGTCAGGGCCGTGCGGAGAAATGGGACTCCCGGCTCAGCGCCGTCAGCATCGCCGTGGTGATGGACGAGCTGGGTCTCGGCTTCTGATCCATGAGTCACACGTTCACACGAGTCCCACGATTGGAGGGGCCAGTGCCTCCCGAGAGTCCCGGCGTCGTCGTCTTTCCGGGCGCCGGATCATTCGGCGGCGAACTGCTGCCGCTGCTAGGCGAGTTGGGGCCACCCTCGTGGCTCGCCCGGTACCCGGGACGCTTCGGCAAGGACCTCGGTCGTCCCGCGGGATCGTTCGAGGAGATCGTGCAGTCGTGCGTCGCCCAGGTGACGCGCCGACAGGCGGACCGGCCCGTCCTCGTCGGACACAGCTTCGGCGCCTACGTGGCCCGGGCCACGGCCACGAGGCTGGAGGAGCTGGGGACGGGGGTCTCGGCCCTGATTGTCGTCGGTGCCACCGCACCGGAGCTGCTCACCGTTCCCGAAGCCGCCACCCGAAGCCCGTCGGGCACCGCCGCCTACTTCGACGACATCGACCCCGGTCTCGTACCGGGCGAGGCATCCGACGAATGGAGGGAGATCGTCCTCGAAACCGCCATGCAGGATCTCCGGCTGCTCGAGGACTTCATGGCGACCGCATCGCAATACGCCGAGGTGCGCTGTCCTGTGTTCGCCGCACGTGGAGGGGCGGACCCGCTGACGTCCACCAGCGGAATCGGCCGCTGGGCCGGTGCCACCTCCGCCGACTGTGCCCACCGGGTGTTCCCGGGCGGTCATTCGGACGTGCTGCGCTCGCCCGAGTTCACCTCGTGGCTCGTCGACGTGTGTGCCGCCGCGCCTGAGGCCTCCTCCGGCCTGCTCGGGAGCGCCGTACCGACGGCGAAAGACCGCTGAGACCGGACCGCCTCGCCCTCCCGGGACCCTGGAGGGCCGGCGGCTGGAGCGCACCGGGCTCGGCGGAACGAGCCCGGTGCACCGCCCCTCTCCGCGACGACGGCGCGGGTCCCGTTTCGAACCGGTGACGAGCGCACAGCCCGAGCCTGCGGTCCGGCCGGAATCCGTCAGCCCAGGCCCACCCTTCCCCTGGAGAGTCCGCTGTCCCCGCATGCCCGTCCCGAGATCACGATCGTCATCGCCACCCAGCTGCGCGAGGACCGACTCGGCTACCTCGACGCCATGCATGCCAGCCTGCGCCGGCAGAACGTGCCCTGGGAGGCCGTGATCGCGATCGACGGCGCCGACCCCGCCCGCCTGCCCGCGTCACTGGCCGAAGACCCCCGCGTGCGGACACTCGCCCTGCCCCGCCCCGTCGGCGCCGCCTGCGCCCGCAATCTCGCACTCAACGAGGTGCGCACCCCCTTCATGAACTGGGCCGACGACGACGATGAATTCACCGAGGACAGTCTCAGCACGCGGCTGTCCGAGCTCAGGACCACGGGGGTCGGCTGGGTCGCGGGATACAGCGAAGACCTCCACCCGGACGGTTCGACCACCCTGTGGACATGCCCCACCCCGCCCGGACGGCACGAGGCCGGGGACGTGTGGACCTACTGGAAGAGCCCGTCGCACACCATTCCGATCGGCCCCACCACCATCCTTGCCCGTACCGACCTCGTACGCGCCGCCCCCATGGGCGGCCTCGTCCAGGGCGAGGACTACGTCTCGGCCCTGGGCATCACCGGCCTCGCGCCCGGCATCCTCCTGCCCAGGCCGGTCTACCGGTACCGTAAACACGCAGGTCAGATGACCGCCCAAGGAGCCGCCTACCAGGCTTTGGAGGCGAAGGCGCGCACCCACGCCTGGAACTTCGGCCGCAGCCTCCGCGCCTTGGTGACCCCGCAGCACAGCCAAGAGCCCCACGTCGCCCGGCCGTCCGCCGGCCTCGCCATCGATCCCGCCCCGGGACCGCGGGCCCGGAGCGGCGCTTCCCTCTGACCGCACCGGATGGCGTAACGCCTCTGGCCCTCGTTCCGGACAACGGTCAGCAGGGGCACAGCGGGACCGGCGGACGAAACGGGCACGCATGCGCGCCACCGACGGGCCCGTTCGACGGGGTGTGCGGCGCGGCCCGAGCCCCGTCAGCCCGTTGCGCTCGGCGCCGGGCGGAACGTTCCGGTGACGGTGTGCGGCGCTCCCGTCGTCGTGGTGGCCGTCGCGGTGTAGGCATCGGCGGTCACGGCGCGTGAGCCCGGGGCATGGTTGTACTGGACGGCGAAGACGTGCTGTCCCGGGGGGACGGTTCGGCCCGGCTTGAGGGTCCACCGGTAGGTGAGGGTGCCGCCCTCGTCGGCCGTGGTCAGCGTGAAGTCGCCCTCGGGCAGGGTCCGCCATGCGCCGGTGGACGCCACGCCGCCCGTCTGGGCGATGCGGACCTCCAGCGTGAGCGCGTCCAGGGGCGCACCGGTCTGGAGGGTGATGTTGCTCTGCGACCAGTAGGCGTTGATGTGGGGGTCGACGGCGCCGTCGGAGCGGAGCGGCCCGTCCTGGGTGCGGGGCGGCGCGGGCGGGGCGGAAGGGGTGGGGGCACCGAATGCCGTCGACGGGGGCGCCGGCGCTGCGGTGATCGTGGCGGCTTCCCGCCCGGGATGGTTCGTCTGGACGGTACTCGCGATCGTGTATCCGCCCGCCACGAGCGCCGCCGTCGAAGCGAGGGTGGCGAGGGTGACGCGGGGCCAGGACAGCGGCCGGGCCGTACGGGGACCGGGCCGCGGGGTGCGGGACATGCCGTGCCGGACCCGCTCCAGCATCCCGTCCCTGTCCGGGGCGTGAGCCGCCGCCGCATCCCGGAGACGGCGCTTCAGATCCTCCATCAGTTCCTCGTTCCGGTCAGTTCTTCGGCGGCCTGGGCACCGAGGAGGCGCTGCAGTTCGGCCATGGCCTTGGAGGTCTGGCTCTTCACCGTACCGACGGATGTCCCGAGAGCGAGGGCGGTGTCCTTCTCCGACAGGTCCAGTGCGTGGCGCAGCACGACGCATGCGCGTTTGCGGAACGGCAGTCGCGCCAGCGCGCGGCGCACGTCCATGACCGCGTCCACGTCGGGGTGCTGCGCGCGGCCCGGGAGGGCGGACCAGAAGAGGTGGATGCGGCGCCGTTCCCGGATGAGAGCGCGGATGCGGGCGCGGGCCATGTTGGTGACCACACCGCGGGCGTAGGCCACCGGGTGGTCGGCGCGCTGGACGCGGTCCCAGCGGTGCCAGAGCGCCACGAATGCGTCGGCGGCCAGGTCGTCGGCGGTATCCGCCTCACCGGTGAGCAGGTGGGCGAGGCGCGCCAGTTCGGCGTGATGGCGCTCGAAGAAGTCGTGGAACTCCGCGGACGCGTCGTCGAGGGCCATACCGGAGTCTCCGTGGGGTGTGTCCGTGCTCCTGCCCGAGTCAGTGCCGGTGTTCGTACCCGCCGGTCGGGACGGGGGCGGTGAGCATACCAAACGTTCGGTCAGCTCTTTCCTGGTGGGGCGGTGCGGGCGTTGCGCCTTCGACGGCCCGCCGCGGTGCCCGGGCGGGGCAGGCACGCCCGCCCGGGCACCGGGGCGGTGGATCACTTCAGGACGCCCGCGCCCGCACGGTGGGCGAGTGACGTGGGCAGACCCGCGGCTGAGGACTCCAGCCCCCTGGCGAGGGCGGGCTTCCACGTGACCTCGGGCTTGATCTTCTTCTTGTTCGCGGCGTTGTGGGCGGCGACGAGGTCGGTGACCGAGCCGTTGACCATGTTCCCGCTGCCCGCGAAGGCGCCCGTGCCGTCACCCGACAGGAGTTGGGAGGTCTTGCGGTCGGAGGAGAGCGTCCAGTGGTTGTTCTGCGCCACGATCTGGGCGCCGGCACGCGCGTTCACGCTGTAGCTGTGGGTGTAGCCGTTGCGCGGGGTGGTGTCGAAGTGGTTGTTGTAGAGGTGGATCTGTCCGACCCGGGCGAGCGGTGCGCGCTGCACGATGCCCTGGAAGACGTTGTGGTGCAGCGTGACACGGAGTTTCGTGTCCTTGTCACTGCTGCCGATGAGCATGGTCTTGTCGTGGTCGGCGAACCGGTTGTACGAGACGGTGACCAGGTCCGAGGCGTTGGTGATGTCGAGGGCTCCGTCGTGGACCTGGTACTCGCGGCCGAAGTGGCGCGGATTCGAGGCGTCGAAGTGGGGGCTGTCGGTGAACGTGTTGTGGTCGGCCCACACGTGGGTCGCCCCCCGCAGGGAGACGGCATCGTACGCGGAGTTCCAGTTGCCCTCGGAGCCGTCCGTAGGGTCCCACTGGGGGAAGCAGTCACGGGTGTCGGCGAAGGTCAGGTTGCGGATGATGACGTTGTCCGCCTTCTGCACCAGAAGACTGCCTCCGCTGATGCCCGCGTCGGTGCCGGGCACGCCGATGACGGTGGTGTTCGACGGCACGGTGATGCCCACCCGCTCGGCCTGCTTCGCCTGGGCCGCTGCCCGCGCGGACTCCTGCGCGCCGGACGGCAGCTTGGACCGTCCCCATACCGCGGGGTCGTAGGCCTTGAGGTAGGCGGCGAGCGTGTATCCCGTGCCCTTCGCGTAGTCGGCGCAGGTCAACGGGCGCCCCTGGTCGTCGGTGTTGGCGTCGATCCGGCCCTTCACCCGGATGATCCTCGGGGCGCCGGACGGGCCCGCGCGGAGCGCCTTGACCAGTTCTGCCCGCGTGGTGACGGTGATGTCGTGCTGGGCGTCGGCGGCCTGTCCGCCGGTGGTGCCGGAGCCGCTCGACGCCCAGCCGTCCTGGGCGGCCAGGCGGTCATGTGCGAGATCGACGGCACCCGCGTCGGCACGCGTGGCGAACGGCAGGACGCCGAGACCCGCCGCGGTGACGAGTCCCGTGGTGACCAGGGCGAGACGGCGACGGGCGGGGAAGCGGCGGTGTGAGGAAGGGGGCATCGGGTGGCGTTCCTTGTGCGGAGGTGGAGCGGAGTACTGCTCTGTCGCCCCTGAGTTGCCGCCGCACCCGCCGGAGTTGCCGGGGACGGCGGGAAAGTCGTGCGACGTGCGTCACACGGCTGTGACCGGGCCGTACGGAACCCGGGGGTTCCGTACGGCCCGCGCGTTCCTCATGGGCGCTGTGTCACAGCGCCGGGTGGGCGTTCTTCAGGAGCTCCTGGAACTGGGCCGGGAACCACTGGCCGGACAGGGGCGCGTCCGGCAGGGAACCCGACATGCTGTTGCCGTTGCGGGCGTTACCCGTGTAGGTCGGGTCACACATCCGGTCGAAGCCCTTGCCCTCGTCGTTCGGGATCTCCTTGCTCGCCCCGTCCGACTCGCCCGGCGGCTTCATCCACACGTACGCGTCGATGCCGGCGGCCGGCGCCGCCTGCGGCCTCTCACCGAGCCCCGCCCCCGCCTGGTTGCACCAGTTGCCGAGGTGGATGCGCCGGTCGTAGCGGCCGCCGTTGACGTAGGTGTCGACGCTGGTCGGCGCGCCGGGTCCGGTGGGCCGGGCCGTGCCGCCCCAGCCGTTGCGGGAGGTGTCGATCAGCATGCCGAGTCCCGGGTCGAACCCCAGGGAGACCAGCTTGGACCGCATGGCCTGGGCGTACGACAACTCGTCCGTGTACCGGTTCCAGTCGACCCATTTCGACTGGCGCACGGACGTGCCGTTGACGGAGTCCCCGATCCTGAAGTGGTCTTCCTTCAGGGCGCTGTAGTTGGCCGTGTTCACGATGAAGCCGTGCACCTTGGAGGGCGTGGAGCCTTCGGCGGTGGCCGCCTGCTTGAAGAGCTCCGCGGAGGCGCCGAAGTTGTCGTCCCAGCCGAGCCAGCCGTGGTGGCCCGCGTCCACGTAGTTGTACACGTTGGCGATCGAGCCCAGCTTGTTCAGTGCGTAGCCGACTCCCTTGACGTAGTTGCCGTTGTTCTTCATCACATCGCAGTCGGGGGTGGCCGTCGGGCGCCCCGAGACGTTGGTGACCAGGTTCGGCAGCGAGTCGATCTCGACCGTGGTGACGATCCGGAGCCCCGCGTACCGGGGGTCGGCGAGGATCGCGGCGACGGGGTCGATGTACTGCGTCTTGTACCTGTCGATCTCTGTGGGTCCCAGCTCGCCGTTGGAGGCGAGGGCGGCGCAGTCCCGTCCCGGCAGGTTGTAGATCACCAGTTGCACCACGAGTTCGCCGCTGCCCTTCTGTGCCAGAGCCGCGTCCAGGTGGGCGCGCAGGCCCATCCCGCCGTTCACGCCCTGGATGGCGGCGATGCGGTCCAGCCAGACGCCGGTCGGCTGGTTCGACACCCTGGTGCCGCCCGGCTCGGCGGCCGCCTTGGCGGACCACTCGGGGTTCACGTACACCTTGGCGCCGGCGTACGGGTTGTCGGCCTTGCTGCCGGAGGGCGGAGGGGTGGTGGGCGGCGTCGTCGGCGGAGTGGTCGGCGGCTCCGTCGGCACGGTGGTGCCGTTGCAGGTGACGCCGTTGAGCTTGAAGGCCGCGGGGACGGCGTTCGTGCCGCTGTACGAGCCGTTGAAGCCGAAGGACGTCGAAGCGCCCCTGGCTAAGGACCCGTTGTAGGAGACGTTCCTCGCGGTCACGGCCGTACCGGACTGGGTGATGGCGGCGTTCCAGCCCTGGACGACCTTCTGGTCGCCGCCGTAGGACCACTCGAGGGTCCAGGAGGCGACAGGATCACCGGTGTTGGTGACGGTCACATCGGCACCGAACCCGGCGTTCCACTGGCTGGTGACCCGGTAGTCGACGGTGCAGCCGGCGGAGGCCGCGCCGGCGGTGGTACCGAACAGGGTGGCGGAGGCGCCGGCGGCGGTGACGAGACTCATGGCCGCCAGCAGGGCGGTGCGGGTGGTCGTGTGGGGAAGCGTACGGCTCATTTCGTGGGGTGCCTTTCAGTTCAGGGCGCGCAGGCGGTCGCGCAGCCCGGTGCCGAATGCGGTGGGTGTGCCGTCGTACGAGGTGATCAGGGCCGGCCCGGAGTGACAGTTCCAGGTGTTCCAGGTCCAGCCGAGATACGAGAGGGCGCGGTCGTCGAACCACTTCATGACGCGGTCGATGAACGCGTGTCCGCAGGTGTTCTCACCGATCTCGCCCGCCACCAGGGGGACCTGGGCGGCGACCGGGGCGAGGGTCGACTGCCAACATGCTTCGCTGACACAGGCGTTGAAGTTGTACACGTGCCAGGCCGCGGCCAGATTGCCCGTCGGGTCGTCCGGGGCGTGGGCCAGCCACTGGCTCAGGTCGTTGGAGTACGCGATGCCGGGCACGAGGACGAGATTGCGGGCCCCGGCCGCACGGACCGCGTCCACCAGGTCCTGCATCCCGGCGACCTCGTAACCGATGCCCGCGCACGTGCCGCCGTCGCGCCAGCAGGACCAGGCCTGCCCGGCCGTGGGGGTCGCCCGGTCGGGGTACGGCTCGTTGAACAGGTCGAAGACGACCCGGCGGTCGTTCTTGAAGGTGTTCGCCACCGAGGTCCAGAACGCCGGGGCGTACTGGGCGTCCGGCATCGGCTTCTGGCAGGAGGCGTGGATGTCCGCGCACCCCGAGGAGTTGCCGGTGTACTGGCCGTACGTCCAGTGCAGCTCGACGACCGGGGTCATGCCGTGGGCGAGGACCCGGCTGACCAGGCCCTTGACGGCGTCGACGTAATGCGTGCCCCGGTACTCGGGCTTGATGTTGTCGAGGCCGAGCCAGCACTCCTCGTTGAGGGGGATGCGGACGGTGTTGGCCTTCCAGTCGGCGATGGCGCGCACCGAGGCGTCGTCGACGGGACCGTCGAAGATGCCGTGGCCCTGGACGCACATGAACTCGGCCCCGGACCGGTTGACGCCGAGGAGACGGCGGGTGGCGCCGTTCCGGTCGGTGAGGCGGTTTCCGGTGACGCTCAGTTCGGGCGCCCCGGAGACCGGGCCGGGGGGATCGGCCGGGCCGGTGGGTGTCGGCGTGGGGGTCGGGGTCGGGGTCGGGTGGGTGGGGTCCGGCACTGCGGTGCAGGCCGCGCCGTTGAGCGTGAACGTGGTGGGCGGGCTGTTGGAGCCCGTCCAGGAGGCGATGAAGCCGACGGTGACGCCGGCGCCCGTGCCGATCGTCCCGTTCCAGCTCTCGTTCACGGCTGTGGCGCGCGCCCCGGACCGGGACCACGTGGCACCCCAGCCCTGACTGATCTCCTGACCGTCGGAGAAATCGAAGCCGAGGCTCCAGCCGTGCAACATCGCACCGTTGTTGGTGACGGTGACGGACCCTTGGAAGCCGCCGGCCCAGGAGCCGACGACGGAGTACTGGACCGTGCAGGGGGGTGCGGCCGCTGCTCCTGAGGCCGTACCCGCCACGGCGAGGGCGGTGCTCGCCAAGGTGAGCAGCGCCGCGCCGAGCAACGCGGACAGACGCGGGGGGTGTCGCATGAGCGACTCCTTGCAGCGAGGGCGCGCTCTGTACGGCGCGCCGACTGACGGAATCGCTCCCACTGGTTGGGGCCAGACGGTAGCGCCAACTGACGCCCCGCGAAAGAGAAGTGGTCGAAATTCCTCAGCGGCACGCCTTCGTTCCTTCGAGCGTCTTGACGTCGTTGCGCCCGTGTCCGCACAGTGGGAGCGCTCCCACTGGTGCACAGCTCGTAGTTCACGCCCTACGCACGTCCCGCACGTCCCCGAGTCGCGAGGAGGTCCGCCTGCCCCGCCAGGCCGTTACGCCTGAACCCCGTCCGGGACGGATACGGGATGCAGGGTCGCATCCCCCGTGACCTGGATCCCGGTGCGCCCGCCGGGGGCTACGGGCGCCTGGCCTGGGACGCGCACGTCCACCGGCTCGTCCATTCCGTCGACGGCGACGGTGACCATGGCGTCGTGGCCGTAGAAACGGACGTCGGTCACCGTTCCCCGGGCTTCCGCCGCATCGGCGTCGCTCAGCCGCAGCTGCTCGGGCCGCAGCAGCACCATGCCCTCACCCCGCCCGCCGGGTTGGCGGTCCGTCAGCCTGACGCGGCCGAGCGCGGTGGTCGCCATACCCTTCTCCACGGTGCCGGACACGAGCACGGAGTCTCCGACGAAGGCGGCCACCCAGGGGTCGGCAGGGTGGTGGTAGACCTCCTGGGGGCTGGCGCACTGGGCGACGCGCCCGTCCCGGACCACCGCGACGAGGTCCGCGGTGGACAGCGCTTCCTGCTGGTCGTGGGTGACCATGACGGCGGTCGCTCCGGTGGCGCGCAGGGCCGCGCGTACGTCGGCCCGTACGCCGGTGCGCAGGGCGCTGTCCAGGGCGTTGAACGGCTCGTCGAGCAGCACGAGCTGCGGCCGCGGGGCCAGGGCGCGGGCGAGGGCGACACGCTGCTGCTGGCCGCCGGAGAGTTCGTGCGGCATCCGGTCGCCGTACCCCTCGAGCCCGACCAGGTCGAGCATCTCCCCGACGCGGGCCTTGCGCGCGGCCCCGTCCAGGCCGGTCAGGCCGAAGGCGATGTTGCGCCCCACGTCGAGATGCGGGAACAGCGCGCCTTCCTGGGGAACGATGCCGATGCGCCGCCGCTCGGGCGGCAGGTGGACGCCGGGGCCGGCCAGGGTGCGGCCGCCGATGGTGACGCTGCCCGCGTCGGCGCGCAGGAATCCGGCGATGATGCGCAGCAGGGTGGTCTTGCCGCAGCCGGAGGGGCCCAGGACGGCCGTCAGCGCGCCGCCGGGGACCGTGAGGTCGAGCCCGTCGAGGACGGTGGCTCCGGTCCCGTAGGCCTTGGTCATTCCCGTGATCTTCAAGTCGGTCATGTGCGGTGCCTTCCGAGGAGGTACGAGGGCACGGCGGCCAGCAGGATCAGCGCTGCGGCGTAGGGCGCCGCGGCGGCGAAGGATCCGGTTCCCGTCTCCGTCCAGAGCCGGGTGGCCAGGGTGTCCATGCCCGTGGGGCGCAGCAGGAGGGTCGCCGGCAGTTCCTTCATGCACACGACGAAGGTCAGGGCGGCTCCGGCGGCGACGCCGGGGGCCGCCAGGGGCACGGTCACCTCGCGCAGCACCCTCAGCGGAGAGCGGCCGAGCGAGCGGGCGACCTCCTCCAGCACCGGCGGGGACTGGAGGACGGCGGCGCGGGTGGCCCCCACCGCCACGGGCAGGAAGAGCACCGCGTACGCGCAGACCAGCAGGGGGAGTTCCTGGTAGAGCGGCTCGGCGTAGCGGACCGCGAAGAAGACCAGGGACAGTGCGACGGTGATGCCGGGCAGGGCGTGCCCGGCGTAGGCGGACTGCTCCAGGAGCTGTGCGGTGCGGCCGCGGTGGCGGGCGGCGATCACCCCGACGGGCAGCGCGAGGAGCGTGGTGAGGGCGGCACCCGCGGCCGCGACACCGAGGGTGGTACCGGCGGTGTCGAGGAGCCCGGCCGGATCCCAGGTCGCGGAGTTGCCCACGGCGAGCCAGTACCCGAGGGTGCCGAGCGGGGTGAGGACGGCGACGGCGGTGACCGCCGTGCACCATGCCAGGGCGGGTGCCCGCCACCGGCCGAGCGGCGCGGGAACGGCGGGGCGCGCGGTGCCGGCTCCCGTCCTGGCGTGGCCCGCGCGGCCGCGGGTGCGCGCCTCGGCGGCGACGAGCAGCACGGTCATCACCACCAGGACGACGCTCAGCGCGGCGGCCGGAGTGCGGTCGAAGCTGGCGCGGTAGGAGGTGTAGATGCCGCGGGTGAAGGTGTCGTACCGCATCAGGGAGACGGCACCGAAGTCGGAGAACACGTACAGCGCGACCAGTACGGAGCCCCCCGCGGCCGCGGGGCGCAGCTGCGGCAGTGTGACGCGCAGGAAGGTCTTCAGCGGTCCGTGGCCGAGGGAGCGGGAGACCTCCTCCTGTGCCGGATCGGTGCCGCGCAGCGCGGCCGTGACGGGCAGGTAGACGTACGGGAAGCTCACCAGGGTCAGGGCCAGCGCCGAACCGGTGAAGCCGACGAGGTCGGGGAAGGCGGACAGCCAGGCGAAGGCGGCGACGTAGCTGGGCACGGCCAGCGGCAGGGTCACCAGCACCGACCAGGCGCGGGCGCCGGGCAGCGCGGTGCGGACGGTCAGCCAGGCCAGCGAGACGCCCAGCAGCAGACAGGCGGTCACGACGACCGCGGCGAGGGTCAGGCTGCGGCCGAGCAGCTGGGCCGTGCGCTCGTCGGCGACGACGTCCCAGGCGAAGGCGGGGCCGCGCTCCAGGGAGCGGACCGCGAGGTAGCCGAGGGGCAGCAGCGCGAAGACCGCGGCGACGGCCGCGGGGATCAGCAGGACGGCCGGCGGGCGGGCCCCGGCACGCTGCCGCCCGGCCGGCGTGGAGACACCGGTCGGGCGGGCGGCCGGATCCGTGCGCGGGGCGGGATCCGTGGCGGACATGACGGCTCAGACCATCCCGGCGTCCTGGAGCATCTTCAGGGTCTCCTGAAGAGATTCGAGCTTGCCGAGGTCGATCTTCGGCGCGTCGAGAGAGGCCAGCGGCGGCAGGTCCTTGACCGTGCTGGTGACGCCGGCGGCCAGGGGGTACTCCTTGGTGTCGTCCGCGAAGTACTTCTGCGCCTTCTCGGAAAGGAGGAAATCGACGGCCTTCTGGGCGGCCGGCGTCTGGGAACTGCCCTTGACGAGGCCCACTCCGGCCACGTTGACGAGTGCGCCCGGGTCGCCGCCCGGCAGGAAATGGATCTTCGACTTGACCTTGGTCTCGCCCTTTTCGGCGACCTGCTCGTACCAGTAGTAGTGGTTGACGAGGCCGAGCGAGACCTCGCCCTTCCCGACGCCTTCGAGCACCTTCAGGTTGTTGTCGTAGACCTTCGGCTCGTTGGCCTTGAGTCCCCGCAGCCAGGCGCGGGTGGCGTCGTCGCCCTCGAGGACGCGCATGCCGGTGACGAAGGCCTGGAAGGAGGCGTTGGTCGGGACATAGCCGATCTTCCCCTTCCATTCCGGCTTGACCAGGTCGTGCACGCTGTCGGGAACCTTGGTGACCTGGCCCGGGTCGTAGGCGAGGACGCGCGCGCGCCCCGAGGTGCCCACCCAGTCGCCCGCGCCGCCGCGGAACGCCGGGTCGACCTTGTCGAGCGACTCCTGGGGCAGCTTCTCCAGCAGCCCCTTGGTGGACAGGGCACCGAGGGCGCCCGCGTCCTGGGAGAAGAACAGGGCGGCCTTGGTCTTCGCGCCCTCTTCCTGGATCTGGGCCGCGAGTTCGGCGCTTTCGCCGTAGCGGACGGCGACCGTGGTGCCGACGGCCTTCTCCAGTTCGTCCAGGAGCGGCTTGACCAGCTTCTCGTTGCGGCCCGAGTAGATGACGAGCCCGGCATCGTCCTCGTCGACGCCGCAGCCGGCGACAGCGGGGAGGAGGAGCGCTGCCGCGAAGAGCGCGGTCAGACGTCGGACAGAGGGGCGTCGCATGGGAAGCCTTTCCTGCATGTGCGGCGGAGAAGTTTTTACGCCCCATAACTAAGGTAAAGCTAACCTAAAGGTCAAGAGTGACGCAGACAACGTTTCGTCCGCGTCCGGACGGCGGCGGAGCCGACCCTACAGGTGTCCGACCAGTCGATCTTCAACGGGTCGAATGTGACTTTTCTGTGACTGTCCAATGAGGTAAGGCATTCCTAAGATTCGCACGTGATGCCCCCCTCCGCCCTACTCCCGGGTACCGAAACCGTCCCGTTCGCCCAGTCCCTCGGCGTCCACGGCGACCGCACCGCGTTCATCTCCGCCGACGGTGCGGTGACCTACCGCGAGCTCGCCTCGCGCGTGGACGCCACGGCGCGCCGCCTGGGCCGGGAGCGCCGGCTGATCCTGCTGAGCGGCGCCAACACCGTCGACGCGCTCGTCGTCCACCTGGCGGCCCTCGCGGCGGGCCATCCCGTGCTGCTCGTGCCCGGCGACCACCCCGAGGCTCTGCAGTCACTGATCGACGCGTACGACCCGGACGTCGTGGCCCACCCGGACGGCGGTCGGTGGGTGCTCGACGAGCGACGCCCGGTCTCCGCCCACACCCTGCACCCGGACCTCGCACTGCTGCTGAGCACCTCCGGCTCCACCGGGTCGCCCAAGCTCGTCCGGCTGTCGCACGAGAACCTGCAGTCCAATGCCGAGTCGATCGCCGAGTACCTGGACATACGGGACACGGACCGGGCCGCGACCACCCTGCCCCCGCACTACTGCTACGGCCTCTCCGTCATCCACAGCCACCTGTTGCGCGGCGCCGGGCTGATCCTCACCGACCTCTCGGTCGCCGACACCTGTTTCTGGGAACTGTTCCGCACCGGCCGCGGTACGACCTTCGCGGGCGTCCCGTACACCTTCGACCTGCTCGACCGGGTCGGCTTCGCCTCGATGGAACTGCCCCACCTGCGCTACGTGACCCAGGCGGGCGGGCGGCTGGCTCCCGACCGGGTCGAGCGGTACGCAGCGCTGGGCCGCGCCGCCGGCTGGGAGCTGTTCGTGATGTACGGCCAGACCGAGGCGACGGCCCGCATGGCCTACCTGCCCCCCGCCCTCGCCGAGACCCGCCCCGAAGCGGCCGGCATCGCCGTCCCCGGCGGCTCCTTCCGGCTCCAGCCACTGCCGGACTGGCCCGAGGAGGACACCGGCGAGCTGGTGTACGCGGGCCCCAACGTCATGCTCGGCTACGCGCACACCCCGCAGGACCTCGCGCTGGGCCGGACCACGGCGGAGCTGCACACCGGCGACATCGCGCGGCTCACCCCCGACGGGCTCTACGAGATCGTCGGGCGCCGCAGCCGCTTCTTGAAGATCCTCGGCCTGCGCATCGACCCCGCGCAGGTCGAGGCGATGCTCGCACGGCACGGCGTCACCGCCCTGTGCGCGGGTGACGACGAGGCCCTCGCCGTCGCCGCCACCGGTACGCACGCCTCCGACACCCGGCGGATCCGGGGGCTGGTGACCGAGGCGTGCGGCCTGCCGGCGCGCGCGGTACGGGTCGCCGTGCTGCCCGCACTCCCCCGCCTCACCACCGGGAAACCCGATTACCAGGCGGTCCGCGAACTGTGCCGTCCGGCCTCCGAAGGCCCGTCCGGGTCAGATCGGTCCGGTCCCGGCCGGGGCGCGGGCCCCGAGGACCTGCGCGCCCTCTACGCGGCGATCCTGGACAAACCCCTGGCGGAGGTGACGCGGGACAGCTCCTTCGTCGGCCTCGGGGGCGACTCGCTGTCGTACGTCGAGATGTCGCTCCACCTCGAGGAGCGGCTCGGTCATCTGCCGGCCGACTGGCACACGACCCCGATCCGGGACCTCAGGCCGCCGGAGCGCAGGCCCCCCTCGCACCGGCGCGCGTTGGAGACCGGCGTCGCCCTGCGCGCCATGGCGATCTTCTGCATCGTCGGTTCCCACATCCAGGTGTTCGGGATCAAGGGCGGGGCACACCTGCTGCTCGCGCTCGCGGGGTTCAACTTCGCACGCTTCCACCTGACCGGCGCCGAACGCCGCGAGCGCGTACGCCGGATCGGGATCAGCATCGCCCGCATCGCGGTGCCGAGCATGGCCTGGATCGGCTGCATGCTGCTCCTCAACGACGACTACACCTTGGCCAACCTCGCCCTGCTCGACAGCGTCTTCGGCCCCGAGGACAGCAAGACGGGCATGCAGTTCTGGTTCATCGAGGCGCTGGTCTACATCCTGGTGGCTACCGTCGCCGTGCTGGCCGTCCCCGCGGTGGACCGGGCCGAGCGGCGCTTCCCGTACGCCCTGCCCCTGATGATCGCGGCCGTGGGCCTGCTCACCCGCTACGACCTCCTCGGCCTCCCGGACCGTTCCCGGATCCCGGACGCGATCACGGTCTTCTGGCTGTTCGCGCTGGGCTGGGCGGCCGCGAAGGCCACCACTTCGCGCCAGCGGCTGCTGGTCACCGCCGCGGCGGTGGCAACGGTGCCCGGCTTCTTCCCCGGCGACCCCGGCCGGGAGGCGATCGTCATCGCCGCCTTCGCCCTCCTGGTGTGGGTCCCCACCCTGCCCAGCCGGGAGCGCGTCAACCGGCTGGCCGGTCTCCTGGCGACGAGCTCGCTCTACATCTACCTGACCCACTGGCAGATCTTTCCCCTCATCGAGGGGTTCTCCCGGCACCTGGCGTTCCTTGCCTCTCTCGTCTTCGGCATCGCCTACGCGGCGGCCGCCAACCGTCTGATGAGAACGCTGCGGTGGCCGCGGCGCGGCGACGCGTAACCGTCCGGGCCGTTCGCCCGGTCCGTCTCCCACCGCACGCGTCCACCCCGCGGCAGCCTCAGCGGTGAGCGCCCGAAGGTGAACGCACGGGCGCCGGGGCCCCCTGTCCCGCGTGCATACCGACCTCCGCCGCGCAGGCCGTTGCCGTCACTGTCCTCGACCGCACGCGCCCGTGGCGGCCGGGCATGGCTGCCGCAGACGCTGTGGCCTGTCCGTACCCAGCGCGGCCCAGATCAGGAACGCGCACGCACCCACCCCCAGCAGACCGACCGGAATCAGCACAGCGAGCAGCCATTCAGGCAGGACGTCCCCCCAGACACCTTCTCCGCACCCCGTCCAACCAGCATAAACGCCCCCACTGACACCGCCTCGGGACGAGTCCGCGCCTCGTCACGGGGGCTTCTGCATGCTCAGACGGCTGAGCCGAGGCCCACCACCTGCCCCGCTCCGGCGGTACCTGCGCGGCTGCAGAAGGGCCGGACCGAGCCGGACCGGGCCGGTCTGGTCAACAGCGGCCGACCACGGCTACGAGTCCCTCGGTACGGCCGTGCCCAGCGGGCGCATGCTGGCCGGCGCGGCCTGTACGGCAGTCGAAGAAGACGGCGCGGACGCGGGCCTCATCACGGCGATGCGCGCCACCGACATGTCCTCGGATGCCGGATCGGACGCGGCGGCTTGGGGCATGCTGGGGGTGCGCTCACGCGCTCTCCTTCGGTGGCAGGGGGCCGGTCGGTGTTACGCATTCACTTCACGACGGAAGACCTCGCCCGGACACGGGTGGCCGCGACGATCGGCGTCGCAGCGGAGGTCTACTACAGCCTGGAGCTGCTGAGAGAGAAGCGGGAGCTTCCTCACTTCCGCTCGTGGCGGTCAGCGGTCGCGGGCCGGATGGGTGCAGACACGCGCCCCTTGACGTCCCTGGTTCCGGTGCGCGGTCCCGGGCTTGATCTGCTGGCCCTGATGGGTGATGTGCCCTCTGTGGACCACGCCGTGGACAACCTGTTGCACGCCCCGGTGTCCCGGTTGCGACGCGAGTTCGAGGGTCTCGACTTCCACCCGGGGCACCTGCCATGGGCCAGGCGGGTGTCCGAGGGCGACCGCGATGCGCGGCGGGAGCTCGCCGAGGCCGTGCGCGCCTGCCATCGGCTGACCGTGGAGCCCTACTGGCATCGAGCGCGGTCCGAACTGGTCGTGCTGTCCTCCCGTTGCGCGAACCTGGTGTTGGAGGGAGGCGTCGATCTGCTGCTGCGTTCGATCTGCGCACCACTGGTCCGCTGGCGTCCGCCGGTGCTCGAAGCTCCCTACCCGCGCCGAGTCGAGGTGCGTCTCCAGGGCAGGGGACTGATCATCACGCCCACGGTCTTCGCGAAGCACCCGGTGAGCTTTCTGTGGGATCCGCTCGATACCGCCCAGCCACCCCGGCTGACCGTGCCGGCTCTCCGTCGGCCGTTGACCGGTACCGGCCCGGCGGAAGCGGACGGCTCCGCCGCGCGGAACCTGGAGTCTCTGCTCGGCCGCACGCGAGCCGCCGCTCTGCATGTGACAGCAGCAGGCTGCACGACGAGCGAACTGGCCCGCCGGCTCAACGTCACGGCCGCAGCGGCCAGTCAGCATGCGACCGTGCTGCGGAACACGGGGCTCATCACCACCAGCCGCCGAGGCAGGTCCGTGCTGCACCTCATCACCCCCCTCGGGCTGGCCCTGCTGCGGACCGGTGCCCTGACGGAACCGTGAGGCCCGGGGGCACCGCGGCGTCAGACCGGTGGGCGCAAGTGCCGCCCCGCCCGGGTGCCACCGGACACTCGTGCCGGGGTGCGCGAGGCGCATGCCTGCCGTCCCGCCCCCCTTTAAGCCGTGACTTAAGAGCTGGGCCGCAGGTGGCCGGCCCGCCCAGGATGTGAAGCGGCAACCGGCTCATCCCATCCTGGAGATCGCATGAAGACTCATCTCGCCGCCGCCGTCGGTTCCGTCGTGCTGACCGCGGGCACCTCGCTGGGCGTTCCCGCCGCCAGCGCGCAGAGCGCCGCCTACCCGACCAGCCCGGTCCATGTTCCATACGGGGCCAGCTACGTGGACGGCACCCTGACGTGGTACAACCGGTCGGTCGAATTCGATGGAACCCTCCGGGCCGTCGGCTGCCGCAGGGCGTGGTTCGGCACGTACGGTGCCTCTGGCAACGAGCTCGGCGCCAGGAGCACCAGCACCAAATGCAACGTGACGTATCCGATCAAGGATCTCGTCATCCCTGCGAATGTGGCCGGCGGGGCCGCGTATGTCATCGTCTGTGTCGACGATGCGAACGCGAAGCCACTCACGTGCGTGCGGTACGACCGGCCCTGACCCATCCGTCCGGGCGGCAAGCGACGTTACCGCTCCAGCCCCGGAGCGGAACAGCACGCGACGCCCCGGAAGCTCAACTCGCCGCCCAACGAGGCAGCGGTTCCCGCCATCGACGGCCAGGCCCCGTAAAGACAGCTGCCTGCCAGGGTTCGTGGGTACGAACCGTGGCATCGCGCCGCGGTCCCCGGCTCCGCCCCTCGCCGGGCCGAACCGAGTGCGCGCCCGCCCCGGACGGGCTTGCGCCGCCGGAGAGGTGGTTCCCTCGCGCCGGCCGGCCCACCTCGCAGGCTGCGGGGTGGGCCGCACCTTCAGTGTGCTGCCCGCTCCTGCAGCGTGATGCGCCAGGCCGGAAGCGGCTCCTCGCGTTCGGGTTCCGTGCGGTGGCCGCCGTGGGCGAAGAAGTCGGCGAGGGGCAGGATTCCCGCACCGACGGTGACGGCGTCGGGACCGAAGGTTCCGAGGTCGATGCGGACGTTGGCGGCCGGGTACGACAGGGCGTAGGAGGTGGCGTAGGACCGTACGGAGTCCAGGAAGCGGGTGCCGAGCTGCAGGCCGGCCCAGCCGCCGACGAGGATCCGTTCGGGCTGGAAGAGGTTGATCAGGTCGGAGAATCCCGCGCCGAGGTACTCGGCGGTCTCCTCCAGGACGGCCAGGGCCGTCGCGTCGGCCCTGGGAGCGGTGCCGTCGGGGCCCGGTGTCGGGTAGGCGGCGGCGAGCATCGCGGTCAGAGCGGTCTCCTCGTCGGTGTCGGACGGCGGGCGTCCACCGGCCTCGACCCAGCGCTCCAGCAGGGCCTCGGCCCCCGCGTACGCCTCCAGGCAGCCCTGGGCACCGCAGCGGCAGCGGCGCCCGCGGACACGCACGGTCAGGTGGCCCCACTCGATGGCACGGCCGGTCCGGCTGTCCTCGCTGACCACGCAGGCGCCGACACCGGAGCCGAAGAGCACGACGACTGCGTTGCGCGCTCCGCGGCCGGCGCCGAACCACATTTCGGCCTGGCCGAGTGTTTTGGCCCCGTTGTCGATGAAGTACGGGACGGTGTCGGGCAGCAGGTGGGAGTCGCGCAGCATCCGCTCCAGGGGGACGGCGTCCCAGCCGATGGTCTGGCCGTGGACGACGGTGCCGTCCGAGGTCCTGGCGACGATGCCGGGAACACCGATGCCGACGCCGAGGAGCCGCTCGGGTGCGATGCCGGCCCTGTGCAGGACCTCGGTGATGCCCTCGCGGAGGTGTCGCACGACGACGGCGACGTCGTAGCGGTCGACGCGGCGGGGCCCGGACGCCTCCAGAGGGCGCTCCACGCGTGCGATCTCGGTCAGGGTCAGGTCGAAGAGCTCGATGCGGATACGGGTCTCACCGACGTCCACGCCGATCATGTAGCCGCTGGCGGGGCTGACGCGGAGCAGAATGCGCGGGCGCCCGCCGGCCGACTCCACACTCCCGGCTTCCTCCACCAGGCCTTCGCTGACCAGCTCCGCGACCACGTTGCTGATCGACCCGGAGCTCAGCCCGGTGGCGGGGCCCAGCGAGAAGCGACTCAGAGGACCGTCGAAATACAACCGTTGCAGAACAGCGGATCGATTCTCCCGCCGCAGGTCACGCACTGTCCGACCGCTACTCACTCGCACTCTCACCCCTGTCGTGGATGCCCATACCTGCAAGATACCTGGGTGAACGCTCTTGACGAGCCCTTCGCTTGAGGTTTAACTCACATTCTAAATTAAGCCATGTGGTTTTGGGGGCGTCCCCTGCGGAACGAACGTCCGCCCCCGCCCCGCAGTCGGCATCCCGTTCCTTCCTGAAAGGCCCATGGAGCCATGCGCAGAATCAGAGTCGCAGCGGTCGGCGCCGTCACCCTCTCCCTCGTTCTCGGGGCGGCCGCCTGTGGTGGTGGCGGCTCCACGAGCGGGAGCGGGTCCAACGAGCAGCCGAAGACGCTGACCTACTGGGCCTCCAACCAGGGATCGAGCCTGGAGGTCGACAAGCAGGTCCTCCAGCCGGAGCTCGACAAGTTCGAGAAGCAGACGGGCATCAAGGTCAAGCTGGAGGTCGTGCCGTGGGGTGACCTCCTCAACCGCATCCTGACCGCGACCACCTCCGGTCAGGGCCCCGATGTCCTGAACATCGGAAACACCTGGAGCGCCTCACTGCAGGCCAGTGGCGCGCTGCTGCCCTGGGACGACAAGAACTTCGAGAAGATCGGCGGCAAGGACCGGTTCGTCGAGTCGGCGCTCGGCTCCACCGGCGCCCAGGGCCAGGACCCGGCCGCCGTCCCGCTGTACTCCATGTCCTACGCGCTCTACTACAACAAGAAGATGTTCGCCGACGCCGGCGTCACCAAGCCGCCGACCACCTGGGACGAGCTGACCGCCACCGGCAAGCAGCTGACCAAGGACGGCAAGGCCGGGTTCGGTGTCGAAGGCTCCAACCTTTCGAACAACATCCACCAGGTCTTCGTCCTGGGCAAGCAGCACGGCGCGGACTTCTTCACCGCGGACGGCAAGGCCGACTTCACTTCCGACGGCGCGGTCAAGGCCGTGAAGCAGTACGTCGACTTGATGGCCGACGCGCAGATCGTCGCCAAGGGCAACGCCGAGTACTCCCAGAACCAGTCGCTGAGCGACTTCGCCAAGGGCAAGACCGCCATGCTGCTGTGGCAGACCGCGTCGGCCACCTTCGCCGCGCAGGGCATGAAGGAGGAGGAGTGGGGTGTGGTCCCCGCGCCCGTGCAGTCCGGCGCGCCGGGACAGGGCACCTCCACCAACTCCATGGTCGCCGGCATCAACATGGCCGTCTTCAAGAACACCAAGAACATCGACGGCGCCACGAAGTTCGTGAACTTCATGACCGGTGACGAGGAGCAGAAGATCCTCAACAAGGCCTACGGCTCCATCCCGCCGGTGAAGTCCGCGCAGGCGGACCCCGCGTTCAACACCCCCGGTCTCGCGGTCCTGCGCGACACCCTCGCCAAGAGCGCCGCCGCCCTCCCGCAGGTCCCCGAGGAGTCGCAGTTCGAGACGGTGGTGGGCACCGCGGTCAAGGAGCTCTTCGCCGACGCGGCGGCCGGCCGGCCGGTGACGCCGGAGTCGGTGAAGGCCAAGCTCGAGAAGGCCCAGCAGCAGATGCCCAAGAAGTAGGCACGGACATCTGATGACCACCACCGCGCCCCCTCGTACGGGCCGGCGGACGGTACGGAAGAACCACCCCGGAGCGGCGCCCCGCACACGCCGCTCCGGGCGGCTCCGCCGCATCTCCCTTCCGTACCTCCTCCTGCTCCCCGCACTCGTCCTCGAGATCCTGGTCCACCTGGCGCCCATGCTCATCGGCATCGTCGTCAGCTTCAAGGAGCTCACCCAGTTCTACCTCCGCGACTGGGGCAGCGCGCCCTGGGCCGGCCTGGACAACTACTCCCTGACCGTCGACTTCGACGCACCGGTCGGCGAGGCACTGCTGAGCTCCTTCTTCACCACGTGCCTGTTCACCTTCTCCTCCGTGGGCCTGTGCTGGCTGATCGGCACAGCGGCCGCGATCTTCATGCAGGAGACGTTCAAGGGCCGGGGCATTCTGCGCACCATCTTCCTGGTGCCGTACGCGCTGCCCGTCTACGCCGCCGTCATCACGTGGGCCTTCATGTTCCAGCGCGACAACGGCCTCGTGAACCACGTCATCCACGACCAGCTCGGCCTCACCGACAGCCCGCCGTTCTGGCTCATCGGCGACAACAGCTTCATCACCCTGCTGATCGTCTCGGTCTGGAAGGGCTGGCCCTTCGCCTTCCTCATCATGATGGCCGGCCTGCAGAACATCCCCCGCGAGATCTACGAGGCCGCAGCCCTGGACGGGGCGGGCGTCTGGCAGCAGATCCGCCGCATCACGCTCCCCTCGCTGCGCCCGGTCAACCAGGTTCTGATCCTGGTGCTGTTCCTGTGGACGTTCAACGACTTCAACACGCCGTTCGTCCTCTTCGGGAAATCGGCGCCGGCCTCGGCCGACCTCATCTCCCTCCACATCTACCAGTCCTCGTTCCAGACCTGGAACTTCGGAACCGGTTCCGCGATGTCCGTCCTGCTGCTGCTGTTCCTCCTCGTCGTGACCGGCCTCTACCTCCTGTTCACCTCCCGAGGAAGGAGCGCCACCGATGCCTGAGCACAGTCACATGGTGCGGTCCCGGTCCCCCATGGCGCCCCCCAAGTCGTTCCTCGTGAGCCGGCTGGTGTTCCTGACGCTCCTGACCGGCTTCGTCCTGCTGCCGGTGTACGTCATGATCTCCAGTTCGCTGAAGCCGCTGCAGGACGTGTCGGGGAAGTTCCAGTGGATCCCCTCGGGCCTGACCGTCCAGCCGTACTTCGACATCTGGAAGACCGTCCCCCTCGGCGACTACTTCATGAACTCGCTGATCGTGGCCGGTTCGGCGACCGTCTTCTCCGTCGTGATCGCGATCTTCGCGGCCTACGCCGTCAGCCGCTACTCCTTCCGGGGCAAGCGCGTCTTCACCGTCACGGTGCTGTCGACGCAGATGTTCCCCGGCATCCTCTTCCTGCTGCCGCTCTTCCTCATCTACGTCAACATCGGCAACGTCACCGGGATCGCGCTGTTCGGCTCACGCGCCGGGCTGATCCTCACCTACCTGACGTTCTCGCTGCCGTTCTCGATCTGGATGCTGATCGGCTACTTCGACTCGGTCCCCAGGGACCTGGACGAGGCCGCCAAGGTCGACGGCTGCGGCCCCATCGGCGCGCTCTTCCGCGTCATCGTGCCCGCCGCGATCCCCGGCATCGTCGCCGTCGCCGTCTACGCCTTCATGACGGCCTGGGGCGAAGTGCTGTTCGCTTCGGTCATGACCAACGACGCCACCCGCACCCTCGCGGTGGGCCTGCAGGGCTACTCGACGCAGAACGACGTGTACTGGAACCAGGTCATGGCCGCCTCGCTCGTCGTGAGCCTGCCCGTCGTCGGCGGCTTCCTCCTCCTCCAGCGCTATCTCGTCACCGGGCTGACCGCCGGCGCGGTCAAGTAGCCCCCTCCTCCCATTGATCTCCGAAAGGTCTGCTGTGTCGGATTCCATTGACCTCGGCGCCTTCCCCCAGGACTTCGCCTGGGGCACGGCCACTTCCGCGTACCAGATAGAGGGGGCCGTCAAGGAGGACGGCCGCGGCCCCTCCATCTGGGACGCGTTCTCGCACACCCCCGGCAAGGTCGACAACGGCGACACCGGTGACGAGGCCTGCGACCACTACCACCGCTGGCCGCAAGACATCTCCCTCATGAAGCAGTTGGGCACCAACGCCTACCGCATGTCGATCGCCTGGCCGCGGATCGTCCCCGACGGCTCCGGACCGGTCAACGCCCGGGGCCTCGACTTCTATGACAAGGTGATCGACGGGCTCCTGGAAGCCGGCATCACCCCCTCGGTGACCCTCTACCACTGGGACCTTCCCCAGGCCCTGCAGGACCGCGGCGGCTGGACCGTCCGCGAGACCGCCGAACACCTCGCCACCTACACCACCGCCGTCGCGGAGCGCCTGGGCGACCGCGTCACCCAGTGGGCCACCCTCAACGAGCCGCTCTGCTCCGGCTGGATCGGCCACCTCGAAGGCCGCATGGCCCCCGGCCTGACCGACCTGACCGCCGCCGTCCGCGCCTCCTACCACCTCCTGCTGGGCCACGGCCTGGCCGCCCAGGCCCTCCGTGCCGCAGCACCCGGCGCGCAGATCGGCCTGGTCACCAACCACTCCACGGTGGTCCCCGCCACGGACCACCCCGAGGATGTCGCCGCCGCCGCCCGCATGGACGGACACACCAACCGCTGGTGGCTCGACCCCGTCTACGGACGCGGCTTCCCCACCGACATGCAGGCCCTGTACGGCGTGGAGCTGCCCGAGCGCCCGGGCGACCTGGACACCATCGCCGCGCCCCTCGACTGGCACGGCCTCAACTACTACTTCCCCGCCACCGTCGCCAACGACGCCACGGGCCCGGTCCCCTTCGCCCGCGAGGTCCGCCTCCCGGACGTACCGCGCACCGGCCTGGACTGGCAGATCGACGCGGGCGGCATCGAGTCCCTGCTGCTGCGCCTCACCGACGACTACGGCGTGCGCAAGCTCTACGTCACCGAGAACGGCTCCGCGTTCCCCGACACCGTCGGCCCCGACGGGGCGGTCGACGACCCCGGGCGCACCGCCTACCTCGAGCAGCACCTGGCAGCCTGTGCCCGCGCCGTCCGCCGGGGCGCTCCGCTGGCCGGTTACTACGCCTGGTCCCTGTTGGACAACTTCGAGTGGGCCTACGGCTACGACAAGCGGTTCGGCCTCGTCCACGTCGACTACACGACCCAGCAGCGCACCGTGAAGACCAGCGGCCGCCGCTACGCGGACATCGTCCGCAGCCACCGCCGGCTCCACGCGTAGACCGGCAGCTGCCCGGCCCCTGACTGGTTCTCGTCCCCGCCCAGCGCCCTCCCGGCTCCCCACGGGAGGGTCGCCGCGCGTCCGGGTTCAACCGGGCCCCCGTACGGCCTGCACGTGTCCGGGCAGGCCCCTCCCACCGCTGGGCGAACCGGGTCAGGCCGAATCGCGTACGACCAGCTCGGCCCCGAAGACGATCGAGGCGGGTTCCGTGCGTGTGCCCTGGATGTGCTCCGACAAGAGGCGCGCCATTTCCGCGGCCATCTTCTCCACGGGCTGGCGGACCGTGGTCAGCGCAGGTCGGCACGTCGCGGCCACACTCGAGTCGTCGAAGCCGACGACAGCGACATCCTGAGGCACCCGTTTGCCCTGTTCGCGCAGGACCTGGCACGCGCCCTGGGCCATCAGGTCGTTCGCGGCGAACACTCCGTCCACGTCCGGATGCTCGATCAGCAGTCGGGCCATGGCAGCCGAGCCGCTGTCCACCGTGAAGGTTCCCTCGGCGACGGGAACCTCGGTGATCCCCGCCGAGGCCAGAGCCGCACGGAACCCGTCGAGCCTGTCCTTGGCCGCCAGGATCGACTGGGGGGCGGAAATCGTCGCGATCCGCCGGCAGCCGCGGGCCAGGAGGTGTTCGGCGGCCAGCCGGCTTCCGTCGGCGTGGGCAAGATCGACGTAGCTGACCGCTTGCTCGCGATCCGGGCGGGCGAAGAGCACCACCGGGATCCGCGCGGCGACGAGCATCGCGGGCAGGGGATCGCCGGCCTGGATGGACACGACCAGGGCACCGTCCACGGTGCCCTGGCTCAGATAGTCCACCGCCTGTTCCCTGGCGGCCTCGGACTCGGCGACCAGGATGACCGGGTGCATCGCGTGCGCCCGCAGGTACCCCACGACCCCGCTGACCACCCGCCCGAAGAACGGGTCGGCGAAGACGCGCGAGGCGAAGGTGTCCCCGGCGCCGGAGATGATCAGCGCGACCGTTTCCGTCCGTTGGGTCACCAGGGACCGTGCGGCCCGGTTGGGCCTGTACCCCGTCTGTTCGACCGCTTGACGGACGAGTTCCTGAATGTCGGGGTCGACGTTGCGGATCCCGTTGACCACCCGCGACACCGTCGCCCGGGACACCCCGGCCTCGCGTGCCACGTCCTCCAGCGTCGGCCCCCGTCTGCTCATACCCGGAACCCTAACGCGCCGCCTCGTCACGGTGGCCCGGCCCTGCGGTGCGGGTGTCCGGATGTCCGGATGTCCGCCGTACGGGATCGACAGCCATCCCTCGCAGAACCAACCTACGCCGCCAACTTCCCCTCTGTGAAGGAATGGTGACGATCCATGAGACGCACCCCACCCGCCCACCCCCTTCCACCTCGGAACTTAATGAAAGACGAAAGAAAAGAACGTCACGGTCCTTGACCGGCCAATTGCGTGACGGGCAAGGTCTGGAGAGCGCTCTCCCGTTCCAGGCTCGTCAAAGGAGCACCCATGCCTACTGGCATATCCGTCGGCGCATCGCCGCGCAGACGTCGTCCCGCAGTAACCCGAAGGGGGATCGCCGGGGCCGTCACCACCGCCCTCTTCGGCACCCTGCTCGCGCTGGCACCTCCGGCCCCCGCCGCACCGGCCGAGTCGGAACTGCTCTCCCAGGGCAAGGCGGTGACGGCCTCCAGCCAGGAGCACTACGGCACCCCGGCCACCGACGCCGTCGACGGCGACAACGGTTCCCGGTGGGCCAGCGCGGCCTCCGACGCCCAGTGGCTGCAGGTCGACCTCGGGGCCACGGCCGAACTCTCCAAGGTCGTGCTCCGCTGGGAGGCCGCCTACGCCAAGGCCTACCGGATCGAACTGTCGACCGACGGCACCCACTGGACCACGGCCCACTCCACGACCACCGGCGCCGGCGGCACCGAGACCGTGAACCTGACGGGCACCGCCCGCCACGTCCGGATGCAGGGCGTCACCCGCGCCACCGGATACGGCTACTCACTGTGGGAGTTCCAGGTGTTCGGCGCCGGCGGCGGAGGCCCCGTCCTGCCCGGCGGCGGTGACCTCGGCCCCAACGTGCACGTCGTGGACCCGTCCACCCCCGGCATCCAGGCCGAGCTGGACCGGGTCTTCCGGGAGCAGGAGTCGGCCCAGTTCGGTTCCGGCCGGCACGCCTTCCTCTTCAAGCCCGGTACGTACGACAACCTCAATGCGCAGGTCGGCTTCTACACCCAGATCGCCGGTCTCGGGCTGCGCCCGGGCGACACCGTCATCAACGGTGACGTGAGGGTCGATGCGGGCTGGTTCAACGGCAACGCGACCCAGAACTTCTGGCGCGGTGCGGAGGGTCTGACCGTCAACCCGGTCAGCGGCACCAACCGGTGGGCGGTCTCGCAGGCGTCCTCCTTCCGCCGCATGCACGTCAAGGGCGGGCTCAACCTGGCGCCGAACGGATACGGCTGGGCGAGCGGTGGCTACATCGCCGACTCCAAGGTCGATGGCCAGGTCGGCAACTACTCGCAGCAGCAGTGGTACACCCGGGACAGCTCCATCGGCGGCTGGTCCAACAGCGTCTGGAACCAGACCTTCTCGGGTGTCGAGGGCGCTCCGGCCAACGCGTTCCCCGAGCCCCGTTACACCACGCTCGACACCACGCCCCTCTCCCGCGAGAAGCCCTATCTCTACGTCGACGGCAACGAGTACAAGGTGTTCGCGCCGGCCAAGCGCGTGAACGCCCGCGGCACCAGCTGGGCCACCGGCACCCCGCAGGGCGAGTCCGTCCCGCTCAGCAAGTTCTACGTGGTCAAGCCCGGCACCACCGCCGCCACGATCAACCAGGCGCTGGCTCAGGGCCTGCACCTGCTGTTCACGCCCGGCGTGTACCACGTCGACCAGACCATCAACGTGAACCGCGCGAACACCATCGTGCTCGGCCTCGGCCTCGCCACGATCATCCCGGACAACGGCGTCACCGCGATGAAGGTCGCGGACGTCGACGGTGTCCGCCTCGCCGGCTTCCTGATCGACGCCGGACCGGTCAACTCCCCGACCCTGCTGGAGCTCGGACCGCAGAACTCCTCCGCCGACCATGCCGCCAACCCCACCACCGTGCAGGACGTCTACATCCGCGTCGGTGGCGCCGGCCCGGGCAAGGCCACCACCAGCATGGTCGTGAACAGCGACGACGCCGTCATCGACCACACCTGGGTCTGGCGTGCCGACCACGGTGAGGGCGTGGGGTGGGAGACCAACCGAGCCGACTACGGCGTCCGCGTCAGCGGCGACGACGTCCTGGCCACCGGCTTGTTCGTCGAGCACTTCAACAAGTACGACGTCGAGTGGTACGGCGAGCGCGGCCGCACGGTCTTCTACCAGAACGAGAAGGCGTACGACGCCCCCGACCAGGCCGCCATCCAGAACGGCAGCACCCGCGGATACGCCGCCTACCGGGTGGACGACTCCGTCAACACCCACGAAGCCTGGGGCCTTGGCTCCTACAGCAACTACAACGTCGATCCGACGATCATCCAGGACCACGGATTCCGGGCCCCGGTCAAGCCGGGAGTGAAGTTCCACAGCCTGCTCACCGTCTCGCTCGGCGGCAACGGCCACTACGCCCACGTCATCAACGACACCGGGCCCTCCACCGTCCCGGCCGGCACCTCGACCGTTCCCTCCACCGTGGTCTCCTTCCCCTGAGTCCGCTTCCTCCCCACCGGCTCCGCTCACCCGTCGGAGCCGGTTCCGACTCCCCCGGGCCCTGTTTCCGCCCTGCCGCCGCGGCCCGGGGGACGCGAGCACCACTCGACCAGGCCGCCTCCCCGGCCCCGAGCCGTCCCGCGGGGGAGGCGCCCCCTGCGGGACAGCCGGTCAATCCCCGCCGTCATTGACACCAGGAGCCGCAATGTTCCCTCCCCCCTCCGCCAGCACCCCACCTCGCCGCACGCGCGGCGCGGCGGCCCTGCTCACGCTCGGAGCACTGCTCGCATCGTCACTCGCGCTGGCCGGTGCACCCGGCGCGGCCGCCGCGGAGTCCCTGCTCTCCCAGGGCAAGGCGGCCACCGCCTCCTCGACCGAGGGCGAGGCCTATTCCGCGGCCGCCGCGTTCGACGGGAACCTCACCGGCACCCGCTGGGCCAGCCAGTGGCGCGACACCGAATGGATCCAGGTCGACCTCGGCGCGAGTCGCGACCTCAGCCGCGTCGTCCTCACCTGGGAGGGCGCGTTCGGCAAGAACTACGAGATCCAGGTCTCGGACGACGGGACGAACTGGCGCACCGCCGAATCCGTCACCGGAAGCGACGGCGGCACCGACGAGATCGCCATCTCCGGCAGTGGCCGCCACGTACGGATGATGGGCCTGGTCCGCTCCGGCGGCTACGGCTATTCCCTCTGGGAGTTCCAGGTCTACGGATCGGCCCAGGGCGAACCCCCGGGCCCCGGGGGCGCCGTACGCGTGGCCGGCTCCCAGGGCAACTGGCAGCTGACCGTCGGCGGACAGCCGTACACCGTCAAGGGCCTCACCTGGGGTCCGTCCGTCGCGGACGCCCCGAAGTACATGCCCGACGTGAAGTCCATGGGCGTCAACACCATCCGGACGTGGGGTACCGACGGCTCGACCAAGCCGCTCCTCGACACCGCCGCGGCGAACGGCATCCGGATCATCAACGGTTTCTGGCTGCAGCCCGGCGGGGGCCCCGGCTCCGGCGGCTGCGTCAACTACGTGACCGACGCCGCGTACAAGAGCACCATGCTCACGGAGTTCGCGAAGTGGGTGGACACCTACAAGTCGCACCCGGCCACGCTCATGTGGAACGTCGGCAACGAATCCGTCCTCGGCCTGCAGAACTGCTACAGCGGCGCCGAACTGGAGGCGCAGCGCAATGCCTACACCACCTTCGTGAACGACGTCGCCAAGAAGATCCACAGCATCGACCCGGACCACCCGGTCACCTCGACCGATGCCTGGACGGGCGCGTGGCCGTACTACAAGCGCAACGCCCCGGACCTCGACCTGTACTCGATGAACGCCTACGGCGACATCTGCGGCGTACGCCAGGACTGGGTGGAGGGCGGCTACACCAAGCCCTACATCATCACCGAGACCGGACCGGCCGGTGAGTGGGAGGTGCCGAACGACGCCAACGGCGTCCCCGAGCAGAAGACCGACGTCCAGAACGCCGAGGGATACACGGCCGCCTGGAACTGCATCACCGGTCACCAGGGGGTGGCCCTGGGCGCCACCATGTTCCACTACGGTCTCGAACACGACTTCGGCGGCATCTGGTTCAACCTGCTGCCCGACGGGCTCAAGCGGCTGTCGTACTACGCCGTGAAGCAGGCCTACACCGGGTCGACGGCGGGTGACAACACTCCGCCGGTCATCAGCAACATGGTCGTCAACCAGGCCTCGCAGGCCCCGGCCGGAGGCGAGTTCACCGTCAGCGCCACCATCCGGGACCCGCAGAACGATCCCCTGACGTACAAGATCTTCCTCAGCGGCAACTACGCGAACGGCGACAAGCGGCTGGTGGAGGCGCAGTGGCGCTCCACGGGCCACGGGACCTTCGCGGTCACCGCTCCCGAGAAGCTCGGCGTCTGGAAGGTGTACATCCAGGCTGAGGACGGCCGTGGCAACGCGGGCATCGAGACCAAGTCCGTCAAGGTCGTCGCCCCGCCGGTGACCGGCACCAACCTCGCCCTGAACAAGCCCGCCACCGCCTCCTCCGCGCAGGCCTCCTACGGCGACTGCCCCTGCCCCGCCGGCAACGCCACCGACGGCAACACCGGCACCCGCTGGGCCAGCGACTGGAGCGACCCCCAGTGGATCAACGTCGACCTCGGTGCTCCCACCGCGATCCGCAAGCTGCAGCTGGTCTGGGACCCCGCCTACGCCAAGTCCTACGAAGTGCGGGTCTCCGATGACGGCACCAATTGGCGCACGGTGCACACCACGACGACCGGCAACGGTGACATCGACACGGTCGACGTGTCGGCGACGGCCCGCCACGTACGGCTGCACCTGACCGCCCGCGGCACCGGCTGGGGCTACTCGCTCCACGAGTTCGGGATCTACAACTGATCCACCACCCCATGACTGCGCGACCGAGACCGGTCCGCTGACCGCGGCGGGCGTGCCGCCGCGTGCTGCCCCGGCCGCGCCGAGCGGCCGGTCGCGTGGTGGGGGGAGGGAGCCCCTCCCCCCACCCGCCCACCGCAGCGCCACTCCTCCTCTCCCCTCCGGCAGGAGATCTTCATGAGACTGACTTCCAAACGGCTCAGCGGGCTTCTCATCAGCTCGGCCCTCGTCGCCGGCGTCCTGGGCGTCGGCGCGATCGCCACAGCGGCGGATCCGGGCAGCGCCTCCCCCTCGTCGGCCGCGAGCGTCCACACCGGTCATTCCATGGCCGCATCCACCCAGGCGTCGGGTGACGACGCCGACGGGGACGGCTACATCCCGGCGGTCCCGCAGGTCACCGGCGTCACGCCGTCCGACAGGACGCCGCCGCCCGCCTACTTCCACGAGTTCCAGGCCAACTGCTCGGTCACGCACACCGCGCCCGACGACCCGATCGTCTACCCCGGCCAGGCCGGCAGGTCCCACGACCACACGTTCATGGGCAACACCTCCACCAACGCGCACAGCACCACCGATTCGCTGTACGGAGGTGCGACCGCGTGCAAGGCGCCCGCCGACGCCTCGGCGTACTGGATGCCCTCGCTGTTCAAGGGTGACCAGAAGATCCTGCCCACCGGACCGCAAGTGATCTACTACAAGGCCGGCGTCACCGACTACACCAGCGTGCGTCCCTTCCCCAAGGGCCTGCGGTTCGTCGTCGGCAACCCGCTGCAGACCGCCCAGCAGTTCCGCGACCACAAGGGCTTCGTCGAGGGCTGGGAATGCGGCGACAGCTTCTTCAACAGCGACATTCCGGCCAGCTGCCCGAGCCGACCTGACGTCCAGCTCAACATCCGTTTCCAGGCCCCGAGTTGCTGGGACGGCAAGTACCTCGACACCCCCGACCACCAGAGCCACATGACGTACCCGGTCGTCAAGCCCGGCACCAACGACAACATGTGCCCGGCCTCTCATCCCGTCGCCCTGCCGATGGTCGAGTTCAAGATGGCCTTCCCGGTCAACGGCGACATGAGCCAGGTCCGCCTCGCCAGCGGCCGCGGCTACTCCTTCCACTACGACTTCTTCAACGCCTGGGAGGAACGCACTCTCAAGGCCATGGTCGACCACTGCATCGTGGGCGGCCTGCAATGCGACCCGCGCGGCTACGACCAGAACCGCCCCGACCGCGGCGCGGTGCTGAACACGGAGTACCGGCTGCCCTGACCCGGTCGGCCCTCCGTACGGGCCCGGCTCGCCCCTTCTGGACCACGGGGCGGGCCGGGCCCTCTCCTCTTGCCAAGGATGGGGATTCAAAGGGGACTTGACGGCGGGCGTCGTAGGCACCAACGCTTGGGAGAGCGCTCTCCCTCATGTGGGGAGCGCCTGACGTGAATGGGGTGGGGATGAGCGAGGACATGTTCGATCGACTGCTGGAGAAGCTCGATCTCGCGCAGAAGGTGCGACTGCTGTCCGGTGCCACGACGTGGCGGACGGCCGGCGAACCGGCCATCGGTCTGTGCGAGATGGTGACCTCCGATGGGCCCGCGGGGGTGCGGGGAGAGGCCTGGGACGAGCGGCGCACCTCGGCGCTGCTTCCCTCCGCCTCCGCGATCGGCGCGCTGTGGGACGAGGACCTGACCGAGGAGCTGGGGGGTCTGCTCGCTTCCGAAGCGGTCCGCAAGGGCGTGGACGTCGTCCTGGCGCCCACGCTCAACCTGCACCGCACTCCCCTGGGCGGCCGGCACTTCGAGTGCTTCTCGGAGGATCCCGTACTGACGGGCCGTACGGGCGCCGCGCTGATCCGGGGCATTCAGGCGGCGGGGGTGGCGGCCACGGCCAAACACTACGTGGCCAACGACTCCGAGTCGGGGCGGATGCACGTGGACGTGCGAGCTTCCGAGCGGGTGCTGCGAGAGGTCTACCTGGCACCGTTCGAGGCCGCTGTCGAGGCGGGCGCGTGGCTGGTGATGGCCGGCTACAACGGCGTGAACGGCACGACCATGACCGCCAATCCACTGCTCGCCGAACCGCTGAAAGGTGATTGGGGCTTCGACGGGGTGGTGGTTTCCGACTGGGGCGCCCTGCGTTCGACCCGGGAACCGGCGCTCGCCGCGCTCGACCTGGCGATGCCGGGACCGCAGGGCCCGTGGGAGGAGTCCCTCGTCCAGGCCGTGAAGGACGGCCACGTCCCCGAGGAATCCATCGACGAGAAGGTGCGGCGCCTGCTGCGACTGGCCGGACGCGTGGGGGCACTCGGATCGAACCGCGGCCCGCGGACCCCGGCGTTCAGTTCGGACGAGACGCGGACGCTGCTGCGCCGCACCGTGGCCGCGGGATCCGTACTGCTGACCAACCATGAGGTGCTCCCGCTCGCCCCGTCCTCCTTGTCGAAGGTCGCCGTCATCGGCGTGCACGCCGACTCCCCGCGGGTGCAGGGCGGCGGCAGCGCGGGGCTCTTCCCCTCGCGCGTGGTCACTCCCCTGGAAGGGATCCGCGCCCGGCTGGACGGCCTGGCCGAGGTCGTGCACGTACCGGGTCCGGGACTGGGCGTTCCCCCGGCGCCTCTCGGCACCGGCTGGTGCAGCGACCCGCGGTCAGGGGAACCGGGTGTGCTGCTGCGCCTGCTGGACGAGGCGGGCCAGGAGCTCCACGCGGAGCACCGGCTGTCGGGGACACAGCTTGAGCCGCCCGTGGGTCCCTCCGCACGGACCGTGGAGATCAGCGCGCTCATCCGGCCTCGGACGACGGGGGAATGGACCTTCGGCATCGCCGGCTTCGGCCTGATGAACCTCACTCTCGACGGCCGGACCGTGTGGGACGGCGAGTTCCCGTGCACCACCGACGACCCGGCCGTCGTCCATGTGAACCCGCCCCTCCACACGGTGCGGGCGACCGTGGACACGACGGAACCCGTTCTTCTGACGGCTCGGCGTGAACTGGTTCCCGGAGCCGGGCGCGCCACGATCGTCGCGGCGGCGCCGCCGGAGCCCGAAGCGGTGGACGCCCTCGCGGAAGCGGTCGAGGCGGCACGTGACGCGGATGCCGTGATCGTGGTCGTCGGCACCAGCGAGCACAGCGAGACCGAGGGCCACGACCGCAGCAACCTTTCCCTGGGCGGCCACCAGGACGTGCTGGTCCGCGCCGTGGCAGCCGTCAACCGGCACACGGTCGCCGTGGTCAACAGCGGCGGCCCGGTCGAACTGCCCTGGCGCGACGAGGTGGGCGCGCTGCTGCTCACCTGGTTCCCCGGACAGGAGGCCGGAGCAGGGCTCGCCGACATCCTCTTCGGGGACGCCGAGCCGGGCGGCCGGCTCCCCACCACCTGGGCCGCGTCACTGACCGACGCACCCGTCACCCACGCACTGCCGGTCGACGGTCGGCTCCCCTACGACGACGGCATCCACATCGGACACCGGGCCTGGCTCCGCGCGGAAAGGGAGCCCGCCTACTGGTTCGGCCACGGCCTCGGATACACCAGCTGGGAGTACACGACGGTCCAAGTCCCGGCCGAAGCGGTGGAAGGGGCCCCGTTCACGGTCCACGTACAGGTCCGCAACACGGGCAGCCGTCCCGGCCGTGAGGTCGTGCAGGTATACCTCGCCCGTCCGGAATCCACCATCGAGCGGCCCGTCCGCTGGTTCGCCGGCTACGCCGCGGTACACGCGGAACCCGGTGCTTCGGTGACCGCCGTCGTGGAGGTTCCGGCGCACGCGCTGCGGTACTGGTCCGAAGCCGACAAGACCTGGAACACGGAGCCCGGGACCTACCAGATCATGGTGGGCCGCTCGGCCGACGACCTGCTGTGGAGAGGGGTGCTGCCCCTCCGGGGAACGGGTGACATGAGGCTGGGGCGGACGGACGGTGGCCGACAGATCCTGTCCATCCGGTAGGCACACGGCAGCTACTCGCAGCGTCCGTCCGTACCCGCCCTCTTCCCCTTCCAGGGGGTGGGGCGCGGTCGGGTCGATGCGGATCTCAACGGCGAGTGGAGCATCAGCCCCACCGCCGACCATGAAGCCAACCGAGTCACCTTCACGTGCGAAGGCCCGGAGTGCGGGGAACACCTCGCGGCGTACACGCCTGCCAGGGTAGTGGAGCACTACCGGACGTTCGTCAGCCCCGTCGTCATTGCGGAGGACCATTTCCCGGCGGGCCTACGATCCGTGCAATGAGTGGAACATCCACCAGCCGCGGCGCCCCGCATCTCTTCCAGCCTGACAACTCTCTGACAGCCACCATCAGGAGAGTGATCGAGGGGAGGGAGTTCACCGAAGGTGGATGAGCTGATCGAGTGCAGCGATTCCGGAGATCCGAAGGGTGACCGCACACCGACTGCTGGGAAATCCCGTACGCGCCGCGCGTGGCGGCGGCCTGCGTGACCGCGTCCGTGGCATGGCCGATGCCGTCGACGACCGCGGTGTCAGGAGAGGTGCGCGTGACACAAAGGCGACATCGCCCACATCTCCGCAGCACGAGCGAGGCGGGGGGGCAGATTGTGCGCAGTGACGTCGCCAGACCCGCGGGGCAATTTTCTCTACGGGTCGGTTGGCGGTGACTCCGTCCTCGCGGTCGGTGTAGTCGAGAGGGACCATGGATTCCACCAAGTCGTCTATCTCTCCCGCTAAGTGGCTGATTGAGAAGACGCAGCCCGACCTGTGGGATTGCGGTCCCGGGCAAACCGACGGGGTGGTGACCGGTTCCTGGCCCACCCACCCCCGCGTGCCGGGCTGTCCTGCACCCATTGAGGCCGGGACGGCACAAGCCCGGTTCCAGCCGGGCGGCATGGGAGCTGCCCTGGCCTGGTATCGACCTTGCATACCCCACCTGAGGTGTTCGGACGAGAATGCAGCTGCCCCACCGGCATCCCCCGGACGAAACGCGCCGTCGCCTCCTCGCCCCGCAGCGAGAGGTCGAGGATCTCGTCGGCGGTCTTCGTCCAGACGAAGGGTCTGGGCTGGTCGTTCCAGTCGGTCAGCCAGGCCCGGATATCGCGTTCGAGTGCCTGGCCGGAGCGGTGGACGCCCCGCTTGAGCTTCTTCTGCGTGAGCTCGGCGAACCACCGCTCAACCAGGTTCCGCCATGACGCGCTGGTCGGCGTGAAGTGCAGATGGAACCGCGGGTGCGCCAGCAGCCACTTCTTCACGTCCGGCGTCTTGTGGGTCGCGTAGTTGTCCAGGATCAGATGGACCTGAAGGTCCCCCGGGACCTCCTTGTCGACCTTCGCCAGGAACTTCCTGAACTCGACGGCCCGGTGACGGCGGTGGAGGGAGCCGATCACCTTGCCGGTCGCCACCTCCAGGGCCGCGAAGAGGGTGGTCGTGCCGGCCCGGATGCAGTCGTGGCTGCGGCGCTCGGGAACACCGGGCATCATCGGCAGGACCGGCTGGGACCGGTCCAGGGCCTGGATCTGCGACTTCTCGTCCACGCAGAGGACCAGAGCCTTCTCCGGCCGGTCCAGGTAAAGCCCGACAACAGCACGGACCTTGTCGATGAACAGCGAATCCGTCGTCAGCTTGAACGTCTGCGACCGGTGCGGCGCCAGCGCGAACGCCCGCCAGATCCTCGAGACCGTCGACTGCGACATCCCGGTCGCCGCGGCCATCGACCTCGTCGACCAGTGCGTCGCGTTCTTCGGCGTCTCTTCCAGGGTTGCCACGATCACCCGCTCGACGTCCGCGTCGGTGATCTTCCGACGGGACACCCGGCCGCGGTTCGTCGCCCAGCCCGTCCAGACCGTGCTCGATGAAGCGCCGCCGCCAGGTCCGCACCGTATCCGGCGCGAGCCGCAGCCGACGCGACACCTCCATCACCGAGTGCCCCTCCGCGCACTCCAACACGATCCGCGACCGCTGAGCCAAAGCCTGAGCCGTCGAGCGACGACGTAACCAACCCTCCAGCACGACACGCTGGGCATCAGTCACCAACAAAGGCGGAATCTTCGGACCAGGACGACTCATACCCAAACCAACGACAAACCTCAGACTCAGCTCACTAGTACTCCAGCTGCAGATCATGATCTTGCTGGTGGAGCCGGTAAGGGAACGGGCGCGGCCGCCGTTGATCATCGTCGGTGTGGACTGACGACGAGACGGTGGCCACTCCGCAGCGTAGATCCTGCACGTTCACTGTCGGCCGGCATGCCGCCGGGCACCAGCAAGCGGTCCGGACCTGCCCTCGGACCGGACCGCTCACCGCGTGCTACTCCTCGCTAGGTCGCTTGGCCCGCGGGGTGGAAGTTGATGCGTTCACGGATGACGGGGAAGCCAGCCTTGGCGAAGTTCGCGGCCATGGGGAAGTTGGCCTGGTCCGTCGCTCCGCTGACGAACTCCGCGCCCTGCTCGACGAGGAGGTGGGTGCACTCCGCGAGGAGGTCGTAGGCGTAGCCGCGACCGCGCTGTTCCGGGACGACTCCGATGAAGCCGATCGTCGGGCCGGAGGGGTTGTGGGCCGGGATGTGGATGCCGGCCAGGTCGCCCTCCGGCGTGTGTGCGATCTGCCACCATTCCCGTGGGGAGGGGCACCAGTGGAAGAAGTCGAGTTCCTCCTGGGCGGCCTGGTCGAGGCCGCCCTCCTCGATGGCCCTGAGCGCGTGGGCGTCCAGGGTGGCCGAGTGGATGCGGCGCAACGCGTCGAAGAACACGGTGTCGTCGGGTTCGGCGCTGAAGCGCAGGCGTCCGGGCCGCTCGGGCATACCTCGCTCGGGGGTCCAGCGGTACAGGAAGCGTTCCGCCAGGAGTTCGTACCCTGCGGCTCGTGCGGCGGCGAAGCGCGCCTCTGCTCCGGCGCACAGGTAGGTCTTTTCCCGCCAGCCGCCGGGCAGGTTGATCTCGAGTTCGACCTGCCAGGGAGCGGAGCGCAGGAGTTCGGCCCCGGCCTCCTCCTCGCCCTCGGCCACGTCGAACCAGTTGATGTTGACGGGCTCCGAGTCGTCGGGGCCGCCCCACCACGCACCGCGTGCGACGACCTCGCCGTCGCGCAGGGCGACGCGCTTCCAGTCGGGGCGGAACCGGGTACGCCGGTGGCCTTCACCGGCGCCGAGGGGGTCGGGGTGTGCGTCGAAAAGATGTGCGTCGCTCGCGGAGAGCGCGCGGATGACCGTATCGGTCATGGATTCCTCCGGGATACAGGCTGCTTGGAGCGCTCCCGGTCAGAACTGACGAACTACGCCGGGATAGCGGAAGAGGGAGCGCTGGAAAGGTGTGAACTGCACGGCACTCGCCTCCTTCCATCCATCTCAGGGCGTGAAGCCACACATTACGTGATCTTCCGCGGGTCCGTCCACGGATTTACGCGCCCCTTGAAGGGGGGGGGTTCGCGGGACGATGCAGAGCGCCCTCAAAGGCCCAAGGGGGGCCCTAAGCGGACAGTAGTGCTCCAGCTGTGTGGATCGTGATCTTGCTGGTGGGGCCGTTACGGGAACAGATGCGGCCGCCGTTGATCACGTGGGTGTGTGGACTGACGACGAGACGGTGGCCACTGGTCACAGCACAAATCCCGCACGCTGGCGGGAGGCGTTTGAGGCGGCCATGGGGCGCATCGCGGGCCGGTTCGCCCGCTATGAACCTCGCCTACAGGCCGGGCGGTTGGTGCTGGGCCTGCTGTCGGACCGGCCGCGCAAGAACTGCTGGACGATCGCGGAGTGGGCCGGCGAGGCAACCCCGCACGGCATGCAGCACCTGCTGTGCCGGGCGTCCTGGAACGCCGATGCCGTCCGCGACGACGTCCGCGAATACGTCGTCGAACACCTCCACGACGATGCAGCGGTGCTGGCCGTCGACGAGACCGGCGACGTGAAGAAGGGCACCCACACCGTCGGGGTCCAACGCCAGTACACAGGCACCGCGGGACGGATCGAGAACTCCCAGGTCGCCGTCTACCTCGTCTACGCCGGCGCCCGGGGACACACGCGGTGGACCGGGAGCTGTACGTCCCGCGCTCCTGGACGGGCGACCCGGACCGCTGCCGGGCGGCAGGGCATGCGAGGCCCGCTGAAAGACCATCCGCTGACAACGGAGCAGCAGCGGGATTTCCAGCGCAGGATTCTGCGCTCCCACGCGGCAGGGGTGGGTGAGGAGGTGCCGGCCGGGGTGGCCCGGTTGGCTTTGGTGTTGCGGGCCAACGCCATGGCTCGCGGTCACATGGGCGTGCGGCCGGAGATGGTGCGGCGGATGCCGGACCTGGTGAACGCCGGGGTGACCCCGGTGATGCCCTCGGTCGGATCGCTGGGAACCGGTGATCTGCAGCCCATGGCGGCCGCGGGGATGGTCCTGACCGGAGATGGCGCGATGGCCCGGCTGCGCGGGGGTCCCGCGCGCCCGGCCGGGCAGGTGCTGGAGCAGGCCGGCCTGCCGAGCACGTTCGCCCTGGAGGCGGGTGAGGCGTTGCCGCTGATCAGCGGGAGCGGGGTGCTGACGGCACGCTACGCGGCTTCGGTGGTCCGGGCGGAGAGGTTTCTGGACCAGTTCGACGGTGCCTTCGGTCTGTTCCTCGAGGCAACCCGGGCCGAGGCCGGTTCGCTCGACGCGCGTACGCATGCCGAGCGCGGGGTGCCGGCCGAAGAAGCGGAAGCAGCTTTCCTGCGGGAGCTGACCGAGGACAGCGAGTGGATGACGGAGAAAGGACGCAGCCGCTTCGGGGAGAAGTCACCTCGCGTGCAGGACGCGGTTTCCGTGCGCGCGGCCCGCACATCGTCGGCACGGTCCGCCAGGCCTTGGAAGAGGCCAGGACGATCATCGGCCGTGAGGCGAACGCCTCGACGTCCAACCCGCTGCTGTTCGAGACCGGTTCCTCATATGAATTCGTGATGGGTGGGAACTGGGACGGGGCGCAGATCGGTCATGCCCTGGACACTCTGAACGCGCAGGTCACGGATGTGGCGGTGCTCAGCCACGAGTTGTCGGGGCGGTTGATCTCCTCGAAGTGGAGTTACGGGCTGCCCGACAACCTGGCCGCTGAGCCGGTATGGCTGAACTCGGGCATGGTGCAGGTCCAGTCGGTCGGTGCGGCTCTGATCCCGGAGATGCAGGCGCGAGCGATGCCGGCCGGGGTGCTGTCGCGGCCGGAGAAGTTCGGCCAGGAGGACCACGACACCATGGCCATGGCCTCGGCCCGCAACCTGGACGACAATCTCGACCGGGCCGAGACCGTCCTGGCCGTCCAGTTCCTCCTCGCAGCCCAGGGCATCGACCTGGCCAAGCCCAAAATGGGCGAGTTGACGCCGGCGAAGCGGACCGCCGAACTCCATCAGCGGTTCCGAGACCACATCCCGGCCCTGGGGCAGGACCGCTGGATGTCCCCCGACGTCGAAGAAGCCCTGGACCTGGTCAGACGGGGCCGACTGCGGCCCAACGGAAGCTGAGGCACCGCACACAGCACGCCGGCGGGCCCGTTCTCTCGAACAGGCCCCGCCCCGGTCCACTTCCCGGTCAGCTCTGACCTCCGCCAACATCCGGGCGGACCAGCCGCCCCGGCAGCAGCTAAAGGGCCCTCACCTTGTCAGCCTGCGGACCGCGTTGTCCCTGGGTGAGCTCGAATTCGACCCGCTGATTCTCTTCCAGGTTCCTGAACCCGGACCCCTGGATCGCACTGAAGTGAACGAAGACGTCAGCACCGCCCTCATCCGGTGAGATGAACCCGAAGCCCTTCTCACCGTTGAACCACTTCACAGTCCCCTGAGCCATACCCAACCCTTCGAAGGACAGCGCCGAGAACGTGGTCCGCACCCGGCTGCACGCCGATCCTCCCCAAGCCCCGAAAAGCGAAACCGGGTCCGTGGCTCGGGTCGAATCCCGGCCGCCGGCCTGCTCGCGCCGGTCTGAGGCGAAAGACCGGTACGGCGGCCGTCACTGACTCGGGACGGCGATGCCGGCCGCGCGCAGCTTCGCCTCGACCAGCGTGTTCAACCGGGCGATGGACGGTGACTGGTCCTCCCGGTGGTGGTTGACCATTCCATACCGGGAGGCGGCGTCGGACTGGTCTTGAAACCCGGTCGGCATCGCCAGCAGCGCCCGCTGGGTCAGCAGTTTGTCGGCCAGCGTGGACGCCAGCTCCTCGATCCGCGGGTCGTCCGGATCCCAGGCCCTCGCATCCCAACCGCGCTTGGTCAGCTCGACGGACTCGGGATCGTCAAGCGAATGTTCAAGCCGGGTCAGGAAGCTGTCGAAGATCTCCGGGACCAGCGCCCGGGCCAGCACCAGAGCCTCCCGTTGACCGGCCACGTAGTCGGAACCGAAGCCGAGTTCGGCGAGGCGCTCCAAGACCGCGCAGGCCCGGTCGGGCAGCAGGGCCCGGTCTCCATGGTCGAGACGGTGCAGCCTGTCACGGCGCGCGATCAGGTCTTCGATGCGTTCGGTGAGCTGGTGGTGGACGTGGTCCAGGGTGGCGGCGAACGTCGTGGGATCGGCGTCGAGCAGGTCACCGATCTCGGCCAGCGGCACGCCCGCCGCGGCCAGGGTCCGGACCTGGACCAGCCGGTACAGCTCGTCCGATCGGTAGCGGCGGTAGCCGGAGCCGTCGCGTTCCGGCTCGGCGAGCAGGCCGAGCCGGTGATAGTGCCGCACGGTTTTGACCGTGACACCGACGAACGCCGCCGCCTGACCGATCGTGAGCCCGTCTGTCATCGGCTCGGCGCACCTCCGGATCGTGGGCGGCTGCGGTCTCGCGCACCGCGTCGGTGACGGCCGGTAAGTCCGGATGATCACCGGGATGAGGATAGCGCGCACCAGTTCCAGCCCACTCCCTGCTGCCAGGAGGGACCGGGAAGCCTGCGATCGGTGCCGGTCACCCCTTGATCGGTACAGGGGGTTGACCTTGACCTTGGGTCAAGGCTGCAGGCTCTGCACATGGCCCTTCGAAGGGCCAGGCAGCCACCGGAGCCGCCGTGAGAACCACACCGTGAACAGGAGATTCATCATGGGTACGAGCAACAGCGGCTTCTCCGACGCAGGGCTGCGCCGGCTGCGCGAGGTGCTGGCACAGCACGTCGAGTCAGAGAAGATTCCCGGCCTTGTCGCCCTCGTCAGCCGCGGCGGCCGGACGCACGTCGAAGCGATCGGGACGATGCGTCATGACGGTGGCGCGCCGATGCGCCGGGACACGATCTTCCGGATGGCGTCCACGTCCAAGCCGGTCACGATGGCGGCGGCGATGATCCTGCTCGACGAGTGCCGGCTGCGGCTGGACGACCCCGTGGACCAGTGGCTGCCCGAACTCGCCGACCGGCAGGTGCTGAAGCGGCCCGACGGACCCCTGGACGACACCGTGCCGGCCCAACGGCCGATCACTGTAAGGGACCTGCTGACCTCCACGTTCGGGCTCGGGGTGGACTTCGAGTCGATGGCTTCCCCGATCAGGGCCGCGACGTTCGAGCGTCTCGACTACAGCGTGGCATCCGGGCCGGCCCCGGAGCCGGACGAGTGGATGCGCCGCCTCGGCGAGCTGCCGTTGCAGTACCAGCCCGGAGTGCGGTGGCAGTACGACCTCAGCAACGAGGTGGTCGGTGTGCTCGTCTCCAGAGTCACGGGACAGTCGTTGGAGACGTTCCTGCGGACACGCATCCTCGATCCGCTGGGGATGAAGGACACCGCCTTCCACGTGCCCGCCGACAAGATCGACCGACTGCCGCCCTTGTACGGGCCCGGCCCGCAGACCGGCGAGTTCCTCGTTTGGGACGAGGCGGCGGGGGGAAGGTCCAGCGTGCCTCCCGCGTTCCAGGGCGCCGGCGGCGGGCTGGTCTCCACCGCCGACGACTACCACGCCTACTTCCAGATGCTGCTGAACCACGGAATGCACGGGAGTGAACGGATCTTGTCCCGGGCCGCCGTCGAGCTGATGACCAGCAACCGGCTCCCGCCCGGGCAACTGGCCGCCCGGGAGGCCATGTTCAGCAAGGTCGCCCACCTGACGTCCGGCCAGGGGTCGAACGGCGGCTGGGGCTTCGGGATGGCGGTACGCACCTGTCGCGGCGACTACGCGCCCATCGGCCAGTTCGGCTGGTTCGGCGGTACCGGCACCACCGCCTACGCAGACAGGACCAATCAGCTCACCGGAGTCCTGCTCACCCAGGTCGGGCTGTCCACCGCGGATTCGCCGCGTGCCATGAACGACTTCTGGACCACGCTCTACCAGGCCATCGACTGACAACGAGCTTGACCGATGTTGTGCGGCTGGGTCAGCGACGAGAGCGCGGGTGGGAGCCGGGCGGCATTCCTGCCCGCATCTTGACCTGCCTGCGACATCCGGGCTCGTCGGCCAGGCGCACGATGTGCGGGGTCCTGGCGATCCGCCCGTAGTGGGCGATCGCAAGTCTTCTGGCCGCAAGCCGACTTCTGAGACTTCGGTGCTCCGGCGGCGGTGAGCACCACAGGCAGGACGCAGACGGGGTGTCCGAGTCTTCCTGAACGGGTACGCAGGGATGAGGCCTTACAGGTTCAGGTGGCGGGCGGGGCCGTCGCGTTGCGCGTCTGCTGGACCAGGACGGCGGTGGCGCGTTCCAGAAGGGCGCAGAGTGCCGCGTGTTCGGACGGTGTGAACGCGTCGGTGAGCGCGCGCTCCAGGATGACCACTTCCTGGTAGGCGCGGTCCAGCAGCTCCTGCCCCGCATCGGTGCGGGTGGCGATCTGCACCTTGGCGTGCACCGGCGACGTCTCGCGGCGGATGAGCCCCTTGCTCTCCATGTTGGCCAGCACGCTGCTCATGCTCTGCTGCGTCACCCCGCAGGACCGGGCCAGCTGGGCGCCGGACATGCCGCCTTCGCGCGTGAGGACCAACAGCACGGTGTACTGCGTCATGGTCAGCCCGTAGGTACGCAGCACGGCCTCGTGGTGCGCCATCAACGCCTGCTCCGACCGCCTGATCCGGGTGCAGAGGTCATTCTCGATCGGGGCTTCCACCGCGTGCACTCCCACTTCATTGACAGGTTCATGGGTTGACTCAGGAACCTTATATACCTACGGTCTCGACTGTAAGGATACTGAGTCAGCACAGGGAGCTGTAAGCATGAAGGCTGTCGTTCTCGACCCCGATGACCACTACCGGCTCACCGAACTCGACGACCCCACCCCCGGCCCCGGCCAGGTGGCGATCCGCGTGGCCTACGCCGGGGTCCAGTGGGGGGACACCATGGTCAGGGACGGCTACTTCCCCGTACCGCGCCCCTTCGTCCCGGGGTTCGAGGCGTCCGGGCACATCGTCGCGGTCGGCGGGGGCGTCGACGCACTCCGTGTCGGTGAGGCCGTCACCGCGCTGACCACCTCGGGGGCCTACGCCGAGGTCGTCCTCGCACCCGCCGCCCTCACCCTCGGCACCGGCAGCCTGCCACTGAGGACGGCAGCGAGGCTCGGCTGGGGCGGGCCGACCGCCTACGACCTGATCCACACCGCCGCACGAGTACGGCCCGGCGAGAGCGTGCTCATCCATGCCGCCGCCGGCTCGGTGGGCACGCTCGCCGCCCAGCTCGCCCGACGGGCCGGAGCGGGCCGGATCACCGGTGTGGTCGGCACCGCCGACAGGGCCGACTACGCCGCGCGGTTCGGGTACGACCAGCTCCTGCTCCGCGAGGAGTTCCCGGCCGCGCTCGGCGACGAGAAGCTGGACGTCGTCCTCGACCCGGTCGGCGGCGCGGCGCGCACCGCAGGGCTGGAGCGACTGGCGGCACACGGCCGACTCGTGGCGTACGGCAACCTCGCCCCGTACGAACCCGTCCTCGCCGACACCAACGACCTTCTCACGCACGGCACGTCACTGCTGACCTACAACAGCAACCTGCTCAGCCGGACCCATCCCGAACGGCTCGCCGACAGTGCCCGCCGCGCACTCGACCTCGTCGCCGACGGCGAGATCCGCACGGACATCACCGCCGAGTACGCCCTCGAAGACCTGGCTACGGCCGTGCAGCGCCTCGCCGAGGGCACGACCCGCGGAAAGAGCATCATCCGCATCGCCTGACAACACCCAGGATGCGCCGACCCGCGGGGCGACTCCCGCAACGAAGCCCGCCGGAACGGGAAGGGAGACCACGTCGGACGCGGGGTAAGGCCCGTCATCGCCGGGTCGATCCGTCCGTTACGTGCAGAGTGAGCGGTACGCGCAGCACATTGACGCTCCCTCCCCGCCTCTTGTCGCAGCACAACGGGCCCAGCAGCCCGAGAAGCCGGGTCAGGCGGCGAAAGGGACACCGCGGGCTCCACGGGGGACGTTCGGAGAACCATTACAGCCTGGCTGCACCCGACGCCGTTCCAGGGCTCAAGCCGAGACAGCTTGAAGGCGTCCGCGTGAATCCCGGCGACGACGGACACCCACGGCGCCCTGCTCCCCCCGAGGCCGATGGACGCCCGGCACGGCCGACCGCGTCCAGGTCGGAGCGTGCGGGCAGAACACGAGCGGGTCGGCGGTCGACGCTTCTTACGGTCGGTGCCGGTGGGAGTCGACGCCCCTGCCGGACCGAGCCCGACGGCCGTGCGGAGCGCTTACGGACCATGAGGCTAGTATATGGACATGGTTTCCATTACCAATAAGTGATGGCCAGAGAGAGGCAGGAGTCACCCATGTCCGCACACTGCCAACTGACCGGCGCCAAGCCCGGATTCGGCAACAGCATCTCCCACTCGCACCGGCGCACGTCACGCCGCTTCGACCCGAACATCCAGAACAAGCGCTACTGGCTGCCCAGCGAGGGCCGCAATGTCCGCCTGACCCTGAGCACCAAGGGAATCAAGACGGTCGACGTCATCGGCATCGAGGCCGCCGTGGCCCGGATCCGGGCGCGAGGAGTGAAGGTCTGATGGCCAAGAAGAGCAAGATCGCCCAGAACGAGAAGCGCAAGGACGTCGTCGAGCGGTACGCCGCGCGGCGGGCCGCATTGAAGGAGATCATCCGGCGCCCTTCGTCCACCGAGGACGAGCGCCGGAGCGCACTGGCGGAACTGCGCCGACAGCCGCGCAACGCCAGCGCCACCCGCGTGCGCAATCGCGACAGCGTGGACGGCCGCCCCCGCGGCTACTTGCGCAAGTTCGGACTCTCCCGCGTACGCGCCCGGCAGCAGGCACACGCCGGCTTCCTCCCCGGCGTGACCAAGTCCTCCTGGTAGGCCCACCCGGATGACACGGCGCCGGCGACGTACCCCGCCATGGGATCCGGTGGGGTACGTCGGCCTGTGCGGACGTTTGGTTCAGCTGCCGTTCAAGCTGGGGCCGCTGCGCAGTCGGCGCAGGTGCCGAAGACTTCCACGGTATGGGCGATGCCCACGACGTCATGTGTGGCCGCGATCGCCGCAGTCCACTTCTCGACGGCCGGACCGTCGACCTCCACCGCTTTGCCGTGCGGTGGGCGGTCGTCAGGCCCACGGAGCCACCGCCACGCTTGAGTACGTCGCGCAGCTGCCGCGCACTGAGAACTCGTCGAGTCGCTGCAGATCACTCGCTTCCGTCGCAGATTGAAAATGGTGGTCGTTTTCATATAGCTTCGCGTCACACGCCCTCGACACCTCAGGAGATCCCGATGGCCGTCCCCAAGCGGAAGATGTCCCGCAGCAACACCCGCCACCGTCGGGCCCAGTGGAAGGCCACGACGCCGCAGCTCGTCCCGATCACGGTCGACGGCTCCGTTTACCAGGTCCCACAGCGGCTGGTGAAGGCCTACGAGCGCGGCCTGCTGCGCCCCGAAGGCTGAACCGGATGACTGGCACGAAGCCCACCCCGCTACCCGTCACCGTTCTGTCCGGGTTCCTCGGAGCCGGCAAGACCACCCTGCTCAACCACGTGCTCGGCAACCGCGAGGGCCTGCGCGTCGCGGTCATCGTCAACGACATGAGCGAGGTCAACATCGACGCAGCGCTCGTGCGCGGCGGTGAGGCCGCACTGTCGCGGACCGAGGAGCGGTTGGTCGAGATGACCAACGGGTGCATCTGCTGCACCCTGCGCGACGATCTGCTGGAGGAGGTCGACCGGCTGGCCCGCGAGGGGCGCTTCGACTACCTCCTCATCGAATCCAGCGGGATTTCCGAGCCGATGCCCGTGGCCGCCACGTTCTCGTTCCCGCGTGACGACGGCGCCACCCTCGGCGACCTCGCCCGCCTCGACACCATGGTCACCGTCGTGGACGCCGCGAACTTCCTGCCGGAACTCGCCGGCGGCGACGAACTCACCGCCCGCGGGCTCGACCAGTACGAGGACGACGAGCGCACCGTCAGCGATCTCCTCATGGACCAGATCGAGTTCGCGGACGTCATCGTCCTCAACAAACTCGACCTTGTCGGGCCGACCGAGGTCGCCAGGCTGCGCGCGACACTCTCGCGCCTGAACCCCGGGGCGAGGATCGTTCCCGCCGTCCGAGGGCAGGTGACCCTCGAACAGGTGCTGGGCACCGGCCTGTTCGACGTCGAGCGCGCCCAGCAGGCCCCGGGCTGGGTCAAGGAGCTGAACGGCGACCACGTCCCGGAGACCGAGGAGTACGGGATCTCCTCGCTCGTGTTCCGCTCGGACCTGCCGTTCCACCCCGGACGGCTGTGGACCTTCGTCACCAAGGGCCTCGACAGCGGGACGTTCGGGCAGATCCTGCGCTCCAAGGGCTTCTTCTGGCTGGCCAGCCGCCCGCGCGTGACCGGCCTCTGGTCCCAGGCCGGTGCGGTGGCCCGCTTCGAACCGTCGGGCGCCCGCGGACCGGACACCGCGCAGGGCCAGGAGCTCGTCTTCATCGGCACGGGCCTTCGCGCCGACGCACTGCGGGCGGCCCTCGAAGCCTGCCTCCTCGGCCCCGGGGAAACCGTGCCCGCCGTGGACGACTTCCCGGACTGGGAGACGTACGGGATCGACGACGCCTGCGAGCACGAGCCCGCCGCTCATCAGGCGGCCTGAAACTCCGGGCCGGACGGTGGTCGCAGCCACGGCACCGTCCGGCCCGGCCTTCCATGGACACATCGCTCGCGGACTCCTGCTCCCCTCCAAGGGGAGAGCCGGAGTAGTTATTGAAAACGATTACCATTACCGTATACTGCTGCCATGGCACGCAACGAAGTACGCCCGATCATCAAGCTCCGCTCCACCGCCGGCACCGGGTACACCTACGTCACCCGCAAGAACCGGCGTAACTACCCGGACCGGATGGTGCTGCGCAAGTTCGACCCGGTCGTCCGCCGGCACGTCGACTTCCGCGAAGAGCGCTGAGCAAACCCCTCCTCCAGAGAGAGCGACCCCATGAAGCCTGGAATCCACCCCGCCTACGGACCCGTCGTCTTCCGCGACAAGGCCGCCGACTTCGCGTTCCTCACCCGCTCGACCGCCTCCAGTGACAAGACGGTCGAGTGGGAGGACGGCAACACCTATCCCGTCATCGACGTCGAGATCTCCTCGCAGAGCCACCCCTTCTACACCGGCACCGCACGCGTCCTGGACACCGCCGGCCGCGTCGAACGCTTCGAGCGCCGCTACGGAGGGCCCAAGTGACCCTCCCCGTCGTGATCGTCAGCGGCATGCACGCCGACGCGCGCAAGGAGACCGTCGAGCACCTGCTGCGCGCCGTGCCGGGAAGCATCGCCCTGCACCACGATCTGTCCTCGGCTGCCGGCGGCAACGTACTGCGCACGCTGCGCGACTCGGCGGGTGAGGTCTCCGCCGACGAGACTCCGCTGGTCAACGACTGCGCCTGCTGCGCACTGCGCGAGGACCTCGTCCCCGAGCTGGAGCGGCTGGCCGCCGGCGGGCTGACCCGCCTGGCCGTGGTGGAACTCTGGGACTCGGTCGAGCCCAGGGCGATGGCCGAGGTCGTGGCCGCCCATGCCGGTGACGTACTGGAACTCACCAACGTGATCACCGCCGTCGACCCCGCGCTCGTCCTGCCCTGCCTCGGCAACGGGGACGACCTCTCCGAGGCCGGACTCGCCGCGGCCGCCAGCGACCAGCGGACCGTCGGGGACACCTGGGCCCGCCAGCTCGAATACGCACCGGTCCTCGCGATCGCCGACAGCGAGGAGGCCGACGCCGAGGACCGCGCCCTGCTCGCCCAGCTGCACCCGACGGCCCGCCAGGTGCCCACCGGCTCCAGCGAACTCACCCGCCTGGCGTTCGCCGGCTTCGACGTGGAGACGGCTGCCGCTGCCCAGCACCCCGCCTGCGCGCTCCTCCCCCAGGAAGCCGACGAGGCCGGAGTGGCCACGTTCGTCTGGCAGCGCCGCCGGCCGTTCCACCCCGAGCGGCTGTACGAGGCCCTGGAGGACCTGACGTGCGCCGCGGCCCGTAGCCGCGGCCGGTTCTGGCTGGCCGACCGGCCCGACACCCTCCTCGCCTGGGACGCGGCCGGTGGCGCGCTGTGCGTGGAGAGCGCCGGCCCCTGGCTGGCCTCGTTGCCCGACGCCGCCTGGGACCTGGTCCCCGCCATGCGTCAGGCCGCAGCCGCCCTCGACTGGGATCCCGAGCACGGCGACTGCTGCCAGCACCTGGTCTTCACCTCCCCCGGCCTCGACCGCGACGGCATCGAACAGCTCCTGGATTCCTGCCTCCTGACCGAAGCCGAGTACACCGCCGGGCGGGAGGCGTGGAAGGAGCTCCCCGCCGCCTTCGGCCCGTTGCTCGACTCCGTCTCCTGACCGTCCGACCCATTCCCGACACCGCACCCCTGAGGAACACCGATGGCCCGCCGCCCCTCCCCCAGCAAGCCGCTGAAGTCCCGCCCCAACCCGCTGGACGCGGCAAAGATCACGTACATCGACTACAAGGACACCGACCTGCTCCGGAAGTTCATCTCCGACCGGGGCAAGATCCGCAGCCGACGGGTCACCCGCGTCACCGCGCAACAGCAGCGCCAGCTCGCCCTGGCCATCAAGAACGCCCGCGAGATGGCCCTGCTCCCGTACACCAGCCGATAGCGCACGGCCACGTTGGGCCGAGCAGTCGCGTGGGACAGCCGGGTCGGCCAAACCTGACGGTTCAGGCTCGTCGTCGGGTCGCCGTGGGGGATCCCGGTGGGCTACGCGGCGCTCCTCCAGCGGGGCCCGCCGCAGGATGTCGTCACCTGGGCGGGGCAGGTGCGGGGTGTGGTTGACCAAGCGTGCCGAGCTGCCGACCGCCGCGAGGCTGCTCGTGCTGTGCAGCAGGGCCGCGAGAACGGGATTCATGGAACCGCCGGCACCGGCGACCAGGCCGAGCAGGTTGACGCCGATCGCGAGTCCGTGGTTCTGGCGTACGACGCGCAGGGTGTGGCGGCTCAGTTCCACGACGGCGGCGACCTGGCGCAGGTCGTTGCCCGCAGGGCGCTGTCGGCGGTCTCCAGGGCCACAGGGGAGGAGTGCTCCCCCATCGTGATGCCGACATCAGCGATTGCCAGGGCGGGGGCGTCGTTGGTCCCGTCACCGACCATCGCCACCCTGTGCCCCTCCGCCTGGAGATCCCGGATCAGCTGGAGTTTGCCTCGGGGAGCGCCTGGGAGCGGACTTCGGTGATCCCCAGGGTGTCGGCGACGACCTGGGCGGTCTCCGGCGCGTCGGCGGTGAGCAGGATCAGGCGTGAGACCCCGAGGTCGCGCAGCTGTTGGACGACGGTTTCGGCGCCGGCCCGTACGGCGTCGGAGACTCCGAGCATGCCGATCAGGTCCTCGTCGTGGGCGAGGCAGATGACCGTCTCGCCGCCGGCGAGCAGCCGGTCCGTCCAGCTCTGGGCCTCGTCGGTGAGGTCGACGCCGTGCTGGCGCAGGAGGGCGGGACTGCCCACGAGGAGGCGGGTTCCGTCGAGTTCGGCTCGCATGCCCACGCCGAGGACGACCTCGCACGCTTGGTGGGGGTCCTGCGCCGGATCGCTGATGATCGAGACGACGTCGACCCGGTCAGCGCCGATCCGCTCGACGATGTCCCCTTACACGTTCGTGGAGGCGACCACGGAAATGTCGAGCGGCTGGGCCGCCACTCGCCGCCGCTGCGGGGGTGGCACTGACGCCGGACCAGGCCAGGCTCAGCGCGACCGTGACCCCGGCGAGCGCGACCGCGCCACGGCCTGAGGGGACGCGCATGGCGTCCTCCCTGCCAGAGGGAAACCGAAACGGTCATCAGTTGCACTGTCTTTCCGTGTGGCCCCGCCCTCCACTTGACGACCAGGCCCCATCCGCGCCTTCACCGTCTCGGCGGGCGGGTTGGCAGCGCCGTCAGTGAGGCGGACAGCAGCTCCTTGGTGAGAGCGTGCTGCGGCATCTCCATCAGCCGATGGGCCGGGCCGGCCTCGACGACGCGCCCTGCGTCGAGGACCGCGATCCGGTCCGCGAGGGCTCCAGCCGCCGCGAGGTCGTGGGTGATGAACACCAGACTGAGTTCGCTGCGATCCCTGAGCCGGGCCAGGGCGTCGAGGATCGTGGTCCGCGTGGCCGCGTCGAGGCCGGAGGTGATCTCGTCGCAGATCAAGGCGCGTGGCCCGGTCAGCAGGGCCCGCGCCAGCGCCGCCCGCTGGAGCTCGCCGCCGGAGAGCTCGCCGGGGCGGCGCCCGGCAAGGCTCTCGCTCAGGCCGAACTCCCCGAGTGTGCTCAGGGCCGTACGCCGCGCATCCTCCGGCGTGGCGCCGCGGAGCCGTACCGCGCCGCGGGCGACCTGGTCGAGGACCGGCCGGTGCTCGTCGAAGGCGGCCTTCGCGTCCTGGAACACGTACTGCACGGCGGCGAGTTCAGCGCGACTACGGGAACGCAGGCTGCGCGGCAGCGGCGTCCCCTCGAGCAGGACCGCGCCCTCGTACGCGCGGTGCAGCCCGGCCAGGCAGCGTCCCAGGGTGGTCTTGCCGCTGCCGGACCGGCCGACGAGCGCCAGGCACTCCCCTGCCGCGACCGAGACGGCGATGTCGCTCAGCACCTCGGACGCCCCCCGGGTGGTGAGGTGCCGTGCGGTCAGATTGCGCGTCTCCAGACGCAGGGGTCCGCGCGGGCGTGCTGGCGTTCGCGCCGTGCACAGCTGTCCCGGTTCGAGACCCTCCAGGACTGACGAGGCGGGGCCGCGCTCCGCGACGCGCCCGGCACGCATCACCACGACCTCGTCGGCCAGCTCCCGTACGACGTCCAGGTCGTGGCTCAGCAGGATGACGGCGATGCCTTGTGCGGCCACGGCCGCAAGCTCCGCCACGACGCCTTGTTTGGTGAGGGCGTCCTGCCCGGTGGTGGGTTCGTCGGCGACGATGACCCGGGCGCCCAGCAGCAATGCCTGAGCCAGGACGACCCGCTGCTGCTGGCCGCCGGAGAGCTGGTGGGGAAATCGGCGCAGTACGGCTTCCGGATCCGGGATCTGGGCGAGGCGCAGGGCCTCTTCGGCTCGGCGCCTGCGTGCGAGTCGGTCTCCTCCCTTGCGCGCTGCGATATCGGCGAGGAGGGCGCCCACCCGGCGGGCGGGGTTGAGGACGGAGGCGGGGTGCTGGGGGATGTATCCGACCGGGCCGGCGGGGGTGTGGACCTCGCCGTCGACGGCGGCGCCGGCCGGGTACTCGCCCAGGAGGGCGAGCCCCGTGGTGGTCTTGCCGCTGCCGGACGGGCCGATGACGGCGGTGATCCTGCCCGCGTGGGCAGCGAGGCTCACACCGTCCACGATCGCCCGTCCGCCGATGGTGACCCGTAGGTCCCGTACCTCTGCGACCAGCGTCATCGCGTCGCTCCCTTCCGGGGGGTGTGCCGTTGGAGGGCGGCGTCGAACAGGAGGTTGGTGCCCATCGAGAGGGCCGCGATGAGCAGGGCGGGCACGACCACGGCCCAGGGCTGGAGGAAGAGGCCGGTGCGGTTGCGGTCGACCATGACCGCCCAGTCGGCGGCGTCGGGCTGGACGCCCACGCCGAGGAAGGCGGCGGTCGCGACCAGGTAGAGGGCACCGGTGAGCCGGATTCCGGCGTCGGCGGCGAGGGTGCGGCGCATGGAGCGGGCCACGTACCCGACGGCCGTGCGCCACCAGGATTCGCCCTGCATGCGCAGCGCCTCCACGGCGGGCCGGGAGGAGATCTCGACGGCGGCCGCGTGGACGACGCGGGCGGCGTCGGGTACGGCGGCCAGGCCGACCAGGACGGTCAGGCCCGCGGGACCCGGTGTGAGGGTGGCCGCGACGAGCAGGACCAGGAGGAGGGAGGGGACCGCGATGACCACGTCCAGGGGCCGCATCAGTGCCTCCTCCAGCCAGGTGCGGCGGGTGAGGGCCGCGGCGAGGCCCAGGGGGACGGCGACGAGGTAGGCGAGGGCAGTAGCCGCGATCGCCACGAGTACGACGGAGCGGCCGCCGAGGAGCACCTGGTGCCATACGTCCCGCCCGCTGAAGTCCGTGCCGAGCCAGTGGCCTTCGCCGGAGGCGAAGGAGACCGAGCGGGGGCCGGGCGGGCCTGCCACGAAGGGTCCGATCAGCGCGAGAAGGATGGGAAGGACGATCAGTCCGAGCGCGAAGAGGGACCGTGCCTGCTTCTGCTTCATGCCGCCACCTCGGACCGGGGTGCGAAGCGGCGGGCAGCCAGGTCGGCGGCGAGGTTGACGGCGACGGTGACGGTGCCGAAGACGACGGCCATGCCCTGGACGACGGGGAGGTCGCGGGCTGCGACGGCTTCGATGAGTACGGTGCCGAGGCCGGGGATCACGAAGAGTGCCTCCACGACGATCACTCCGCTCAGGAGCCAGTCGCAGGTCCGGGCCAGTTGCTGGGTGGCGGGGGCGAGCGCGTTGGGCAGGGCGTGGGTCCAGGTGATCCGGGCGGCGGAGATCCCGTAGCGGCGGGCCTGGGCGGCGTACGGGGAGGCCATCGCGTCGATCATCCCGGCGCGCACGAGGCGGCTGATGGTGCACACGGGCCGCGACAGCAGGACGATGACGGGCAGGATCAGTACCGAGGGCTCCGTGAACGGGTCGACGCCGACGGCGGTGGGCGGCAGCCAGGCCAGCCACAGCCCGAAGAGCGTGGCGAGCAGGACCCCGACAGCGAATTCCGGGACGGCATGAACGGCCAGCGTCAAGGCGCTGACGGTCCGGTCGAGCCGGCCGCCCTCGCGGCGGGCGGCCAGGACCCCGAGCCCGACCGAGAGGGGGACGAGCAGGGCGAGTGTGGCGCCGGCGAGGAGGAGGGTGGGGCCGAGTCCGGCGGCCAGGTAGCCGGTGACGGGCCGTCCGGTGACCAGGGAAGTGCCGAGGTCGCCGTGCAGGAGGCCGGCGACCCAGTCGGCGAGGCGTTCGGCGGCGGGCCGGTCCAGGCCCATCGTCTCGCGGATGCGTGCGATACGGGCGGGATCGGGCTGGTCCCCGGCGAGGGCGACCGCCGCGTCACCGGGCAGGGCCTCGGTGAGGGCGAAGATGAACAGGACGACGGCCGCCGTCTGTCCCAGTCCGAGGAGCAGGCGGCGGCCGATCCATGACAGGTGAGGTGTCACGCCATCCAGATCTTGTCGAAACGGGCCCAGTCGAGGGTGTTGGCGGGTGCCTGCTTCGACACCCCGTGCACCTTGGGGGCGGTGGCGATGATCCAGTCGGCGAAGCCCCAGATCAGGAAGCCGCCCTCGTCGTACAGTCGGCGCTGCATCCGCTCGTAGAGGGCGCCGCGCTGCGTGACGTCGCGGGTGGACTGGGCCTGCTGGTAGAGGTCGTCGAAGTCCTTCTGCTGCCACTTGGTGGCGTTGGTGGTGGAGCCGGTCAGCAGCCGCTGTGAGATGTGGGACTCGATGGGCATGGCGCCCGAGCGGTAGGAGGCGAAGGTGCCGTTGCTCAGGATGTCCTTCCAGTACGTGTCCTTGTTGCCGACCTTCACCTCGACGGTGACTCCGGCCTTGGCGGCCTGCTCCTTGAAGATGCCGGCGGCCTCGACGAAGCCGGTGGCGGCGGGCGCGGTGTCGAGGGTGACCTTGAGCCCCTCGGCCCCGGCCTCCTTGAGCAGGGCGCGGGCCTTGTCGAGGTCCTGGGCGCGCTGCGGAAGGCCGGCGGGGTAGTACTGGTAGCCCTTGCCGAAGAGGTCGTTGCCGATCTCTCCGGCGCCGGAGAGGGCCCCGTCGACGAGTTCCTTGCGGTCGGCGATGAGGAAGAAGGCCTGGCGGACCCGGGGATCGTTGAACGGCGGTCGGTCCGTCTTCATGACGAAGCCCTGCATCGCACTGCCGGGGAGGCGGACGATGTCGATCTTTCCCTTGCCCTCGTGGGTGCGGGCGGTGGCCGGGTTCAGCTCGTGGGCGTACTCGACCTGACCGCCGAGCAGGGCGCTGACGCGTGCCGACTCCTCGCCGGCGACGATGAATTCGAGCTCGTCCAGGTGGGGGGCGCCGTCCCAGTAGGCGTCGTTGCGCTTGACGACGAGGGAGCTGCCCGGCTTGAAGGAGACGAAGCTGAACGGTCCGGAGCCGATGGGCTTGTCGAAGGCGGTGGCCTCCTTGGGCACGATGTACGCGCCGAACGCGGCGAGGACGTTGGGGAATTCGGCGTACGGGCGCTTGAGCTTGAACTCGATGGTGGAGGCGTCCACCGCACGGCTCGCGTCGAGGTCGATCGGCTCCAGCGATGCCTTGGCCCGGAAGGTGGCCTTGGGGTCGGCGATCCGGCGGTAGCTGTAGAGGACGTCCTCGGCTGTGACGGGCCGGCCGTCGTGGAAGACGGCCTTGCGCAGGGTGATGCGCCAGGTGTCGAGGGTGTCGTTGGGCTCCCAGCGCTCGGCGAGCCTGGGGACGGCGGCGAGGTCGGCGCCGAAGTCGGCGAGCTTGTCGAACAGGGCCTTGGCGCGGGCGGCGTCGACGAACAGGTTGGCGGCGTGCGGGTCGAGGGTCTCGTTGGCGCCACCACCGGCGAAGGCGGCGCGCAGTCGGCCGCCCTGCTGGGGAGCTCCGTCGCCGGCGTTCTTGTCGTCCGGGGTGGTGGCGCCGGTGCCGCAGGCCGCGGTGAAGGCGAGGACGGTGGCGCCCGTGGCGACGAGGAATCCTCTGCGGGCGAGGGTGGAGCGGGCGTCGTTCATGCGGGGATGTCTCCGTTACTGGGGTGGGGCCTGAGCCGGGCGACGAGGTGGAGGCGGTCGGAACTCGTGGTCCCGCGCGGGGCCTCGCCTTCGCTCCACGGCGGTTCGGTGCGGGGGCCGGGGCCGTCGTGCAGCGCGAGGACCTCGAAGCCGGCAGTGGTGAGGAAGTACCGGATTTCCTGCGGGAAGAGGAGCCGCCAGGCGGAGCGCTGCTCTTCCTGCGGGCAGCCGTCGTCGGCGGTCCAGGTCCTGCGGCGGCGCAGGAGTTGCGCGCCGTGATCGATCCACAGGGTGGTGTGGGAGGTGTACGTGGTACCGCGCCAGGCAAAAGTGTTCGTGCGCGGGCCGTCGAGGAGTTCGGTGTTGCCGAGGAAGAAGGCCCCGTTGCGAATCTCCGCGACGAGGAGTCCGCCCGGGGTGAGGTGGGCGCGGCAGCGGGCGAGGAAGGCGGCGAGGTCCTCGTTGGTGTGGCAGTAGAGCAGGGCGCTGTCCAGACAGACGATCGCGTCGAAGGTCGCTCCGAGGTCGAAGTCGCGCATGTCGGCCAGGCGGTACGCGGGGCCGGGGTGGTGCGCGCCCGCGTGCGCCAGCATGGCCCGCGAGGTGTCGATGCCGGTGACCTCGCGCCCGGACATGTGGTGCAGCCAGGCGGCGTCACGGCCCGTGCCGCATCCGACATCGAGGACGCGGGGGCCGGCGCCGTGGCGGGTCAGCACGTCCTCGGTCCAGCGGGCGGCGAGCCGTTCGGGGTCGGGGAAGCGTTCCTCGTAGAGCTCGGGGTGGTCGGTGAGCAGGTTGCTGCTTGTCGTCACTGTCATCGCGTCTCGCTTCGGGGCCGGTCGGGGCGAGCGGGGGCCGTCGGATCGTGTGCCTGCCCTGCCGGCAGCACCCCTCGGCGCTGGAGGTGTGCGACGCCCGCTGCGGATGCCAGGCCCAGGGCGAGGCAGCAGCCGTAGGGCAGCCAGGTCAGGCCGGTGTGGCCCGCGGTGTCCATGGACCAGCCGATGGCCGCGCTGCCGGCGGCGGCCGCGACCCCGGAGACCGCGTAGAAGAGGCCGTAGAACGTGCCGGTCAGGCTGTCGCGGCCGAAGGCCGGTATCAGCTCCATCACGAACGGCGAGGCGATCATCACGCCGAGGTGCAGCAGCAGGGCCCCGGCGAGCACCGGCAGCAGGCGCAGGGGGTGCGCGGTGGCGGCGCCCGCGACGAGCATCGGGGGCAGGAAACCGAGGCCCATGACGCCCAGCCCGGTGGCGATCCAACGGCCCCTGCTCCCCCGGGCCTTCAGGGCGCGGGTGATGCGCAGCTGGAACAGCAGGTTGGCGACGGTCCCGGCGAGGAACAGCAGGCCGACCGAGCCGCCCCAGCCGGAGGCGTCGGTCGCCGCACGGGGCAGCAGCAGGTAGAGCTGGTTCTCCAGGCCGTACATGCCGACCATGGCGAGGGAGAAGAGCAGGAACCGGCGGTTGCCCGCCACCTCGCGCCAGTCGGCGAGGACACCCGAATCGGGGGCCGGTACCTCCCGTGCCGGGAGCACCAGGAACTGCGCGAGCGTGAGTACGGCGAACACCCCGGCCGCGGTGACTGCGGCGGCCCGGAAGTCCACGAGCAGCAGCAGTGTGCCCAGCAGCGGGCCGAGCAGCGCCCCGGCCGTGGCGAACACGTTGAACAGCGCGAACGCCTCCGCCTTGCGCTCGCCGGCCTCCTGGGCGACGTACGTCCGCACGGCGGGGTTGAAGAGGGCCCCCGCGAGCCCGCTCAGTATGGAAGCGGCGATCAGCAGCGGCAGGCTGTCGCCGAGGGCGAACGCGCCGAATCCCACCGTGCGCAGCCCGCAGCCCGCGATGATCACGCCGCGGGCGCCGAGCCGGTCGGCGGCCGAGCCGCCGATCAGGAACAGGCCCTGCTGGCTGAGGTTGCGCAGGCCGAGAACGATGCCGACGACGGCGGCCGACATCCCCAGGTCGTCGGTGAGGTGGGTGGCGAGGTACGGGATGAGCAGGTAGAAGCCGGTGTTGACGCCGAGCTGGTTGACCAGGAGGAGGCGTACGGCGAGCGGGAAGCCCCGCATCGAGCTGAGGATCCTCACCGGACGACCGCCGTGTGAGTACGGCTGACGCCGAGTCCGGCCCGGTCGGCGGCACGTACGGTGCCGTCCGTGCCCCCGATGCCGGTCCACGGGTCGTCGGCGAGCAGCAGATGTCCGTCGAGGTCGACCCAGCGGGCCCGGTCGGCGAGGTGCACGGCGGGGGCGATGCCGAGCGAGCTGGCGGTGAGGCAGCCGAGCATGAGGTCGGTGCCGGTGCCGCGCAACGCGTCGTGGATGCGCAGGGCGGCCCGTACGCCGCCGCACTTGGCGAGCTTGACGTTGAGGCCGTGGACCAGTCCGGCGAGAGCCACGGCGTCCTCGTACGAGACCGCGTCCTCGTCGGCGATGACGGGGATCGGGGACCCCTTGGCCACGCGGGCGAGCGCGTCGGGGCTGCCCGGCGCGATGGGCTGTTCCACGGCGGTGACGCCGAGGGCGGCGAAGCGCGGGAGCAGGTCGAGGGCCTGCCGTTCGGTCCACGCTCCGTTGGGGTCGAGCAGCAGACTCGCCTCGGGGGCTCCGGTGCGTACGGCCTCCACGCGCGCGAGGTCCTCGGCCGGATCAGGGGATCCGGCTTTGACCTTGAGGGCGGTGAAGCCGCTCATGGCGAGCCGGGCCGCCTGCGCGGCGGCCGGTACGGGGGCGGTGATGCCGATCGTACGGGTGGTCTGCGCGGCCGGTGCGGTGTGCGTACCCAGTAGTTGGTGGGCGGGCCGGCCGGACCGCTTGCCGACCAGGTCGAGCAGGGCCGCCTCCAGCCCGGCGAGCACACCGGCCGGCAGCTCCGGCAGGCCGGGCCACGAAACGGCCATGTGTTCGTCCCACGCGGTCTCGGGGTCGGGCAGGCGTTCGACGCCGGGGCGCGCCGTGGTGAGGTGCCGGACGATGCGGGCGGTGGGCAGGCCGAGGTAGTCGCTGCTGACGACCTCGCCCCAGCCGGTCAGGCCGCCGTGTTCGATCGCGACCCAGACCGCGTCGCGGCGGGCCATCACCGAGCGGGAGATGCGCAGCGGCTCGGCCAGTTCCAGCTCGGCGGTGTGCCAGGTGAGTCTCATGCGGCATCTCCCCGCGTCGGTGCGGGCAGGTGCGGCCGGGCGGCGGCGAGCGGGTCGAGGACGGTGCGGCAGCGGGTCCAGCCGATCGCCTCGGTCGCGTGCGGATGTGCGATCTCCAAGGGGCGCAGGGCGAGTTCGGCCCGGTCAAGGCCGTGCGCGTGGCAGAAGTCGTCGTCGTAGACGGTGCCGAGGTAGCGGTGCGGACCGTCGGGGAAGACCGTCGCGACGACCGCGCCCGCTTCCACGCGGGCGGCCCAGGCGGAGACGAGGGCGACGGCGCCGGTGCTCCAGCCGCCGCTGACGAAGCTGGTACGGGCGAGCCTGCGGCAGGCGTCGACCGCTTCGGCGGGGCCCACCCAGTGCACCTCGTCGAAGGCGTGGTGGGCGACGTTGCGCGGGTGGATGCTGCTGCCGAGCCCGCGCATCAGGCGGGGGCGGGCGGGCTGGCCGAAGATCGCGGAGCCGATGGAGTCGACGCCGATCACCTTCAGCCGCGGCCAGCGGCGGCGCAGCGGGCCGATGAGCCCGGCGCTGTGCCCGCCGGTGCCGACGCTGCACACCAGGACGTCCAAGTGGTCCAGTTGTCCGCAGAGTTCGGCGGCCATGGAGAGGTAGCCGGCGGCGTTGTCGGGGTTGTTGTACTGGTCGGGCCAGTAGGCATCCGGTGTCCGGGCCAGGACCTCGCGGAGCCGGGCGATCCGGGCTGCCTGCCAGCCACCTTCCTGGGCGGGCTGCTCCACCAGCTCCAGCTGTGCACCGTAGGTGCGGAGCAACTGGCGCATGGAGGGTTCGAGTTCGCGGTCACCGACGAGGACGACCGGGTGGCCGAGGGCCTGTCCGGCGAAGGCGAGCCCGACCCCGAGGGTTCCGGAGGTGGATTCGACCACGGTGGCGCCCGGGCGCAGTTCGCCGCGCTGCCGGGCACCGCGCAGCATGGACATGGCGGACCGTGCCTTCATCCCGCCGGCGCCGAGGCATTCGAGCTTGGCCCAGAAGCCCGGGTGGGCGTAGGGAAGTTCCGTACGGATCCGCGCGAGCGGGGTGCGGCCGACCAGGGTCAGCAGCTCCGGGTTCGCGCTGTGGGCCGGGGGGCGGTACAGCGGGGGTGCGAGGGTCACCGGGTGCCTCCGTAGCGGTGGATGACTCCCGGGCCGCCGTCGAGCCAGAAGAAGGGGTAGGGCTCGGCGGACACGGCGCTCACCCCGGCACCCAGGAAGCGCGGGAGAACCGCGCTGCCCGTCTGGGCGAACATGACCAGGGGCTTGCCGCTCGCGGCGGCATGGTCGAGCAGCGGCTGGAAGGTGCCGTTCCCGAGGGTCATGCCGGAGGCGAGGACGGCATCGCAGTGCTCCAGCTCCGCGAGGGCATCCCTCCGTACGGGCTCGTCCCACTCGGTGGTGCCGCCCTTGAGGTCGCAGGGCACGTAGCCCAGGCCGCGCGCACGCAGCTGTTCCAACAGGGAGTTGACCACGCCGATGACGAGGACCCGGCGGATCCCGGTCGTGGGCAGCAGATCCACCACGGCGCGAGCGCGGGCTCTGGACCGGTGCAGGGAGCTGCCCGCCGGCAGGGCGTAAGGGCGAGCGCCGTGGTCGGGAGTGTGGGGGCGCACATGGCTCAGGTACGCGTCGAGCGCGGCGACCCGCACGGGGAGCATCGAGTGATCGAGGAGCTCGGCCACCGAGGCACCGACGCAGTCGTCGAGTGCTGCGGCAGGCAGGGCGCCCGGCTCCACGGCGCAGGATCCGACGGCCGCGTCCAGGCGCAGGCTGAGCACCTCGTTGCGGTAACCGCTGCTGCGGCCGGCATGGCGGACCGCCTGGGCGGTGGTGAAGGCGAGCGCGATGCGCTCCTGGGCGGGGTCGGGGCCGTAGGCCCCGGCCCGGACCGCTTCCATGAGCTGGTCGACGGTGCGCACCGCGGGCTCGTGCAGGGTGGGCGTGGTCATGCGGGCACCGCCGACGTCGACTCGTAACAGGGGTGCAGGTGCGCGAGGAGCCGCTCGGCGGCCTCCCGGGCGCCGCCGCCCTGGGTGTCGGCGGTCATGATGTGGCCGAGGTACTCGTTGTTGCTGGTCGCGGCCCGTACAGCCCGGCCGGGCTCGGCGAGGGTGAACTCCAGCACCCCGGGCTGTGCGCGGACCTCGTCCGCGCCCTCGATGCCGGTGAGCGTGCCGGTGGTGTCGGGGAGCAGGAAAGCGATGGCGGCGCTGTGCACGCCGGTCGGGCGCGGCGTGAGGTCGGGCAGGCGGCCGAGGGCCACGTCCACGCAGGCGGCAGCCAGGTCGATGCCGGTCACGTGCCGGACGAGTTCGGTGATGCGGTTGCCTGCGGGCCGGGGGTTGACCTCCACCACCTTGGGGCCCTCGGGGGTCAGCTTGATCTCGGTGTGGCACACGACGTGGTCCAGGCCGAGGGCCTTGATCGCGGCCGCCGCCGTGTCGACCGCTCCACGCTCCGACTCCGGCGCGATGCCCGCCGGGAACATGTGACCGGTCTCGATGAAGGCGGGCGCCCCGCCGATGCTCTTGTCCGTGACCCCGACCACGCCCGTGACACCGCCGAAGGTGACGGTCTCGACGCTGACTTCGGGCCCGGTGAGGAGCTCCTCCAGAAGGACGACGGGCATGCGGTCCTGTCCGCGCGCGTTGACCGGGAACTCCTCCAGCGCCCGGCAGGCCGCCTCCAGCTCCTTCTCGTCGCGAACCTCTCGTACGAGCATCCCGGCACACAGGTCCACTGGCTTGACCACCAGTGGATACCCGATCTCCCGGGCGGCGGCCGCGGCCTGTCCCGTGTCCGCGCAGAGCGCGAAGCGGGGGCCACGCACCCCGGCCCCGGCCAGCGCCCGGCGAGTCAGGTCCTTGCGGCAGGCAGCCTCGACGGCTTCGGCAGCCGGGCCGGGCAGGCCCAGCCGATCGGCGATCCGGGCCACGGCAGGCAGGTAGTAGTCGCAGGAGGAGACGACCCCGTCGAAGGCGAGCACCGCGTGCAGGCGCTCCAGGTGGGGCAGCAGCACCTCCATGTCGTTGGTGTCCGCGGTGATGATGTTGCGCGCCGCCAGCAGCGGGTGCGTGCCCTCGGATCCGGCGCCGCGCAGGTAGTGGTGGAGGTCCCGGGTGACGAAGGTGAACTCGTGCCCGCCCTCCCCGATCGCCCTGGGCAGCAGCCTGCTCATCGACCCCACCCAGCTCTCGACAACCAGCAGATGCGCCAAGGGACTTCCTCTCAAAATGCCGTCACGACCGGTGGGCATACCAGCGAGGCGACCGCCTGACGGAAGGCGACCGCACCGAACCGAGGAGGAAGCTACCTGAAATCGTTTTCATTTCCAATAGGGTGGATTTCCGATAGCCTGCCGCTCACGAGATCGGAGCGACGGAAGGGAGCCACCGAGCCGTGAGAGACCTGAAGCAGTGGCAGCAGATCGGGCCGTACGTGGTACGGCACGCCCGGCGGGGAGACGCGCCCGGTGCGCGGAGCGTCATGCTCGACACGTTCTACCGGGAGTTCGACTACGGGTACGTACCCCAGTGGCACGATGACGTCGTCGACATCGATGGCACCTACCTCACACATCCGCGCCACACCCTCGTCGTGGCGGTCCTGGGCGAAGAGGTGGTCGGCACCACCGCGCTCAACTCCCGCGGTCCCAGGCACCCCCCGCATCCGCACTGGCTCACCGAGCGCTACCCCTCGGGGCGCACGGCGCAGCTCCTGCGGGTGTACGTACGCCCGGACCACCGCAGGCACGGACTGGCCCGCGCCATGGTCAGGACAGCCTGCGAGTTCGCCGCAGGGGTGCCCGGCTACGACGCCATCTACCTGCACACCAACGTCGACATCCCCGGCGCGGAAGCCTTCTGGCGCAGCATGGCCGACGAAGTCTGCGACGCCCGCGCAACCGGCGAGCACGGCGGCTACGGGACCGTCCACTTCGAAATCCCGATCCCCGTCGTGGCGACCGCCGGCCAACTCGGCGGCTAGCTGACGCAGCTCTTCCCCAGCGGGGCCGGCCCGAGTACGTCTCCGCCGCGCTCAGCCGTCCTGGAGGAGCGGGCCGAAGGGCTGCTCTCCGATCAGCACGGCTCAGCCCGAGTGGCTACTCTGCGGAGCGATCAGGTGCCGCCCTCTTGGGGCGCAGGCCGTCGAGGGTGACAGCGACCAGGCGGGTCACGGCAGCCTGGGAGGGCAGGGCGGCCGCCGCGGTCAGGGCGTGGAGGCAGTACTGGGCGAGCTCGGCGGGCGGGACGTCTGAGCGCAGGTCACCGGGCTGGGAGGCCTGGGCGATCAGGTGCTGGAGCATGCCCTGCAGGTGCCGCTCCGCGTGGGTGACGTGTTCGCCCTGGTGCAGGAGGGCGGCGAGTTCGCCGCCGTGCCGCTGCCGAGCGATGGAGGCGAACGCCTCCAGCACGGCCGTCAGGCGCTCCACGGCCGTGCCGTCCTGGTCCCGGATGTCCGAGAGCTGCTGGAGGTGGGCTGCGACCTGCCGCTCATGCCAGGCCAGCAGGACAGCTTCGATGTCGGAGAAGTACTTGTAGAGCGTCGCGCGGCCGATGCCGGTCCGCTCGGCGATCTGTGACATGGTCACCGACCGCAGCCCGCCCTCGGTCACCAGCTTCGCGGTGGTGTCCAGGATCGCCTCACGCACGGCGGCGCGGTGCGCGTCGATCGTCTCGTTCCACAGCTTCGGCACCCACCCAGGATACGGACGCCCACAGGAGATACACTCAGTCTTGACCAGAGACAGACTGTCTCGCAAAACACCGCGCGGGGCCATCCCATCCCGCAGCCGTCATCCGTGGAGGGCGTCATGGCAGGCTCACCGAACCGTCCCGACGCGGAGGGGACACCGCGCTGGGTGAAGGTCTCCGCGACGATCGCCATCGTGCTGGTCGCGGTGTTCGTGATGGTGCACCTGGCGGGCGGCGGCATGACGGGGCATACGCCGTGACCCCGCTCCCGCCGCGGCTGCGCAAGCTGACGCTCACGCTTCACGTCACCGCCTCGGTCGGCTGGCTGGGCGCGGTCGCGGCCTTCCTCGCCCTCGCCGTCGCCGGGCTGACCAGCGGCGCGCCCCAGACGGTGCGGGGCGCATACCTGGCCATGGACGTGATCGGCTGGTATGTGATCGTCCCGTTCAGCGTCGCCTCTCTGCTGACCGGGGTGGTGCAGTCGTTCGGCACGGTGTGGGGGCTGCTGCGGCACTACTGGGTCATCGCGAAGCTGCTGATCACCGTGGTCGCGACCGTTCTGCTGCTGGTCCACATGCAGCCGGTCGGACACCTGGCCGACGCGGCCGCCCGGGCCGCCCTCGCGGGCGGTGAGCTGGAGGGCATGCGCATCCAGCTGATCGCGGACGCGGCCGCCGCTCTGCTGGTGCTCCTGACGGCGGCCGCCCTGTCGGTGTTCAAGCCGCGCGGGGTGACCCGATACGGGCGCCGCCGCCAGCGGGACCAGATTCCGCAGCCGCGCTGACCCGCCAGGGGCTGGCCTGAGCGCAGGCAATGTGGGCGCCCAGAGGGTCGCATCAGGTCTGGCAGCGGATCGATCCGGCCATCGACTGGTCAGACACCTGGGGCCGCGCGGGGGCCATGGGGTGGTGGACGACGGCTCCGCTGATGAGGCCGGCCCCACGCAGTAACGGACGTAGCCGAGATGGCGCCACGGCAGAGAGGCGCTTTCCCGCCTGCTGCGGGAACGGCGCCGGCTGCGGGTCGGCTGCGCCGGGGCGGCGGGCGGGGTCGTCGTGGTGAGACTGGGCGAGGAAGACGAAACGGACCCTTCAAGGGGAGTTCAGTGGGGCCTGGGGCTCTCGAACGAGGCAGGCGGGCAGGACGGGGCCGAAGATCGGACCCGTCGGGCACGGTGCAACGTGAGCCGGCCATCGCTGCGCGTTCGCGCGTCATCGCAGGTCGACCAAGGCGCATCGCACGGCATGGCTGAACCGCCGCTGGTGCATGGCGTCGTCGGCTCACGTGTATGCCCCACAGGTCATCGACCTGTCGGCGGGCGTGAAGGCTGAGATCCGGAGGACCGCTGGGTCCGGCACGGGGGTAGATGCCCGGAGGGCCGGGACAGGGTGAGCGGCGGCGGACGCATACGGGTACGGAGGCCCGCGGATGGTCAGGGCCTCGAACGGGGCGGGCAGCGCGGCGCCCTGTTGGGGCTGGCCCGACACACACGGGGGAGCCGCGTGATCGGGCTCCGGAGCATCCTGGTGGTCGTCGGTGTGCTTTTGGGCGGGAGGGCGGGTCGGGCGCCTCGTGGCTGTGCTCGGCGGCCCGGTCCGGAGCGTTCAGGGCTGCCGCGCCGGTCGGCGCCCCGGGGTGGGCGTGGCCTGCGGCGCGCTACGAGTCGCCCGGGCCACAACCCTGCCGGGGAGCATGGCGTCACGTCGGCCGTGGGCCTCCCGTGGGGCCTGTGTCCCCTCGGACGAAGGGGTCCGTCGCCCCCGACCTGCCGGGGGGGGGACGGATGACGGTGCGAGCCTCAGGCGAGGGCCGAGAACAGTTCGTTGCATGCCTGCTCGCAGCTTCGGCAGGCTTCGGCGCAGATGCGGCAGTGCTCGTGCATGTCGGCATGCTTGGCGCACTCGTCGCCGCACGCCTTGCAGGCCATGGCGCACGCTCGGAGGATGGCTGCCGTGATGTTGGCGTCGTAGCCGGTGTGCCGCGAGAGGACCGCGGCGGTGGCGGTGCAGATGTCGGCGCAGTCCATGTCGGTACGGATGCACTTGGTCAGGTCACCCACCATGCCCTCGGACAGGCAGGCGTCCGCGCACGCCGTACACGCCTGCGCGCAGGCGATGCACTCCTCGATGCAGGTGGTGAGTTTGGCCTGGTCGATTTCGCCGAGGTCGGCCGGGTAGGTGGCGAGCATGTCCTTGACGGTGCTGGACATCGTCGGCGCCTCCGTTCTCCGCGAGGCCGGCGGATCCCGGGCGGCCGCCGTCGAAGCCCCGGGTACATCTCCAGCTAACGCCCCCGGATGCGAACGCGCCCGGCCGCACCGTGAGAGTGCGGCCGGGCGCGGTGCCGTACGGCTGTGGTCAGTGGTAGGCGTGGACGACGGCGTGGCCCTTGCCGCGGCCGATCATCCACTTGTTGACCGGCGTCGTGACCACGAAGGCCACGACGAAGCCGCCCAGCAGCGCCGTCCAGAACAGGGCGTCCGACAGGTGGGCGTCCATCGCGCCGGGCGTCAGGGCGATGATGCCGTTGTCGACCAGCTCCATCACCGCGATCGAGACGGTGTCCGCGGCCAGCGCCACCTTGATCGCGCTCTTCCAGTCCAGGCCTGCCCGGCGGACCGCGAACAGCGTGAACGAGTAGCCGAACACGAACGCGAGGGTGATCGCCAGAATCATCGTCTGGACGTTGCCCCACATCAGGGCGGTGCCGATGACCATGCCGAGGATCTCGCCGATGGCGCATCCGGTCAGGCAGTGCAGCGTCGCCTTCGCTGCGGCCCCCCACGTCACCCCGCCCATCTGGTGCCCGGCGTGACCCGCGTGCGCCTGGTACGCGGCGTGGTCGTGTTCGGTGCTGGTGTGGTGTGCGCTGTGATCCATGACCGTCATCCCCAATCCCGTCCAGTGTGACCCCGCCCCCGCGGGCTCACATCACCACTGTATACCCCCCAGGGGTATCTGCAAGAGAGTTGGTGGATCCTCCGTCGGGGCCTCTGACGCACCGCCCCGCCCGCCCGCCCGCCCGCGTTCCCGGAAGGAGGTCCGAGGGCGTGACAGGGCCCCCTCGCTTTCCTTCTGGTCAGTTGCCGGCGTGCCGAGGCTGTGCCGCCCCCCTCGGTGGTGGCCGTCTCGACCGGCGGGCTCTGCCGCTTGCCGCGCATGAGGGTGGGGGGCCAGGGCGCCCGCGGCGGCGAGGAAGGCTGCGCTGAACCCGTCGGTGTGGGCGGCCTGGCCACCGAGTGTGCCCGCGCCCTGGGAGGTGGCGAGGGCGGTCCGGGCGGCGAGGCCGAGGGCGGAGCCGACCTGGTAGGTGGTGTTGACGATGCCCGAGGCGAGGCCGGCCTGTGCCTGCGGAACGGGTAGCCATCCGGCCCTCGGCTCGCCCTCCGCCAATGGGGCGCCTTTGCCTTACGATGCGGACATGGACGGCCAGGTGGTGCGAGCGGTGCAGCCCTTCGGACTGCGCTCCCACCTGCTACTCGTCCTGACCGTGCTTACGGGCCTGGTGGCCATGCACGGCCTGGGGCCGGCCCCCGCGTCGGCCGCCGCACACGCGGCGGCCACTTCCCACCACGCGTCGGCCGCCGGCCACGAGGGGGCGATCGCCGACGAGGCCGCACACCAGGACGGATGCGTCCATGCCGACGATCCGGCAGGCAGCGGAGGCGGCGCGCATGCCGAGCACGCCGATGCGACGTGTGCCGCCACCGGCACGGCCGGCGCCCCGGTTCTGCCCGCGCCCGCCGTCCTGCCCGGCCACGCCGAGGCCGAGACGGTCCTCGCGCACGGGGTCATCCCCGGCGCCACCGCCTGCGGACGGGCACCGCCGTCCCTGAGCGAACTGCAACTCCTGCGCATATAGGGCGGCCCCGGCATGCCCGGCCCCCGGAGAGCCGGCCAGCCTCCCGGCCCCGCCCTACCTCCGCACGCCCGCAGACGCGCGTGCCCCACAGCAGGAGTTGCACCATGAGCCTCAAGTGTTCCCTGATCCGCCGCGCCACCGCCGTCACCGCGGCCGCTACCGCCGCCCTCGTCCTCGCCGCCTGCGGAGGCAGCGGCAGTGACAGCGGCTCGGCCCACAACGGGCACGACGCCGCCTCCCCGTCCGCCTCCGCCCCCGCGCAGCAGGGCGACCACAACGCCGCCGACACCGCGTTCGCCAAGGGGATGATCCCCCACCACCGTCAGGCCATCGAGATGGCCGACCTCGCCGCGACGCGCGCCGAGTCGGCCGAGGTGAAGAAGCTGGCCGATGAGATCAAGAAGGCCCAGGATCCGGAGATCAAGACGCTCTCCGGCTGGCTCACGTCCTGGGGCGAGCAGGTCCCGGCCGGGGGCGCCGGCCACGAGGGGCACGACATGTCCGGGATGATGACGGCCGAAGAAATGAAGCAGTTGGGAGCCTCCTCGGGCAAGGCGTTCGACACCGCCTTCCTGACGCTGATGGTCAAGCACCACGAAGGCGCCGTCGCCATGGCCAAGACCGAGCAGGCCGAAGGCACCTACCAGCCCGCCAAGGACATGGCCCAGGCGATCATCACGTCCCAGGGCGCGGAGATCGCCCGGATGAACACCCTCCTCGGGAAGAGCTGAGCCGCATCAGCACACCTCGGGTGCGGGCATCCGGCAACGGCTGCCCGCACGCGGGTCGGCCAGCCCTTCCCCTTCAAGCGCTCTGGACCTCACACAGGACCATCCACTTCCGCACAGCCGCGTTCGCGGCCGCCGCGGCGACCGGCGCCCTGCTGCTGACCGCCTGTTCGAGTCCCGACACCGCGCCCGCGCAGGGCAAGGTTGGCGCGACGAGCGATGCCGGCCCGGGAACCGCTGTACCGCCTCGACAGCCAGACCTCGCAGATCTGGGCCGGCAGGGACGCCGGCGCCACGTGGGAGCGGCGTCGAAGATCCCGGCCGGTGACCTCGCCGGGCCGCCGCAGGAGGTGTGGGCGACCCGCCGCGACGGGCTGCTGCACAGCACCGACAGCGGTGCCGCCTTCCGGCCTGTTCCCGGCGCACCGGCCCTGGCCGCCGTGGAGCAGCCGACTCCCGGCCGGCTGATCGCCCTCACTGCAGACGGCAAGGTTCTCTCCGGTGGCGACGGGACATCCTGGACCGAATGGGCCCCCTCCCAGGCGGTACCCGGGGCTCCGTACTGACCACGGCCGGCCCCGACCACCTCCTGGCCTTCGACAGCAACGACGTCGTCCACGAGCCCATAGGACGCGTGGGGGCGTCTGCGGCATGGGCTCAGCTGCCGGCGCGGAAGGAGCGCAGGCGCAGGCTGTGCAAACCCCCTCAGCTGCACTGATACCCCCTAGGGGTATGCTCTGGTCAATCGAGAACCTTCAGCGCGCCGTCCGGCCCACGCACGACACGGGAGACCACCATGAACACCACAGCCAAGATCGGCCTCTACGGTGCAGCCCTCGCCCTGACGTTCACCAGCGCCTACGGCATAGGAGCAGTAGCCGAACCCGGTCACCGGCAAGACCCCCAGCGCCGCGCACGCCGCCGCACACCAGGAGAGCAACGCGATGAACCACGGCGACCAGCACACCGGAGCGACGCCGCCCCTCCCGGGCGGACTGCAGATCTCCCAGGACGGCTACACCCTCGCCCTGCTGACCCCGCGCCTGGCCGCCGGCCAGGAAGCCCCACTGCGCTTCGCCATCAAGGACGAGGCCGGCGAAGCCGTCACCGACTACGCCAGGGCCCACGACAAGGACCTGCACCTCATCGTCGCCTCACGTGACCTGAACACCTTCCGCCACCTACACCCCACCCTGGGGTCGGACGGGACCTGGAGCACCCCCGTCGACCTGCCCGCGGCAGGCGACTACCGGGTCTTCGCCGACTTCACCCCCGCGGCACCAGGCGCGAAGCCCCTCACCCTGGGCGCGGACCTCGCCGTCGCCGGCCCCTACCAGCCGCGTGAGCTGCCGCCCCAGAAGACCACGGCCGAAGTCGACGGCTACGCCGTCACTCTCGACGGCAAGCTCACGGCCGGCACGATGACCGGCCTGACGCTGAGCGTGGTGAAGGACGGCAAGCCCGTCACCGACCTAGAGCCCTACCTCGGCGCCTACGGCCACCTCGTCGCCCTGCGCTCCGGCGACCTCGCCTACCTGCACGTCCACCCCGAAGGCGAACCCGGCGACGGCACCACCCAGCCCGGCCCCGCCATCTCCTTCATGGCCACCGCTCCCACCCCGGGCGCCTACCGCCTGTTCCTCGACTTCAAGCACCAAGGCACCGTCCGCACCGCCGCCTTCACCCTGCACACCACCAACAGCACCACGACCGCCCCCACCGCACAGCACGAGGACCACACCAGCGCCGAACACCAGTGACCCGCTGAAAGCAGCGGCTTCCTCATCGATAGCTGCATGAGAAGCGGTTCTGACTCAACTTCTCTGTTTACTGTCCACAACGTGGTGCGGTGGCCTCCACGACAGGACAACAGCAGACCCCAGTTCGGGAGGAGAGCTCACCTGGAACGGTCCACGGCCCTCCAAGCTGCCCGCGCCACACCCGTTCGGCGTGACGTTCCACTGCTCGACGGTAGGCCCTGACCTCTCCTCCCCGTGCCCAACTACTCGTCAGCAGAGTCAGCATTCGTTCGACTGGGCCCGGCCACACCCTGATCCACATGAGACTCGACATCAAGATCAAAATGCCGTTGGAGAGATCACGCCGACTCCCGCCGGACCCTCAGAAGCGGAACGATGCCAGCCGCCACGTACAGCCTGCAGCCTTCATGGCATCAGCACTGTTCAGCGCGTTCTACCCCTAGGCGTCAGCCGAGTTGGGGGAAGTTCCGGGGCAGGAATCGGAGCCCCGTCGTAGCCCTTGACCTCACCGTAGCGGGTGCCGTTCATCCAGTCTTCGCGGAACCCTGCGATGTCCTCCTGGGACCGTCCGATCCAGTTCCAGAACAAAACGCGGCACAGCAACGTTTTCGCAGGTCAAGTGGGCCTCGTATCGCTGACCGTCAGCAAACCGTCAGCATCGGTATCCGAGGGGTCCGGACGCATGGCAGCCACGACAGTGGACCGCGGGATGGGCAGCTTCTTCAAGGACTGCGAGCACGCACCGTCCCGAGGGCGAAGTGCCCGCACTTCTACAAGGTCCGCTGCCGGGGCCCCGGCGGCAACCAGGTCGAGGGGTCGGGCTACCTGACGCGGGACGCGGCCGTCAAGCGGCTGACCGATGTCTACAAGGCGAAGACGGCGGTCCCTGCGAAGCAGGCGAAGAGCGAGCGCGTCGAGAAGTAATGTCAGATGCGGTTCCGGGAGTACACCGCCGAGTGGAAGGCCAGCCGACGTCACATCGCCGTGGCATCGCTCAGCCCCCTGCATTCGCTCCTGCAGCACCACATCTTCCCCGCGCTCGGCACCCGCCGGATGAGCGCCTTCGACCACAAGGTGGTGGAAGGCCTCACCCGGGACCCGTCGGCTTCACACCGACCGGCACGAGGTGTGGGAGCGGGCCCGAGCCCACAGCGGCCCCGGGCCGACTGGTACTGGGCCCAGTCAATCCGGTGCAGTGGACTTCTCGAACTCGGGGGCAGCCAAGAGGCCCACCTCCACCCAGTCGGTGATCATCCGCGTGAAGATCTGCTCGATGCCGAGGGCCTCGGCGTCCCGCACAAGGTCTTCAGCAGTGCCCCGTTCCCATTCGCTGACCTGGGTTTCTTCCACGCTCGGGAAGTTACACCGAGATCGGCCCGCTTTGACCTGAGCCAGCGCTCGTGCAGGCGGCGGGCCGAGGTGCCCAGGCGTGTTCCCGCAGGGCTGCGGGGCCGGACCGGTCCTTGGACCGTTCGCGGACGGCGGCGAGGAGCAGGTGCGCTTCCTGGTCGGCATCCGCGTCCAACGCGAGCAGGGCGCCCGCACCGTACGGATCGGATGTCATGAAGTGAATGAGCGTGGCTCGCTCGCTCTTCCGGTGCGTGCTCCAGAGCGGTCCCCCCTGCAGACCCACAGGAGCCTTCGCAACCGCCACGCCCCCTCGCGGCAACCTGTCGAGCCGAGGGCGTCTGTGGTCAACTCCCCAGCCGTGATGTCGGGCTGTCAGACCGTCATGACATCATGATTCGCACAAGCATCGGGGGAACGTTCACAGGTACGGGGGTGGGGCATGTCGGTCACGGTGCCCGACTGGGCGGACACACTGCTGGACCTGATCGGTGTGGCCTGGCCGAATGTGGACGAGGACGCGTACCGGGACATGGCCGACTCGCTCCGCGAGTTCGCCGAGGACCTGCTGGACGACGGCCAGCTCGCCAACAACCACGTCGAGCGCCTGCTGTCGGCCAGCAAGGGCGAGTCGATCGAGGCCCTGAACAAGCACTGGAACAAGGTCAAGACCAAGCACTTCAAGGACCTTGCAGACGCGGCCCGGACCATCGCAGGCGCCATGGACCTCGCCGCCGACGCCGTGGTCGGCATGAAGACCGCCGCGCTGGTCCAGCTCGGCTACCTCGCCACCGAAGCCGGCATCGCCCTCTCCCTCATACCGGTCACCGGCGGACTGTCGATGCTGATCGGCGCGGGCGCCATGCGCGCCACCCAGGAGGTCGTCAAGCGCCTCATCAAGGAGTGCATGGAGGAAGCGGTCGGCTACATCGTCTCCGCCATGACCGAACCGGCCGTCGCCGCCCTGGAGGGCATGGCTGCCGACCTCGTCGTCCAGCTCGGCTCGATGGCTCTCGGCTTCCAGGACGGCGTCGACCTCGACCAGACGAAGGACGCGGGCAAGGACGGCTTCAAGGACGGCGTCCAGTCGGGGAAAGAGGCCCTCCACCTCGCCTCCGCGGGAGGCGCCGGTGGTGGGGGAGGCACCGGCCTGGTCGACCTCCACATCGAGCACAGCGAACACGCCCGCGCCGGTACCAGCCTCAACAGTGTGAGCGTCAACATCCACGGCAAGACCACGTCGAAGCTGACCAAGGCCAAGTCCCACCACGGCCGCACCCGGGGCCGTGACTCCATCGCCCAGGCCATCGACCCGGTCGCCGACAAGTTCATGGCCTCTCTGGCCAAGGCCACGAAGGCGATGGGGGACCACGTCGGCACGACCCTCCCCAAAGCGGTCAAGCAGATATCCACCGACCACAAGAAGAACGACCAGGCGATCTACGACGACTTCAACCGTATTAGAAAGAACGGATCCGGAGGAAGCGACCGGGGCAGGACCGGCTCCGGCAGCAAGGACGCGAGCAGCCGAACGAAGCCCGACTCCCTGGACAAGGCCAAGGACGAGGCCCGCCGCAACGGCATCTCGCTGGACAAGAAGCGCTGCGAGAACGACCCGATCGACGTGGTCACCGGTGAGATGACCTTGCCCCAGACGGACCTCGCCCTCCCCGGCACACTGCCGCTCGTCCTCAAGCGCACGCATCTGTCCGGGTACCGCTACGGCCAGTGGTTTGGCCGCAGTTGGGCCTCCACCCTCGACGAGCGTCTGGAACCCGACCCGGTCGGCTTCGGCGCCGTCTGGGCCCGGGAGGACGGCTCCCTCCTCGTCTACCCCCGCCTGCCGCAGGCCGGTGACGAGCCCGTACTGCCCCTCGAGGGCCCCCGTCTCGCTCTCGCGCACGACGGCGAGCACGACGGCGAGACGACGTACACCGTCACCGACACCGGATCAGGACTGACGAAGTCCTTCACCGGCAGCCCGTACCGCGCCTCCACGGCCTACTGGCTGACCGCGGTCTCGGACCGGAACGACAACGCCATCACCTTCGGGCGGGGCACTGATGGAACTCCCACCTCCGTCTCCCACAGCGGTGGGTACCAGGTGCGGCTGACCACCGAGGACGAGCGGGTCACCGCCCTGGCCGTGCGCGCGGACGACGGCCCCGTCAAGGTCATGTCGTACGGCTACGACGAGCCCGGCAACCTGACTGCCGTCACCAACTCCTCCGGTTCGGCCCAGCGTCTGACGTACGACGAAGACGCCCGCGTCACGTCCTGGACCGACCGCAACGGCGCTACCTTCCAGTACGTCTACGACACCGCCGGCCGGGTGGTGCGCACCGTCGGCCCGGACGGCTTCCTCTCCTCCACGTTCGCCTACGACACAGCATCGGGCACGACCCGCTACACCGACTCCGCGGGCGCGACCACCGTCTTCCGGTTCAACGAGCTCCTCCAGGTCGTCGCCGAGACCGACCCTCTCGGGCACACGAGCCGGCGGCTCTGGGACCCGTTCGACCGGCTGCTCGCCCATACCGATCCCCTTGGCCGGACCACCACCTACACCTACGACGGCCGCGGCGACCTCGTCCGTATCGTCCACCCGGACGGCGCCGCGGCCACCGTCGAGTACAACGACCGGCACCAGCTCACCTCCGTCACCGGCACCGACGGCGGCAGGTCGCACCAGGAGTACGACGACCGCGGGAACCCGACCCTCTTCACCCGCCCGAACGGAACGACGACCCGGCTCTTCCACACCGCGCAAGGCCACCTGACCGGCGTGGACGACTCCCTCGACGGGCTGCAGCGCATCCACTGCGACCCGGCGGGCCTGCCCCTCGTGATCCGCACCGCGCAGGGCACCGTCACCCGCTACGCGCGGGACGCGTTCGGCCGCGCGATACGGATCACCGACCCGCAAGGGGGTGTCACGGAGCTGGAGTGGACGGTCGAGGGCAAGCTCGCGCGCCGTACGGACCCGGACGGCTCGGTGCAATCCTGGACCTACGACGGCGAGGGGAACTGCCTGACCCACACGGACGCCGCGGGCGGCGAGTCGCACTTCGAGTACACCCACTTCGACCTGGTTTCCGCCCGCACCACACCCGAAGGCGCCCGCCACTCCTTTGCCTACGACACCGAGCTGCGTCTCACCCGCGTCACCAACCCCATGGGGCTGACGTGGAGTTACACCTACGACGCACTCGGCCGTCGCACATCCGAGACCGACTTCGACGGCCGCAGCCTCCACTACACCCACGACGCGTTCGGTCGGCTGACCAGCCGTACCAACGGGCTCGGCCAGACGGTCCGCTACGAGCGCGACGCCGCCGGGCGGGTGGTCGTGAAGGACGCCGGGGGCGCCGTCACCCGTTTCACCTACGACGCCTCCGGTCGTCTGGTGCGGGCCGTCAGCCCCGACGCGGACCTCTCCTACGTGCGCGACGCATCGGGCCGGGTCCTGCGCGAGCTGTGCAACGGCCGGGAGCTCACCCACCTCTACGACGAGGTCGGCCGTCGTATCCGCCGCACCACCCCCACCGGTGCGGTGAGCAGCTGGGACTTCCCGGGCGACCGCAGCGCCCTGCTCGACGCTTCCGGCCGACAAGTGACCTTCCGGTTCGACGAGGCGGGCCGGGAGACCGTCCGACGCATCGGCGAGGGCCTGACGATCGACCACGCGTACGACGACCGGGGGCGCCTCACCGGGCAGCTGGTCCGGGCGGCCGGCGACCGCACCGTCCAGCACCGCACGTACGCTTACCGGCCGGACGGGCACCTCACCGAGGTCGACGACCGGCTCACCGGCCCGCGCCGGTTCGACCTGACCCCGGAGGGCCGGGTCACGTGCGTGTCCGCCGCGCAGTGGACCGAGCGGTACGCCTACGACGGGGCCGGCAACCAGACCGAGGCCTCCTGGCCGGCGTACGACGGCTCCGCCACGGGGCCGCGCGTCTACGCGGGAACCCGGATCACCCGGGCGGGCTCCGTCCGCTACGAGTACGACGCACAGGGTCGCGTGGTGCTGCGCCAGAAGCAGCGCCTCTCGCGTAAGCCGGACACCTGGCGGTACGAGTGGGACGTGGAGGACCGTCTGGTCGCGGTCACCACTCCGGACGGCACCCGCTGGCGCTACGTGTACGACGCGCTCGGCCGCCGCATCGCGAAGCAGCGCCTGTCGCCGGACGGGGCGTCGGTCACCGAGGAGGTCTCCTTCACCTGGGACGGAGACACCCTCGTCGAGCAGGTGGGCCGTGTGCCCGGCGCGCCGGAGTCCGTGGCGCTGACGTGGGACCACGACGGCGTGAAGCCGGTCACCCAGGTGGAGCGGCGGTTCATCGGCCCGGCGGAGGTCGACAGCCGGTTCTTCGCGATCGCCACGGACCTGATCGGGACCCCGCGCGAGCTCATCGACGAGGAGGGGGAGGTGGCCTGGTACACGCGCGCCACCCTCTGGGGCACCACCACCTGGAACCGCGACGCGAGCGCCTACACCCCTCTCCGCCTCCCCGGCCAGTACTTCGATCCGGAGTCGGAACTCCACTACAACCGCCACCGCCACTACGACCCGTCCGCGGGCCGCTACGTCTCCCCGGACCCGCTGGGCCTGACCCCGGCTCCGAACGCGTTCACGTACGTCGACAACCCGACTCGGTGGATCGACCCGCTGGGCCTGGCCCTGTGCCCGCACCGCAAGAGCGACGACCCTCGACATAGCGTGGTGCTGGGGTGGAACCAGCCGGCGCCCAACGGCCCCTCGAACAGGCTGGCACGGCACCTGCGCAACGATCCGGACGATCCGGACCATGATCCTGACCGCCCCCAGGATCCCGGAGCGCACACGTACAACGATCCCGCCTACGCCGCGATCGAGGGCGGAGCTCCGGTGTGGATGACGAACGTCATGGATGCCGTCGGGGACCGGAACACGACTCTCTCGATCACCCTGGACGGCATGCCCAACCGTGCCGGCGACCGAGGCAACTGGAACACCCCCGAGACCATCGTCGAGGCGTTCCAGCGCGCTGTCGCGGACGGTTCGCCCTACTCGACGCAGGAGGGGAACCGTCCGGAAGGTGTCGGCACGGCCTGGGAGATGAGCATTGTTGCCCGTAACGTGCGGATGCACGAGGCTGACGTCGCGGACGGAGACCCGAATCCGATGGGGCGGTCGTGGGACTCGATCCACTGGTACTCGGAGAATCAGCGCATTGAAGTTCCCCGCCCCGACATTCCCGAATTGAGTCCGCCGGACACCGGCAACAAACCGAAAAGGAGGTGAGCTCGCAAGATGACGGACAATGAGAGCTCTCTGACGGCTGCAGAGATCGTCGCGGAACGGTGGCAGGAGTTCCTGGGGTTCGGGGGAGATGTGATCGACCCCGCCATGGTGCGGGCCGCGTACGCGCAACCGCGGCTGCGGGTGCTCTTCCCCGGGGTCAGCCACGGCATCCTGTACCTCAGCCGGTGCACCGGCTACCCCGCCTCCCAGGACGTACCGCTCGTGTATCCGCTCGCAGCCGGCGGGTTCCAGGTCACGGGCCGGGCCGGGGAGGGCGTCCTCGGTGAGGTGGCGACCCTTGAGGAGGCGTTCGCCCTGGTCGTGGCACACCTTCCCGAAGGCAGCGGGCCCGCCGTCCTCGGAACGAAGGACGACCTGTGACCGTGCCCCTGGCGGTCGGCGTCGTGGCGGACTGGCAGGCCGTCCTGGCCAAGGGACCGGACCGCATAGACCCCGCGTGCCGCGGGCAGCGCACGGCCACCCCACCCTACGCGGTCACCCCCGAGCCAATATGATCGACACGCCCACCGCTGTGCTGGATTCGTTGCACGGGCTCGCCTTCGGGGACGCCTTCGGGGACCGTTGGTTCGGCATCCTGCGCCGGGACGGTCTGGCAGCCCTGGAGGCGCGGACGCTGCCCCCGGAACCCCTGTGGCGGTGGAGTGACGACACCGCCCAGGCACTCGTTCTCGTCCGGGAACTCGCCGACGGCAGCGGCACCGTCGACCAGGACCGCCTGGCCCTGCGCCTCGCGGCAGCCTACGCCGACGACACGCATCGCGGCTACGGCGCCTCGATGCATGACGTGCTCCGTCGTATCGGCGCGGGCGAGCCTTGGCGGGAGGTGGTCGCCGGACAATTCGGCGGCCAGGGCTCCTGGGGCAACGGCGCAGCCATGCGCGCCGCTCCGCTCGGCGCCTGGCACGCCGCAGACCTCGACGCGGTCGCCGAGCAGGCCGCCCGCCAGAGCGCGGTCTCGCACCACCATCCGGAGGCGGTCGCCGCGGCCGTGGCGGTTGCCCTCGCCGCGGCGCTGGCAACCCGCAGCCGGGGCGGGCACACCCCGGCCCGGCCGGAATTCCTCCTGGCAGTCGCCGAACGACTTCCCGACAGCGACGTCCGGTCGGGGGTGCGGGTCGCGGCCCGGCTGCCGGAGCGCACGTCGATCCGGCACGCCGCGGAGGTCCTGGGCTCCGGCTACCGGATGTCGGGGCCCGACACCGTCCCTTACGCTCTGTGGTGCGCAGCAGGGCACCTCGACGACCTGCAGGAGGGCCTGTGGTCCACGGTCACCGGGCGTGGCGACATCGACACGACCTGTGCTATCGCGGGTGGCGTGATTGCTGCTCGCACAGGCGTCGGCGCACTCCCCCCTGCCTGGCACGCAGCGCGTGAACCGCTGCCCCCTGTTGTGGTGGCGTAAGAACTCCTGTCGGGAAGACTTCAGGCGTCTCCACCAGATCAGTGCGCACCCAAGGGTGAGGAAGGCTCCGTGGCTGTCGTCGCCGATCTCCCAGCGGATCCGCCGGCGGCGGAACCAGTGCATCGGGGCAAACGCCCGTTCGCCGAGCGAGCGTTGGGTGTCGAGTCCGGAGCCCCAGACCAAACCTCGGTACTTGTCGTAGCCGTAGCCGTGGTCGCCCAGCGCCCAAAGCAACCGGAAGCGCGGCTCACGGGCATCAGAGTGGGTCGTCGTAGGCAGCACAGCCGGGCGTGCTGCGGTGGTCCTGCGGCCAGTGCGGTCATCACCTCGGCGGCCTGGTCGACGGTGAGCCCAGAGTGCTGCGCGAGCGCGGCGAGGGTGAACGGCTGTGCCTCCATCAACAGGTTCAGGAGCGGGCCCGCTCGCCGAATTCGGCAGGGGTCACTACCGCAACACCGACCTGCGCGAGAACGACCTGTCGGCAATCCGAGGCGTGGCGACCCTCGCCAAAGTTCGCACCGACCCCGGCCAGCAGACCGACCTCGCCGAAGCCCTCCTGAACGAACTCGAATTCAGCACCGGGGACGACTGGGCCGGGAGGATCCCGTGCCCCTGCAGATCGCCTACGGAGCCCCGTCCGCCCTCCGGGCGCGCTGCGAGATCGCCACCGTTCGGACCCCCCGCCCCGAGGAGACCGCCTACGAGCCCCGCGCGCTCACCCCCGCCGGGCAGTGGCGCCCCTGTCCGAAGGGGACATCAAGGCAGTTACAGCGCCTCGCAGGCCCCTGGACAGCACGCTGTACCTGAGAAACGATGAGGGCCCGGTGAGGCGAAAAGCGCAGGTCAGCGAACCCTTCCCCGGGCTTTCAGGGGCACCGGCGGGAGTGCGGGGGCAGGGATCGGAGGGCCGTCGTAGCCCTTCACTTCGCCGTAGCGGGTGCCCTCCATCCAGTCCTTGCGCGCCTGTACGATCTCCTCGTCGGACCGTCCGATCCAGTTCCAGAACAATGCAATGCTCACGGGCATCGGCGCAGGTCAGACGGGTCTCGGATAGCTGCCAGTCAGCAAACTGTCAGCATTATGATCCGAGGAGTCGCGGGGACGTGGCAGCCACGACAACCGCCCACGGCATGGGCACCATTTTCAAGGACTGCGGGCACGCGTCCTCCTACTGGCCGAAATGCCCCCACGGCTGGAAGATCCGATACCGCAACGCGGCCGGGAAGCAGACCGAGGCATCGGGCTTCGCCACACGGGAGAAGGCCGCGGAGCGCCTGTCGACTGTTCACAACGAGAAGCAAGCGAAGCCGGCCAACCAAGCTAAGGCCGAGCGCATCGCGCGGTACGGCCAGATGCGCTTCGACGAGTACACCGCGGAGTGGAAGCAGGGCCAACGTCACCTCGCGCCGGCTTCGCTCAGCCACCTCGACTCGCTTCTGCAGCACCACATCTTCCCGGCACTCTCCAGTCGGCGCATGAATACGTTCGACCACAAGGTCGTCGACGGCTTCATACGCACGATGGAGCGCAACAGCGTAGGACTTGCGACGCAGTCCAACGCCTTCGACAAACTCAAAGCGGTCCTGCTTGACGCTCATCGGCTCGGCATCTTCGAGGACAACCCGCTTCTTGGTGTGCAGGCGCCCGTCTACGACCCCAAGAAGGCCGTCATTCCATCCGCCGAGCAGCTACGGGGCCTACGCGCCGCCGGCGACGACACCTTCATGCTCCTGGTCGATGTCATGAGCGGCTGCGGACTCCGCAATGCCGAGGCGGCCGCGGTCAACATCGGGAACATCGTGGCGGACGACGTCTATCGCGTCACCGAGCAGGTCAACCAGACCACCAAGCACTACGACCGCCTGAAGCACCGCAAGCTCGACGAGTACCGGGACGTACCTCTGCCAGCGCGAGTGAAGCAGACCATCGAGTGGTACGCCGACAAGTACGGCACCGTGGACGGCTACCTCCTGCGCCATCCGCACGATCGCGATCGCGCGTACCAGCCCTACCTGCTCCAGAACCAGTGGCAGAGACTCAAGCGCGCCGGCGCCCTCGATGTCCCTGAAGGCATGGTGATCTACGGATGCAGGCATTTCTTCGCGTCGAACTGCCTGGCTCATCGCATCCCGATCACCGACGTCGCGGAGTGGATGGGCCACAAGAGCCTGGAGATCACGTTCAAGATCTACCGGCACCTGCTGCCGGGGTCCATCGGGCAGGCAGCCAAGATCCTCAACGTAAGCCTAGCCGCTTAACCGAGCCCGTATACCACGGGATCCCCGGTCAGCCAAACCGGGGATCCTTCGGATCATTAACACCTGCCATAGCACTTCACACAAGAGGTCCGGGTGTCGAACGAGTTCATCTCCGCAAAGCAGTTGGCTGCCCAACTGAGCATGTCCGTGTCGTGGGTATACAGGGAAGCACACCGGTCAGGTCTCGCCAGTTACACATTCGGGACCGGGCGTAGCGCAAGAATCCGGTTCAAAGTATCCGAGGTTAATTCCTGGATACGACAGCGCAGGCAAATTACCTAACGTCACCTCCATCCCGAACGATTCAGCAAGGCAGGCCGGTGCCCACAAAATCCCTTCCCCGAGGCATGGGGACTGTATTCAAGCGTTGCGACGACCCGAGCGAAAAGTGGTCACGATGTCCGCATTCGTACGCGATCAGATACCGGAGTGCGAGCGGACGCCAAACAGAGGAAGGGGGATTCCGCACCCAGGCTCAGGCTACGTCACGACTTTCACAAATTTATGCCTCGAAGGCCAAGGCGTCAGCAAGTGCAGGTTTCAGATACGAGCGCGCCGAGAAGTACGGCCAAATGAACCTCACCGAGTACGTAGAACTCTGGAGGAAAGGGCAGCGGCACTTGGCCGCCTCCTCAGCTCGACACCTAGATTCGCTCCTCGAGCATCACATCATCCCAGTCCTGGGCAGTCGCCGTATGAACTCGTTCGACCACAAGGTCGTCGATGACTTTATCCGGACCATGGAAACAATGGGCACTGGGACAGCAACGCAATCCAACGCGTTCGATAAACTGTCCACCATACTTCTCGATGCGCAACGGGTAGGAATTTACGACTTCAACCCACTGGATGGCGTCAGATCGCCACAGTACACGCCAACGCGAGCCTCAATCCCCACGCCTGCCCAGTTGCGGGAAATACGAGAAATCGGTGACGAGAAGTTCCGCCTCCTCTGCGACCTGATGAGCGGGTGTGGGATGCGGAACGCCGAAGCGGTCGCAGTAAACATCAACAATATCGTTTCCGATAACACCTACAGGATAACCGAGCAGGTTAACCAGACAACGAAGGTGTGCGGACGCCTCAAGCACCGGAAACCAGGCGAGTACCGGGATGTGCCGCTTCCTTCACGGATCAAGCAGGAAATCGAATGCTATGCCCGAAAACACGGCACGATCGACGGCTATCTCCTAAGGGACCCACGGGACCCATCAAGACCTTTTCAGGCCTACCTGCTTCAAAATCAGTGGCAGAGACTGAAGCGAGACCACCCGTCCATCATTCCGGAAGGAATCGTGCTGTACAGCTTTCGGCATTTCTTTGCATCACAATGCCTTCAGCTTCGCATACCAATCACTGATGTTGCAGACTGGATGGGCCATAAGAGCCTGGACGTGACGTTTAAGGTCTACCGGCACCTCATGCCTGGCTCGATCGCAAGCGCAGCATCGTCTCTGGATCTCGCCTTGGCCGCGTAGGAGCTGCGCAAATCACACTATCGGCGGATGCCTGCTCACGCTGCCGAACCGCTCCCAGGCTTCCTTCAATTGGGGCGGCCGGTCACGGCGCACCGCCGTGCGCGGTGACCGGGCTCGACAGCCTGCGCGGGGCCGTCGCGACTGGCGCCGAGGGCTGGCTCGCCCCATGGAGGTGTTGGGCAAGATGTCAGGCACACGGCCACCAGGTGCCGGGCGGCGGTCGTCAGAAGCATGGGGTCAGGCGCGTCACTTCAATGCCCTGAAACCGTGAAACTGGCTGCGGAGCTGGCGGAGAGGGTGACAGGATTAAGGGAATGACGACCCAGCCGTTCCTGGCCGTAACGCACGTTGCGGCGCTCGAGTCCTTCCTCAGCGGGATGGGCACTGTATTCCGGAAGTTCGACGAGCAGGACTCTGGCTGCATCTCATACGGCCTGGACGTAGCTGGCAGCCGCTGGTTCGTGAAGGCCGCCTCGAAAGCGACTGGCGTCTGCTCCCTACGCCGCGCAATCGCGGTCCACCAGGCCGTCTCCCATCCGGCCATCGTGTCCTTGGTGCACTCCTTCACCACGGACGAGGGCCTGGCGCTCGTCTACCCATGGGTGAGGGGCGAGGTCCTCTACCACCCGACCCGGACTCGCCACGGCGGACGGGCCACGCCCGGCAGCCCTATGGCGCGCTTCAGGGCACTGCCGATCGTCCGGATTCAGGCCGCACTGGAATCCGTCCTGAGTGCCCACCTGGCGGTCGAGCAGGCCGGACTCGTGGCGGTCGACTTCTATGACGGCTGCATGCTGTACGACTTCGGCGAACACCGCATGACGCTGTGCGACCTGGACGAGTACCGCCCAGGGCCGTTCACGCTGCAGGCGGACCGGCTTCCCGGCTCCACTCGGTACATGGCACCCGAGGAGTTCAGCCGGGGCTCACTCATCGACATCCGGACCACGGTGTTCAACCTCGGCCGGGCGCTGCGCCTCCTGCTCGACGCGGGCGACGACGAGACCCGGTGGCGCGGCACCCCCGCCCAGCTGGCCGTCATCGAGCGAGCGACAGCCCCAGAGCCAGAGAGGCGATGGCCCTCGGTCCGCTCTCTGACCGATGCCTGGCATGCGGCAGCCTGAGCAGTTGACGGCCTCACCGGCGCAGCGCGCCGTCGACACCAGACCGCGGCCAGTGCGCGAAATCCGGCCAGCCTTGGCTCCCTGCTCGCCTTGATCAAGCCGAAAGGCCCTCAGCCTGCCCTTTTGGCCGATTAGAGTGTTCACGGACAACAGCGCCGATCAGGTGAGGCGCAGCGGAAGGGTGAGTCGGTACGGATGAGCGGGGTACCCACGCGGATCGGCCGTTACACGGTGGCGCGGGAGCTCGGCTCGGGCGGGATGGGTGAGGTCTTTCTCGCCTATACGCCGGCGGGTGATCCGGTCGCGGTGAAGGTGATCCGCAACGACAAGCTGGACCCGGTGACACGTGCGCGCTTCGAGAAGGAAGCCCTGATCGCCCGTACGGTGATCGGCACGAACCGGGTGGCCCGGTTCCTGGACGCCGACCCCTACGCCGACCAGCCGTGGCTGGCCATGGAGTACGTGGCCGGCCGCACGCTGCTGACCTGCATCGACAATGACGGCGCCCTCCCACTTCCGATGGTGGCCAGCCTCGGCGCCCTGCTTTCGGAGGGGTTGGCGGCCGTGCATGCCGCCGGTCTTCTGCACCGCGACCTGAAGCCGCAGAACGTGATCCTGGGCAGTGACGGTCCGATGATCATCGACTTCGGGCTGGGCGCCTTCATGGATACCTCCCAGGAGACCCTGTCCCACAGCGGCATGATCATCGGCACGGTGCGCTGTATGCCCCCGGAGCAGGCGAGTGGCCGTCCGCAGGTAACCCCGGCTGCGGACGTGTACGCGCTGGGCACGGTCCTGCTGTACGCGGCCGCCGCCCACTACCCGTACGACGGGACGCGTTGGGAGGCCATCGCGGCGCAGGTCACCAATGCCGACATTGCCCCTGACCTCTCTGGTGTGCCTGCGGCGCTGGTTTCCCTGCTGCAGTCGATGCTTGCGCAAGAGCCGGAGGATAGGCCGACCCTCGCGGCAGTCTCTGATGCGTGCGCGGAGATCCTCACCAGCTCCGGAACCTCGCCGGCGTCCGCACGACTGGCGCTGATCGCGCGCACCACCACTGGAGAGCCGCCGTCACCGGCTGGGGAGCCCTTCACGCAATCTTTCGAGAAGCTCCTTCAGGAGCAGGCGGCCCTTGCCGACGATGGGGAGCCGGAGAGCCCGCTCGACATGACTCCGCGGGCTGCGGCAGCGGGCGAGCAGGGCGATAGCGAAGCAGAACCCGATGCGGAGGTGCTCGCGGTGCCTCTGCCAGAGCCAACCACGGCACCCGAGCGCCGGGGGCCCCGGCCGAAGGCAGGCTCGCCCAAGGGGCGGCCTCCGGCGTCGAAGCGGGTCGCGGACGAGCTGCGCGCGCAGTATGCGGTGGATCTCGCTCTTTGACTCCTGCGCTGACAGTGCCTGGTGAGAGTCTGTGTCGGAATGGGTGCGTACGGGCGTCGCGTGACGGCGTCCCAGGAGCCCGTGAGGTGTGAGCGGCTGTCAAGGCCGCAGTTAGAGGATCGGAGCGGACGTTGAGCGTCGAGGCGGAAGCCGTGGGCGGCCAGGATGATGCGGTGTGGGACGCCTGGAGGCCCGACGATGTTCCGGATCGGCGTTCGGGTCCCGCCTCGTCCGGCTATGCGCCGGGCGCTCAGGTACTGATCCGGGACGAGCTGTGGCTTGTCCGGAACTGCAAGGACACCAAGCTCGACGGGTGGATGGTCGAGGTCACGGGCATTTCGTCGTTCGTCCGCGGCACCGATGCCGTCTTCTACAGTCGGCTCGACGACATCCAGGTGCTGGACCCGCGGGAGACTCGGCTTGTCCCGGACGACTCTCCGAATCACCGGCGGGGCCGGCTTTTCCTCGAGTCCGTGATCCGCAAGACGTTCCTGCCGCAGACCGAGCACGGGCTGGCGCTGGCCGATGGCTTCCTCATGGACCAGCAGGTGCACCAGCTGCGCCCTGCCGAGCTGGCGCTGTCGATGAAGAACCCGCAGCCGCGCATCCTGATCGCGGATGTGGTGGGCCTGGGCAAGACCCTGGAGATCGGGGTGCTGCTGGCCGAGCTGATCCGGCGCGGCCGGGGTGAGCGGATCCTGGTGGTGACCCCGCAGCATGTGTTGGAGCAGTTCCAGCGCGAGCTGTGGACTCGCTTCGCCATTCCTCTGGTGCGCCTGGACTCGACCGGCATCCAGCGCATCCAGCAGGACATCCCTGCCGGCCGCAACCCGTTCGCGTACTTCAAGCGGGCGATCATCTCCGTGGACACCCTCAAGAGCGATGTCTACGCGCACCACCTGGAGCACACCGACTGGGATGCCGTCGTCATCGACGAGTCCCACAACCTCGTCAACCGGGGAACGAAGAACAACGAGCTCGCCCGCCTGCTCGCCCGCAAAACCGACGCCCTCGTGCTGGCCTCGGCCACGCCCCATAACGGCCGCACCCAATCCTTCGCCGAGCTGGTGATGATGCTCGACGAGGCGGCCATCACAGACCCCTCCGCGTACGCGGTGGAGGACCTCGGCCACCTCTACATCCGGCGCACAAAGACCTCAGCCGAGGTGCGCGACTCGTTGAAGGGCTCCTGGGCGGACCGCGGCCCGTCACAGCCCATTCGTGTGCCGGCTGGTGAGAAGGAGCTGGCCGTCTTTCGCGAGCTGGCCGCGCGTTGGATTCCGGGGGATTCGGCGCAGCCGTCGGTCAGCCGGCACCAGCTCGTGCCGTACCAGCTGCTGAAGTCCTTCCTGTCTTCGCACCGGGCCTTGCTAGAGACGGTCAAGACTCGGCTGGCGACGCTGGACAAGCCGTCCACTGAGCAGTCGGCGGACCGTGCCCAGAAGGCCACGCGGCCGGTCGACCCTGCGGTCCGGGAAGCGGAACGGCAGGCCGAGCGAGCCGCCCTGGCCGACTTGCGGGGCTTGGCTGAGCAGATCCAGGACGAGGACTCGGCGAAGCTGGCGGCGTTGCTGGACGAGCTACGGAAGATGGGGGTCGGCCCTGGGTCGGAGACCCGCGTGGTGGTGTTCTCTGAGCGCATCCCCACCTTGAAGTGGCTGGCGGAGAGTGTCCCGGCAGCTCTCGGTTTCAGGCACGGAACCAGCCCTGACGAGAAGAAGCCCTGGCTGGCGTTCGGTGGCGCGGTGCAGGTCATGCACGGCGAGGCCTCGAGCGACGAGGAGCAGCAGGCCATCGTCGAGAAGTTCGGGCTGCGTGACGACCCGGTGCGCATCCTGTTCACCGGCGATGTCGCCTCCGAGGGCGTCAACCTGCACCAGCAGTGCCATCGCCTGATCCACTTCGACCTGCCGTGGTCTCTGATCCGGATCGAGCAGCGCAACGGCCGTATCGACCGCTACGGCCAGGAACACCAACCACAGTTCCGGGCCTTGATCCTCACCAGCGACGTGCCCTGGCGTACGGATGAGACCACCGCCCTGCCTCGCACTCTGGACGACCGGCTGGTGGGCGAGAAGCTCCTCAAGCGCGAGGAGGAAGCGCACAAGATCGAAGGCTCTGCGGAGGCGGTCACCGGCCTGTACCGGGCCAAGGAGGAGGAGAACCGCCTCACCCAGGACCTCATCGCCGGTCGAACCGTCGAGGAGTCGCTCAAGCAGTCCCAGCAAGGCGGCGCCGCGTTCCTCGCCGGGCTGCTCGGACAGGTCGGCGCCGTGCCCGAGCACCCCGAGGTCCTCCGGGCAAACGTCCCCAGCCTCTTCGCTTCCACCGCCGACTACTTCGACGAGGCGCTGCGCCAGGTCTGCCGGCCCAACCCCGAGGACCAGCTGTCCCTTCGCCGTGACGACGACGGCACGATCGCGTTCGAGCCTCCGCGTGACCTGCTGTACCGGCTGAAGGCGCTGCCCAAGTCGTACCTCGACGAGCAGCAAATCATGCCCCGCAAGAGCGAGCCGGGCCGGATGCGCATCACGTTCTCTAAGGACCTCGCGGCCGGCCGTCTGAAGGCGGCCCGGGAGTCCTCCAAGTCCCAGTGGCCGAACGTCTCCTACGTCACCGACGTCCACCCGGTCCTGGACTGGCTGACGGACAAGGTGCTCGTGGAGATCGGTCGTCACCAGGCCCCGGTGCTCGCCGCCTCCGTGGACACCCCGACCTACCTGATTCAAGGCATCTGCTCCAACGCGCTGGGCCGACCCACGATCGTGGAGTGGATGGCCGTCCGCGGCCTCCCCGGCGCACTCGTAGCCACCACCCTGACCGCGGAGGTACTGGAGGGATACGGCGTGGGGCCGACGATGCCTGGCCGGTCAGCACCGCTTGACATCGACGGCCTGACCGCGCTGGTGCCCGCTGCCATCGACGAGGCGGAACGCCACCTCGTGAAGCTGAAGGACGGCTACCGCCAGCAGATCGAGGCGACCCTCGAGCCTTACCGAAAGCGGGTCGTGCACTGGCAGCAGGAAGCCATCTTCTCCGCCGACGGGACGGGCAAGCGCGGAGTCAACCTCAGCGCTAGTCGGCGGCTGAAGCTGATCAAGTCCCTGGAGACCACGGGCGAGCCGATGCTGCGCCTGCTCGCCGTCCTCGAACCGCTCAACGCCGCTGAAGGAGGCACCGCCCGATGAGCACCGACTTCGACTCCTTCAGCAACCGAGGCGAGTACCTGTCCGCGCATTACTTCGCCGAGCAACTCGGCACCGACCTCAAGAAGGGCCTGTTCACCACCTGGGCCCTGCGCGAGGGCGACGAGAACGATCCCCGCCGGACGCCGCGTGAGATGCTGCGCGGCCTACGCACCACCTACCTCGCCGAAGACGTACGCGGCTACTTCGCCGAGGCCGCCGAGCGTGGCGCCGGAGACGAAGCCCGGCTGCACACCCATAACAACCCAGAGTGGCGCAAGCGGCTCGCCGAGTGGCACCAGACGGTGCTACAGGCCCTCGGCTTCGAACCCACGCCGACCGAGGTCACGGTTCACCGCGCCGGGCGGGACCACACGCTGACCGCGGCCTACCACGGCCACGGCATCGTTGCTCTGGACTGCGGTTGGGCCGCCGACAATGACACCGCCCTCAACGCCGACGGCCCCGGCCGCCTGCTGTCACCGCTGCGCGTGAGCGCCGGCGAAACGTACGAAACGGGCCCGGCACTCGGAGCCTGGCTCTTCCAGAGCGAGCTCGGTGAGGCTGGCGGCCCCCACCCGCGCTTCGTACTGCTGCTCTGCGGCGGCGTACTCGTCCTCACTGACCGCCAGTCTTTCAACGAGGGCCGTTACCTCGCCGTCAACCTCGACGCCGCGCTGGAACGCAACGACCGCACGCAGCAAGGTGAACTCGCCACCATCGCTGCCCTGTTCAGCCTGGACATGCTCCGGCCCGGCGAGAACGACCAGAGCCGTGCCATCGACGCGCTGCTGAAGTCCTCCGGCGCCAATGCCGCAGGGGTTTCCGGTGAGCTGCGCCACGGCCTGCAGCGCTCAGTCGAGATCATCGCCAACGAAGTGCTTCAGCGGATGGCCGACCCGAAGAATGATGTCACCCCGGCCGACATCGCAAGCCGGAAGATCCCCTTCGCTCGGGAACTGACCCGCGAAAGTCTGCGCTACCTCTACCGGATCCTCTTCCTGCTCTACGCCGAGGCCCGCCCCGAGTTGGGCATCCTTCCCGCCGACGACGGCAGCTACGAGGTCGGCTACTCCATGGCCCGCCTGCGTGAACTCGTCGAACGCGACGAGGAGCTAGTCGAGGAGGAGGCCCGTAACGGCTTCCACCTGTACGAGTCCCTGGACGTCCTCTTCAACAAGGTCAACTTCGGTCACCGTGCATACGGCAGCGAAGCCGACGATGACCAGCCTGGCGACGACGATGAAACCCGCAAGGCCAAGGCGGCCCGCCGCAGCGAGGACCGAGGCCTGCGCTTCGAACCTCTGCGCAGCACACTCTTCGAGCCAGCCGCGGTACGGCTCATCGGCAGGAATGTCCTCGACCCCCGCAGCGATGAGGACAACGATCCACGCTGGCTCGACCTGCGCCTGCGCAACACCGCCCTGCACCAGGTGCTGCGCCTGCTCACCATGAAGAAGGGCAAGCGCGGCGAGCGGGGCGGCTTCATCTCCTACCGCAACCTCGGCATTGACCAGCTCGGGGCCGTCTACGAAGGCCTGATGTCCTATACCGGCAGAATCGCCGAGGAGGAACTGTGCGAGGTCGCCAAGGGCGGTGACCCGGAGAAGGGTTCCTGGCTCATCCCCTCGCACAGGCAAAACCAGTACCCCGACAAGGCCCTCGTCCACTACGGCGAAGACGACGCGCGCAAGAACCTGCGGGGCGTCAAGAAGTACGACAAGGGTTCCTTCGTCTACCGCCTCGCCGGCCGTGACCGGGAGACCTCCGCCTCGTACTACACGCCCGAATCGCTGAGGCGGGTTACGGTAGAACTCACCCTCAAGCACCGGTTGGATCAGCAACGCGACGCTGAGGGCAACGTCATCAAGACCCGGGCGTCCGAGCTGCTGAAATACAAGATCTGTGAGCCGGCCCTCGGCTCCGGTGCCTTCCTCAACGAGGCGATCAACCAAGTCGCCGAGGATTACCTGCGGCGACGGCAGGACGAGCTCGGCACCAGCATCCCGACCGCAGACGCCCTCACTGAGAAGCAGAAGGCCAAGGCTTACATCGCCCTGCACAACGTATATGGGGTCGACCTCAACCCGACGGGTGTCGAACTTGCCGAGGTGTCGTTGTGGCTCAACACCATGCACCCCGGCATGCGCGCCCCATGGTTCGGCCTGCACCTGCGGCGCGGTAACTCACTGATCGGCGCGCGGAGGGCCTTCTACGCGGCGGACGACGTCACGGGCAAGGAATGGCTCAAGGCCAAGGGCGCCCTGGCCCCGACCCCGCTTCCATTCCTCAAGGGGGGCGAGACCCAGACCCTCCCTCAGGATGCGGTGCACCAGTTCCTGCTGCCGAGCCCCGGGTGGGCAGCCGTCGCGGGCTCCAAGGAGGCGCGAGAACTCGCAAAGGAAGGCGTCGAGCAGCTCGGCGCTTGGAAGAAGGGCATCCTCCAGCGGCCGAAGCGGAGCAAGGCCAGCCGGGCGAAGACTGAGCCGGTCTCCCAGTTCACCCGCTTGCGGGACGCCGCCCGGCGGGCGGAGTTCCTCTGGTCCCTAGTCGTCAAGCGCATGGAGCTCTCAGAGCAGGCGATCGCCCGCCGGATCGACGTGTGGGGGGCCAATCCCGCCGACCCCGAGTACGGCTTCCTCCAACGCCCCGACCATGCCCTGCCCAAGGAGAAGGTCCTCGAAGACCTCTTCAACGCCGCGGACACCCCGTACTGGCGACTGAAGAAGATCATGGACGCCTGGTGCTCCCTCTGGTTCTGGCCAGTGGACAAGGCCGGGCTGCTCGACGGCACTGCTGGCGAGTACGCGACGTACTCGCCGGTTGCGGATGTCGAAGGCCTTGCGCGAGTGCTCGACGGGGTGCCGCTGACCGAGGAGCCGCCGGCTCCCTCGTCTGGTCCGGAACGGTCGGCCGTCCCCGCGCTGAGGCCCACAGCGCGATTCGTCGAGGCGACAGCTCTGTTCTCATTCGGCCCCGAGCAGACAAGCTTCGAGGACCTTGAGCTGACCGCGGACGACGACGCGATCGTGGAGGTGAAGCAGGTCGGGTCCAAGAGTGGGAAGGAGACAGCGGCTCCAAAGTCCAAGACGCAGGGAAAGCGGCAGATCGTCCCGCTCCAGGACCTCGATGACTGGCTGGAATTCCTTGAGGCCATGCTGGGCACAGCCGACGTGCCCGAGGGGACCCTCATCGACAGTTTCGCGAGCCTTGACGCGCTCAAGACCTTCGAGGAGACACTTCCTGGCTTCATGGGCATGGACGCCGGCAATCCGGAGGACCGCTTCCCCTGGCTCCGAGAGGTCCACGACATCGCGGAGGAACAGGGCTTCCTGCACTGGGAGCTGGAGTTCGCCATCGTCTTCGCGCGAGGCGGCGGCTTCGACCTCCAGGTAGGCAACCCGCCGTGGGTACGGCCCCGCTGGAATGAGTCGGCTGTGCTCGCGGAGCACGAGCCGTGGTTCGAACTGGAGGATAAGGCCTCCACGGCCGAGAAGGACCGCCGACGAATCGAAGTTCTAGAGGTAGCACGCCCGTACGCTCTCGGCGAGCTCACGAACACAACCGCGCAAGTCGCCGTATTCGGCTCCCCACAGATGTACCCGTTGCTGACGGGGACCCAGCCGGATCTCTACCGGGCGTTCATGTCTCAGGTGTGGGCACACACCTCTGCGGACGGAACCGCCGGGATGGTTCACCCGGATACGCACTTCACAGGGGACAAGGAGGGAAGCCTGCGGGAGGCTGCGTACCAGCGACTCCGAATTCATGGCGACTTTGTCAACTCCGGTCAGCGTTTCTTCCCACGACCCGTCGGTGATACCGCCCACTTTGGAGTGCACGTCTACGGTCGGCCCACGGAGATCAGTTTCGACCACCTGTCCTGGCTGGTGTCCGCCGACGCGCTTCGATACTCCTCCGAGCACGACGGTTCCGGTGAGGTACCGGGAATCCGCTACCGCAACGGTGAGTTCGACGAACGTCCACACCAGGCTCGAGTGGTCCGGGTCAACAAGCACCAACTCTCCATCTGGCAGCGCCTGCTGGACGAGGCCGACCAGCCGTTTGAACAAGCCCGACTGCTGTTCCCCGTTAGCGCGGCAGAAGCCACGGCCATCGAGGCATTGGCTAACTACCCCCTGCGGCTCGGATCTGCGCCACAGGTGTCGGCGGGATATCACGAGAGCGGCGCCAAGAAGGACAACCTGATCGACTACAACCGGCCTGAACCTGCCACGGGCCAGGAGTACCAGCCAGACCGTTGGCGCCAAGTGATCCTTAAGGGAACCCAGATCAGTGTCGCAACACCAATGTTCAAGCGACATGACGCCAACAGCAATGATCCGTACGGCGTCGATCTCGTCTCACTTGCGCCTGACTTCGTGCCCGACACTGAATACGTTCGGGCCCCGGGAAGAATCCGTGAGTACTTGGAGGAACAGGATAGGTGGATCGATCATCGTGCCCTCGCACGATTGAGGGCGAGCGATAGGGACATCACACGGGCACGGCGGCAGGTTGCTTTCCATGACCAAGTCCCTGAGGAATCCGTCACACCGGAGAAGATCGATGACGTGCTGGTACACCGAGCACGTCGACGGTACGTCAAGTTCTATCGGCTTGCGTGGCGATGCATGATCGCGCCCAATACTGAAAGGGCCCTCTACGCCGCGATGGTTCCTCCAGGCACTGCGCACGTGGACAACGTTCACAGCCTTTCAATGCCTGATCCTTGTTCGACGGCGTTGGTCGCAGGTTTTTGGGCATCTCTGCCCATGGACTACTTCTTGCGCGCCACGGGACGAGGACACCTTCGGGGTGCCGGCGTGAAGGCCATGCCCGCCCCGGTCACTGAACACCCACTGGCCCCCGCTCTTCTCCTGCGAACCTTGCGCCTCAACTGCCTCACCCGCGCCTACGCCGATCTCTGGACGGAGCTGTACGACCCCACATGGCCCGCCTGCGAGCCGTGGGCTTGCGACTGGCCAAGTCTGCAACCCCTGCAGGACGTAACCCCTGGCTGGCGTCCCGAAACACCCCTCCGTAGCGAGCGGGCTCGCAGGTCCGCCCTCGTAGAGATCGACGCGCTGGTCGCCGTGTGGCTCGGCATGGATGCCGACGCACTCATCGCCGCCTACCGGGGCCGTTTCCCCGTGCTCCAGAAGTACGAAGCCGTGACCTGGTTCGACGCCGAGGGCTGGAAGATCGCGGGCAATGCCCGCACTATCGGCCAGCGGCAGACGAGGGAGAGCTGGACGCAGTTCGAGGCGTACCGCACCCACCCCTCCAGTGCTCCGGTGCCGGATGGCTACACCGCGCCCTTCTACAAGGCGGACCGCGAGTCTGAGATGCGGGCCGCACACGCCGTCTTCCAGAAGCGGCTCGACGAGGCAGTTGCCCGCGGCGAGTGGGACCCGGTCAAGCAGGAGGTGCCGAACTCGTGAGGCCGACCCTTCAGGCGCGGGGGCTCAAGGAGAGCCTGCTGCAGTACCTGTCGACGACATACGCGCTCACCGACGAGGGCGCGCGCGAGGCGCTGCACCGGTTCCTCGGGGATGAGACATCGGGGATGTTCCGTGGGCCGTATCTGCGGATCCGGACGCCGTTCACCGTGTCCGGCGACGGGTGGCGGAAGCACCTGGAGTGGCAGCGGGAGGGGTTCAAGCCGTACGCGCATCAGGCGGTCGCCTTCGGACGGCTGACTTCCGCGCATGGGCACACTCCGCAGCCGACGCTCGTCACCACCGGCACGGGCTCCGGTAAGACGGAGTCGTTCCTGTATCCGGTGCTTGATCACTGCCGACGGGAGCGTGAAGCGGGGAAGGCCGGGGTTAAGGCTGTCTTCCTGTACCCGATGAACGCCCTCGCTACCGATCAGGCGCAGCGCATCAACGAGTTGCTCACTCAGAACGCCGAGCTCGGGAAGCTGTCGGCTGGCCTCTACATCGGTGAACGGGCCGCGACCCAGTACGAGAAGGTGCGTACGCGGCGTTCGGACATGCAGATCTCGCCGCCGGACATTCTGATCACGAACTACAAGATGCTGGACCTCCTGCTTCAGCGGGCCGATGACGCGCCGCTGTGGCGGGAGTCGGACATCCGCTACATCGTCGTGGACGAGTTCCATACCTACGACGGCGCGCAGGGTACGGACGTCGGGATGCTGTTGCGGCGGCTCGCTGCCGCAGTCGGGGCGTCCGAGGATGGCCGTCCGCTGGGGAAGATCTGTCCAGTGGCGACGTCGGCGACGCTGGCCTCAGGGGCGGACGAGGATGGCGTGGCGCGGCTGCTTGAGGTGGCGACGCAGGTCTTCGGTACGGAGTTCACGGCGGACTCGATCGTTGGGGAGAACCGGCTGTCCGTCGAGGAGTTCGTTCCGCTCGGTGACGTGACCATGCAGCCGATGCCGACCCCCGACGAGCTGCTGGCGCTGCCTGATCCGACGACTGGCGACGAGGCGCTGCTGGACCTGATCGAGAAGGTGACGGATGTCCGTGACCTCGATCCCTTCGTTCTCGGCGGGAACCTGAAGCGGCACCTGTTCACTCGCGCCGTGATGCAGGCCCTGAGCGGCGAGGTGAAGACCAGCCCCGAGGTGCTGGATGTGATGTGGCGGGCCGGTGCGGCCGGCTGGTCGCAGGCGGTGGCCCGGCAGCCGGAGAAGGCCGCCGAGGCGCTGGCGCGGTTCGTCGCTCTGCTGTCACACGCCCGGGACCCCGAGTCTTCGCCTGCCGAGCCGCGGCCTTTCGTGCACGTGGAGGTGCACCAGTGGGCGCGTTCGGTATCCCGTCTGCTGCGTGGTGTGCTGCCGTGGCCGAAGGCGGAGTTCCGCTGGGATGCGGCGGGGATGGCGGACGCAAGCGCGGCTGATGGCGGGCGTACGGCGCCGGTGACCACGGCCACCTCGGGCCAGAGCGCGAACCTGTTCCTGCCGGCGATCTACTGCCGTGACTGTGGGCGCTCCGGCTGGGCGGTGTTCTCCCCCGAGAGCGACGACCACGACGTCCAGTTCGACACGTACAAGATCCGCCGGGCCTCCCTCGGCCAGGACAAGGCGCGGGTACGAAACCTCATCACCGCAACGGACCAGCAAGCCCGCGAGGGTTCCGGCGCTGCACTGATGACGGCGACCAGCGGAAAGGCCGGCTCGGCCGCGTCGCAGGGTGCCGGCGGGGTGCTGATGGTGCTGGACGGCACCCGCAAGCGGCTGCGCCTTCCCGATCCCCTCAACGACTACGACCGGGACACGAAGGAACCTCGGCTGACGGCCCGGGATTCGGCCTTCGTGCTGGTGAACTTCGGGGAGACCGCTAATACGGCTGCCAAGGAAGACTGGTGCCCGGCCTGCGGCGAGCGCAACGCGATCCGCTACCTCGGTACCGGCGCGGCCGCGATGGCAGCTGCATCAATCACCCAGCTGTTCACCGGCGGGGAGCTCGACAAGGAGCTCCGCGAGGACAAGACGCTGATGTTCAACGACTCGGTGCAGGATGCCGCGCACCGGGCCGGATTCGTCGCCAACCGCTCGTTCACCTTCTCCCTGCGCGCGCTGCTGGCCGGCCATCTTCGCCACGACGAGCCGACCGCGCTCAACGATCTGATCGCGGACGTGGTCGAGGCGACGACGGACAAGGACACCCTGTCCGCGGTGGTGCCGCCGGACCTGCACGGGTTCAAAGGCGTTGACCGGCTGCTGTCCGGGCAGGGCCGTGGCGGGGATCTGAAGACGTGGCGGCTGATCGGCCAGCGGCTGGCGTTCGAGGCGCTGATGGAGTTCGGTTTCCGGTCGCGCAACGGCCGTACCCTGGAGCTGACCCGGACCGCCGCCGCCCAGGTCCACATCGAGGACCCGGCGGCCGTGGTCGCATTGGTCCGGCAGCTGCACGAGGAGTGCGTCCGCGATGGCCTGCCGCTGGTGCCACAGGATGACGCGCGGTACCTGGTGTTCGTCCGTATCTTCTTGGAGCGGCTACGCACGCGTGGCGCGGTCGCCCACCAGTGGCTGGACAAGTACATCGACGAAGCGGGTACCAGCAGGTACTTCATCTGGGGCAAGCGGGCTCCGGGCATGCGGGCCTTCCCGAAGGGCATCGCAGCCCCGGTGTTCTTGCTCGGTCAGACCAAGAACGGCAGTGAGTTCGACTTCGCCACGGGCCGGTTGTCCTGGTACGAGCGGTGGGCCGGACGATGCCTGGAGCTACCGCGTGAGCTGGCGCCCGAGCTGTGGAGTCGCCTGCTGCCCGAGCTGGCCTCGATGGGCCTGTTGTCTGTCCGTACCCCGAACGACACGTCAGTGAGGGTTTACGGGCTCAAGCCCGGAAGCATCGTGGCCCAGCTCCTGGACGACGAGCATGTGCGTTCCTCGTACGTGCGCTGCCCCGTGTGCTTCTGGGAGCAGACAGTCCATCCCTCCCTCCTCGACCAGTGGCACGATCAGCCCTGCCCCTCATACCGGTGTGGCAAGGGCCGCCTGGTGGCTGGCGACCGGCCCGAGGGCCTGGGTATTCACCACCGCGATCGCGACTACACGCACGACTACTACCGGCGCTTGTACCGCGGTGCGGGAACGTATCAGGTGGTCACGGCCGAACACACCGGCATGCTTGGGCGCCCGCAGCGCGAGAAGGTCGAGGAAGCGTTCAAGCGCGGCGGCGGCTTCAAGGACCCCAACGTGCTGTCCTGCACTCCGACGCTGGAGATGGGTATCGACATCGGAGACCTGTCCGCCGTCGTCCTGGCCGCACTGCCGCGCCGTCCCGCCTCGTACGCGCAGCAGGTCGGCCGAGCCGGACGCCGCACCGGCAACGCCTTCCTGCTGACCATCCCGGACCGGCGCCGACGCGACCTCTACTTCCTGGAGCGCCCGAAGGACCTGATCGCGGGCACCATCGTGCCGCCCGGCTGCCACCTGTCGGCCATCGAGATCCTGCGCCGCCAGTACCTGGCGCACCTGCTGGACTTGGCCGCCGCCGGCCGCCTCGTCCGCGCGGACGGAATCGTGCTGCGGGCGCTACCGCACAAGGCTCCCCGCCTGTTCGGGCCGTCCGGGTACCTCACCGATCTGGTGGAACTGGCCATCGACCAGGGCGAAGAGCTGGTCAAGGGCTTCCTGAAGCTGTTTCCCACTGGCGTCAACGACCAAGCCAAGGCCGAGCTGGAGAAGTACGCAACGCACGATCTGCGCGGCAAGGTGGATCAGGCCGAGCGGGAGTGGCGGCAGAGCGAGGACGCCTTGCGGGCGCGGCTGCGCGAGATCGACGAGGCGCACGGCGAACTCCACGACAGCGACCCCGACCAGGCCCACCAGAAGGCCGAACTGGACGCCGAACGGCGCGGTGTGGGCAAGCGGCTGCTCCACCTGGGTGACACGACGGCCCAGAGCGCGCTGTGCGACCTCGGGCTGCTGCCGAACTACGCACTGATCGACTCGACGACGACGCTGTCGGCGACCCTGTACGGGGAAGACGGCATCGACCCGAAGACGGGGAAGGTGCTGTACACCTCCGACACGCTCTCCTACGAGCGCCCCCGCCGCTACGCCCTCCAGGAGCTGGCACCGGGCAACACGTTCTACGTCAACGGCTACCGGCACGAGGTCACCGGTCTGGAGCTGTCCACAGGAGGGCGCCAGGAGTGGCGTACCTGGCGAGTGTGCCCGGGCTGCGGCTACGTCCGTACCGAGCACGCCTCAACCGACCGCTCTGCGTGCCCGAGGTGCAAGACCAGCCAGATCGCCGATGACGGCTCCTGCCTCTTCCAGATCGTCGAGCCGGCCACCGTAACCTCGCGGGACAAGCGCGAGGACGCCCGGATCCGCGATGACAAGGACGACCGCGACCGCCGTTCGTACACGGTCGTGGACGCGGTCGACATTCCGGTGGAGGCGATCGAACCCGGCTCATGGCGGCATGCCCGCGAGACCTTCGGCGTTGACTATTGCCGCAGCGCCATGATCCGCCGGATCAATGTGGGGCCGGTCCGCTACGACTCCCCCGCCCGCGATGACTTCGCCGGCCACCTGGTGCGACTGAACCCGTTCCATGTGTGCACCTCGTGCGGGGCCGCCACCGCGGACGGCCGGCCTGTCTTCGACCACGACACGGATGCCCTCGACTCGGCGGCAGCCCGGTCCCCGCAGCTCAAGCACCACCGCCCGTGGTGTCCCCTGCGGCGTGGCAAGAAGGACGGCACCACGCAGGAGCCGGTACTGCTCGCCCATCAGCTGCAGACCGAGGCACTGCGGGTCCTCATCCCGGCTGCGACCGCGGATGTGGACGCCAAGGTGCACTCCTTCCGTGCCGCCCTGCGGCTCGGCGTGGACCTGCATTTCGGCGGTGACCCGCAGCACCTGGACACCACGGTCGCATCCATGCCGGACAACGACAGCGGTGAGCGCCGCTGGTTCCTGGTGCTCTTCGACTCCCTGCCCGGAGGCACCGGCTACCTGGACCGGCTCACCAACCCGGCCGCCTTCCGGGACACGCTCGCCCGCGCGTACGAGCAGCTCAAGGCGTGCCCGTGCGCGGAGGAGCAGCGCCGGGCCTGCCACCGCTGCCTGCATCGCTACACCCCCGAGCAGTTCCAGGACGTTGTCTCCCGCCAGGCAGCGCTGACCATGCTGGAATCTCTGCTGTTCAAGGGTGAAGGCGAGGACGGCTGGGAGACCACCGAGGTGGAGCACACCGGGCTGGTCGGGCTGGATGCCCAGGTCGAATCCGACCTTGAGGCTCGCTTCCTGACCGCCCTGCGGGACTGGGTGAAGGTCACCGACGACGCCGCCCTGGACGAGGACGGCCACGCCAGCGGACACCTGCGGTTCACCGACGGCTCCGAGGTCATGCACTGGCGGCTCACCGCCCAGCGGCAGCTCGAAGGAACCCGAACCGACTTCACCTTCACCCGGGTCGGCGGCCCTCAGCAGAGCGTGGACGTCTACCTCGAAGGTTTCCGGTTCCACGCAAGCCGGGAACACAACCGCATCGCGGAGGACGCGACCCGGCGCACCGTGCTGCGCGCCGATGGAAGGGTCGTCTTCCAGATCACCTGGGCGGACATTGACCTGTTCGAGCACCGCCCTGGGCGCAGCCGTCCGGTCTGGCCGCCGTACCGGGGTACCGCTCAGGAGCAGGCCAAGGCGGCTTACGAGCAGTACGGCGGCAACCGTGCCCACTTCGGTGAGGCTGTCTTCGCCAACCCGATCGACACGCTGATCGCCTATTTGCGTGATCCGGACGCCACTTGCTGGGCACGTCGGGCACGTGCCCTGGTCACCGGTCTCGTGGGCGTCCCGGCAACAGCCGCCGTCGCCGCGACGGGCAAGCGCAGCGAGCTCGTCACCGTGCTGCGCGATCAGCTCGCTGTCCTCGGGGCTGGAGAGCGGGCCGACAAGCCGGTCGTCCCCGACACGGCCGGTATCGGACCTGTCCACGTCTTTCGTAGCCAGGACGAGCATGGTCTGCCGATCCTGTTCGCCGTGGATGGCGCAGTTCCCGAGGACCTGCGCTGGACGGCACTGGCCGTCCTCGATGACAGCGACGCCGTCCTCGACACGGACGAGCACAAGCTGCGGTGGCGGTCCTGGCTGTACTGGACCAACATCACCCAGTTCCTGTCCTTCGCCGGGGGTGACGGCGTGCAGCTCGCCGCCAGCCGGGCTGCGGACTTCGAGGTCGAGGTTCTTGCCGTGTGCGGTGGGCTCGGCGAGCTCGATTCCATCACCGCGGCTCTCGCGCCGGTAGCCGAGCCTGGAATCAAGCCCGCTGTCCCCGAGCGGACCAACGGCTCGGCGGCCGAGGCAGCGCTGCGCCGGGCCATCCGGGATGCCGCCTGGGACGAGGACATCCTCGAGATCCTGCGCGAGGACGCCGAGGAGGCACCTGACCTGCTCCTCCTTGCCGAAACCCTCGCCGACCGCGGCAAGCAGGCACCCGTCTTCGGCTTCGAACTGGGCGCGAGTGGCTGGCAGGCCGACTTCGCCTGGCAGACCCCCGGCTTCAAGATCGCCGTGGTCACCGCCCACAGCGGGGCCGACGACCCCGAGGCCCAGCGCCGGGACGCCGCGTACGCCCAGGACGGTTGGACCGTACGCACCGCAGCCGACTGGCTAGACCACCTCGACACCCTGCTCGAGCAGCTCCCCGACACGGAAGGCACCACCCGATGACCGCCCGGCTCAGCCTGTACCGCAAGGCCGAACAGGAGCTGTACAAGCTCGACCGCTCGGTCAAGGCCCAGTTCTACGATTTCTGCCATGACTTCCGGAAGAACCCCAATCTGCCCGGGTTCCAGCGCAAGAAGCTCAAGGGCGACTCCCGGATCTGGTCCGCCCGTGTGAACCAGTCCTATCGGGCCCTTCTCGCGCCCACTGGAGTGGATGCGGACGGTACCGAGAGCTGGCTGGTCATCGCCGTCCGCCATCGCAAGGACGTCTACGAGGAACTGCAGGTCGCGGTTAACCGCGTCACCGGCGAGATCGAATTCGTCGACCTCGCCGTGGTCGGCGACAGTGCCCTGCGCCGCGCCGGCATCACGCTCACCCCTGCCGAGCCGGACCCCACAGAGCCTCCGACCGAGCCCACACCCTCCCCCGCCACTGAACCGGCAAGGCCCCAGGCTGCACCGGCGCTACTCGCCGCGTACACCGCCGACCAGTTGCGCGAGCTCGGCGTCGCCGAACAGCTCATTGAGCTGGCCCTCGCGGTCACCGACAGCACCGAGCTGGACCAGCTCGTCGAGGGCTCCCCCTTGCTGTCGAAGGACATCCTGTACGGCCTCGCCGCCGGCATGGACATCGACGAGGTTCGCAAGGAGATCACCCAGCCCGTCGAGCTCGGCCACGAGCCCGACCTCGGCGACTTCGCCGCGGCCCTGACCCGGACCAAGGTCACTGCCGTGGACGACGCCGTCCAGGCCGCCATTGACGAAGGCGACTTCCGCGCGTGGAAGGTGTTCCTGCACCCCACCCAGGAACGCATCGTCCGCCGCCACTACAACGGGCCCGCCCGCGTCTCGGGCGGCCCCGGTACGGGCAAGACCATCGTCGCCCTCCACCGGGTCAAGCACCTGGTCGAACAGCTGCCGCCCGGCCACGACAAGCCAATCCTTCTGACCACATTCACCAAGAACCTCACCACCGACCTGCGGCTGCGTCTGGCCTCTCTCATCGAGCCCGAACTCCTCGCCCGCATCGAGATCGCCCACATCGACCAGCTCGCCGCACGCGTCCTGGGCGAGAACACCGCGCCCGGCCGGGGCAGGCAGCGCGTCTACGACAACGTGGCGCTGAACGAGATGCGGCAGCTCCTCGCCGAACTCGACGACCGTCGCTGGGAGCCGGAGTTCCTGCTCGAGGAGTGGGAGCAGGTCATCCTCGGCCAGTCCGTGCCCACCCGTTCCGCCTACTTCCAGGCCCGACGCGCCGGCCGAGGTCGCTCCCTGACCCGTCCGGAGCGCAACCACATCTGGAAGTTGATCGAGCAGTTCACCGCCCGTCTCGACAAGCTCGGCGTGGAAACCTGGGGCCAGGCTTCGGAGCGCGCCGCCCGGTTCGAGATCGAACGCGCCGCGAAGATCCGGGCCCGCCGCGAATACAAGGAAGAGGTCGGCGGCAAGGACCTCATCCACCGCGACAACAGCTCCGGCATGCGTTACCTCGGCTACCGCTACCGGCACATCGTCGTCGACGAGGCCCAGGACCTCAGCCCCGCGCACTGGAAGATGCTCCGGGCCATGGCCGACCCGGACCTGCCCAACGACATGTTCATCGCCGGCGACACCCACCAGCGGATCTACGACCACCAGGTCGCCCTCGGCGCCCTCGGCATCAACATCCGCGGCCGCTCCTCCCGCCTGACCCTGAGCTACCGCACCACCAGGGAGATCCTCGCCGACGCCCTGCGTGTGGTCGAACCGCGGAACTCCGGTCAGAAGGTCGGCTACGACGACCTCGACGACGGCACCGACAACCTCGCCGGCTACCGGTCCGTCCTACACGGCCCCGCCCCCAGCTTCACCCCGTACGACACCTGGGAGGCCGAACTCGCGGGTCTCGCCACCACCCTCGCCACCTGGCGCGACGAGCTCTCAACCGACGAGAACGGCTCTCCGCGCGACCCCAGCGGCCACATCGCCGTCTGCGTCGCCGACCGAGACATGGTCAGCCAGACCATGTACTACCTGATCACCAAGGCCGGCATTACCTGCGCCGAACTGACCAAGGACGGTCCCAAGGGCGACGGCGAAGTCCACGTCGGCACCATGCACCGCTTCAAGGGCCTGGAGTACCAGCGTCTGGCGATCGTCGGTGCCAGCGACGGCATCATTCCTCGTACCCACGTGATCGACCGCTACCGCACCGAGGACCCGCCCCGCTACGAGCGTGAACAGCGCAAGGCCCGCTCCCTGCTGTTCGTAGCCACCACTCGAGCGCGCGACGCCCTCAACATCAGCTGGCACGACAGGCCCAGCCCTTACCTGCCGATCTGACCACTGCCGGCCTCCCCGCACGTGCGGGGAGGCCGGAGTCTCGGCTGTCCTCAGGCACGCGACAAGGAACTCGCCTCATAGCGCAGCTGATAGGCGCGTACCCCACCGCCGCTCATCCGATAGATCGTTATCGCCGACAGGAACTGCTCCTTCACCTCCAGCGTGCGTCCCCGCTCCTTTTCGGCGATGTCGCTGATCCAGTCCTCCACGTGCTCCGGCAGCTTGAACGCCAGCTCGTACGCGTTCTGCGCGCCCAACGGCGACAGCGTCCACTCCGCCGAGCCGCCGGTACCCCGCCGCCGGATCCGCACCGCGTGGTCGGGCTGGGCATCCGCATACGCCACGAACGCATGGTGATCGTCAGCGGCCAGCGGCAGGATGAACGGGGCCGCCGGAAACCCGAGCAACAGCTCAGCATCACTGCGTTGCTGCAGAGCCGCAACGAAGCTCGCAATGGCCGCGGCGGCCTCCTGCTTGAACTTCCCCTCGGCGATCGACACCGCGGGCAGCAGATGGGCCGGTGCGGTACCCAGCGCCTTCCGCACCTCGGTGCGTAGCCACGTCATGGGAAAAGGATCGGACGGCCCCAGGTGCTTCTGAGCCTTGTCCAACGTCCACGCCGTCGTACCGATGGCCCCCAGCAGCCAGGCGAACGACGCACCGGAGAGATCCACCAACGAGAGCTGATGGGCGAGCGCGTACTTCTGCGCCTCCGCGGTGAACCCGTTCGCCGAGAACAAGGCGTACGAATACTGGTAGCGCTGCCGCGGCCGCCTCCCGGCATGCGTCATGAAGTTCTCGTTCACGTCATGCACGACGCCGTGCGCGTTCCGCACGATCTCCAGCCCGACCCGGTCCTTGTAGAACTTCGCCTCAAGAAAGAGCCGCACGGGCATCGAGAACGCCGGCGTGAACGCGAACTCGCCCAGCGCGTCCACCTGATGCAATGCGCCCCGCCCCCGGACCCGAAGCGTGTCACCCTGGCTCACGAGCTCCACGGGATCCTGGTCCTCGTGTACCAGGAGTCGGTATCCGGAGAACCGCAACAGCCAGGCCAGCGACTCCTCCAACAGATAGCCCCGCAAGGCCGAATCCTTGGCCACGCTCTCCCCCTCCGTAACACGATCACGCCATACTCATCAGTGATGATCTCACCGCTGGCGAAACCGGGTCATGCACTGGAGCCTTGCCCAGTCATCCCAGTCGAAGAGGCCCAGGGCACAGACGGGTCAGACTTCGACCCGTCTGGTCGAAATCATTCACGGTGTGCCACCTCGTCGGTATCCGGCCCACAGCCGCCCGCCGACCTGAGCCAACACCTCGTCCGTCACACCGACAAGAGGCTCGTTGTTCCCGCCCAGTGCCTCCCGGACGGCGTCGTGCAAGCTGGCGGCAAGTCCTGGGGCTGCGGCATCCATGCGACGTGCTAGCCATTTCCCACCACCGCACCATGATCCACTCGCATTCAGCGCCAGTTCGCCGACTCTCCTGGCGAGTTCTGCTGCGATGAACAGCGTCTCCGCCTGATCTGTACTCCCAGCGAGATCGTCCAGGAGGTCCGTGATCGCATAGCGCCTGTCCTCAAGCTCCTCGGCTCTACTGACTTCGGCGCGTCAGGGTGAACTGTGCGGAAATGCCTGATGGGCGTGGTGTGGTGACGGTATCCGGTGGCGTATGAGATATGCGGATGGTGGCGGGTTGACCGCTGCGGGACGGGTGCGCCGGGAGTCGGTTCGGATGCGGGCGGCCGAGCTGTTCGAGCAGAGGGTCAAGCCGACGGAGGTGGCTAGGCGTCTGCGGGTGAGCGTGAAGTCCGCTTACCAGTGGCACCAGTTGTGGCGCGAGGGCGGAGCCGAGGCGTTGAACTCCCGGGGGCCGGGCGGGTCGCGGTGCCGCTTGTCCCCGCGCTGCTTAGTGAAGCTGGCCGCCTATCTGGAGCGGGGACCCGCGGTGCACGGCTGGGTGGAGGACCAGGTGTGGACCGCGGCGCGGGTGGTCACGCTGATCAGGCGGAAGTTCCACGTCACGTACAGCGTGTCCGGGGCTACGAGGCTGATGCACAGGCTCGGCTTCAGCCCACAGGTCCCCGCCCGGCGGGTCGCCGAGCGCAACGAGCAGGCTGTCACCGTGTGGAACGAGGTGACCTGGGCGGAGGTAAAAGGACCCGGGCGGCCTGCGGGGGTTACATCTGCTTCGAGGACGAGGCAGGCTTCACCCGCCGACCGCCCAGGGGGCGCACATGGGGCCGGCGTGGCCGAACCCCGGTCGTCACGGTCAGCGGCCACCGGGCTGGACGCCTGTCCGTGGCCGGGCTGATCGCGATGCGTCCCGGCTCCCGTACCCGGCTGTGCCACCGGCTGGTCACCCACCCCGCGGGTAAGGGCAAGCGCCGCAGCATGAGCGAGCGGGACTTCATCGCCCTGGTCGACGGTGTCCACCAGCTCGTCAAAGCGCCGATTGTGCTGGTCTGGGACCGGTTGAACACCCATGTCTCCCGCGCCATGCGCGAGTCGGTCGCCCGGCGCGCGTGGCTGACGGTCTTCCTCCTGCCCGCGTACGCGCCCGACCTCAACCCTGTCGAGTGGGTCTGGGCGCACGTCAAACGCAGTCTGTCCAACCTCGCCGTCATGGCCCTCGACCGGCTTGAAGCACTCGTCCGCAATCGGCTCAAACGCCTCCAGTACCGGCCCGACGCCCTCGACGGCTTCATAGCCGGCACCGGCCTGACCCTCGACACCCCAACCTCATCCTGACAAGCCGAAGTCAGCAAGCGGGGTGCGGATGTACGCGAAGGCCGGGCCCGGTCCGTGGTGGACCGGGCCCGGCCGGTTGCCCGGCACTGTGGCGGTTAGCCCTGTCCGCTGGCGTACAGGCCGAGGAAGGGGGTCAGGCGGGGCTGACCATTGGTGGGGTTCCCGATCTCGGTCACGTTCTCGTACCGGCGTCCGTCGATCGTCACGCCCCGGTCGGTGCGGTGGGCCGCGGTCCGGTGCGCCATGCGGGACAGGTCGCTCCAGCTGGTTTCGAGGTCGGTGCCGAAGTTGCCGAGGTGGGACGGCCGATCCGTGTAGGCCGGGTCACCGCCGCGGAAGATGCTCTGGGCGACGCGGTTCTGGATCCAGCCGAAGCGGGCGGCCTCGGCGGTGGCGCCGATGATGTAGGCCATGGACTGGTTCAACCCAACGGTGTTGCGGTCTTCGGCCCGGAGGTTGGTGAGGGTCTGTAGCCGCGCGTACACCATCTGCGCGTTGTAGGTCTGATTCGCCCGCCAATCCGCGGGAGCCGACATCTGCTGGTAGCTGCCGTCGCCGGTGATCTGGTTGAACAGGGGGGCCGTCGCCAGGCCGTAGGCGTGGCGGATTTCCTCCGGCAGGTGGTTGGTGTACGCGCGGTCGGCCTGGTTGGGGCGGGGGACGATGCGGTAGTGCTGGCCGCGGGCGGAGAAGCCCAGGAAGTAGAGGTTGTCGACGTTGAAGTACAGCGCGAGGTGCGCGCGGTTGCCGTCCGCCTCGTGGGTCCAGACCAGGACCCGGATGACACGGTTGCTGTTGGTCCGGGTCGGGGTGTCCATGTAGCCCGGGCTGTTGCTGACGCCTGCCATCTGGTGGCCGGCGGCGTTGCGCAGCGCGTTCACCATGGCGTTGTAGCTATCAAAGTCTCGGGCCGCGTATGAGCTGCCGTCTGAAAGCCCGTGGTACATGTGCCAGTCGATAGTGGTGAACCGCTGGCTGGTCTCCGCGTTGGCCTTGGGGGCGGCGGCCCCGAAGAGGACGCTGCACGCGGACACCAGGGCGAGCAGCAGGACCGCGAGCTGCTTTCCGGTTCGGTGCGTGTTGGATGTCGGATGCAGGCGCATCGGGTGGTTCTCCTGGAATTCTTGCGCGCGGGTGTGGGCCGCACGGCGAGGACCCCCGCGCGAGCGCCTGCCGCTGCGTCGGGGCAGGGGCGTCCTCGCGGGACGGATGGAGAGGAAGCGGCCGCCGACCCTTCGTCCCGCCGGGCCCCTCGGGTCCCGGCGGGACGAAGGGTCGGCGGAGGAGGGCTTCCGGGTGGCTCCGGGGCCGTCTTCCTCAGGCTTCGATCCAACTCGGGCGGAGGGGCGTGAACCAGGCACTTTCACCGGCACAACTAGGTGGCGCATACTTTTGCCGGTTGGGTTCGCGGTTCGGCGGGGCCACGTCGAACACGGGAAGATCATCAGCATGGCCTCGACCACACCGGCCGACTACTCCTTCGGTACGCTGCTGCACGCCCTGCGCCGCCGGGCCGGGCTCAGTCAGGAGGACTTGGCGCACGCGGCCGGGGTGAGTGTGCGGGGCTTGTCCTACCTGGAGAAGGGCCGCTCCCGCGGGCCGCAGCGCCGTACCGTGCAGGCGTTGGCGAAGGCGCTGGGCCTGGATGCGGCCGGCGCCCGGGAGCTGGAGGACGCCGCGAGCGCGGGCCGGCGCCGCCCCATCCGCACCACGGACGCCCCAGCACCACCGCTCAGCCCGTCGCCGGACGTCCCGGCGGCCGCCCCGGCATCGGAGGCCACTGTGAACGCCCCCGATCTGCTGCCGCGCGCGCCGCGCGGTTTCCACGGCCGGGCGGCCGAGCTCGACGCGCTGACCCGGGCCACCGCGGGCGAGGCCCCGGTGTGCCTGGTGGTGGGGCCCGCCGGGGTCGGCAAGACCGCCCTGGTCCTGCACTGGGCCCGCCACGACCCCGCGGGCCTGGCCGACGGCCGCCTCTACGCCGATCTGCGCGGTTTCAGCGACATGGGCGAGCCGTCCGCCGCCGAGGTGCTGCGCGAGTTCCTCCTGGGCCTTGGCATTGCGCCCGAGCGGATACCGGAGTCGGAGCCGGCCGCGGCCGCCCTGTTCCGCTCCCTGGCCGCCGACCGGCAGCTGCTGGTCGTCCTCGACAACGCCCGCGACTCCGACCAGGTCCGCCCGCTCCTGCCCGGCGGCGACCGCTGCGTCACCGTCGTCACCAGCCGCCACCGCCTGCCCGGGCTGATCGTCACCGACACCGCCTGCCCCGTCCCCCTGGACGTCCTCGCCCCCCAGGACGCCACCGCCCTCCTGGCCCGCCTCCTCGGCGCCGACCGGGTCCACGCCGAGGAGGCCGCCGCACTGCGCCTCGCGGACCTGTGCGGCGGACTGCCGCTGGCGCTGCGGGTGGTCGCCGCCCGCCTCGCCGGGCGGCCCGGCTGGACCCTGGCCGCACTCGCCGACGAGCTCGCCGACGAGACCCGCCGCCTTGGCCTGCTGGACCTGGAGGACACCGGCGTCCGCGCCGCACTCCACCTGACGCTGCGCCAACTCCCCGCGCCCGTAACGGACGTGTTCGCCGCCCTCGGCCGCCACCCCGGCACCCACCTGGACCGCTACACCGCCGCCGCCCTGGCCGGCACCGACCCGACCGCCGCCGACACAGCCCTGGACCGCCTGACGGCCGCACACCTACTCACCGAGACCGCGCCCGGCCGCTGGACGATGCACGACCTCGTGCGGCTGTACGCCCGGGGCCTGGACGCCCACCCCGACACCCTCAAGCGCGTCCTCGACCACTACATCACCACCGCCACCGCCGCCGTCGCGGCGGCCGAACCCGGCTCCGAGGACTGCTTCGCCCTCCCCGCCGACTTCCTGACACCCACCGCAGTGCGCCAGTTCGGCGACCGGAACGCCGCCGTCGCCTGGTTCACCGCCGAGCGCGGCAACCTCACCCAGGCGATCAACGCCGCCGACGCCCGCCCTCCTGCACGAGCGCACCTGGCGCATCGTCATGACGATGTGGCCACTCATGGTCTGGCGGGTGCGCGACGGCTGGGCCCCGCTCCTGGAAACCGCCCTCGCCGCCGCGCGGGCCGACGCCGACGAGCACGGGGAGGCACGGGTGCTCAACGTGCTGGGCTGGGTCCTCACCGAGGAAGACCGCACCCCCGAGGCACTCGTCCATCTGGAGGCCGCCTCCGCGCTCGCCGCCCGCGCCGGCGACGCCTTCGCCGAGGCCAACGCCCTGATCGTCCTCGCCATGGCCCAAGCCGCCCTCTGCGACCTGGACCAGGCCGCCACCAGCTGCGAGCGCGCCGCCGACCTGGCCCGCCGCATCGGTGACCGCAGGGTCGAACGCCTCGCCACCCAGCACCTCGCCCGCCACCAGGCCGACGCCGGCCACTGGCACCAAGCCCTCGCCACCGCTACCCGCGCCATCGACTTCAACTTCCGGCCCGGCGCCACCGACATCCCCCACATCCTGCTGCTCATCATCAAGGGCGAAGCACTCGTCGGACTCGGCCACCACACCGACGGCGCCGCCCAGCTCGACCTCGCGGCCCGGGAAGCGGAAGCCGCCCGCTATGACGACGGCACGGTACGAGCACTCGCCGCCCTCCTGCGCGCAGCCCCGAGTCCAGAGGTCCAAACACGCTACGACGTGGCACTCGCGCGACTCACCACCCGGGCCTGAACAGCAGCTGCACCCTCAGGGCGCTGGTGAATCCCGCCGACCCTGGGCGCTACTGACCTCCCCACAGTTCACCCTGACACGCCGAAGTCAGTAACAGCGGGCGGACCCGCGATGGCCAGCTTCCGGGCTTCAGCGCCGAGACGTACACCGAGCCCATCTGCATCGAAGAGCAACAGGCCGTCCGCACACATCCCCAGCAGCGGGCTCCGCCGTCGCCGTATCTCACGCTCTACGAATGCGTGCCAGGTGTCCTCCGTGTGGACGAACATCTCCACGGGCCAGTCGCGAAACCGGAAGCTCTCACGGTACGGGGCCGGGGTTCCGTGTAGAAGCACGACGATGTCGAGGTCGGAGAAGGCCGTGCGTCGTTCCGACAGGATGCCGCCCCCCAGAAAAGCCGCCCGGGCGGCAGGATGACGTTCCTCTACAACGGCACGCGCTGCCGCAACTGGATCCATGTCAAATCGCCCATTTCTTTCGCTCGGCAAGCCACCGCAGAACGACCTCGCCGCTCCAGGTTTGGTGCTGTCGGAGGAACGGAGATCCGAACGCATGAGGTGGCTGGGCTCCCGAAACAAGGAAGAAGCCGGAGAGCGCAGCCAAGGCGGCATCCAGCTGCTCTCCTTCAACACCCTGGGCCGTGGCATGGCGGGCGAAGAGCGCCGATGCGTCGTACCCATCAGCGAATGCAGTGGCCAGAAGCAGCACAAGATCGAACCAACTTGCACCCAGACAGGGCCAGTTCCAATCGCAGATCCAGGCTGCTCCATTGGTGTCGAGGAGGACGTTGTCCTGCCGGAGGTCATGGTGCAGAACCGCGGTGCCCGCGGCGGCCTCGCGCCATCCAGCCTCGAGGTCAGCAAGTTGATCCAAGAGATGGAATGGCGTCCAGGTCGGCAGTAGACGATGCTCAGTCGCGCCTCCGAAGAGGGCGCGCCAATCGTCGAAGTCTCCTCCATCGCCCACTGGTTTAAGTCCGGTTTCCAGAAGCTGGGCAGACGGATGAGCGAGCGCCTCTGCTGCCGTGGCCCATGCATCCAATGCGGCCGACAGCTCCTCCGATTTCCAGGGTACGCTGGGCATACGGCCTCCACCCACGGCGTCGAAGCCCAGGACAACCCATCCGTCCTGCTCCTCATGCCATCGCAGACGGGGAGCGGGCACATCGGCGGGCAGCACCGTGTTGATCAGCGCCTCGCGCCGGTAGCAGTCCGCGATGTGCATGGAATCGGCACTGTTGACGGCCTTTACGAACTGAGCATCGTCATCCGAGCAGATCACTGCGGCAAAGCCGCGGGTGAACCCGCTGCCTGAGCTCGGTCCAGCCGATACTCGGCCGCTGAACCGCCGACTGATCAGAAGGCGGACAGGCTCGGGAAGGTCCTGCCATCCAGGCCGAACGGCGGTGGAAGCGTAGCGCGGGCGTGGAGTCATTGTGGCCAGCATCCCGTCAGAGTGCAGCAATCTCGCGGTGCTCCGCCAACGAGATTTGACTGGGCAATGCTTCCAAGGCATCGGCGACGCCCTCGCCCGCGCCTCCCTCACCTAGTACCGCCCGCTGCTCCCCAACCCGGGATCCGAGGTGCGGCTGCACAACGCCACGCACTACACCTCCATGTTCCGCTACGCCGACAACATGCTGATCAACCCGCGCACGTCTGGGGCCAGCCGGCCAGCGCCAACCCTTTCCTCCACCTCAAAAGGGATGACAGCACAGGGTGGTTCGAGAACTACGCTCGAGGCTTCGAAGCCGTCTGGGCCGCCGCGCGGCCCGGACTCCCGACCAGGAGGGTACCGCCGCACATGGGCAGGACTGAGTACTACAACGACCCCGCTGCACCGAAGGCGAACACCCTCGTCCCCGCGAGCAATCTGCTCGTCGTCGACGACAGCGGCGCTATCCTCCTCCAGCGCCGCCGCGACACCGGCCAATGGGCTCTGCCCGGCGGTGCCCAGGACATCGGCGATACGGCTGTCCAGTGCGCGGTACGCGAATGCCTTGAGGAGACCGGCATCGCCGCCGAGGTCACCGGCTTCCTCGGGGTCTACACCAACCCCCACCACATCGTGGCCTACACCGACGGCGAGATCCGCCAGCAGTACGGAACACCTACATCGGCCGCCCCGTGGGCGGAGAGCCCACCATCAACGACGAGGCCGATGGCGTCCGCTTCATCCAGCCCGCCGAGTTGGACCAGCACGACATCCACCCCAGCATGCGTCAGCAGATCGGCGACTACCTCGCCGGCACGTACCCCTCCCTCGGCTAACCGCAAGCGCCGCCTCCACACGCTCCACAGCGGCAAAAATCTCTGCCGCCGCCCGACGGATGAATGCTGCGCCACCGCCCGCCGTCTCGACGGTGGCGCAGAGCAGATACGGAATCGACCTCAGGGAGTGAGGCGGTTCGGCCCGCGGAACAGGAAGGCTGCCTCGCGGATCGAGTCCAGGCCGAGCATGACCATCAGGATCCGACCCAGGCCGGCGCCGAGGCCGCCGTGCGGCGGGCACCCGAACCGGAAGATGTTCATGTAGTCCTGCATCGGCTCGGTGTTCATGCTCTTCTCCTCCGCCTGCTTGAGCAGCACGTCGGAGCGGTGCTCACGCTGGGCCCCGGTGGTGATCTCCAGGCCCTTCCAGAGCAGGTCGAAGCTGAGCGTCAGGTCCGGCCGGTCCGCCGGACGCATGTGGTAGAAGGGCCGGATGCTGGCCGGGTAGTGCGTGATGAACACAAACTCGTGACCCGTGAGCTCCTTCATGTGGGCGGCGATGGCCCGCTCACCCTCCGGGTCCAGGTCCTCCTTGAGCCCCTCCGGGTCCCAGCCGCCGGCCCGCAGGATCTCCTGCGCCTCGGCCATCGTGATCCTGGGGAACGGGGCCTCCGGCACCACGACCTCGATACCGAAGACCTCCCGGATCGCCTCACCGTGGACCTCACCGACCTTCGCGATGGCGTGGGCGAGCATCCGCTCCTCGAACGCCATCACGTCCTCGACGTCGTCGATCCACGACAGCTCCACGTCCACACCCGTGAACTCGGTCGCGTGCCGCGAGGTGTACGAGGGCTCGGCGCGGAAGACAGGCCCGACCTCGAAGACCCGGTCGATGCCCGCGGCCACGGCCATCTGCTTGTAAAACTGCGGCGACTGCGCGAGGTAGGCCGAGCGGTCGAAGTACCCGAGCTTGAACACCTCCGCGCCGGACTCCGACGCGGTGCCCATCAGCTTCGGCGTGTGCATCTCAGTGCAGCCGTTCTGCATGGCGTACTCGCGCAGCCCCTGCTCCAGGGTCGTCTGCGCGGCGAACACCATCTGCGCCGTCGCCCGCTTGCGTACGTCGAGGAACCGCCAGTCGAGCCGGTGCTCGGGACCGGTGTGCTCGTCGATCGGCAAGGGCGTCTCCGCCAGGTTCAGCACCTCGACCGTTTCGGGGACGAGCTCCAAGCCACCCAGCTTTACCTGGGCCGCGTCCACGACGCGGCCGGTGATCCGGACCGCGGATTCGGGGGTAAGCGATTCGAGCACGGCTTCGAGCGGGCCGCCGTCGCGCTTGTGGGTCACCTGGACCATGCCGGAGTGGTCCCGCAAGATGACGAACTGCATCCTGCGTTGCAGCCGGAGTGCGTTCACCCAGCCGGAGACGGTGACGGTCTGGTCGAGGTGTGCGCGTAGGTCAGAAGCCAGTACGCGGCTAGTGGTGTGGATCATCGCAGCCCTCCAGGGGCGTCGTCATGATCCCTTGGAAGCGTGGGCGAGAAGGGTACTCGCGGTGCCACCACGCCTTTGCCACCGCCAGACAGCGGCGGCCTCATTCAGCCCGATGACGGGGGCAATCCGGCGGGGCATTGGGCCCGTGGGCCGTTCCTCCCCGCGCTCGGGAGGGTCTTCACCACAGGTGCGAGTCCGCCTTCACAGCTGCTGGCGGCTCTCTCTGCTCGCGTGATCCGTGGCTACTCGTCTCCGTCGACGCGTTGCCCACGAGAATAGGGACCCCGCAAGTCTCCCGCAACGCAATCACGGCAATGGCGCACGACGTGGCCGAAGGTCGCCCCCGCCGAGGCCAGGTACGACGCGCAGCACATCGCGGCCGAGCTGGCCGGCGCCAACCTCTTGCTTGGACTCCGGTGCGGGTGGCAGTGCGAGGTGACGGTACGGAATCTCTTGCTACCGTCGCGTTCGCCCTCAAGGAGGTCTCATGGCATCGTCTCTGCCCACTGCGGCTGATGTGGATCTGAGAGTTCAGCCGATTGACGATGTGCTCGAACGTGTGGACCAGGCCTTGGGGGTGCGGCTGGAGCGGAACACGGTGGTGCGTAAGCGCCGCTCAATCGGGGGACAGACCGATCACGGTACCTGGGTGCGGATCGAGCGTCGCGGGTTCGACAGGATCGGCGAGCAGGGTTGGAACGGCATCGAGGCCGCGGCGGTCCTGCGCGACGTGATCATGCCGCAGTGGTATCGGGGGTTTGCCTGGCGTGAGCGGGACCAGCCGGTGATGTGGCGCGCTGACGAGCTGGAGCTGATCACAGCCGCGCCCGTTGGGAAGGGCGCCAGGGTGCTCGACGACCCCAGTTTGCCGGATTCGTGGTGGGTGTCGTTGAACGCCTCGCTCGATGCCCTCGCCGCGCACCGCACTCCCCGCATTTTCGAGTGCATCCGTGTGTTGCACGGGTGTTGCACGCTCAGCCCCTGCGACCAGGCCATGCAACACCGCCGGTCCATCCGCGTGCCGGTCGAGGCGGAGCCAGGCCGCCCGGCGCCGATTTCGCGGGGTTCTGCGCGACGCGGCAGCGCACTAGCGTGCCGGTGCCGACGACGTGCCGCGGAGCGCACCAACCCGCAGACGCCGGCCCTACAGCCCTGGGACCAAGGAGTGCTCCGTGTCCGGCGAGATGATCGCTCTCAAGTCAGACGTCCTGTTCAGCCTGCGCAGCACCCTTCACGCGCAGGGCTTCGTCGAAGTCGTCACCTCGACGGTCCGCAAGGCCGACCTCGGCGCCGGGCGCCGCCTTACGGTCGGACTCGACGAGGGCCGGTTCCTGAGGGCGATGATCGGGCCCGCACTGCGCGTGAACCTCGAACATCACCAGCGGGTCTTCGAGATCGGCCCGTGCTACCGGCCCGAAAAGCCCGACGAGCTCCACGCCAACGAGTTCACGATGCTCGACCTCTACGCCGCCAACCAGGACTTCGAGTTCCTCTTCAACTTGGCGGAGCAGCTGGTCACCCCGCACCTCCGCTACACCCCCCAGCGGGTCTCGGTCGCCGACCACATCCAAGACCTCTTCGGCACCGACCTGCGCAGCGAGGCTCTCGGTGATCTGCCGGCGCGAATGGCCAGCCACCTGCACCTGCCGGCCCAGACGCCGTTCAAGACGGTCCTGGGGCAGTTCGTCGAACGCGAGCTGGAGACGCAGAGCGCGGGGGCCGCGCTCTTCCTCACCGACTACCCGCTCGGCGGAGACGAGCCGTGCGCGCGCCTCACCCCGGGCACGACCGGCATCCTGAACCGCTTCGAGCTCCTGGTCGACGGCATCGAGGTCATCCACGGCTACGAGGACGAACCCGATGGCCAGGCCTTCACCGAACGCGCCCGCGCGGTGGACCTGTACGACGACGAGCAGGCCCTGGCCCGGGAGGCGATCGACGCCGGGCGGGTCCCCGCCGCGAGCGTCGGCCTCGGAATCGGCATCGAGCGCCTGTGCATGGCCATCGCCGGCATCAAGGACATCAGCCGCTTCCAGCAGTCCCGCCAGTTCTGAACAGCCCCCGCCTGCCCGGAGGACCCGCGATGCTCTCTGCTCTTCGTCCACTCCACGCGGACGGCTTCGGAGCCGTCCTCGACACGGACCTCACCGACCCGCAGACGCTCGGCCTGGCCGCGGACCTGAAGGAGGCCCTTCACCGCCACCGGGTGCTCGTCGTCCCAGGCCAGCACCTGAACCACGCCGACCTCCTGGCCACCGCCGCCTGCTTCGGCGAGGTGGACACCGACGTCGACCGCCGCTACGCCGTCGGTGGCTTCCCGGGCTTGACCACGATCAGCAACATCCTCGAGGACGGGCACCGCGTCGGGGTCTACGACGGCGACCATGAAGAGGAGTGGCACGCCGACAACTGCTTCAAGCCCAACCTGACCGGCGTGACCCTGCTGTACTCGGTCATCGCACCGAACCAGGGCGGGCAGACCCGGATCGCCGACGCCACCGCGGCCTACGCAGCCCTGCCCGCAGACCTGCGGCAGCGCATCGAGAATCTGCGCGCCGTCCACTCCATCCAGCACCTCGCCACCCTCCAGAACCAGGCCAGCGGCCAGTCCTCCGTAGCCGCCGGCACCCTGGCCCTCCAGCCCGAAGTCGAGCAGCCCCTCGTCCTCACCCATCCCGCGACCCGGGCCCGCTCGCTGCTGCTGGGCTCCATGGCCGTCCGCCACGTCGTCGGTCTCACCTCGCAGGAGTCCAGCAACCTGCTGGCCGAACTCCTCGCACACGTGACCAGTCCCCGGTACGTCTACTCCCACCGGTGGAAGGCCGGTGACCTCCTGGTCTGGGACAACCGGGCCGTCCTGCACACCGCCTCGCCCTGCGACAGCTCCCGGAACCAGCGGCTCCTCTACCGCGCCGCTGTCCGGTGAGAACGGCCGGCCCGGCCACCGCGGCACGGCCCACGGCCGGAACCCGCATCCCGGTCCGCCCCTGGTCACTAGGGTCTGCGCATGACTGAGAAGGTCCCCCTGAAGGAAGCCGCGATCAACGCGGAACGCGTCACCCGAATCGGCCACGAAATCCAGGCGGTGTGCCCCGCTTTCGACGCCGACCAGTTCGCGCGTGAGGTGATCGCGGATCTCCCGCCACTGGCGCTCAAAGCACGGATCGCGCGTACCAGCGCGGGCCTGCACAAGCACCTACCCGTATCCGGAGCACAGGCGCTCGACGTCCTGCTCCGGTCACTGCCCGCCACTCCGGAAGAGGCGGGCATCACCACGGACTTCGGCCTGCACCTCTACTCCCCGCACTCCGACTACGTCGCCCGGTACTGCCGCACTCACGACAACCTCACCAGCTCGCTGGACGCCCTCGCGCGAATGACCCGCTACTTCACCGCGGAGGACGCTGCCCGGTACTTCATCGCCGACTTCCCCCAGGAGACGATGGCGACCGTCAACGGCTGGGCGCAGCACCCTGATCACCGGGTCCGGAGGTTGGCCAGCGAGTCCACCCGTCCCACCCTCCCGTGGTCCATCCGCATCCCCCTCGCGATCGACGCAGCCATGCCCGTCCTCGACCAGCTGCACACCGATCCCAGCCGGTACGTGACCCGCTCCGTCGCCAACCACCTCCACGACATCAGCGCCGAGCGCCCTGACATCGTCCTTGCGACACTGCAGCGCTGGAAGGACGGCGGGCGCGCCACCGGCAAGGAGTTCGAGTTCATCGCCCGCGAAGCCCTCAGGACCCTGCTGAAGACCGGAGACACCGCCGCCTACGAGTTCCTCGGATACCCGGCCGAGCCGCCCATCACCCTGCCCTCCCTCCACCTGGAGCGGCATGAGCTACGCGAAGGCGAGACCTTGGCCTTCACCGCGGAACTGTCCGCCACTGCGCCGGCGAAGCTCCGCGTGAGCTACGTCATTTCCTCCACCACCCTGACCGGAAGCCAGAGGAAGAAGGTGTACTTCCTCAAGGACACCAGCGCGGAAGCCGGACAGGCCCTGAACCTGTCAAAGGCCCACCGCGTGCGGACCACCGCGACCAACACGATCCGGCCCGGCACCCACACCCTCACCCTCCAGGTCAACGGCCGCCGCTTCGCGCCCACCAAATTCCAGGTTCTCGAACCGTGACACCGACCGCCATAGGCAGGGCCGCGGCTACGGTCACGGCCCATAGCGCGGCCCATCCCCGAAACGACCCCGTGCACCGGGCGAGCCGTCCGCTCAGACCGGCCCGGTGCACACCCCCGCGCCCGCCTCCGTACGGTCGCGGTGGTCCGCGATATCACCCGCTGTCACGGTCGGGCGTTGGGGTCAGCGGTCGTGATGGCCGTAGGCCGCGAGGATTTCACTCTCGCTCTCACCCCGATGGAAGAGGTGCCAGTGCATGTGCTTCGACTCCTGGTAGAGGCCCAGATTGGTGTTGACCGAGCACGCGCCGTGCTCCTTCTCCACCATGGCCGCGACCTCTTGGACCACGGCCAAGACCTCGGCGAGCAGATCAGATCTGGCGCTTCCGAGGTTCGTGAGGGACGGGACGTGCTCCTTGGGGATCACCACGATATGCACCGGGTAGGACGGACGGGTGTGGTGGTAGGCCAGGACACGCTCCGTCTCCACGACCCGTTCGACTTCGACCCGGCCGCTGAGGACCTGGTTGCAGTAGAAGTCGCTGACCGCCGCACCTGTCGTCACAGTGAGCCGCCTTCGTCGTCAGGGTGTGATTGGACGCCACGGTACTGCCCTACGACGGCCAACACCGCACCTCCGTCAGGGCAGTACCGATCGCACACCAGTACCCATCTCGCCCCGCGGAGGGCCAGGCTCTCTCCGTCGTACAAGGCCTGGGCGACGAGGCCCTCACCCACCGCTTTCCGCCCCTGGCCTCGGCCTTCGGACGAGCCGCGCAACCCACTGAAGGAGACCACCGCTTGAACACCACACCCCGGCTTCCCGCTCGGCTGGGAAAGGGCGACCGGATCGGCATCGTCACCCTCTCCGCCCCCGAACCTGCTGCCGACCCGGCCGCCTTCGAGCGCGGGGTCGCCGCGCTCATGGCCCGAGGGTTCGAGCCGGTCCTCGGCGCCCACGCCTTGGGCCGGTCCGGGTATCGGGCCGGCAGCACCACCGACCTCCTGGACGATTTCCACGCCATGATCGCCGACGACACGATCGCGGCGGTGGTGTGCGCGGGCGGCGGCAAGAACGCCAACCGGCTCCTGTCCGGCCTGGACTACCCGCTCATCGCCGCGCACCCGAAGGCGATCGTCGGGGTCAGCGACCCCAGCCTCCTCCTGAACGCGATCACCGCCCGCACCGGGCTCGTGACCGTCCACGGGCCGTCGGTGATGTGGGACTGGGCGCAGGACGGGCCTGCCGAGACCTTCGAGCACTTCACCGCGGTGCTGTCCGGACGGCCCGACGCGGCCCGGATCGACGCACCCCTGACCTGGACGCGGGCCGGCGTGGCCGAAGGTCACCTGGTGGCCGGCTGCTTGTCCTCGCTGCGGTGCCTGCTCGGCACCCCGTGGGAGCCGCTCTGGGATGGTGCGCTCCTGGTGATCGAGGACGCCTTCAAGCCCACCGATCTCCTCGACCAGGCCCTGACCCACTTCCAGGACTGCGGTGTCCTGGACCGGATCGCCGGACTGATCGTCGGGGAGAGCGTGGGCTGCGAGCCCACGGCGGGGATCACGGTCGCGCAGATGGTCGACGAGGTGTGCCGGGACTACGGGTGGCCTCTGGCCCACGGGCTTCCGTACGGGCACACCCCGCTCAAGGTCACCCTGCCCATCGGGGCAACAGCCCGCCTGGACGCGGACGCCGAGCGCCCGCTCACGCTCACGTCCCCATGGACCGCTACCCGACAGGAGTCGCGATGACCACCAGCGTCCGAAGGAACTCCCGCAGGAGGCCGTGATGATGCTGGAGAAGGACCCCAAGGCGTTCCCGCCCGCGCCTCCGGCGTCGCTGGATGATGCGCGTGCGGTGCTGGAGGCCGACTGGTCGGCGTTCACCCGCATCGGCCGTATGAGCGACCACTGGGACCGGCCCGGATGGACGGCCGGTCACCGCGCCTACTACTGGATGGTGACCTTCGCCGGCGCCAGCGGGCTGGTCGATGAGGCACTCTCCTGCCAGAACGCCCTGGCCGAGCTCGCAATGGACCCGGTGCCTGCGGACGGTCTCCACATCACCATGGCCAAGATCGGGAACCGTGACCAGGTCACCGGCCCCCAGCTGGGCGCTCTGGCCGGGGTCGTGCGCGGCACTCTCGGACGCCCTTTCCGGCTGCTAGCCCATCCGATGGCCGGGTCACGGGGCGCGATCCGGTTCACGCTCACGCCGTGGACGGAGCTGGTGGCGCTGCATGCGGCCCTGACGCAGGCCGGAGCAAGGGCAGGCGTGCCGGGAGGCCGAGGAACGCCTCTTTTCCGTCCCCACCTTGGCATTCTCTACAACAACCGTGACCGCGAGGCCGCCACTCCCATCCAGGCTGTTGCCGCACTGCGTAGCCGTTCACCCGTCGAGCTGACGGTGAACGCGGTGCAGCTGGTCGAGCTCCGCCGGGACGCACGCGCATACAGGTGGGACACCCTGCACGAGCTCGCGCTGGACGGTGCCGTGCGGCCGTAGTCGGGGAGCCGGTCACGCGCCGACTTCGCGCCCGCAAGGCGCGAGCTCGACCTGTCCGACAGCGGCCCGATCCAACCTGCGAGCGCCCGCCTCACGGTCTACGGACGCAGACCCAGTCCCCACCATCGCCCATGCCCACAGCCAAGAAGCCTTGGACCAGACGGCCCGCGGTCCGAAACGACCCGGCACACCATCCACAAGGGATTTCCCAAGGACCGGCCCCGCACCATCGGGTTCAGGCCAACCTCTCGTCTGCGCCGGCCTGGGAAGCCGGCGGCAGCCGGAAACGATCAGCGGCCATGGGAGGGGCCTCCGCGTCGCAAGGTCGGCCAGATCGCGCTGCTCCTCCCACCGGCCTGCGCTGTACTCACTGCCTCCACCTCATTCGCTCAGCAACCGCCACCTCCACAACCCGAGGAGGCGGCCTCCAACACGCCCTCCCGGAGGACCCCATGCATCCCACCCAGATCCCCGTTGCACCCCGAACCGTGCCCAGGCATCCCAAGAACCACTGCGGTACCCCGCGCGCTCTGCTCCAGCACCACGCCGACGACGCGGCCGTTCAGAACCACCGCTCACCACGACCGGATACGGGGCGAAGCGAATGACCACACACAAGGACCCGGCACCGCAGGACGCGGCGGCGCAGAGCGTCTCGGACTCCGAGCGGCTGCTGTTCGGCGGGGAGCTCGCCTACGACGTCGGCTGGGACCAGCACGAGGGTGCCTGGCTGAAGCTGGGCCTGTGGACCATGGCCAAGGCCCTGCCCAGCATGGCCGCCACCGGCCTGAAGCTCGCCCACCTCGCGGACGCCCGCGCCCTTCGCGTGGTGCTCGGAGCCGAGGTCGGACGCGGCATCACCCAGGCTGTCGGGCTGGTCGCGGTCAACAGCGTCCTGGGCCACATTCTGGCCGGCGGTACGACGAACGACCGTCTGGCCCGGGCCGTGCCGGCACTCGTGGTGGTCGCGCTGACAGCGCTGCTGGGCTCGCTCCTTCGGTCCGCGTCGACGGCGGCGACCGGTGAGCTGGAGCCGAAGGTGCAGCGGGTCGCAACGGAGCGCTACTTGGGGCTGGTCCACCAGGTCGAGCTCTCGGCGATCGAGGACGACGAATTCCACCGCCTCCTGGATGCCGCCCGCTACGGCGCCGACTCCGCCCGCCGGATGATCCGCTACTGCACCAACACCCTCAACTCGGGGATCTCACTGATCGCGGCGGCGGGCGTGCTGACCGTGCTGCACATCGCGCTCCTGCCTCTGCTGGTCCTGATGACGTTGCCGAGCGCTTGGAGTTCGCTGACGATCTCCAAGCAGCGCTACATCTCCTTCCACACCTTCGTGCAGCACGCGCGGGCTGGACACCTGCTGGGGCAGCTGCTGACCCAGCGCGAAGCCGCCGCCGAGGTCCGGGTCCACGGCGTCGGTCCCTTCCTTCTGGAGCACTGTAGGGAGATGGCCGAGACCAGCGAGCGCGAGCAGACCCGCCTCGCACGCAACGCGGCCCGGATCGGACTGATCGCCGACGCAGGATGCGGCGCCGCGACCCTGCTCACGTACAGCGCACTCGGACTGCTGCTGTGGAGCGGGAGGATGGACCTCGCTGTCGCCGGCACCGCGGTCCTCGCCATCCGCACCGGCGCCTCCAGCCTCGACGGGCTCGTCCTGCAGATGGCAGATTTGCACCAAGAGTCACTCTTCGTAGCGGATTTCGATCGTCTCTGTGCGGAGGCGAAGGCGCGGGCGATCCCGGCGACCGGCGAGGACCTTCCCGAGACCGTGCGGGAAGTCCGCTTCGAGAAGGTCACCTTCACTTACCCGGGCAGCAGCGGCGAAGTGCTGGAGCCGACCCTGCGGGAGGTGTCCCTGTCCTTCCCCATGGGCAAGGTCATCGCCCTCGTCGGGGCCAACGGATCCGGCAAATCCACGTTGATCAAACTCCTTGCCGGCCTGCACCTGCCCGACGAGGGCGGCGGCACGATCTGGTGGGACGGCGTCGATGCCGCCAAAGCCGACCGCAACCAGATCTTCGCCCGTATCGCTCTGATGTCGCAGAGCTTCTTCAGGTGGCCGTTTACGGTGAGGGTCAATATTGGCATCGGCAGGCCCACCGTCCCCATCGAGGACCAGGCGGTGCACGAGGCGGCGGCCTTCTCCGGCGCCAGCCGCTTCATCGATGCCCTGCACCGCGGCCTCGGCACGCTCCTCGGACGCGGCTACAAGGGAGGCAAAGACGCCTCCGGCGGGGAATGGCAGATGCTGGGGATCTCCCGATCTGTGTACAGGCACGCGAAAATCCTGGTGGTCGACGAGCCGACCAGTGCCCTCGACGCGGTCGCTGAGCAGCGGGTATTTGATCAGATCCGTGCGCTGGCGGCGGAGACGGGCCAGACGATCGTGCTCATCACTCACCGTCTCCATTCGGTGCGCCACGCGGATGTCATTCACGTCATGAAGGACGGCCAGGTCGCCGAGTCGGGCAGTTTCTCGGAGCTGATGGATGAGGCCACCGGTACGGGGGACTTCCGAACCGCTTACCTCGTACAGGCCTCCGCGTTCACCGACAGCCTGCCCGGCCAGCGTGATGCCACCACCGGCACCAAGACCGTCGGCCGGGGGTGACCACGCTGACGGACCGGTCCTGGGCGCGCACTCGGCCCGGTGTCCGCAGCGGTTCGCCCCGGCCCTGGTCGGCGCCCTGGCGGATCGCGCGGTGGCTGCCGCGTCCGAACCCGTCGCCGCCGTGATCACCAGGTACTTCAAGGAGGCCTTCTCGTGGGAGCTTTGACAGCCGACTGCCCGCAGTTCCGGGAGATCACGTTCGTGATCATCGACTTTGAGGGGACCACGCCTCGCGGGTATCCGCCCCAGCCGATCGAGGTCGCGGCCCTCGCCTTGTCCTTCCGGGCCGCGGGAGGGTGGGAGCGGACCGGGGCGTTCGAGTCGCTCATGAGGCCGCCCGCATTCGCCCCGATCACACCGCTCGGGACCCGGCAGACCGGCATCAGCGCCGAGATGCTCGCGGGCGCGCCCGCAGCCGGCGAGGCACTCGCAGCGCTGGATGCCCGCTTGACGGCAGGCCCGTATCTCCTGGTCGCGCACCACGCCAGCGTCGAGAGCGGCATGATCTTCCGCCATCGCGAGGCCTGCCCCGTGCTGGCCGCCACCGATCTGATCGACACGATCCCGCTCGCCAAGTACCTCCTGCCCGACGTCGGGAACTACAGGCTCGACACGCTCCTGGCCCACTACAAGATCCCCAGGCCCGCGGATCGGCACCGGGCGATGGCCGACGTCAAGGTCACCGCTGAGGTCTTCGGCCGGCTGATCGCCGACGCCGACGCCACGGGCGCCTTCAAGACCCTCAGCGCCCTGAAGGAGACCGCGGGGTGCCGAGCCAAAGCCACGGAAATCGCCCAGAGCGGACTGTTCTGACCACCCCCGGCCGCCACACGAGGAGGCCCCCCGGGCCGGGACGCGGATCCAGGTCCGCCTTCCCGTATCAACAGCGGCGTTTCGGCCATCACCCCAGGGTGGCGGGACCCGCGCACGGAAAGGGTCGATGCACCCTGCACCAGGCCACGGCCCCGGCCGGATACGGAACCCTCTTCGGCTGGAACACGCACGTTCGATCAGGCGGGTGTCGTCGTTGAACCCGACATCATCAGTCCCGCGACAACAGCCCCTCAGCAAAAGAGCAGTTGACGCCTCACACAGCCGCGCTAATCCCCTGGCGGGCCCGGCAGTTCACGCCACGCACGCAACCCGGCCTTTCCCGACACCGCCCCCGCACCGGCCCCAGTGCTGGACCGCACCGCGCTTCGCCCGCCATCGATCCCAGGAGTCCGGCATGACTGAAATCCCCGAGGAACCGCGCGGAGCTGCCGCGCTCCTGGCCAACGGCGCCGGCCAGCACCTGCTCCGTCTCCGCGATGACGACAAGCCGTCGGCGGCTGGGGGCAGCCGCGCCCGGCTGAATGTCCTCGGTGTTCACCTCTACCTCGAGCGGGAGGACGGCCGGATCCTCCTGGGCCTGCGCCACCCCGACGTCGCGTTCGCAGGCCGGCACTACCACTTCTTGGCAGGGCACTGTGAGAGCGAAGGAGCGGTTGCCTGCTTGGTCCGCGAGGCGGAGGAGGAGGCCGGCCTCACGATCGACCCGGGGGACGTCGAGCTGGTGCACACCGTGCACATGGTCGACGAGGGCGGGGACGACCAGCCCCGGATCGGCCTCGTCTTCCGGGCCCGGACATGGGCGGGAGAGCCGCAGCTACGGGAGCCGGACAAGTGTCTGGAGTGGGTGTGGGCGGACCCGGCCCAGCTGCCCGAACCCGTCGTCGCGTACACGCTGACCGCGATCGAGGCGATCGGCCGCGGCGTGCCGTACTCCGAACTGGGATGGCCGGCATGAAGCCCTCCCCCGGCTCCCCGGCCGCGGCGCCAGGGGGTGACGTCAGGCCTTCGTTGTGGCGGCACCGCGACTTCCGCCGGTACCTGACCGGGCAAAGCGCCAGCGTGGCCGGCAGCTCGATCAGCTCCATGGCTCTGCCGGTACTGGCCGTCCTCGAACTCGACGCCACGACCGGCCAGGTCGCCATGCTCGCGTTCCTCGGCCAGCTCCCGCCCGCGCTCCTCGCCCTGCACGCCGGGGCGCTCGCTGACCGGTACGCCAAGCGCAAGCAGATGATCACCGGTGATCTGGCCAGTGCTCTCGCGCTGGCGACGGTCCCGGTGGCCGCGGCCCTGGGGACGCTGAGTCTGGCGCAGCTCATGGCCGTCGCCGCCGTGCAGGGCGCCGCGGGGGTACTGCATGACGCGGCGGCGATCAGCTTGCTGCCGGGGTTGGTCGACCGGTCGCTGATCCAGCGGAGCAACAGCCGCGTCGGCGCGCTGTTCGCGGTGGCGGCGACCGGCGGCAGCAGCCTCGGCGCCGCCCTGACCACACTGCTCGGCCCGGCCCGGGCCCTCCTCGGCGACGTCGGCTCCTACCTGTTCAGCGCCTGGTGCACGGCCAGGATCCAGGCCCGCGAGAGCATGCCGGCGCCGGCCGCACGGCGCCGGCTGGGTGCGGAGATCGCAGAGGGCTGGAGGTACGTTCACGGCGATCCCCGTCTTTCGGTGCTCACGTGGGTCAACGCGACGACGTCCCTGGCGCTGGCCATCCTGAACACCTTGTGGGGCCTGTACCTGCTGCGATCCTTGGCGATGCCCCCGGCCGTCTTCGGTATGGTCCTGGGCTTCGGAGCCCTCGGCGCGGCCACCGGGGCCCTGTCCGCCCCGGCCGTCGCGCGTCACGTCGGGCCCGGGCCGATGATGCTCGGCGCGCTCGCCCTCACTCCGCTGACGCAGATCCCGCTGCTGCTCGCGTCCCCCGGCACCGGCTGGGAGATCACGATCGGCGCCACCCTGTTCGTCCAGCTCGCGTGCGCCGGTGCGGCAGGAACGACCCAACGTTCGATCAGGCAGATGATCACCAACCGGAGCATGCAGGCCCGGATGCAGTCCGTGAGTACCTGCCTGACCTCCGGGGCCCGGCCACTGGGCGCACTGCTCGCCGGCGGCCTCGGCACTGCGGCCGGAGTCCGGCCCGCCCTGGTCGCCGGTGCCCTGCTGCTCGTCGTGCCGCTCGTGGTCCTTGCCCGTTCGCCGCTGCGCGGCCTGCGACAGATGCCCGAAGCCTCGGCCCCACCCGACGTCCCCGGCAAGGTTGTACCCGCTCCCGGGCCGGCGGCAGCCACAGACGCCAGCCGGGAACGTTCGATGGACGGAGGAGCCCCATGACCCGGCCGACCAGCCGGAACACCGAACCGGAACCCACCGCCCGTGCGGTGGCAGACCTGAGCTCCGCGGCAGGCCGGGCGGAGATGGTGGCCAGCCTGGAGAAGACCGGTGACCTCGCGGCCGGACCGGTCCGTGACGCACTGCTCGCGCTGCCACGCGAGGTGTTGATGCCGCAGGCGTACGTGCGCCGCTCGGCCCCCGACGAGACGCCACCGCGCTGGGAACTACTGGACTGGGCGCGACCCGAGGACAGGGACGAGCTGCGGGAGCTGCTCCACAGCGGGGGCAGCGTGCCGGTCCAGCACGCCGGCGAACCGCTCCTCGGGCGGGTCCCCGGCCCCCGGTCCGGGGGTTCGATGACCGCGATGTCGAGCACCATGGGCATGACCGCGCCCCTGCTCACCCTGCTGGACCTGAAGCCGGGCCAGCACTTCCTGGACGTCGGCACGGGCGCCGGAGTCACCGCCGCCGTGGGGTGCTTCATCTGCGGCGACGCGGGCGTCGTCACCCTCGATATGGACGCGCACGTGGGTGATGCCGCACGAGCCCGCCTCGCCGCCCTGGGGTACCGGCCCGCCGTGGTCACCGGCGACGGGCGAGAGGGCTGGCCCGGCGGGGCGCCGTACGACAGGATCTTCGTCTCCTTCGGCCTACCCCATGTCCCGCCCGCGCTGGTGGCGCAGCTCGCGCCGGGTGGCCGCGCGCTGATGACGGTGGGCGCCACGTCGCCGTCCTGGCCCGGCCTCGCCGTCATCACCAAGACCGCGACCGGACAGGTGCGGGCCGAGCTGCGCGCGGTGGAGTTCGGGCACCGCGCCGGCGCCGGCTTCGACCAGGTGTTCCTGTCGGCCACATTCCGCAAACGGATCGCCACCGAGGACGGCCAGCAGACGCAGGCCAGCCGCCTCGAACCGCCGCCGGTCACCGACCGGGGCTTCTGGACGGCGCTCGGCGCCCTGCGGCCCGGCCTCGTCCGTGACTTCGCCGCCGACGACCTGACCATCGGCGCACCCGCTTGCGGATCCTGGATGCGGGCGCGCCCGGCCGGACACCGCCGATGGGAGATCACTGTGGCCGGGCCCCGCGACATCTGGGAAGAGCTCAACGACGTCGCCGCCCGGTGGCGCACGGCCGGATCCCCCACCGCATACCGCCTCGAGTTCGCCGCCGACGGTACCCAGCGGGTGTCCAGCCGCTGCGCGACCCTCACCTGGACTCTCCCCACCTCTTCACCCACCCCTGGAGACGACGCATGACCAGCAGTTCCGGCGAACCGGCCGCCGCCGCCCCAGGGGAGGCGCTCTTCGGTACGACGGCCGTCGACTACTCCCGCTACCGGCCCGGCATCCCGGACGCTGCCGTGCGCTTGCTCGCCGCGACCCTGCACGGCGTGCCCGCCCCCGCCCTGCTCGACCTCGGGACCGGCACCGGGCAGGTGCCGCACGCGCTGCTGCCCACTCTCCCGCGACTCGCCCGCATCGACCTGGTCGACGTCAGCCCGGCCATGCTCGACCAGGCGATGTCCGACCTTCAGCCCCTCCTCGAAGGACGCACGGCCACCGCCTTCGCCGGCGCCGCCCACACCTTCACTCCCCAACAACCCGAAGCCCGTGCCGATTTGATCACCATCTGTCGCGCCTTCCACTGGATGGACCGCCCGGCCGTCCTTGAGATGGCCGACCGGGCGGCTGCCCCGCACGCCGTCGTGGCGGTGATGGGCGACGGAAGCCTGTGGACCCACACCGCCGACTGGACGACCGCCCTGAAGGAACTGATCCAGACCTACCTGGGCGAGTCCCGGCGTGCGGGAATCACCGGTACCTACACGCAGCCGGCACGCTCGTACGAGGACGACCTCGCCGCCTCGCCGTTCAGTGACGTGCGAGAGTACCGGTTTCCGGTCACCCGGGCCTGGCGCCCTGAGAGCGTCATCGGCTACCTGCGCAGTACCAGCTTCGCCCGCCCCGACCATTTCGCAGACCGGCATCCGGCATTCGAAGCCGAGGCCCGTGACCTGCTCGCCGCGTACGCCAAGGGCGGGCTCCTGCGCGAGGACGCTGTCTTCACCGTCCTGACGACCCGCCGGCCCAAGGCCGCGTCATGAGTGGCCCGCAGCGACACCGCGAACCCGTCGACGTTCACCTCATCCTGCGCCGTGACACGGATACGGGCCCCGAGGTCCTGCTCTCCCGCCGCGCCGGCGACGTCTACGCATCGGGCATGTGGCACCTCGTCTCAGGTCATATCGACGGCCCGCACGAGGACATGCGTACCGCGCTGATTCGCGAGGCCCAGGAAGAGGCCGGGATCACCATCGACCCGGCGCAGGTCCGCTACGCGCTCACCGTGCACCACCGCGGTCCAGGGCGGCCGAAGCCGAATCGGAGCGTTTTTCGAGGTCATCGCGTGGCAGGGCATCCCCGCAGTCCGCGAGCCGGCCGTGTGCGACGCCATGGGCTGGTTTCCCCTCGACGCCCTCCCGGAGCCCATAGTCGCCTACTGCAAGGCAGGGCTGGACACCTACCGGGCCGGAGAAGTGATGGCCCTCCACTTCCAGGAACCCGGAGACCCGATCGCCTACACCCCGGCTCTCGACCGCCGCCGTGCCCTTCCCTCCGCGCTCGGACCAGCCGGCCCCGTCGGACCCGAGAGTGCGGTGCGGGAGTTCGCCGAGCAGGCCGTCGGGCGGATCAGGACCTGGACGGACCTCTCCTGGACACGGGAGGCCAGCCGCGTGTGGCAGGCCGACGGCGTGGGAGGCGGCGTCTGGTTCGTCAAGATCCATCAAAACGACCGGTTCCACCAACGGGAGGTGGACGCCCTGCGCGGCTGGGTCCCCCGCCTGGGCGCGGCCGCACCCCGCCTGGTGGCAGCCGAGCCGGCGCTGCGTGCCGTCGTCATCACCGCGGTCCCCGGCGACTCCCTGCACGGCGCCGTCCACCCGCCGCAGGAAGAGCAGCTGATCTTCCACCGGATCGGCCGGCTCGCGGCCGCCATCCACGCCAGCGCCCCGGCCCGCCCGGCCACCGGCCCGCCCGGCCACCGGCCCGGTACTGCCCCTGGGGAAACTCGAGCGGCACCTGGACGGCGCGCGCCTGCTCCTCGCTCCAGGGGACGAGGAGTTCGTGAAGGCGGTGGCCGGGCGGGCCGCCGGCCTGCCGGCACTGGCCACGGTGCCAACCCACGGGGACTTCCAGCTGAGGAATCTCCTGTGGGACCCGGTCGCCAAGACCTTGCACGTGATCGACTTCGAGCGGAGCGAGGAAGGCCCCGGTGTCCGGGACATCGTGCGCCTGGCCGATGCCTGGCATGGCCGGCCCGATCTGTTCGAGGCCCTGATCGAGGGATACGGGCGCCCGCTCACCCCGGCCGAGGAGCAGTACATGGAGGTCCTGACGGTCCTGGACTCCGTGTCAGGAATCGCTTATGGCGCCGCCAACCGCGATGCGGAGCTCATCGAGCGCGGCCGCCGCGCCCTGGCCCGGCTCCGTGCCGCGGTCCGCCCGTGAACAGCACACCATCCACCGCACCCGACCCGATGAGGAGCAGCACCGTGGCGTACGTCCACCAAGGCGAATGGGACCGGCACTTCGCCGGAGGTCAGGGATTCCGTCCCCTCGGTGATGTCGAGCGTGCCCTGCTCGCCGAGCACGTCCCCGCGCCGGCCGGCGGCGGGAAGGCTCTCGATGTGGGCTGCGGAACCGGTGAACTCGCCACCTACACGGTGTCGCTCGGCTACACCGTGGACGCCGTCGACTTCGCGACCAGCGCCATCGACCGCGCCCGCCAGGAACACCCCGACCTAAAGGGGGCGCGGTGGATGCGGCTGGACATCGAGGACGACGATCCCGCCGACCTGGACCCAGAAGGCTACGACCTGATCACGCTCCGCCTGGTGGCCCCGTTCCTGAAGAACCGCACGGGCACCCTTCACGGGCTCGGGGAGCGGCTGCGGCCCGGCGGCGCGCTGGTCATCATCACCCCGACCACCGACCAGACCCCGGAAGGCCGGCGGGACATCGCCCTCGACGAGGCCGAGATCAGCGAGATTTCCGCAGGCTGGGAACAGGCCGTGCGACTGGATGCCGAAGGCCTTGCCGTTCTTGTCCTGCGGGGCGGCTGCCACGAGGACACCCGTCCGGTGGAGAAGCGGCCGCCGACCGGCCACGCGCTGACCGGGGCTGTCGCCGTGGTCACCGACACCTCCGGGCGGGTCCTGTTGGGCCGCTCGACCCGCGGCATGTGGGAATTGCCCGGCGGTAAACCAACCGGGTTCGAGGATTTCGCGTCGGCCGCGGTGCGGGAACTCGAGGAGGAGACGGGCCTGCGGGCTGAGGTGTCCGATGCGCACGTGGTGACGATGCTGGTCGACGACAGCCAGGGCGTGCCGCGCCTGACCGCGGTGGTCCGTGTGACCGCCGTATCGGGAACGCTCACCAACCCAGAAGAGCGGCTCTTCGAACGCTGGGAGTGGCTCTCCCCCCACGCTCTGGCCTGTCTCGGGGACGTGTTCGCGCCGGCCGCGGCCGCACTCGATGCGATCTGGCCCGGCATCATCCCCGGCCTGCCCGCCGTGCACGCCTACCCGATCGCCGGCACCCACCCGCCCGTACCCGGGGAGCCCGCGGAGGCCGTCCGGCTGCGCAACAAGATGGCCGACGCGGTCATCGCCGCCGGCTGGGCACCGACCGCGTCCGTCCAGGAAGCCCTCCGTACGGTTCCCCGGCACCGGTTCACCCCGGAGACGAACCTGCGAACCGCCTACGACGACGATCTGGCGGTCATCACCCGCCGCGACGACACCGGCCAGGCCATCAGCTCGGTGTCCGCTGCCTGGCTGCAGGCCGACATGATCGAAAGCCTCCACCTGCCGCCGGGCTCGCATGTGTACGAGGCGGGCTCCGGCGGCTACAACGCCGAGCTCCTCGCCCACGTCACAGGCCCCCACGGCAGGGTCGTCACCGGCGACATCGACCCGTACGTCGTGCACCGCACCCAGCGGTTCACCGCGGAGGCCGGCAGCGGACGGGTGACCGCCTTCCAGGGCGACGCCGCCCTCGGCGCGCCCGCCCACCTGGTACCCCGGGGCGGCTTCGACGGCATCATGATCACCTACAACGTGTGGGACATCCCGCCCGCATGGCACAGCCAGCTGGCGCAGGACCGGTACCTCGTACTGCCTCTGGAAATCCACGGGTACACACGTGCGATCGCCTTCCAGCGCGAAGGCGATGTCCTCCACGCGAGGAAATCCACTCATTGCGGGTTCGTTCGGGCGCAAGGCTCCGACGCGCGGGCGGACCGGCCCACTGCTCTCCTGGGCGGGGAACTGCTGCTGCGGTGCGAAGACGCCCGCCCGGTGGACGCCGGGGGCCTGGACGAGGCGTTGCGGGGCCCACGCCACGAGGTCGCCACCGCAGTGACCGTGCGCTCCGGCGAGTACTTCGGATCCCTTCAGCTGTTCGCGGCCACGACTTTGCCAGCGTTCTGCCGTCTGGCGGCCACCGTGGACAAGGACACCGGCGTCACCCAGATCGGGAAAGGCGCCGACGTACCGGCGCTCCTCGACGGCACCTCGCTCGCCTACCTCATCTACGTCCACCGGGGCGGGGACAACCCGCAGGATGAGGAGTGGGAGTTCGTTGTCCACGCCTTCGGCGAGCAGGGCCCACGGATCGCACGGCAGCTGGCCGCGGCGGTACAGGCCTGGGACACCAACGTGCGCGGCGCGGACGATCCGGCCCTGAGCGTCCATCCGGCGGGCACCCCCGACCACAGGCTGCCTGCCGGCGATGTCCTGGACCGCACGCACTGCAGGCTGGTGTTCCAATGGCCGGGACGCGACGCCCTCCTCCCGGCCCCCGCCCACCCGCCGGCCACGCCCGCTGTGCTCCCGGAGCCCCGGTGATCGTCTGGATCAACGGCGCGTTTGGCGCCGGGAAGTCGACCCTGGCCGCAGGTCTCCACACGGCACTGTCCCAATCCGTCCTCGCCGACCCCGAGGACCGCTCCCACCGCCGGCGCCGCACCCCCGACTACGAACACGCCGCCACCGCATGGCTGCACACCGTCGCGCACGTCATCGACACCAGCACCCTCACCCCCGGACAGACCCTCCAAGCCGCTCTCGCCCACCTCTTCCACACCAGCACCTGACCGGAGACCCGCTACCTTGACCACCCTCACAGCCCGACCCGTCCGGCTCGGCACCCGGCCCAGCCCCATGGCCATGGAACAGACCACCCGCTTCGCCCACGCCTTCCGCGCCCAGTACCCGGACATCACCCTCGACATCTGCAAGATCACCAGCGAGGGCGACGCGCACCACGGACCCTTGTCCCAGATCGGCGGCAAGGGCGCCTTCACCCGCCGCGCCGACGAACACCTCCTCGCCGGCCAGGTCGACGCCACCATCGCATGCGCCAAGGACCTGCCCAGCCCCCACGACCGGACACCGGGCATCACCGTGGCCGCCGTCCTGCCCCGTGAGGACGCCCGTGACGTCCTCGTACTGCCGGCCGGGCATCCGCGAGCAACCCTCGCTGAACTCCCGCCCGGCACCCGGGTCGGCACCAGCGCGCCCCGCCGCGCAGCACTCCTCCACGCCCTCTACCCCAAGCTCACGGCAGTCCCGATCCGTGGCAACGCCGATCGGCGGCTCGCCCGCCTGGACAGCGGAGAGCTCGGGGTGGACGTGATGATCGCCGCGCTCGCCGGCCTGCGCCGCCTCGGCTTCGCCGACCGGGCCGACGAGATCCTCGACCCGACGCTGTGGTTGCCTGCCGCGGGCGCCGGGATCGTCGTCGTCGAGCACCGCGCCGGCGATGCCGCCACCGCCGAGCTCCTCGCCCCCCTCACCCACCCCGCCACACGGATCCTCCTCGACGCGGAGCGAGCCGTCCTGGCAGGGCTTGAAGGGGGATGCCTCACCGCGGCCTCCGCCCACGCCACTCTCGAGGACGGACGCGTGACCGTTCACGCGACCGTCCTCGACCCCGCCGGCGGCCCTGCCCTGCGCACCGACTCCTCGGGCCCCGCCGACCGCGCGGCCGACGTCGGCCGCAAGGCGGCCCAGGGTCTCCTGAACGCGGGCGCGGCCCGCCTCCTCGCCGTCACCCCCGAATAGACCGAACAAGAACAGGCGGGACCGCGACCCCCAGGATCCCGGCCCGCCTGCTCTCCCCAACCATGGAGAAGGTGATGGAGCAACCTTTCGCACCGCCCCGAGCTCCCCAGGAGCAGCATCGGATGAGGCAAGCCCACCGGTCGGCGGCGCAGGCATTCCTCATGCCCGCGGCATCCGGGCCCGAGTCCTGGGGGTGGCAGGGCCGTACCATCAGCCGCCGAGTCGGCGACCGGTGGCTGCGTGTGGTCTCCCAGCCTCTGAACAAACCCACCGGCAGGCTGTGGGACGGCGCGGCGGCCGCCGACGCGAGCCTGCCGCGGACCATCCCCAGGCCGAGGCTCCTAGACGTCATCGACTGGACCGCGGGCGGCCACCGCTACCGGGCCGAGCTGTCCGAGCTCGTGCCCTGGCCGGTCCTCCAACGCGGCGGGCCCGTCCTGGAGCGCGAGGCCGACCTGCCGGACGGGTGGTGGGCTGAGCTCCGAGCCGCCCTGACGACCCTGGCAACGGTCTCAACCGACCGGGTCTCCGTCCGGCAAGGGTGGATCGACCGGAACTTCGCCACCTACCTCGGCATCCCCCCGATCCAGATCACCGCGTGGGTGACCGGTCACGCAGACCTCCACTGGGCGAACCTGTGCGCAGACCATCTGGCCGTCTTGGACTGGGAATCCTGGGGCGCCGTCCCCGCCGGCTACGACACCGGCCTCCTTCACGCGTACAGCCTGACCGTCCCCGTCACCGCTGCCCGGATCCGCCGCACTTTCGCCCACATCCTCGACACCCCGGCCGGTAGGACTGGGGAACTGGTCGCTCTCGCACAGCTGCTCCAAGTCGCCGCTCGCGGAGGACACCCCGAACTCGCCCCCCATCTGGCCCGCCGCGCTGAGCAGCTGACCGGCGCGCCCGTCCCATACAGCCCAGCCTGAACACCACTATGGATTTGGGCAGTTGGCAGTGCCGATAGCCCATCCTGAGGAGGAATGCGTGCTACGGCCCCGCATCGACGTCGTACTGCTCACCATGAACGACCGACCCGAAGAGGAGACAGCCGCCCAGGCAACCCTCCTCGCGCAGACAGGAGTCGACCTGCGGATCTGCGTGGTCGGCAACGGCTGCACCCCGGAGATCGTCCCCGCCGGGGCCCTGACGGTCACCCTGGAGGAGAACCTGGGCATCCCCAGCGGCCGCAACGCGGGCGCCCGCGCCCTCGCGGAGGCCGGTCGGGCAGGCGAGTACCTGTTCTTCCTCGACAACGACGCGACGTTCCCCACCGACGATGTCCTCGCCCGCCTCGTAACCGAGGCGGAGCACCACCCCGAGGCGGGCTACGTCCAACCGCGCCTCACCGGCCCGGACGACACCACCACGCCACGGCGCTGGGTCCCGCGCCTGCGCACCAGTGACCCTGGTCGCCCGGGCACGATCACCACCATGACGGAAGGGGTCGTCCTGATCCGCCGCACGGCCTTCGACGCGGCCGGCGGCTGGGCGGACCCCTTCTTTCTGTTCCATGAAGGCCTCGACCTCGCACAACGCATCTGGGCCCGGGGCGCCACCGGCTGGTACGCGGCCGGCATCCGCATGCACCATCCCCTCACCAGCCCCACCCGCCACGTCCTCTTCAACCGGCTCGCCGCCCGCAACCGCGTCTGGGTGGCGTACCGCAACCTGCCCGCCCCCTTGATCCCCCCGTACCTCGTGCTGTGGATGACGGCCACCGCGATCCGGGCCGTTCGAGCCGGTGGGGCCCGAGAGTCCCTGCGCGGGTTCCGCGAAGGGTGGGCCGGCCGCCACGAGCAGGATCGCCAACCCATGAGCTGGCGCAACGTACTCCGCCTCACCGCTGCGGGACGCCCGCCGATCATCTGACGCCCGCCCGCCCGCCAGCCAGCCAGCCAGCCAGCCAGCATCGCACCCCGCCACTGAACTGGGAGAACCTTGTGCCGCTACCGAACCTGCTCGCCGTCTTCGCCCACCCCGACGACGAGTCCCTCCTGGCCGGCGGAGTCCTCGCGCAGCACGCCGCCGCGAACGCGGCGACCGCCGTGGTCACCGCCACCTGGGCCCCCGACAGCCACCGGGCCGGCGAACTCGCTGACGCCCTGGCCATCCTGGAGGCCGGGAAGCCACGGATGCTCGGCTTCGCAGACGCCCGCATCCCCGACTCCGCGCCCGGCCGGCCCCGGCTGTGCGACGCCCCACTGGATGAGGTGGTGGGGCGCATCGTCGAGCACATCCGCGCTGTGCAGCCTCAACTCATTGTCACCCACGACGCCTACGGCCAGCTGACCGGTCATCCCGATCACATCCGCACTCATCAGGCCACCGTCCTCGCGTTCCACGCCGCAGGCCTCGAACACCGCTACCCGGATGCCGGAGCCCCGTGGCAGCCCGAGGCCCTGTACGCGGCCACGCACCCGCACTCAGGGGTGGGCCAGCTGGGCCCGCTGCTGGCACGCGTGGGGAAGAAGGTACTGAGCGTCCCGGACGAGCACATCACCGCGACGGTCGACGTGAGCGGCTGGCTCGAGCAGAAGTGGGCCGCGATCCTCGCGCACCGCAGCGAGGTCGCGCGCGAACGGCCCCTGCCCGGCATCCTTGCCCGCCTTCCCGAAGCCGACCGCAACCAGATCATCCAGACCGAGCACTTCACCCGCCTCACCCCCGGCCCCACGAAGGGCGACCCAGCCCAGTTGATCACCTGACGCCCCGGCCCCGTGCCAGCCACCCCTTCACCGCCCACGAGCAAGCACTCACCGATCGGAGAGAGATGACTACGACTTCTGCGCCCGACGAACTTCCCAGTGTGGCGATGACCGAGGATGCGTACGGGGCGCTGCGCGCCTCGGCCGCCCTGTGGGCCGGAACTTCCGTGCTGATCACCAACCAGCGAGGGCAGGTCCTGATCCAGCGCGTCACCTACCGGCCCACCCGCCTGCTGACCGGCGGCGCCGTCGACAAAGGCGAGTCCCCCGCCCAGGGCGCTGCCCGCGAACTGAAGGAGGAACTCGGCGTCACGGCGACCGTCACCCGCGGGCTGGCTGTCGACTGGGTCTCCCCCGCCGGCCGCACAGCGTCCCCCGCCGTGAAGTTCCCCGGCGAGCTCCTGCACGTCTTCGACGGCGGCGTCTGGGACGAGGACCAGATCGCGGCGATCCGGCCCGCACCGGGCGAGATCGAGGCCGTCGAGTTCGTCGAACCCGCTGACCTGCCCGCTCTGATGTCTCCGGGCGACGCCCGCCGCGCCCTGTCCGCGCTCCGCGCCCGCATCAACGCGGCCGGTCCCGCGTTCCTTCAGGACGGGCTCCCGATCGACCCCACCGTCCTTGACCGGGTCGGCGTCCTGCGCACCGCCCGAGCCTGTCACCACTTCCCCTTCCACCCCGGCCCCGTCCCCGAAGGCCTCACGGTCCGCCAGTCCTGGCCGTGGACCTTCGCCCCGGACGGGCGTGTCTTGGTGCTCCTCGAACCCGACACCGGCGCGGCCTGCCTGCCCGGCGGCACTCCGGAACCCGCGGACCACGCCGACCCCGAGACCACGTTGATCCGTAAAGCCCGCGAGGAAGCCGCCGCCGAGCTGGCCGGCACCCGGTATCTCGGGTACCTGTCCGACCCCGACGAACCCTGTGCGCGCGTCCGCTACGCCGCCGCCCTCATGAGCCTCGGCCCGGCCACTGTCGATCCGGCCACCGGCCGTATCTACGTCCGGATCCTGGCCACCCCGGAGCAGGCCCTGGAACTCTTCGACTGGGGGCCATCCGCGGCCGAGCAGCTCCATGCGGTCCACCAGGCCCGCGTCCTCCTCGGCATTCCCCAGGCCGGTCGCCAGCCTGTCACCGAACTCAGCGTCCCCACCACCTGGTAGCTCAGCACCGCCCGAAGCGAAGCCAGCCGAATCGAGGAACGCCATGTCCGACGCCGTTCCCTCGGCCGACCAGCCGCTCAGCAAGAGACGATCCCATCGGGGCACCGTTTCCGGCCGGCGCGGCCGACAGCACCACCGCCCCGCCGGGCGAGGAGACACGCCCCACGAGGCGTGCGGGTCCGCACGCTGCCGACGAATCAAGGAGCCCTGTTGAACACGAACCCGCGAGATGCCGTCGGTCCACTCATCCTGTCGACGTCCGCGGGAACCTGCTGGTCGACGACCGAAGGTCCGACCCGGCGGGCGCCTTCGCTCATCTCCGCCAGGGAGTTCTCAACCGGCTCCTTCACGCCCAGTCGCTCCTGCCCGCCGGCCTGCGCCTGCTGTTCATCGAGGGCTACCGCCCGCCTGACCTGCAACGGCGCTACTTCGAGGAGTACGCGGACGAGCTGCGCACGACCAACCAGGCCTGGACACAGGACCGGGTACACGAGGCCGCCAGCCGGTACTGGCTGTCGGTGAGCGGGCGCCCTGGATGGCCGCGCGCACGGTCGGCATTGCGGTGGGGGGCTCGCACGTCAGTCTACGGACGGTGCCAGAACCGGAGACGGCGGCCAATCCCTCCCCGTCGTTTCGGCTGGGGATCTCTGGTGTCGTGGACGGCCAGCAGGCGACCGTCCCGGTTCCGGTTCTGGTCGATTTCCGCCGGCGAGTAGCGGCGGGCCCAGCGGACGCGGCCGTCACGGATCCAGTAGTGAGACTGGCACGGGAGGGACCAGTTGCCGATCGAGGGGGTGAGAGAGGCGTTCTCGCCGTCGTAGGTGAGGGACCATTGGGCCGGGGAGAGCGGTGTGACGACTTCGTACCCGCATCCGCAGCAGCACAGGTGGCCGCAGGTGCGGTACGGGATCGAGATATAGAGCACTCCTGCGTCCATGGCCTGGGGGAAGGTCTCGGTGAAGACCGGGCGCAGGGTGTCTAGCGGGGTCACGGGAGGTCCTCGTTGGCGATCTCGTTGGTGATCAGTGAGTACGTGGTGTGGGCCTCGTCGGTGGCGTCGGCGTAGATGCCGAGGGAGCGTTTCCATCGGATGACGGCCAGGACGGCGTTGAGCGCGTTGAGGTCCGCGGTCTGGATGTTGCTTGCGTAGGCGTCGCGTTCGGGTGCTGGCCGGGGGATGCGCTCGCGGGGCGTGTCTCGGCGGCCGGGGAGGCTGGTGGTGATGCGGAGCAGTCCGCTGAGGCGGCCGTCGATCTCTTCGATGCCCATGCCGACGTCGATGAACGGCACGTCGTGGGCTTCGAGCCAGTCGATGATGGCCGGCTTGCTGACGGCGTCGTCAGAGGCGAGGAACACGAACGTCGCCCCGGTGAGGAGGTCGAGGTTGTCCTCGTCGAGGTACTGCGCGCAGGCGGTCACGCCCTGGTGCATGTTGGCGTAGATCGAGGCGAAGTGGGTCGCCTTGGGTGGGCGGGTGCGGAGGGTGTCGAGGGTGGGGGCGCCGGGTGCGCGGAAGGCGTTGTGGTTGTCGAAAGTGTCGCCGTCGATGAGGAGGATCGAGTCGACCTCGGTCTTGGCGACCTGGTCGAGGATGTAGCTGCCGCTGCCGCCGAGGCCGACGATCACGATCCGGTGGCCCCGGAAGCGGCGGTTGATAGCGGTGATGCCGGCGCGGGAGGTGGCGGTGTCGCGATAGGCGAAGGGGCTGTCGTCGTCGATCTCCTGCCACGCGGCGCCGGGGGTGGGCGTGGCTGAGGGGTCGAGGGCGTGGGCGTGGTCGGCGATGATCCGCGTGTACGCGGTGATCTTCGTGTACTGGTCGGGGTAGCCGTCCGGGGGCTTGCTGGAGAGCATGAAGTTCGCCTGCATGCCCTCGGCTATCACCCGGCTCTCGGGGGTGGCCAGGGGCAGGGGGTGGCCGTGCTCGGTGCAGGGGGTGGAGCCGCCGAACCAGATGCGGTGGTCGGTGCCGGAGACGAGGCGGTCTCCGCTGACGGTGATCGGGTGGGCGAGGAAGCCGTGCTCGACAGTGCGGTTCTCGGTGACGTACGGGATCCGGACGATGATGTGGCCGGCGTGGACGGTGATGGCGTAGCCGTCGTCGATGAGGCGGGACAGGTCGGGGTCACGAGCGAGAAGTGCGGTAGACATCGAAGACCATTCCCTCCTTCACTCGGACGCTGTGGCCGGTGGTGAGGCTGCCTGTTCCGTGGCCGTCGTGTCCGCGGCTGTAGCGGACGGTGTAGGTGTCCTGGTCGTTCGGCGGCTGGCCGGGGTAGGCGAGGTCGACGACCTGCTCATAGGTGATCTCCTTCGCCTCCCAGATGTGGGGGCGGGCGTTGACGATGATCGTGACGGGCTTAGGCCCGTGAGTGTCGTGGGACATGGGGTCCTCCTGAAGTGGGGAGCGCGTGTTCGGACTGTGGATGCCGGGGTATCCGGCGCGCCGCTGCGGGGGTGGCGCGCCGAGTGCCCGGGGGGGTTGTGGCGGGTCAGCGCCTGGGGAGGGCGAGAAGGTTGTTGGTCCATACGCCGTCGGCGTGGGTCCGCAGGTACTTCTCGCCCCGGGTGGGCGTCACCACGAGCACTTCCGTGCTGCGGCCAGCTGCGTCACTGGTGTAGGCCTTGCCGGCCTTGTTCTCGATCCAGTGGACGATCTCGGCCCGGGTGTTGTCGCCGGTCTTGCCAGTCGCCTGCTCGGTCCACCACAGGTGGGTGATGTGCTCGTGCGCGGTTCCGCCGACCGTCAGGCGCACTGCGGTGATCTGGATAGCCATGTTGCTGTTCCTGCCGGCGACGTTCCTACGGGTCCCCGCGGCCGGCGCCCGGGTTCCGTGAGCACCCCGGGTGGGGTGCTTCGCCTGGGACAGACGACGTAACTCGCGGGTAGGAAGACGCGTGTGGCTGGCGGGGCCGGCGGGGTGTCAGGAGCAGTCGAGGCAGCGGTCGCTGTCCGGGGCAAACATCGCGGGCGGGTGCTCGAGGAAGCAGCCGGGGCAGGAACGGCCGGGGGTGCGGGGCGGGCAGGCGCAGCGGCCGCATTCGGGGCAGTGAGGGACGCGGCAGCGCAGGCAGGCGGGTTCGAAGGAGCGGTAGTTCTCGTCGCAGTTCGCGCAGATGTAGTCGCGCGACCGGGGGCCGGTGTCGGTGGTGGGCGGGGTGAAGGCGCGCCAGGGGGCGGAGTCGGTAACGAGGACGGCGACGATGTAGCCGTCCATGGGAGCGGTATCGGTGTGCAGTTCGCGTCCGAGGATGCCGTCGCGGTAGCGGACCTGGGTCCGTCCTTGTACGCGGCCGGGGCCGGCCAGGGCGCGGTCGACCACGGGGATGTCGCCTTGGAAGCTGCCGCGCCGCAGGGGCGGCAGACCGTGGGAGGCGGCGAAAGCGAGGTGTCCGACGGAGTCGAGGAGGAGAACGTGACCGGGGGCGGGGAGGCGCTGGGCTGCTCGTACGCAGACGGCCATGCGGGAGGCGTTGCTCGTCTCCCACAGGAGGGTGATCGCTGAGGCGGTGGGCCCTTTGGCGTCCAGGTGCTGGTCGACGAGGTGTGCAGGGAGCAGGATCTGGGCGGCGAACGCGTCGCAGGCGGCGTCTTCGAGGAGGACGCCGCGGTCGGCTTCCTTGCTGAAGGGCTCCATGAGGTCGAAGCTGTTCTTCTGCAGGTGGTGACCGAGTTCGTGCAGGGCGGTGAACTCCCGCCGTGCGTGGCTGTTGGAGGTGGCGACGGACAGGCGGGGTGGGGGGCCGTAGTCGTACGCGCCGGCGACGCTGCAGCCTTGGGCCGCCTCGTTCTCGGGGACGTCTTTGACGGTGAGCTCGGGCCAGGTCCGCAGTTCCGCGAGGGCGCCTTGTGCCAGGAGTTCGACGGCGCCGGGGCGGGCCGTTTCGAGTTCTGTGATCATGGCGGCGGCCTGGGTGCGGGCGGCGCCGGCGAGCACGTAGTTGACCACTCGTGGGTACCCCCTCTTCTCTATTAGTCCAGGAGGAGTTCGAAGTAGCGGTCGGTGCGTGCGGTCCAGTTCGGCTGGGTGCGGTTGTCGTCGCGTGCCGCGAGCGTGTAGACGCCATAGGCGGCGCGCAGACGGGCGGCGTGTTCGGTCTCGTCGTACTGGGCGGAGAGCTTCTTGACCTGGCTGCGCCGCAGAGGCCGGTTGAGTTCGTGGACGACGGCGGGTGGCAGGGCGGGGTTGGCGTCGAGGAAGCGGGCTGCGGGCTGGCCGAGGAGTGCGGCGAGCGTGGCGGCCTGTTCGGCGGTGAGGGGCTGCTGGCCCCGCCACACGTCCAGCGCCAGAGGGGGTGGCAGTTTCAGTTCGGCCGCGAGCTGCTTGACGGTGATTCCGTGCTCACCAAGGAGCTCGGAGAGACCTCCCGATCCTTGCGGGGCCCACCATGCGGAGCCGAGGACCTCAAAGTGGCCGGTGAGAACGGCGCGGTACTCGTCTGCCGCTGAGGACAAGACGGTACAGCTTCCCCACTGGGCGCCGGTCACTGTGTCGGCGAGCGCACGGGAGGTCAGGTTGTCGGGGCGGCTTGTCAGCTCGCTGACCTGCCGGTCCAGCACACACCACGGCACGGTGGTCTCCAGGCCCCACCACAGGGCCAGCGGCTGCTCCAGGGTGGTCGCCTGGGCGGGCAGAAGCAGGGTGTCGGCGTCGGCGTACCGCTCGAATGAGGCCGGCACGACGCGCGCGGTGTCGTCGTCACCGGCCGTGGTGATCAGCAGCAGCTGGATGGTGTCCTCCCACATCGCGCGCCAGATTTGGCCGGGGCGGGGGTCCTGGGGTGCTGCGGTGGCCACTCGGTGGACGGCGTCGGGTACTTTCAGGCTCGCTGCGGCGGCTAGAAGCCTCTGGTAGGCAGTGGTGTGGACAGAGCTCATGCCGTCTCCCCCGTCTCCTCGGCTGTGGTCCATCAGCGCATTCTCTTCTCACTGGGTCAAGACGACGTAACTGGGGCTGTTCACGACGCAGCCTCGCTGCAGCGCCGCAACAGGGCAGCCATGACGACCTGGGGGGCACTGTCAGCGGAGATGGCATCACGGAGCATTGTCTTGAGGTTGGACAGGACAAGCGCCGCATGGCCTTGCCGGATCTCCAGTAGTTGCGCCGCGTGGTGGGCGTCCTTGTCGAGGTAGGGAAGCAGCAGACGCTCGTTGGGTGAGAGACGCTGCCAGATGTCCTCGGCAACCCCTTCGACCCCGGTCGGGTCCGGTGCGGTGGTGGCTGCATGCTGCTCGACGATGGCGGCCACGGTCCCTTCGTCGGCGAACAGAGGGGTCATGCGGGCCGGTGCCAGAAGCCCGAACCGGGCCTCGAGAACCTTGGCGAGGTCTTCCTCCCGTACCGCTCCCTGTGCGCACTGCAGCACGGACAGCAGGATGGCCATCAGGGCGTGCACGGTCTGCTGGGGTGTGGGGCCGGAGTGGTTCCAGCGGGTGATGCCGACGCCTTTCACCTGTGCGGCCTGGGCGATGAGATCGTCAAGATCTCCCTGCCATACGGCTCCTTCGGCGTGGTCGGCCAGTGCCCAGCGCGGCGGGGAACCCTTGAGCTTGCGGTAGGCCGCGTCCTCGCCCATCAGCCGGGCGATACGGCGCCGAAGCTTGCCTCGCGGTGTCTTCTTCGCCTCGTCGATGAGGAAGTTCTTGATCGATGTGAGAAACAGTCGTTCCAGAGAGGCTTGGTCGGCGGCCTGGGTGAAGCAGACGGTCACGAACCGTTGTCCCGCTCCTTCCTGGGACAACATCGCGCTAATCACGTCGTAAGCCGCGTCATCGCTCCACACCGTGTGCCCCTCCGGGGGCGGAAAACCGGTGCCACGGCGGACCTGGTGAACCAGCCTCCGCAGCAGTTCGAACGTGGCCGGCCCCAACCGGCCGGTCTGTAGCTCCTCGTACGCGCTTTCTGTCACGAGCCCCACCCCGATCCCTGCCCCCGCCGGACGTCTACGGCCGCGGGGTCTCACGCCTGCTTACACGAGCATCCACCTCCCTCGCATGCGACACGCGCATATTCCACTTGCCGTGCGGAAGGGCTCGTCGACTGCTGGCCGGGCACGGGGCATCAGCTCTCTGCGCGGCGGCAGGGGCAGCGGTAGCGACGGCACAGCACCTCGGGCGGGCAGCGTCCGATCCGGTGCTCGAGCCGCAGGTGACTCTGCGGCAGCGCACGGCGTTCAGCGGCGCTTCGCGCGGGCGGTGTCGACTCGCGCGAAATCGTCGGGCTTCTCATCCATGAGCAGACCGCCGGGATCGACTAGTGGCGCCACCATGGGGTGGAGGTCTTGTCCGGCGGGGTCGTCCTGGCCGTCGTGCCATCGCGCAACCGCCCGGCCGGCGCCTGCCACCAGGTCGGCGAGCTGGAGGGAGGGGTGGTCCACCGAACGGCCGCGGACCAGGCTCTGAAGGTGGCTCTGCTTGATCAGGCCTTGCACCAGACCCACGGCTGTCGCCCCACGTTCCAGGACGTCGAGTTTGTCGTCGGTCAGCAGCCGTTGGTCGTCCGCGAGGACCTGGAGCTTACCGCCGTGTCGGATCGAGGCGTGGAGGATGACCGTCGGCACGGCGGTGACGAGCGGATCGGTGGAGTCGTCGAGCAGCCCGAGCTCTCCGGTCGGAGTGGCGTTGGCCGGACGTTCACGGGCGAAGGCTTCGGCTTCGCGGCGGGTTTCTCGCAGCATCTCCAGGACCGCTGTCGCCTTCTTCGCCTGCGGGGCTTTACGGCGGCGGGCGTAGGCGTGGCACTGCTGGATGACGGTGAAGAGCTCGTCGACGGTGACATGGTCGCCCGTACGGTTCCTCTTGGAGAAGAAGCCCACGGCGGTGGCGATGAGTCGGTCGAAGCCGTCGCGGCCCATCGCCCGGGGGCCTTCGGTGGCCAGGTCCAGGGCGAACTGCCTGGCGACGCCGTTCATGACGATGTCGATGCCCATGGCGTTGAACCGCTCCTCCAGCAGGAGGTCGACAAGTTTGGCCCCGACGAAGTAGTGCTTGTCGATCGCGTATACCGAGGCGCGGTCATGGAGCGGACCACCGGGTGCCAGCAGGTCGCCCAGGAGGTGACGGCGCCGGCCCGCAGCCGGGCCGGCGAACATCTTCTGGAACTTCAGCTCTGTCGCGGACTTCTGGATCCCTGCTTCGACACGCAGGGTGTCCACGATGGCGGCAGCATCGGCGTCATCAATGGCCACCGAGCCCAGGATCATGTAGCGGTCGCCGCCGTGCAGCTGATCGCCGTGGTAGCCGGACTCGTCGATGGCGATCCACCGCCCGGCCCCGGCCCGGTCGTCGGTCGGTTCCAGACGGCTGCGACGACTGAAGTTCGCTCCGAGCAGTCCCGTCCCGGCGTTCGGCGCATGGTCACGTTCGATCATCCCGCCATCCTCGGCGCACGACGCCACACCGACAAGCTGCCCGACCGCTCCACCCGACTCCCGTGCCTGCTGCTGCGCTGCAGGCATGACGAGCATGCCGGTGAAGCCTCTTTCTCGCAGCCGGGCAGGGATGACGGTGCGTATCGCAGACGAGGGGTGCGCCGCGCAGTTGTAGCGTCGGTGTACCAGTCCGTGGAGGACCGGACCGGGTGCAGGAGACATCCCGGATGCTCCGTGGCGCCGGCAGAAGGTGCGGCGCACCCGCTTCGCCCTTCATGATCGTTCTTGATCCGCATCATGTGGTGCTCCAGCCGGCCGGACAGCGCCGAAGGACCCACCGTGCCCTCCTCGCTCCGCCGCCGGGCAGACCACCTCCGCGCCGCCGGCGAGATCCGTTCCCTTGCCTGCGCCGGCATCGCCGGCACGACGTCGACGCTCCCGATGCAGACCGCGGTTTGGGGCTCGGGTGCAGGCCGTATGCCGTGAGCTGCTCCTGTCGGCCTGCGGGAATTGCTGTGCAGGTCAGCGCTGCATGAACCGGATGTGGGGGTACTGGCGTTCGTCGGCAGGCCATGGAACGGCCCACGGCTGGTTGTCCCCGTCCCGCAGGAGGGTGACGATGTTGCGTCCGTCATACAGCTCCTCGAGGGGATGACCCGTGACATGGGCCAGAACCTGTGCGTAGTCGCCCACATCGAAGGGATCGAAGACGAACTTGGTGGACATGCCCTGGAGGGGCAGCGTCATGACATCGACGTGGTTCTCACCTGCATACAGAAGGTGCTTGGGGACGCGGTTGAACAGAGTAGTCATGTAGGCAGCCAGGGCAGCCACCTCACGGAACTGCTGTGGGTGGAGCACGAGTTGTCGGGCCGCCTCGAAAGCTGGAACGGTCACAGCCTGGGCGAGCGCGCCCCAGTCCTGGAGCACGGCGACGACGGCGGTCGCCCCGACTCTGATGGCGAAGAACGGGAAGTTGATGATGTCCACGTAGTCGAAGCGGTGGCGCGGGTCGGTGGGCTCCTGCGCCTGGAAAACGAACACGGAGGCCGGATGCTGATTTTTTTGCCAGCGTACGGCGCCGCGAGCCGCCTGCAACAGCAGGTTGGTGCATGCGGAAGGTGGTCAGGAATTCGGGCGAGACGATGGAGCCGCCCTGCGGGTCACGCCGGTCAGCGAGGAGCGACAGTTCCCGGAACATGAGGCCGTAGTAGATCTTGCCCATCCACAAGAACAGGGTGGTGGCGTCCAGGGCCGCAACCGCTTCGGGGCCCTCGGCGAAGGCGTCGCCCACGGCTTGTTCGATGCGGGACAAGTGTTCGTTGTTGCAGGTGCTGCAGCAGGGAATTTTCATCTGCTTGTACGGCATCAGGGTGCCGTTGAGCAGTGTGATCTTCTCGTTCCACAGGTCGCACCGCCGCAGCAGCCACTGGGGGAAGACATGCTCGTCGGTCCGGCCTCCGGCAAGGTCGACCCCGCACAGGAAGCATCGGTCCTGGGTGAGCGCCTGGTCGCGGTCCCACTGGTAGAGGAACCCTGGTACCTCGTTCTGAACGTCCTGATCGTCGGTCTGTGACACGGGCCGACCCTAGACCAGTTGGCGAGCCTTATGGGCAGGGCGGCGTCGCGATCGGCCGCGCCAGACGGTTCAAGGCTGCCGGACACGTCGTGACAAGTTCCTTGAACCCTTGGCGTCCGTCCTACAGATTCGTATCCCGGGCGGCTTCGCGTTCCGGACCGAGCGGCTCCCACGGGCATCGTGTACGTCCTGCGGACCGGCGTTGCCTGGCGCGACGTCCCGGCCGAGACCGTGGGCTGCTCCGGAGTCACGGCCTGGCGCCGGCTGCAGGACTGGACCAAGGCCGGCGTCTGTCGTACTGGCCCGCAGGTGGGTGGTAGAGCGCACGCTGGCTGGCCCCCTCACGCCGCCTCAACCGCGACCACGAACCCCGCCTCGACCACCACGCCCAGATGGTGTGGTGGGCCGCCGTGATCAGGCTGTCCCGGCGTCTGGCCGGGGATGCTCCGCACTGGCCGGAGAAGCGCCTCGGCCGACTGCTGCGGGCGCGGGCATGAACCGTCCGTCCTTCGCCCGCGCCAGCCAGCCCCGCTTCTCCAGCTCATAGGCACGGTGACGGATCTTCTCCACATCGTTCTTGATCTCCGCTTCCCGGCCCACCGCCCGCGTCAGCCCCACCCCGTTCACCGGCCCCGAAGCAGCCACCACCGCGGCGAACACCTCCCGATACAGGCCGCTGAGCACCTCCTCACCCATGCCCGACCGCCACACCGGCGGCCGCACGCCAGGCCCCACATTCGAGCCGCTCGCTCCCACGGCAGCCATCTCACCACCAGACGGCACGGAAACCGGCATATCAACCGGGCGCTCCTCGGCCAGCACCGATACGCCCTCCCCACGCCCCACCCGAGCCCGCTCGACCCGCTCCCTCGCTGCATCCACCTCCGCCTGAGCCTGCTCCAGAACCTTCGTCCAGGACTCCAGACCCTGCCTCGCCCGAGCCTCACGCTGTTCCATCAACCCCAGCACCGACGGCATCGCACCCTCCTCGATCCACAACAAGCCGTTCGCTGCCTGCCCCTACCCCTCCGCGATCATTCCCCGCACACGAAGAAGCCCCTGCTCATCGAACAGGGACTTCCTTTGCCACAATGCACCAAGCCTCAGATCGGAGGGAGCGCTCTCCTTCGTGGTCGGCAGTGCCCGCAGGCGTCAGGCGCTGACGCTGGCTACGCTCCGAGGACTGGCAGCAAGGTGACTGCTGTCGGGCCAGCGCTTCCCGCTGCCCTCCCTGCCGATGCCACCACCCGCCGGATTTCGCGGACATTCGGCCAAACTCCACCTCAGGACATCCGGCACGGATGGTTCGCCGATCGCTCCTACGTCCCCTCGGGCGGCCCGGCGGCCTCCAACTCGGCCCGCAGACGTCGCTGCCGGTCTGCGGGGAACATGCTCAGCCGCAGCCACGACCCGACCTGCACGTTCTTCCCGGGTACCAGCCGGCGGGGGCGCAGGGGTGCTCGTGGCCCTCGGCGATGGCCAGGAGGTCGGGCCCGGCCGCCTCCCTCGAAGCCGGCATGCGCTGACGCCAGGTCCACCTGAAGGGGTGAAAGCGAGAGGGACTCAGTCGTTCAGCATCTCGTCGCGTACCGGGATCCAGTCCAGGGCTGACCGGATGCCCTCCTCCAGGGACAGCTTTGGCCTCCACCCCAGCAGCTCGGCCGCCCGGTCGCTCTTGGTGTAGCCGCCAGCGACGTCACCGGGGCGTGGATCGGTGTCGACGGTGGCCAGGGGCGTGCTGACGACGTTGTTGAACGCGTCGCACAGCTCCCTCACGGTGGTGCCGGAGCCGGAGCCCAGGTTGATCGCGATCGAGCGCTTCGACTCCGTGAGGATGGAGTCGAAGCGCTCGATCGCTGCGACGTGTGCAGCGGCGAGGTCCCAGACGTGCACGTAGTCGCGGATGCCCGTGCCGTCGCGCGTCGGATAGTTCGTGCCGGTGATCGGGAACGGCCGGCCTTCCTGGTGTGCCTGGATGAGCACGCCCAAGGCGTGGCTAGGCCGCTTGAGCTGAAGGCCGGTCCGCAGCTCGGGGTCGGCCCCGACCGGGTTGAAGTACCGCAGCGACAGCACCCGCATCTTCCCGGCTGCGGCGATGTCGGCGAACATCTCCTCGCACACGGCCTTGGTCCGCGCGTAGGGGCTCTGCGGCGCCAGCGGCGAGTCCTCGTTGACGGGCGAGCCGTCCTCGGCCTGATAGATGGAGGCCGAGGAGCTGAAGATGATGCGGTCGCAGCCGTTGCGGTGCAGATGGCTGATGAAGGCCAGGCTCTTGCTGACGTTCGCCGTGTAGTAGCCGATCGGGTCCGCGACAGACTCCGGCACGACGATCAGCGCCGCACAGTGCACCACGGCGGAGATGCCCGGGTGCTCCGCGAAGATCCGGTCGATCAGCGCACCGTCCGAGATGTCGCCCTCGTAGAAGGTCCGCCCATCGGTAAACTCGGCGCGGCCCCGAACAAGGTTGTCGAGGATCACCGGGGTGATGCCCGCTTCCAGACACGCTGAGGCTACGGTGCTTCCGATGTAACCGGCTCCCCCGGCGATGAGGACAGACATGGCGATTCTCTTCCCGGCCTGGTTCCAGACCCAGTAGGCGACCGGCCGCAGGCTAGCGGAGAAACCGGGCATGGGAGTGTGGCTTCCCACCGCGCCCCGACGCCCTTGCCGGCTGTGACAACGCAGCACAGCCGGCAAAACAGCACCCGTGTTGACAAATGCCGAGGAAGACGCCATCGCAGGCGACGGACCCGGCCGACGACCGGGCCCAGCGCCCGGAGGCGGTCCTCGACCGCGCTCGAACCCGCTGGGCTCTCGGGGCATCGGACCCGGGCCCCCTACCCGGCTGCTTGCCCCGTCCCGACTGCCCGCCACGGCCGCCGGGCTGCAGCGGTGTGTTCATCGCATCCTCATGTCCTGCGGTACAACGGTCACATTGGCAACAAGAGGCCGGGGGAACACCATGGTTCGCAGGGCAGTTGGCAGTGTCCGCTACAGGAAGGGGGGCGCCAACAGGGTCCTGCGGCTAGCGTTGTGGGAAGCCTGGGGTTCGAAGTGCTACTGGTGCAGCAAGCCGGTGGAGCTCAACGTGACCCAGATCGACCACATCATCCCCCAGGACGTCAGCGAGCTCCGCTTGCACGAACTCTGGAGCTCGTACAGTCTGCCGATCGACTTCGACATCCACGACCCCCACAACCTCGCCCCGATCTGCATCCCGTGCAACGGGGTGGAAAGCAAGGGCAACGCCACGTACGAAGCGTAGCGGAGGGCCAGGGCTGCGGGAAGTACACGGCGTCGTCGGGGACGACTCCGTCGGCGGCCACTTGGGCTAGGGCGTCGAGCTCGTCCGAGGGGAGGCGCAGGACGAGTTCGGCGGTGGTGAGCTGGAGGCCGGTGAGGGGCCAGTGGCGCATTGGGGGCTCCGAGGAGTCAGGGCCCGTCGAGTCCGAAGACAGTGCCGAACGGGTCGATGAGCTGGCAGATGCGCCGGCCGGGCTCCACATCGAGGGGGCCGCGGTGATGGGTGCAGCCCGCTTCAAGGAGGCGCTTGCGTTCGGTTTCGAGGGCCTCGACGGACCAGTACGGGACGGTGCTTCGCCCGTGGGCGTTGGCTTTGGGAGACGCCTGGTGGAAGCCGAACTCGAGCCCATCGAGGTCGAGCCAGGCGTAGACAGCATTGCCGTTGATATCGAGCTTGACCTCGGCTTCGAAGATGTCGCCCCACCAGCGGGCGGCGGCTTCGGGATCGTCGACGAAGACCATGACGGTGCGGATACCGCGCACTTGGGATTCTCCTTGCGTCGGGAAGTGGCACGGTACCGCCGGGGTGGTCACTCGTGGGCACCGTGCAGGGAACGGAGGGCGGTGGCAGCGGCGAACGCTGCCAGGGCGCGTATGGAGTCGTGATCGTTCCACTGGGCGCCGAGTTCGCGTACGTGGTGCAGGTAGGCGTGGCGTACCCAGCGCGGAGACGGGTTTCCTTGCTGGTCCGCCATGTGGGCAAGGGTGATCAGATCGGGCGGCCCGGTGATGTCCGCGCGGAGGGTTTCTGCGTCGATGAGGGCGAGGTGCCCGTCGGCGCGGCGGCGGATGTGTTCCGGCTTGAGGTCCAGGTGGCCGAGCGGTACGCGGCCGGGTCCGTGGGCGTCTGTGACGAGCTGGAGGAGTCGGCGCCAGTCGTCGGGATGGGGATCCAGTCCGGGGATGGGGCATCGAGGTCGGTTCTGGTGTGCCAGCGGGCCGTGGTTTCGGCGATCTCGGGCTGCCCGGCGTGGGCCGACCAGATGGGCGTCCCGTCCAAGGAGACGATCGAACGGGCCCACCAACGGGTGGACGAAGCCATCCGGGCGGAGGGCGCGTTCCGGGTCACCCGCCTCGGCGGAATCCTCGTCTGCCGAACAGCGCACGCATAGAACAGCATCCTTGAGCTGTGGCGACGGCTTCCGCGACCAGGCCGACCGGAATTCACCCAGGACCTGTCGCTTCCAAACGGGCGAGGAGGCCGCCACCAGCCAGAGGCCGAGGTCAAGCGGCGAGGACCGCGCTGACTCACAGAAGGGCCTCCAGCTCCGCAACGGTCTCGTCCTCACCGGTGGCGTGGACAATGGTGATCCCCAGCTCTGCGGCCGGCGGCAGGTTCACCACGTGATCGTCCACGAACACGCACCGCTCAGCGGGCAGGCCGATGCGGTCCAGGGTCAGCCGGTAGATCGCCGGATCAGGCTTGGCCATGCCGACCAGCTCGGAGACGACGTGCACATCGAACAGATCCCAGATTCCGACGTGCTCGTACGGGTTGAACGGGTCCAGGCCGAAGCTGTTGGACAACAGGGCGACCCGATGACCAGCCGCCCGTGCCGCACGGGCGAGGGCAGCCATCCGACGAGCCGCCGGCACCCCGGCCCACGCCCGGCCCATCAGGTTCACCGGGTCAACGTGCGCACCCAGCAGAGCGGCAGTGCCCTCGTTCCACTCCGCCTGCCCTATCTCCCCGACCTCCAGGGCCGCGTACAGACGCCGACCGTCCGGGTGGTCGTTGAGGGTGCTGCGCCACGCCTCCGGGGCCAGTCCTTCGGATACGCACCATGCGCGGTGGACAGCGAGAGGGTTGGCTGTGAGCACTCCTGCGAAGTCGATGACCAGGCCGAGCTGTTCACGCCCGTTCGCGCTGTCAGTGCTGTGCGGCATCCGGTAACCGTCCCTTCCGCGATTGGTCTCACAGGGGACGCTACCGCGCACCCAGACACGCGGAGCGTTTGAGGAGGCCCCGCGCTCGCCGAGCAGCCGCTCCCGCTCCCCGGCATGAGTCAATTCTCCCCGTCGACGCTGGACCGGCTCATTCGTTTCCCCCGGGGGCCCTGCTCCCGAGGCTGGTCGCCCGACAGGGGGCGGAGCTGTCGGTGCGCGCATTAGCTTCTGCGGGTGGTGTCGAGGGTCTGGGCGGGGTTGTGTTCGGTGGCCCGGCCTGCCGTTTCCGAGGAGCGCGAGCACCAAGGCCGGGTCACCTTCGTACGTGATGGCGTCTTCGTCTGGTCCAGGGGGCTCGAACCGTGCGGCGAACCGTTCGAGGTCGTGTTCTTCGAACCGGATATCAGCCGGGCCTCCCTTCACGTTCCGCTCCCTGACCCGGGCCCACAGCTGCGCATGTGTGGCGGGCAGGTGCAGCATCAGCGGCACGCCGAACGACGCGGTGACGGTCTGCCGCCATCCCTGCCGCTCGGCCCGGGTCCACAGGCCGTGGTCGAGAACAACGTCATGGCCTGACCCCAACAGGGCGCCCACCCGGGATCGGATCTCCTCGAGCACTGGCCGCTCGCGAGCGGTGAAGGTCCCGCGCGGGTAGTCCACACCGTAGATTCCGTACCGTCGGTGCATCTCCTCATCCGTACACAGCCTCACCAGCCCGGCCCGGGCAAGGGCCTCAGCCAGGTAGGTCTTGCCCGAGCCGGGTAGCCCCGCCATGAGGATGCAGCGCGGCGCGCTCCCGGCTCTCGCTTCGTTCCGGAAGTGGTTTCCGTCGAGCGTGGTCTCGTTGCTGGTGGCGCTCGTGGTGGTCTCCTCGGTCACGGTGTCGAGTTCGCCTGTCGGTGCTGAACCCATGCCCGGCCTGCCTCGGCGGCTCGGGTCCTGTAGGCGCGGAGCTCCGGTGTTCCCTGGTGGGTACGGCTGGTCCAGTAGTCGGTGAGGGCTTCGGCGATGGCGTCGATCCCGGCAGGGGGTGCGCTCCGGTAGGCGGGGGCCTGAGCGGCCCATCGTTCGGCGTTGGCGGGGGTGTGACCGGTGAGGATGAGCTGCGGGACGAGGAGTGCGAACTCTGCCCACGCGGGGCCGCGGTAGGGCCATGCCCAGTCGAGGAGGGTGACGGTGCCGTCAGGGGTGACAAGGAGGTTGTCGGCGCGGAGGTCGCAGTGCAGCAGGGTGTCGCCACGCCCGTACTCCTCGGGGAGGGGGCGGCCGCTGAAAATCGGGCTGTCCACGAGCGGCGGGGCAGAGCGAAGGGGACAGGGGGTGAGCGCTGCGTGTGCGTGACTCAGGGTCTCGGTCAGGGTGTGCAGGTCCGGTGATCCGGGGGCAAGGTCGGGATGCCGGCCTGTGACGTAGTCGAAAGCGAGCGCGATCCAGCCGTGCGACTCGGCCGCTGTGAGCAGCGCCGGGCCGATACCGGCGGGCAGGGTCTGGGCGGCTGCCATCTCGGTGCGGTACATCCCGGCGGCGGGGTCATCGGCGGGGATCGCCTTGACGAACACCGGGCCGCGGGCGGTGGCGATCCGGACGCGGACCCCGGAGGTGTAGCCGCCGGACACGGGGACCGGCACGCCGGTCGTCGCGAGGTCGCGTGTAAGGCGGTCCCTCAGGGAGGTGGGCAGGTCATTCCAGCGGCGTGCGGTCATCCGTCGATTCTCCTTGCCGGCACTGGCTGTGTTGGCTGTGAATGAGTTCCGACGAGGCTCGCGAGTTGGGGGTGGACGTGCCGGGCGAGGAGGGTGGCGCCGAGCTCGGTGAGATGGACGCCGTCCGTCCACAGCGAGAGGCCGGGCGGGAGGTTCTCGGCCGCGTTCTGGAACGCCTGTTGCACGTCCACGTAGCGGGCCCCGGCGGTTGCGGCTGCGGCCGCGGCGATCGTGTTGTACGCGGCCAGCGTGTTGTTCATCTCGGTCACTGCGTCCAGATCGACGGCTCCGGCCCCCACCGCCGTCTCACCGATGCAGAGCACCTTCTTGCTGGCGGAGACGAGCACATCGAGGGTCCGCGCGTACAGGTCGGCGAATTCCTCCGGCCCGACGCCCTCCGCTTCCCTGCCGGCCTGATGGGCGCGCCACACGTCGTTGATGCCGCAGCCGATGACCGCCATGTCGTACGGGGCCCCGCTGGCCTTCACGGTGTCGTACACGATTCGGTGCACGTCGCGGATGGTTGCTCCGCCCTGGGCCCGGTTGTCGTGCTCGAAGAGCGTGCCTGGATGGTCGGCCTGGAGTGCCAGCGCGACGAGGTACGGGTAGCCGCGCCGTTGCCACCCTTCCACGGTCACCGTCGCGCCGACCAGCGGGAGCCGGGTCTGGTCCGACATCGCAGCCACGTGGGCCTGCAGGTGTTCCATGATGCTGGTCCCGAACCAGCCGACCCGCACGGTGCGCCCGCGGGTGACGTGCTCATCCATGGGTCGTGCCTGTGGAGGCAGTCGCGGACGCAACGGCCTGGGCGCCGCGGGGCCAGGCGTACTCGCTGTACGTGACGCCGTCGGCGATGTGCTGCAGGGCGATGCCGAGGTATGGAGGCATAGGCTCCGGGAGGTTGGTGGCCTTGTGCCACTCCCAGCCCTGGCACTTGTCCGGCTCCGGGTTACCGATCTGGCCGTGCCAACGGTCGACCTCGAAGAAGAACGCGATCCGTCGCGACCCGGCGTGAGTGGAGACGTGGTGCATCAGGTGCACGAACCGTACGTCGCCGAGATCGACGGTGGCGCCGGTCTCCTCGGTGAACTCCCGGGCCGCCGCCATCGTGGCGGGTTCGTGGTCCTCCATCAGCCCGGCCGGTACCTGGTACATGTCGGGGAAGACCGGCTGACTTCTGCGGCGCCCCATCAGGATTTCGTCGCCCTGGCGGACGATCAGATGGACGTCGGCGTAGTGAGCGGTGTAAGTGCGGCCGGACCCGGCGGTCTTCTCGGGCATGGCTCTCCTCCGATCGTCAAGGCCGGTCACGCTACAGTGCCTCTCCGTGACCGGCAGCCGATTTCGGTCGCCGGTACTCTCCCTGAGGCCCGTCTGTCAGGGGATGTCTCGCAGCTCGTGCGGCAGCAGCGATCCCACCCAGCAGTCTCGCAGGGCGCCTTGGGACATGGAGCGGAGCCTCAGGGTTCCTTCTATCTGGAATCCGGCCTTGGCCGCGACCGCCCGGGACGCTTCGTTACCGACGTTCGCCGACCAGGTGATGATCGGCAGCCCGAGGTCTTCGAAGCCCCAGCGGCAGACTCTGGTGACGGCTTCGGTGGCGATGCCGCGGCCGCGGGCTGCCTTGCCAATCCAGTAGCCGATGCTCGACGCCTTCTTGTCGTGCAGGTGCAGGCTGATCGCTCCGGCACCCTGGCCGCCCTCGGTGATGATGAACGTGGTCTGCTGCCCGGTGTTGGCGTTGTGCACGAACCGCTCGGCGTCGGCTCTGGCGTACGGGCTCGGCACGGTGGTGTTCCGCTGGATCTCCAAGTCCTGCAGCTCGGTGGTAACCCAGTCGATATCGCCCGCCTCGGGCCCTCGCATCACAAGACGTCGGCTGGAAAGCCTCACTGTTTCCTCGCTTCCTTTCGTCGCTACTGTCGCTCGAGGAGAGGGCACGGTCATGTGGGGATCACGCTCTGAGGGGCGTGGGCGGTGTGACGCCGGTCAGCTCCTCGGCCCGCTGGCGCAGGTGGGGAGCAAGCTCTTCGTACCAGCCGCGGCCTACGGCCTGGAGCATCTCGGCGAGGGCGATCTGCTCGGCGAGGCGCCCGGCTTCCGTCTCCAGGACGTCCGCGAACTCCTTGCGGACCCGCTCGGCGACGGCCGGGACGCGGAGGCTGTTGACGTACAGCATGGCGGGGTCGTAGCCGAGCGGGACGGCTCCCCAGCGTTCCCAGTCCAGCAGGACGAAGGGGTGTCCGGTGATGTTCGCCCACTGGAGATCGGCGTGACCAGTGACGCGTTCGGTGATGGCCGGCGCGGGGATGCCGAGGAATTCGGGGAACACGCGATCCGCCCACTCCTGGCGAATGGTGGTCCGCGGGGGCTCGGCGTCGGCGAGGGCGTCCAGGCTGTTGCGCAGGTCGCTCCACCAGGCATCGGGCAGGTGCGGGTCCTCGACGAGGTCGGGCGTCTCCGGGGAGATCACCGGCTGGGCGATGTAGTCGATCAGCTCGCCCTCGAAGACGTAGGGGTCGGACTCCCAGCGGTGCAGGCCGTGCAGGTGCGGGCGGGAGACGAGGCTGGAGATCCGCTCCTCGGCGACCACGATCCCCTCCGTCATCGCGGCTGATGCCTTCGCGATCTCTCCGCAGTGGACGCGCAGCCACCGGTCATCGGTGGTGCGGGAGCCGATGGTGCGGCCGAGCCAGCCCCAGGAGACCGGGCCGGTCGCGGAGGTACCGAAGTGGTCGCAGGCGCGGGCCAGGGCGTGCTCCATGCGGCCTTGGGTCTCGTCATCCTTGGGCGAGTACATCGGTGACCTTCCTCAGGTGGTCGGGTGCGAGCGGGGCGGCGGCGGCCTCCTGCGCGGCGGCCCAGTGCTCGGGGGTGCTCGCGGACAGCAGTACCACGTCGAGGCTGGGGCAGGAGACGGCGGCGAGGAGACAGGCTGCGGCCGGCGTGCTGCCGGGGCGGATGTAGTCGGCGAGTTCGGGTGTGGCCAAGCGCGGGAGTTCTCCGCCGTGCAGGGGCGAGGAGCCGAACGTGGTCAGCCCCGCCGCGCGAGCCTGCACCAGGGGGCCGCGGCCGTCCAGGGCGAGGCTGATGGGCCGGACCATGACCAGGCTCACTGGGAGCTGTACGGCGCGCAGGTGATGTTCACCCGATCCGGCGGCTTCCCGCGCGAGGTCGAGGAGTTCGGCGACGGTGAACGCGCCGGAGGTGAAGGCGGACCAGGCGGCCACGCCGTACCCTCCGATGCGCCCAGCGTGTGCGAACTCCTCCAGCACGGCGAACGCCTCGCGCAGCCGCTCGTGCAGCTCCTCGCGGTCGAGGTGGGCGTGCTCGGGATTGTGGACGAACACGATGTCGGCGCGGGCGAGGACGTCCAGGGACCGGTCCGTCTGCCACCGCAGGAATTCGGGAGCGAGGCTGTGACCGGCGGCGGCCTGGTCGTCGGTGAGGACGCCCTGCTGGACCGCCGCGGTGCCCTCCTGCCTACCGAAGAACCCCGTCTTCGTGGACACCTTGACCTGCACGTGCTCGGCGAGGACCGGGGCGAGTTCCTGGTGCGCGTGGCCGTAGTTGGGGGCGGTGTCGATCCAGGCCGCGCCCTGGGAGCAGGCGGTGCGCGCTGCTTCGGCGACGTCGCGCACCTTGTACGTGCCCAGACCGAGCGAGGCGGTCACCGGCTGCTCCCGACCACGGCGGCGGCCTGTCCTGCGACCAGCGCGGTCAGGACCTCCGCGGCCTGGTCGACGGTGAGCCCGGAGTGCTGTGCGAGCGCGGCGAGGGTGACCGGCCGACCTTCGGCCAGGAGGTGCAGGAGCGGGGCGACAGCGAGGGCGAAGGCGAACTCCTTACCCGCGCCGGCGAGCGTCACCACCTGGTCGTCCTGGTCGAGGTGGGCGCGGGGGGCGGTGAGCTTGACCGTGGTCCGGGGCTCGGCGGGGACGGCGCCCAGGTGGGGCAGGGACAGGCGGGGGCGTCCGGGGTGGGTGCTGTCGATCGAGCGGGCCCAGCGGTCGAGCACATCCGGCTCGTCGAGGAGCGCCAGGACGTCCTTGCGTACGGCTTCGAGGTAGGTGGCGCGCTCGTCCTGGTCGCCGTGGCGCGGCACGTCCTGGCGGACGGTGTTGCTGGCGCGCAGCTCGTCCACGGCCCAGCCGAGGAACTCGGCGCCGGTCAGCGTGGCGAGCCCGAACGTCAGGTGAAGGGAAGCGGTGCCCTGGTCGGCGGTGACTGCGTGCCACCAGCCGCGCGGGAGATAGAGCACATCGCCCGGCGTGAGGACGATGTCCGCCAGCGGTTCCCCAGTGGGGGCCTGGGGGGCTTCGACGTCGCGCCATGCGGGCGCCTGCCGGGTGGGGCCGTAGATGCGCCAGCGCTTCGCGCCGTCGAGTTGGAGCACCACTACGTCGTGGTCGTCCCAGTGGGTGCCGAAGCCCTCTTCCGCCGTCCAGGAGGCGTACGCATTGACCTGGACCGGCGTGCGGAAGAAGCGCTCCAGCTCCTCGGCGGACTCGCGGATGGGCGCATGGATCTGGTCGATGGCGTCGATCACGAGGGAGGCGCCCTCAGCGAGCCGGGCGTGGAACTCGGCGGGCTCGGGCTGGTACCAGGAGGTGCCCCTGCGGTTGGTGCGGAGCAGGGAGTACGCGGTGGCGGGGACGGCTTCGCCTGCGCGGGAGAGTCGCATCCGCGGCGGCTCCAGGCGGTGCGTGGCGATGATCTCGTTCAGATCGTCCCAGGACAGCGGCAAGGCGCTGGTGTTGCCGGTGGAGCGGATCACTTTGTGGGCGCGGAAACACGACTGGGCGAGGAACGTGTCCCCGCCCAGCCGCGCCGCCCACGATGAGGAATCAGTCATCGTGCGCGTGTCCTTCCGTGGATCAGGTGTCGTTCATGTCCGACTTGCCGCCCGTGTTGTCCGAGGCTTCCTCGGCACGGGTGCGGGCCGCGGTGATTCGGCGGACGCCGACCACCAGACCGCGGTCCTGCGTCTGCGTGTTCTCGTGCATGGCGTATTCCTTCCTGTTCCTCGTGGTGTTGTCCTGCCGGTCATCCGGCAGGAAGTGGTGTGCCCGACCCGGCGTTGGCGCTGTAGGAGGTGCGGGGCGGGAAGCCTGTGGGTTCAGCGGGCGTCGGCCTGGCGGAGCGCCTGGTGGTCGGCGACGACCCATTCGACGCCGCCCCCTTCAGGACGCAGGAAAACGGCCTCGGGGATGACGCGGCGGGTTTGAGGGTCTTCCCACTCGCCGATGAACTGAATGACTCCTTCGCGGTCCTTGGCGGGGTCCAAGACGCGGGCGCCCGCGTACAGCCAGCCGGGAAACCTGTTCATGCCGCACCGTCCTGGTCTCTCACCTGATCGCCCCGGTCGTCGCGGCCAGCACAGCGCAGGCATCTCTCCATGCCGCGCTCGGCGCGGACTCGGGCGGCCGGGCTGGGGTCGGGCTGCCGAAGGCGTCGCCCCAGGGGGTGTACTCCGGCTGGTCCTGGAGCTGCGGGCGGGCGGCGAGGGAGGCTCGGGCATGGCGTGCTCCTGACCGGTGGAGGGCAGCGGACCGCAGCGCGAGGGACTGTGGTCCGCTGCTTCGGGGGAGCCACCCGGAGGCCTGTGACCACCCCGAGCGGCGTGTCCTCACCGTAGGGAGACGGGGGATCCGCACTCAACGAAGTTGCGCCTAATTGCGGATTCTTATCCGAGGGAGCCGATCGCGGCCGTGATCAATGCGCGGGCGTTGTCTCCGTAGACCGCCATGTCTGCCAGGCCAGCGAACGCCTCCGCATAGTCCGCGAGTTCCCGGGGCTGGGTGATGTTGACCTCGGCGGTCAAGGTCTCAACGGCGGCCTGGCGGTCGTCGAAGAGGTAGAACGCCTCCAACGGCCAGATGGTGCGCTGTGAGCTGGCCGGGATGATCCCGAGGGAGACCGAGGCGAGTGGCTGCACGTTAAGGAGGTGCCGGAGTTGGGCGGTCATCGTGTCGGCGTCGCCGATCCGGGAGCGTAGGACCCACTCCTCCATGAGCACGACGAAGCGGTGGCCACCCTCGTAGAGGAACCGGCTGCGGGCGACGCGGGCGGCCACGGCCTCGGTCACGTCGTCAGGAGTGCCCTGGAAGGTGGTGATGCTGCGCATGAGCGCCGTAGCGTACGCGGGGGTCTGAAGGTAGCCGGGGACCACGTTGGAGACGTAGGTACGGCAGATTCGGGCTTGCCGATGCCGGTCCGACCAGTCTTCCTGGGCTTTGCGCATGCCGTTGCGGTGGAGGCGCCGCCACTCCTGGTACATCGAATCGACAGCGCGGGCGGTGGCGATCAGGTCGGCCGCCTGGTCGTCGGAGTCGGTGGCCGCGCACCACGCGCGGATGTCCGAGTCCGAGGCTGCGATCTCACCCTTTTGAAGCCTGGTCGTTTTCGCGGGATGCCAGCCGCACCGGGCGGACAACTCTCGCCCGGTGAGACCGGCGTCCTTGCGGAGGTGGGACAGGCGCATGGCCAGCGCTTCACGGGCAGCCTGTGCGCTGGATGACGGGGATGATGCCATGAGGAGGTGGGTCCGGTCGGAGTCAGACGGTGTACTGGTCGTGGGGGGTGCCGCGCTCCCAAACCGTCTCGAAGGCGTCGGTGACGAGCTTGACTACGGAGGGCTCCTCCGTGAACTCGTGGCCGGCCCAGTCGCCTTCACCAGTCCAGAAGTGGAACATCACCAGGCGGCGATCGATCAGCCACAGGTCGTTCCCCGGCAGCGCGATGTCCGACGCCCGCCGACGCGGAAGCCAGCGGACCTGTTCCCCGGCCTCGATGTTCATCGGGGTGACGGCGTGTTCCCAACGGATGTAGTCGGTCACCGGCTCCGAGACGATCCGCGCCCGCCGCATGACCACACCGCGGCCGACGGTATCCCGGACGATGCCGAGCCACTCGGGCCACCATCGCAAGGTGGGGTCGAGGTCGACATGGCCAGTTCGCTTGAACTCCTCGAACTCCTCGGCCTCGTCTCCGACTCCGTAGGTGTCGCGCATCTCCAGGTGGACCGCGCTGTGCTCAGCCTGCCTCATCAGTGCGGCGAAGTCCGGAGCGTTCTGCGACATCACATGCCTCCCTCAAGATCGGAACCAGCCGGAACGGAACCCGCACCGGCGTCTCGCCCTCGGGTATGCCGACGGCGTGCCCGGCGATCCACTCGGTGGACGCGACCTCGGCCGTGCGGGCCGGGTCGAGGTTCCACCCCTGGATGACGAGTTCCTGTTTCTCCTCGTCAACCCAGACGGTGGGGGAACCTCCGCCGCCAGTGCTGGGGTCTATCCCGACGAACCGTAGCGCCATGACGATCTCCCCTGTCCAGTGAGTTGCGCGTATTTGCGTGTGACGCTCGTCCACGGGCACCCGGGCGTCAAGGGCGGGAACCGGTCAGGGTCCGGGGCGCCGGCCAGTGCCGGACCGCGCTGAGCCCGGAAACGAAGAAGCCCCCGCCACGGATCTGCTCCTCGGCCTAGTTGAGGAACCCGACCTAGTCCGGATCGAGGTCACTCTCACCGAGGGGCCAACTTCTCCATGCCTGCCGGATCGTCTGCGCGGCCACCGATGCCTCTGCCTACATTCTTGCCGTCACCCCATCCTGCCCGGTCTACGCTGTCCCCTCATGACCGTCTTGATCGTGGGTGGGTCCGGGTTCTTGGGCGCCGAGCTGGTTCGGCAGGCGGTAGCGGCTGGGCACACGACGACTGCGACCTACGCGACCAAGCCTGGGATCGCTCGGGCGGTCGCATGGCACGCCCTCGACCTACGTGATCCCGGGAGAGCGGAAGCTGTGCTGGCCGAGGCCAGGCCTCGTGTCGTCATCAACGCATCGAGCGGTAAGGCAGACTGGGCGATCACGGCCGAGGGGCCCGTACGCCTGGCGCTGGCTTGCGCGAAGTCGGGGAGCCGTCTGATCCATGTCTCCAGCGACGCCGTGTTCTCCGGCAAGACCCGCGTCCTCTACGACGAGTTCTGCCTGCCCGATCCCATCACCCCGTACGGGGCGGCGAAGGCCGCGGCGGAGACAGGGGTTCTTCTCGTGCAGCCGGACGCCGTGGTGGCCCGCACCTCCCTGATCATCGGCGACGGGCAGTCCGAACACGAACGTGCCGTTCACGACCTTGCTGCCAGTACCCGCCCGCGTCGGCGTCCTGTTCACAGACGACATCCGTTGCCCAGTGCATGTGACCGACTTGGCCGCAGCTCTCATGGAACTCGCGTCGGGAGGAGCAACCGGAATCCACCACCTCGGTGGCAACGAGGCCCTGAGCCGTCACGAACTCGGCGTCCTCATCGCCAGGCGCGACGGACTCGACGACTCCCGACTGCCCACAGGTCTGCGGGCCCACAGCGCTCTACCCGGTGCCCTCGATGTACGCCTCGACAGCCGCGCGACACAGCGCAAACTGCGCACCACGCTGCGCGGCGGCCACCAGTTCCTTGCCTCGGTGGCCTAGAAAGCCTGCTCGCGCAAGGCCTCCACCCGCTGATGCGCCGCCAGTTCGGGTTCCTCCAGTAACCCCAGCACCGATGCCACCATCCACGTCGCTGTGACAAGCCGACTCCCGACGCCTCAGCGGGCTCTGCTCACGCGGCAGGACTGCTGCCCTGTCCATGCCCGGCTCGGCCTCCTACAGTTGGGACGTCCGCGGGTGCCAGGTCCTCGCGGACGCGGACCATCCGCACCGCGTGGCGCCACCGTCCGTGATCGACAGCGGTGTCCCCTTCGAACTCGACCACGAGGTCCGATTCCACCGTGCGGTACTCGAGCGGATCGCGGCTTCCCCATGCGGCAGAGAACCGGACCCCCTTCCACGGATGTCCGGCGCCCCCTGAGCGAAGGAGCGGTGCGAGCTCTGGCCGCTGGGCCGCGGTGAGCGGCCCTGTTCGAGCAACGAGCAGCAGGTCGCCGTCGTCCGTACGCCGCCCCAAGAGCAGCGACAGCGGGCGGGTAATCGTCCCGGTCACCCCGCCCACCAGGGCTTCGGCGGTGTCGGTTGCGCGGTACTTCTGCCAGCCCCGCACCTCGGGCCGATACGGCTGGGCCATGCCCTTGGCGACGATGCCTTGTGCATAGTCGGTCACTGACCGGTTGAGGGGACGGTGGGGTGTCGGGCCCGGGACGGGGATGAACGATGGTCCTCTCCGCCCACCTGGAGAAGACCTTCCGACTTCCGCTACGACTTGGGCTGCCCACGGGAAAGAGGCCAAGGGAGGCTGCGGCGCGAGAGACGTGGCGTCGACGCAGGCCGGGCTGGGTGTGGCGTGTGCCCAGTCCACGAAGGTCACGCCAAGGTGGTGGTGACTTTCGCGAAAGTGTCCACCACCCGCGGCGGACACGACGCCGTGGTCTCCCCCTGATCAACGCCTGCGGCCGCCTCCCCGTCGGCTCCGGGCGACTCGCATGAAGCCCTCGGCGGCTCGCTCTGCGCCAGCGGCCGCCGGGGCTTCTTCCCTTGCTACGGGCTGCTTCCCTCAAGGGTCAGGTGGCGGTGATGTCGGCGGGCCGGTTGTGTGGCGGGGTAGTGGTGAAGAAGGCGTGCAGGGGCTGGTCAATACGGTTCTCGCGGCCTGGGCTTTGGGCTGCGGCATCGAGCAGGGGTGCGAGGTCCTCGGTGTCGGAAGGGGTCAGGACAAGCCAGCGCAGGATGACCTGCAGTGTGAGGAGCCGGAGATTTCGCAGCTCTTTCAGTTTCTCCTCTTCTGTCTGGTCCTTGATCACGTCGCCGTGGACGTAAAGGGATCGGGCCTTGTAAGCACGTCGGACGATGCCCTTGGCTTCTTCTTGGTGGTCACGGGTAAGGAAGAGCGCAGCCGCGCGGGAGAGGATGTTGGCGGTGATCCGGCCGCCTGTGTCGTTGGGGCTGATCAGCAGGGCTTCCAGGGCGATGACGTAGTCAAGGCGCAGTTCGTCGGCCTCCACCTCCCAGACGCCGTTGTCGTTGTAGGTGCGCTGGTAAGCGGCCAGGAGGTGCCGGGCTGCGCGTTCGAGTCGCCGCGCGCGCCGGTTGAGGATGCGCTGCTCGTGGGTCGTGCCTGCCATGACCGCGTCGATCTTCGCCGAGATCGCGGTGCAGAAGTCAGCCAGGGCCGGAAGGTATTCGGCCGGGACATGGAAGGCTCCGGTGTCGCGGACCTCAACCTCCTCCGCTTTCCCGTCGTGGCCTTCATAGACCTCGATGGTCGTCGGCACGTCTCTGGGGTTCAGATCGAAGAGGCGTCCGCGCGCAACGGTGAAGACCGAGTCCACTCGAAGAAGTTCGCTGTCCCACAACATCAGAGGAAGGAGTGCTTGCCAGTGCTGGGCTTCCGCACGCGGGCCGGTGAAGTCGAACCAGGTCGGGCGACGCGTTACCGGACGGTCGGGATCAGGAACATGGAGAAACGGTGCGCCAGTGATCAGGTCGAGATCATGGCTCCGGCGCTGCAGGACGTTCAGCGCAGGCATCGGGATCGTCTGTTTGAGTTCGTCCGCGGTGAAGGTCTGCAGTGTGTGCCTCCCCAGCGGAATTCGTGTTCCCTGGGGGAAGGTGCCGTTGAGGAGAAGCCATCGCTCGGGGACCGGTGCCGGGCCAGTACAGAAGGTGACGAAGCTGTCCGCGACCTCGGAGACGGGAACTGGCACGCCCTGAGCAATGAGACGTGCAGCCATGCCCAGTCCCGACGCTTCCAACAGTGTTCGGGAGTTCGGGACCCAGTCTCCGTCGGTCTTGGCGTAGAGGTCGGGGTGCTCTTCCCTGGGCGCTGCGGCGGCCACCTCTCTGACCACGTCCTCCCAGTGGGGCTGGAGCATCAATACCACGATGGACTGGGGTGTTGGGGGCAGACCGCCCGCGTACTCGAGCCACGACAACACGGCCTCACGCAGGGAGAGATGCTTGCTCATAAGGCCTGAAAGTAGCGGCCTCAGTCGCATCTGGGCAGCAGTTTTCCAGCAGTGGAACCAGTAGCGACCGACCATCGCTCGAGCAGCAGCTGACTGGCGGTTGGGGCTGGCCTGCGGGGTGGGGGGCCCGATCGGCGGCTATCTGGGGGCCCGGCTTCAGCCCCGCCATCCCGAGACCGTGCTGCGGCTCCTGCTCGGCATGCTCGCCACTACCGCGCTCCAGGCCCTGCCGTGAGCCTGTCCGGCCTCGAGCCGGATCCTCTCCCCCACCCACCCGACGCCCAGCGTTCAGGCCCCCTGCGTCCGGATAGCGCGTGTCACCGGAACATCCGTAGACCGTGGCTTCCCAGCCGGCGGCCCGAAATCCTCAGTAGGTTGCGCAGCCCTGGGTCGAAGGTGCACTTCGTGAGCCGCGACCTGCCCGCGCCCACGACCACGCGTAACTCACCGAGACCCTCGAGCTCGCCGCCTGTCACATCCAGCGGATCACCTTGGAGAACCAGAAGCTAAGGGAACAACTCGAAGCCGAGATGGGTGTCACACGGCTGAAGTCCATCCCCTCCAGGCGGTCAGCGCACAACTGATGAAGTGGTCAACGGTCAACCGCAAACCCTGGCCACAAAACGCCCTCCACACCGACCGCCGGCCACTCGCTGATCCACTGCCGAGCTTGCCTGATATCCGTCGTCGAGGGGGTCAGCGCCCACGGGGCCGCGAGATCGCGCTCGCGGAAAACGGCGGCCAAGGCCGCTCGGCGCTGTCGGTAGGGCCAAGCCAGAGCAACGTCGCCCCCGCGCGCGAGGAGGTCGAAGGCCAGTTACGAAGTGGGCGGGCTCGGCAGCAGCAAGACGGGCCACGGCGCGCGACGTACGGTGCAGACGCTGCTGGAGCGCGGCGAAGGCGAGCCGACCTGAGCGGTAGATCACCACCTCGCCGTCGAGCACCGTGGTGTCGCCGAGGGCAGCTGCAGCCTCTGCGATCTCGGGGAACGCCGGAGTCAGATCGGTGCCGCGACGTGACTGGAGCAGGACTCCCTCCGGGCGGGCCCAGATGAGCATCCTGTAGCCGTCGTTCTCCAGACTGTGATGTGTCTCAGAGTCGCGGCGCCTTCTCGCCTAGGTGGGTTGAGCCGACACCGCCGGAATCAACTCACGGAACGGTGTCGCTTGCAACTCTGAGGTCTGCAAAGATCAGGTCAGCGGATATTGAGCGGATGATGGCTTTAGCGGAATACGGAATCTATTACTAGCCTCATACATGACCCACAACGGCACCGCCCCCTCAGATGCCACGTCAAGGATTCCCCTATTCTCCCCGCTGGCTCGACCAAAAAAGGCATAGTTAACGCGCTTGCGCCCCGGATCCCTGGTTGATATGTATTTAATACCCGCCAGGCGCTCCTCGTATACCGTCTGCGCGAACGCGCGACTACGCGGATACGGGTCAACACCCTTCGGTATCGGATATGGGGGCTCAAGTTCGTCTATAAGCCGTGCATCGACACCCCGCTTACCATGATTAGCCTCACTGTTAAGGTCCACGAATAGCGGGGCTTGGCCATCCTGTCGAGCTGCGCTCAACTGGGCCATCCTTCGCTCACTATGGACTTCGTCCACATCTATGCCCTTACCCCAGATTCTGATATATACCTCAATGAATGCGCCTAGGAGGGTCTCTGCGACATGGCAGGTTCCTGGCCCCACTCCGGGTAGGTCAAAGCGATGGTCTATGTCGCCACAGAACCAGGCTGGACAGCCAGGCGTCCCGTCTGGTGCGGGCTTGGGGGCATACCGGGGATAAAGGCGGAACAGTTCAGTACTGGGCTCCAGTGGGCATTCTGGAGGGTTTTCGGTCATCGCGCCAATCTCCTCGCAGCCACCTTGGCGGAGTACTTAAGAGCCGGGAAGGAATCTTCGTCGGACATCAAGGAACGAGGCTCGCGGTCTCCCAGTTCCGGCTGCTTCGTGCTCGCCCAGGAGATGACATAGGTAGGTCGAAATAGGGAACCCATTTCCTCGCAGAAGACAGTCAACGTGACTTGAGCGGCTTCTCCGAGTCTAAGTTCCCCATAGTCGCCTCCACCCTCGAATTGCCAAAGGGGGAGGAACGTCTGATTCCGTCCCACCAGTCCAACCAAACAGCCATCTGCTACCTGGCGAACAATTTCCTCCGCATCTCGCCCTACCTTGTCTGCGAGCTCCGTTGCTCGGATGTTGTCGCCGATGGCTAGGCGCCAGAAGATGTTGCCGACAGCAATCTCGGCCGCATGCTTCCCTATGGCTTCCAGATCCGCATGACTGATATCTTCTTCCCCGAGTTCCTGGTAGGAGTTCCACGCCCTGGACGCTTCATTCTCGAATGCTTCGATCAGACGTTTCGGGTCGGACATATTTACACGTTACGACCGCAGCGGCCTAGACGCCTCTCAGGGCAATCCGCTCCTTACTACGCAGGGCACGCCGACGGCTGAGTCGTTTACGCAAGGGACTATTGCCGCCTGCGATAGGGCCGGCGTCGCAAGTACCCGGCCTGAGACACCTGGACGTGTCTGGAGAACCGTCATACTTCGGCTCGTACGCCGTCCCGCCTGGCAGCGCGCCCTGAGGCGGCAGGCGCGGGACCGCCCGCGCCAGCATCGGCTCTAGCGGCGGCGAAAGAGTCACGAGAGGGACTTACCCGCACGCACAAACGTCCGGGCACGCTGAGACCCGGATCGACTTGCACGGAAAATCGAACAAGTGGCCTAATCGAGCCATGGCGCGAACAGTATTTCCCGACGATCTTCTGCTCACCCAGGTCCGCGTCATCCGGACCTACGCCGCTCTCGCCCGCCCCTGCGGCGGACACATCACCGACCTGCGGCATCAGCTGATCGCGGACCTGCGCGACCTCTATGCCCACCCCTACTGGGCGGAGCCCGGTCGCTCTCACGCCGACTTGGTCGAGCTGCGCCGCACAGCAAGGGCCCGAGCGTGGGTGGAGGCGGCGTGAGTGGCCAGCCCAGTCCCCGATCCCTGGAAGGGGCACGCCGGCAGTGAGCCTGAGCCGTGGGCCCCGATCACGCTGCTGCTCCCCGACGGCCGCCAGCGGCTGGAAGTCCGGCTCTACGAACGACGCCAAGATGATCATGGGCCCTGGAGGTACCTCATAGGGGCCCCGTTGTGGCAGCACGCCGGCGGCGGGACGATCGAGCCGGTGGAGTTCCGCACGTGGGTGACGCCCGAGGTCCTGGAGCCCATCCCGGGCGCAGACATGTCCGTTGTGCCCAAGCACCGGGCCACCCATGATCCGGAACCAGCCCCGCGGTGGGGCTGGGTGACACGCCCGAAGGCCCGGGGCCGCGGCCTGATCATCCACGATCACGACTGCGAGCACGTGGAAGGCGGCGGGCGCGAGCTCGGCATCGAGGAAGCCCTCGACGCCATGCTCCGGCCCGGCGCCGAAGCCTGCACCAGCTGCGACGCAGCCGCGGTCCTCGTGCCCATGCTCCAGCTCGGCGAAGGGTACGCGTAGACGGGACGGGCGCCGTCAACAACCAGTCCCGTGGGCGTCAGTAGCTCCAGGCGGATCCTGTCTGGCGGTACTCGGCAACTGGGATGGGGGTGACGCCGTCGCGCATCCGGTCGTCGTAGAGGTGGCCATCGAGGTGGTCAATCTCGTGGTGGATGAGCCGGGCCAGGCCCTGGCTGTAGTGGTGACCGTGGTGCTGCCGTCGAGATTGTTGCCTTCGACGGTGATGGACAAGGACCGCGGAACGAGGCCGCGGACGTCGAAGAAGGACAGGCACCCCTCATAGGCAAGTTTTGTACCTGGTGCTTCAGAGAAGGACTCGCCATTCCTGCAGGTGGGCGTTGCATTGATCTGGACATGGCTCTGCCTGGCAGCGCTTACCGCCCTTCTCAAGCGCGTACTCGGGCGGTTCTGAAACCCCGCGCTGGCATTGGGGCGAGTCAACTGCGACAGGTGCAGCACAGCCTGGGCGCCGGCGTTCTCAGGCAGCCTCGTAGCTCATCCGGAGCAACGGCTCAGCGCGACTCAGATCGCCCTCCGCCCGAAGACGGACCTCGACATCACCAGTGCCGTGGTGGCCGATCTGGCTGACATCCCGGGTGAAGCCCCCAACGAGGTCCACGTCCTTGGGGTCAAGCCGGAGCGTAACCACCACCTCCTGCTGGTGGGCGTGACTGACGCATGCGAAGTTCCGCAGCCGCCGGTACGCGCGGTACTGCTTGCGGTCAACGCTGCTCACATCGTCTCCCAGCCCCTGGAGCAGTTCGTCGAGCGCGCTGCGCAGCCCGGCAATGGGGTCCTCACGCATGCCGACCGACGTGCTCGGTCGGCGACGACGCTGTTCGCTGCGCTCCTGTGCCCCGGCAGTCGTTTTGGCGACCGGTTCGAGGGCGAGCAGCCCTGTCCCGAAGTAGCTGTAGCGGACGAGGTCGATGGTGCGTCGAATCTCGCGCACGGCGTGGAGGTCGTAGCGGGTGTAGTCCTCCGCGACGCAGATCAGCCGAGGGCTGCTCCACAGCACCTGGGAAGCAATGTCTACCCCGAGACGCTCGCGGACCAACTGCTGGAACTCGGCCCGATGGTCGGTCAGCCACGCGAGGTAGAACAACCCCTGGGTAATGACGCCGGCGTCGCGGCCTCGCTTGTACTCGACCACGACCGGCGAGCCGTTCTCGTCCAGGCCTAGCGAATCGATCCGGCCGCGATGAACCGGTCCGGTGCTGTACTCGCTGGCCAGGAACCGGACCCCCAGCATGGCCTCCATGTTCGCCTCGACCACGTCCTGCAGGTGACGCTCCACCTCTGCAGGGCGTGCAGCGATCTCGACCGCGCTTCCCCCGGCCACATCGAACAGCCTCAGCCCCGACACCCCCATAGCTCGTGCTTCGCAGGCCTCAACGCTGAGGGAGCCCGGATTGTTTCCGGCGAAGCCGTCGGTGTCGGATGGCGGGCGAGCACGAGACGGGTGAACGCGTGCTGGCCTCAGACCGCAGTGCTCTCTTCACAGGCGGTAGCGCGGCACGGTCAGGCTCCGGGGGGCCGTCTTCACCGGCCCGGCGGGCGCGGACGGCACCCGGTCCAGCGTCGGCGGCCCGAGGCGGAGCCGGCGTACCGGGTGGCGCAGGAGGCAGGACGTGCACGGTGCGGACCGCCGCGCCCTCGTGCCCGGCGAGTTCGGCCGACCACGGCCAGGATGCTCTCCCATCGGGCGAGGATGTTGCCGCTGGCGGCCGTGGCGCCATGCCGCGCTGAGTCACCATCAGGCCGCGGACCTCTTCCGGCAACGCCGTTCATCGCCCTGCCTCCCGGAAGCCCACCTCGCCGAGAGTGCAGGACGCCGCTGCGACGACCGCTGCAGGGGTTGTCGACTTCCTACAAGCGGTAACACCAGGCGATCAGACTCTCGGACCGGCCCTTGGGAAGCGCAATGGGCAACCCGACCGTCACGTAGCCGGGAACAACTTCCAGACAAGCGCGGATCGCCGACGAAGCCGCTTCAACGTCTGTACCTGCACGAAGCCTCACCTGACGCAGCGTCAGGAAAGTCAGCATTGGGTCAGCATTCGTAGACACACACCCACCCACGGACGCCCACAGAGGGGGAAGGCCCCGCACCATCGAAGGGCAAGCGCGGGGCGCGATCGGAAGCGCCGAGGCTTCAGTAACCGGAAGGCGCCTGACCCGCGCCCCGCGGGGCCGCCTCACTCCAGATATCGCAGGTCAGCGCACTCGGCCGCGTGGTTTGAGGTGGGCCGGGGGCAGGTCAGGAGCTGGAAGCGGAGGGCCGTCATACCCCTTCACCTCGCCGAATCTGGTCCCATTCATCCAGTCCTCGCGGGCCTGTGCGATATCCTCATGGGAGCGGCCAATCCAGTTCCAGAACATGACGATCTCCTCCTCGAACGGCTCGCCGCCCAGAAGCATCAGGCCGGCGTCCGAGGTTGCGCGCAGCGGGAGTTCGGTGCGGCCGCAGCCGAGGTAGAGCATCGAGCCCGGGAGGAGCGGGACGCCGTCGGCGTGGGCTTCCCCCGACATCGACAGGACCGCGTACTCGAAGTCCGGGTCGAGCGGGAGCCGGGTCTCGGTGCCCGCCGCCAGGGCCAGGTCCGCGCCCACGATCGGGCTGTACGCGGTGCCCGGCGAGGTCGCCGTGTCCAAGGTGCCCAGGATGACCGTCGCGGTCAGGCCCGGGGCGCTCACCTGCGGCAGCTCGGCGTGGTGCTGGAAGTGCGGCTCCACGTCGCGGTGGGCGTCCGGCAGGGCCACCCAGAGCTGGGCGCCGTGCAGGAGGCGGGCGTGCGGGCGCGGGCTCTCCTCGGAGTGGCTGATGCCCCGGCCCGAGGTCATCAGGCCCAGCTCGCGCGGTCTGATCGTCTCCAGGCTGCCCACGCTGTCGCGGTGCAGGACCTCGCCCTCGTGGAGCCAGCTCACGGTCTGGAGCCCGGAGTGGGGATGCGGCGCGACCTGCATGCCCGGCTCGTCGGCGATGTCGTCCGGGCCGTAGTGGTCCACGAAGCACCAGGCGCCCACCATCCGGCGGCCCAGGTTCGGCAGGAGACGGCGGACCTCGGTGGATTCCCCGAGCTTGACGGTGCGCGGGCTCAGGAGCTCGCGGACCGGTTCGGCCACGACGAAGCCCCGGCCGCCACAGGCGGAGAGAGCGGGCTGGCGATCGAGATTGCTCATGCGGACAACCTAGTGGGGCGGGGGCGGCCGTGCGGGGTGGAATGTTCCACCGCGAACGCGTGTTGGAGGCTGCGACACACCACCTGAACGGCGGAAGGGACGCGATGGACGCGCCGACGACGTACTTCGAGCACGGGACGGCCGCCGAGCGCTGGGCGCGGGCCCAGCTCTTCTTCGACGCGAAGGAGTACGCCACGGCCGCCCGGATCCTGGAACCGCTGGCGGGCGGGGCCCCCGAGCAGTTGGCGCCGCGGCTGCTGCTGGCCCGCGCCTACTACCACTCCGCGCAGCTCTCTCGCGCGGAGCGCGAGCTGCGCGCCATCCTGGAGCGCTGGCCGGTGGAGGACTACGCGCAGCTGATGCTGGGGCGGACCCTGGAGCGCGGCGGCCGTGCGGACGAGGCCCGTCCGTACCTGAGGATGGCCGCGGCGATGGCCGGCGAGTTCCCGGAGTAGGGCCCGGGCAGGAGAGGCCGGGCACCGGCGCGCGGGCGCCGCTCGGCCCCGCCCATGCGGGGTCGGGCCGCCGCCTCGGTTAGCCTGGGGCCACGATGAACCGTCTGACCACGCCTTTCGGCTCCTACGAGCTCACCCGCTTCCCCGATGACCCGCGCGACCAGCTCCGCGCATGGGACGCCGCCGACGAGTACCTGCTGCGCCACCTCGAATCCGGCACCGGGGAGCGCGGGCCGGTGGACCTGGCCGGCGCCGGACAGATCACGGTGCTGGGGGACCGCTGGGGAGCGCTGACGACGGCGCTCGCCGCGTACCACCCGACGCAGATCACCGACTCCTCCCTGAGCCGCTCGGCGACCGCGGCCAACCTCGACCGGGCCGGAATCGGGACCTCCAAGGCGACGGTGACCCTGCTGACCACGCAGGACCCGCCGCCGCAGCGGATCGATGTCCTGCTGGTGCGCGTGCCGAAGAGCCTGGCGCTGCTGGAGGACCAGCTGTACCGGCTGGCCCCGCACGTGCACGCGGGCACCGTCGTCGTCGGCACCGGCATGGTCAAGGAGATCCACACCTCCACGCTGCGCCTCTTCGAGAAGATCCTCGGGCCGACGAAGACCTCGCTCGCGGAGAAGAAGGCCCGGCTGATCTTCTGCACGCCCCAGGCCCAGGGGGCCGTCCGCCCCGCGGGGACCGGGCCGTGGCCGGTGACGTACACGGTGGACGAGGAAGGGGGCTCGGCCGCCGGTCTGACCGTGGTCAACCACGCCGGGATCTTCTGCGCCGACCGCCTCGACGTCGGCACCCGGTTCTTCCTGCAGAACATTCCGACCAACACGGACGGCGCCCGGGTCGTGGACCTCGGCTGCGGCAACGGCGTCGTCGGTACGGCGGTGGCGGTCGCCGATCCGGATGCCGCGGTCGTCTTCACCGACGAGTCCTACCAGGCGGTCGCCTCCGCGCGTGCCACGTACCTGGCGAACGTACGCGAGGGCCGGCGCACCGCCGAGTTCCACGTCGGCGACGGGGTGGCCATGCTGGCCCCCGGCTCCGTCGACCTGGTGCTGTGCAATCCGCCGTTCCACTCCCACCAGGCCACGACGGACGCGACGGCGCTGCGGATGTTCGCCCAGTCGCGCAAGGTGCTGGCGGACCGAGGCGAGCTGTGGGTGGTCGCCAACCGGCACATGGGCTACCACACGCACCTGAGGCGCCTCTTCGGCAACAGTGAAGTCGTCGCGAGCGAGCCGAAGTTCGTGGTGCTGCGGGCGGTCAAGCAGGAGCGTCCGCGACCTATGTGACCTGCCGGTACGTCCTACACTCGGCCGCGTGAGCAGCCAGACGGAGCATGACGGACGGACGGTCGGCGACAGCGGGGGCGGGAGCAGCAGCAGGAGCAGCGAAGAAGGCGCCCGCGGGGGCGGCGACCAGGACGGGCGCTACCGCCGGGAGGACGTGGCCCGGGCGGCGGGCGTCAAGGTGCGGAACCTGCGCTACTACCAGGAGCGCGGGCTGCTCCCCCCACCCCGGCGGGAGGGCCGGATCGCCTGGTACTCCGACGACCACCTCACCCGGCTGCGCCTGATCAACGACCTGCTGGGCCGCGGCTACACCGTCAACGGCATCGCGGAGCTGCTGCACGCCTGGGAAGAGGGCGGCGGTCTTTCGCAACTCCTGGGTCTGGAGCGGGAGATGACCCGGGACTGGGTGCAGGAGGAGCCGGTCACGATGACCCGCGCCGAGCTGCGGGAGCTGTTCGGCCCGACGGCCACGGCCGAGGACACCCGGCGGGCGGTGGAGCTGGGGTACGTGACGGTCGAGGGGGACCTGGTCACGTACCCGAGCCGGAGGCTGCTGGAGGCGACGCTCGCACTGGTGCGGCAGGGGGTGCCGCTCGCGGAGATCCTGGACGCGGGGGACTTCCTGCAGACGCAGGCCGCCGCCCTCGCGGACCGCTTCGTCGGCCTGTTCCGCCGGCATGTGATCGGCGGGGAGGGTTTGGAGCAGCTTTCGGCCACGCAGTTGCAGCACATCACGCGGGCGGTGACGGCGCTGCGTCCCGTGGCGGGCGAGGTCGTGGCCACGGAGTTCGCACGGGCGATGGCACGACGGGTCGACGCGGAGGTCGCCGAACTGCTGCGTACGGAGCAGTAGGAGTCGGCTGAAAGGATGCGCTCGCACAACCTTGCCAACCTCCATTGGCACTCTTACATTCAACTCGTCGGTAACAACAAAGGTGCACAGCCGAAATAAGGGACGATCTCATGGCAGATTCCCCGCACTTATCCGACCCGCCCGGTCCCGCGGACGACGAGGGCGGGGGCGCTGGGCGCAGCGCCGCCGGCCGCGTCCGCTGGCGCCGGTTCGCCCTGCTGACGGTCCCGGCCGTCGCCGTCACGGCGGGTCTCGGCATCGCCCTGGCGCAGGGCGCGCTCGCGGCCTCCTTCGCCGTGTCGGGTCAGCAGTTCAAGGTCTCGGCGAAGAGCCTCGACGGTCAGGGTTTCGCCCAGTACGGCAGCGTCGACGTCAATGCGCGCGAGGAGCTCATCCCGGTGGCGGTCACCGCCATCAGGGAGGCGAAGCTCCACAGCCTCTGCCAGTCCGTGGTCACCACGCTCCCGGTGGTCGGGGACATCTCGCTCAACCTCACGGCCGGTCAGAAGGCCCCGGTCGAGGCGACCAACCTGTTCGTCGACGCGACGCAGCTCTCCGGTGACGCCGTCTTCAGCAACATCGAGATCGGCCGCGACGCCTCCACCCTCGACAAGGGGCCGGCCGACGCGCAGGGCATGCAGGACCTCTTCGCCCAACAGGCGGACACCGTCAGCATCACCAACCTCCAGCAGACCGCATGGGCGACCAATGCGGGCACCTTCAAGCTCTCCGGCCTGCACATGAACATCAGCAAGGGCAAGAAGGAATGCTTCTGAGGCGCAGTGCGGGACGGGAGCGCGCGGGCGCCGGCCGGTTCCGCCGCTGGCGGCGGAGCAGACCCTTCTGGGGAGGACTCTTCGCCGTCCTGGCCGGCGCCGAGATCTGCGTCCTGCCGCTGGCACCGCTGAAGGTGATGCTCCAGCAGGGGGTGGCGGGGATCCCGTCCGTCCTGTTGGGCATCGTCATGATCGTGCTCGGTCTCACCGTCTGGTTCGCGCCTCCCCAGCGCGTCCTCGCCGGTGTCCTCACCACCCTCATCGCCACGGCCGCGCTGGTCCTGTCGAACCTGGGCGGTTTCCTGATCGGCACCCTGCTCGGCATCGTCGGCGGCGGCCTCATGTTCGCCTGGCAGCCGTACGCCGCCCCGCCCGCCGGTGGTGCACAGCCCGCCGGCGGTTCCCCACCCGCCACGGCCGCACGTCCGTCCGCTCCCGCCCCTACCTCACCTGCCGGCCCCTCCGCAACTCCCGTGCACGCTCCCGCTTCCGCTCCCCCCGCGCACCACGATCCCCAAGGAGCACAGCCATGATCCGTACGCGCACCGCTCTCGCCCTCGCGACGGCAGCCGCCGGGCTGCTGTCCGTGGCCTCCGTCACCGCAACGGCCACCGCCGCACCCTTACCGCTGGCCGGGTCGACCACCGTCACCCCGGCCGGTCACGCGTTCAAGGCCACCCTGAGCGGGAAGGCCACCCTCAAGGCCGGGTCGGTGACGGTGACCTGCTCGGTCTCCGTGTCCACCGGCACGGTGCCGGCCGCCCCCGGAAACCACAACGCTGCCGGGCCGGTCTCCTCGCCGATCTCCGCGCCGACCTACAGCTCCTGCACCTCCAGCATGCCGGGCGTCACCCCGACGGTCACCACCAGTGGCGCCTGGACGGTGTCGATGCAGCACGGCTCCCCCGTCACCGCCACCATGACCGTGCCGGTCGGGGGACTGGTGGTCAAGACGACCGGCCTGGCCTCCTGCACCGTCACCACGGCCCCGACGGCCGCCGCGAACGTCGGCGGCACCTGGACCAACGGTGCACCGTCGAACCTGACCTTCAGCAACGTGTCCGTGCCGGTCAAGGTCACCGGCGGCTTCGGCTGTCCGACGAGCGCGACCTCCTCGACGTTCAACGCCGTGTACCTCGTCTCCGACACGACCGACCCGGCGCAGCAGATCACCGTCGCCCCCTGACCGCCGCACCTGCCCCCGCGGGCAGGCCCGCCGGTCCCGGACCCGTCCGGGACCGGCGGTTCGCGTGGGGCCGGGGCGACGGCGTCGCAGCCCCGCGGCCGTTCCCGCGGCGGGGAAAATGCGTTGCCCGGTCCGCGTCGCCGGGGGAGGCTTCCGGCATGTCACAGAGCACCGCGCCCTCCCCCGCCGCATCCGCCCGTACGCCGCGCGACGTGTCCGACCTGTTCTCCGGCGGCCGCCTCAAGGCGATCCCCCGGAAGGCCGCGCGGCGCGAGCAGGTGCTCGTCCACCTCATGGAGACCCTGTTCGCCGCCGACCGGGACTACACCGAACCCGAGGTGAACGACGCGCTGCGCACGGTGCACGAGGACTGTTCGGCCCTGCGGCGCTACCTGATCACGTCGGGGCTGCTGACGCGGACCCGGGACGGGAGCCGCTACCGGCGGTCCGTGACCACCCGGTAATGGGTCGTCAACCGCCCGTCCCCGCCCAGCACGTGGAAGGCGACAGCGGGCGGCTCGCCGAGGTGCACGTGGTGCCCGGGCCCCTCCTGGACCTCCCAGGGAAGCCGTAGCGTCGAGACCACTCCGGGCGCCACGAGCAGTGGCCGTCCCGCGAAGGTGGTGGCCGCCGCCGTGTGGGCGTGCCCGCACAGGAACGCCGTCAGGTGGGGGTGCCGGCCGGCCAGCTCCGCGAGCCGCTCCTCCCCGAACTGCCGGATGCCGTCGACGTACGGCGTGTGCAGCGGGACGGGCGGGTGGTGGAAGCCGACCAGGACCGGGGTGTCCCGGGGCGTGCCGGCGAGTACGCCTTCCAGCCAGGCCAGCGTGGAGTCGGCCAGGAAGCCCTGGTGCTCACCTGGTACGGAGGAGTCGCAGACCGCGAGCACGAAGCCCTCCCCCCGGAGCACCTGGTCGACGGGCGCCACCGCCGCGCCGCCCGGAAGGTGCCGCTCCGATCCCGGGATGCGCTGCCCGTCGCCCGGGAGTTGTGCCTCCTCGCCCAGCAGGACCTGCCGGAAGGCCGCGCGTTCGTCGTGGTTGCCGGGGCAGACGACCAGCGGGTGCCGCGACGCCAGGAGCCTGCGCGCCTCCTCGTACTCGGCGGCCTTGCCGTTGTCGGCTATGTCGCCGCTCACCAGTACGGCGTCCAAGTCGTGCGGCAGGGCGTCCAGATACTCCATCACGGCGCGCGTACGGGCGGCGGCCCGCGGGCCGCCGTCGAGGTGGACGTCGCTGAGGTGGGCGATCACGATCACGGTGCACGGCCTCTCTCCGGAACGGTGGGCCACCCATTCAACAGCGTCCCGCCGAACCCTCCCCCGGCATCCGGCGGTTCCGGGAGGCACATGCGCAGGGCGCCTCGGTCGTCCTCCGTTCCGGGCGCTCGGGAGCCGTGGGCCGCGCACAGGTCAAGGAGTTCGACTCCCCCGCGGATGCACGCGTCCTACCCGGCCGTCAGCCCCGATAGGTCTCCAGCAGCCGCAGCCACACCTCGCTGATGGTGGGGAAGGCCGGGACCGCGTGCCACAGGCGGGCAAGGGGGACCTCGGCCGCGACGGCGATGGTGGCGGCGTGGAGGAGTTCCGCAGCGCCCGGGCCGACGAAGGTCGCGCCGAGCAGGACCTCGCGGTCCAGGTCGACCACGATGCGGGCCCGGCCGCGGTATCCGTCGGCGTACAGGCCCGCGCCGGAGACCTTGGCCAGGTCGTGGTCGACGGCACGCACCCGGTGTCCGGCCCGTTCCGCCTCGGCCAGGGTGAGGCCGACCGCGGCCGCCTCCGGGTCGGTGAAGACCACCTGCGGGAGGGCCCGCACATCGGCGGTGGCCGCGTGCGCGCCCCAGCTGTCCGTGTCCGGCGCGGGGGAACCGGCCGCTCGGGCGGCGATGGCGGCGCCCGCGATGCGGGCCTGGTACTTGCCCTGGTGGGTGAGGAGCGCCCGGTGGTTGACGTCCCCGACGGCGTAGAGCCAGTCGCGCCCCGGGACCCGGCAGCTGTCGTCGACCCCGATCCACTCCCCGGGGGCCAGGCCGACGGTCTCCAGTCCGATGTCCTCGGTGCGCGGTGCGCGGCCCGTCGCCATCAGCAGTTCGTCGCCCTCCAGGGTCTCGCCGCCCTCCAGGACCACGGTGACGGGTCCGGTCGACCCGTCGCGTACGACGGCTTCCACGGCCACGCCCGTACGGACCACCGCGCCGGCCTCGGTCAGCGCCTGGGCCACCAGCTCCCCGGCGAAGGGTTCCATCCTCGGCAGCAGCCGGGCGCCGCGGACCAGGACGGTGACCTGGGAACCCAGGCCCTGCCAGGCCGTGGCCATCTCGGCGGCCACCACGGAACCGCCCACGATCAGCAGCCGGCCGGGCGCCTCCTGCGCGGAGGTGGCCTCACGGCTGGTCCACGGCCGGGCCCCGTCGATCCCCGGCAGTTCGGGGATCACGGCCCGGGTGCCGGTGGCGACGACGACGGCGTGCCGGGCGGAGAGCACGTGGTGCTCGCCCTCGGGGCTGGTGACGGCGACCTTCCGGACCCCGTAGAGCCGGCCGTGGCCCCGGTAGACGGAGGCACCGGTCGAGTTGAGCCAGTCGATCTGGCCCTCGTCCTTCCAGTTGCCGGTCCAGTGGTCCCGGTGCGCGAACACCGCCGCCGTGTCCAGCGGCCCGTCGACGGCCGGCGCCAGGCCCGGCACCCGGCGCGCGTCCGCCCGGGCCAGGACGGGGCGCAGCAGGGCCTTGCTCGGGATGCAGGCCCAGTACGAGCACTCCCCGCCGACGAGTTCGCTCTCAACCAGGGCGGTGGTCAGCCCGGCGGCACGCGTCCGGTCGACGATGTTCTCGCCGGCCGGACCCCCACCGAGCACCACGACGTCGTACTCCACGGCTTCAGTCATACGGGCCAGTGTCACCGCAGGCCGGGCGCCGCGTCACGCACTCAGGCCTCCGGCGTGCCGGGATTCTGCGTGCCGGGCCCGTCGGCGCCCGGCTGCTGGGAGGCGGCGATCTTCGCGCGGACCTCGTCCATGTCGAGCGCGCGGGCCTGTCCGATGAGGTCCGTCAGGGCGGCCTCCGGCAGGGCTCCGGGCTGCGCGAACACGGCCACCTGGTCCCGGACGATCATCAGGGTCGGGATCGAGGTGATCTGGAAGGCTCCGGCGAGCTCCTGCTCCGCCTCGGTGTCCACCTTGGCGAAGAGCAGGTCCGGGTGGGCTTCGGAGGCCTTCTCGTAGACCGGCGCGAACTGGAGGCACGGCCGGCACCAGCCCGCCCAGAAGTCGATCAGCACGAACGGGTTCTCGCTGACCGTCTGGTCGAAGTTTTCCTTGGTGAGTTCGACTGTAGCCACGGTGTCCAGACCTCCTGTGTCGTGCCGTCTGCTCCCTTGAACGAACGGCTCCCCTCCAGCATTCCGCAGGCAGGGGGTGCCGCCGGCTCACCGCGGCCTAGAAGGGGTGTCCGGCCGGCGTGGCGCGGGCCGTGGTCCAGCGCAGTTCGGTGAACGCGTCCAGGTTCGCCTCGCCGCCGGCCCGGGCGCCGTTGCCGGAGGCTCCGACACCGCCGAACGGGGCCACGGGCTCGTCGTTCACCGTCTGGTCGTTGATGTGGACGATCCCGGTCGGGATGCGCTCCGCCAGGTCGAGGCCGCGGGCGACGTCCGGGGTCACGATGCCGAGGGAGAGCCCGTACGGGCCCGCCGAGGCCAGCGCCACCGCCTCCTCCTCGGTCGCGAAGGACCGTACCGGGGCGACGGGGCCGAAGACCTCCTCCGTGTAGGCGGGGGTGTCGTCGGCGACGCCGGCGAGGACGGTCGGCCGGTAGAACAGGTCCCGGTGGGCGCCGCCCGCGACGAGCTTGGCGCCCTGCGCGGTACTGGCCTCCACGAGCGCGTGGACGCGGTCCAGCTGGGTCCGGTCGATCAGCGGGCCCAGGTGTACCTGCTCGCGGTACGGGTCGCCCACGGCCAGGGCTTCCGCCCGCGCGGCGAGCCGCTCGACGTACTCGTCGTAGAGCGAGGCGTGGACCAGGTGGCGTCCGGCGGCCATGCAGATCTGGCCCTGGTGGAAGAAGGAACCCCAGGAGGCCTGGGCCACGGCGGCTTCGACATCGGCGTCGCGGAGCACGACGAGGGCCGAGTTGCCGCCCAACTCCAGTTGCATCCGCTTGAGGTGACGGCCGGCCAGCTCTCCGACGGCCCGGCCGGCGGCGGTGGAGCCGGTGAACGACACCACCCTGACCCGGGGGTCGCCCACCACGGCCGCCCCGGTCGCGGCGCCGCCGGGCAGCACGTGCAGCAGGCCGGCCGGCAGCCCCGCGGCGGCGAACACGGCGGCGAGGGCCAGGCCGCCGCTCACGGCGGTGCGCCGGTCCGGCTTGAGCAGGACGGCGTTGCCCAGCGCGAGCGCCGGCGCGAGCGAGCGGATCGAGAGGATCAGCGCGGCGTTGAAGGGGGCCACCACACCCACCACTCCGGCCGGGACCCGGCGGGTGAAGGACAGCCGGGGTGCTTCGCTCGCCAGCACCTGCCCGGCGGGCCGCGAGGCCAGCGCGGCGGCCTCGTAGCACTCCTGCGCGGCGACGTGCAGCTCGAAGTCGGCCTTGCCGGGTACGGAGCCCGATTCCCGCACCAGCCAGTCCCGCAGTTCGCCGGCGTGCGCGGCGAACAGGTCTCCGGCGCGGCGCAGCACGGCCGCCCGCTCCAGGTGGGTGGTGCGCGCCCAGTCGCGCTGTGCGGCCGCGGCCCGGACAGCGGCCTCCCCGACGTCTGCGGGCGAGGCCAGGTCGAGCGTGGCGAGGGTGAGGCCGGTGGCGGGTTCGAGGACCGGGGCGGTGCCGCCGGTGAGCGTGGGTCCGTCCTGCCAGAACGTCGGGTCGAGGAGCGGCATGGCGCGGGGCCTCCGGGTGGGGATGGGCGGCGGGTGCCGGGAGCGGTGGCCCGGCGGCGAGCGGCAGCACGCGCCATCGTGCCAGACCGGAGGCGCCACTTCTGTTCAGTTATTGGGCAGTTGACGGGGTGCCGTGACCGGAAACGATCGCCGTGGCTCAGCGTTCGAGGACGAGCGCGATGCCCTGCCCGACGCCGATGCACAAGGCCGCCAGACCGGTGCCGGAGCCCGCCGCGGCCAGCTGGTGCGCGACCGAACCGGCCAGCCGGGCGCCCGAGGCGCCGAGCGGGTGCCCGATCGCGATGGCGCCGCCCCGCGGGTTGACGACCGCCGGATCGAGCTCCGGCCAGGCCGCGAGGCAGCCCAGCGCCTGGGCGGCGAAGGCCTCGTTGAGCTCGAAGGCGGTGAGGCCGGCGAGGTCGCGCCCGGCCTTGGCGAGGGCTCGCTGGACGGCGTCCACCGGGCCGAGGCCGAAGAGCTGGGGCTCGATCCCGGTGACGGCGGAGGCGCTGATCCGGGCGAGCGGCTCCCGTCCCGTGGCCGCGAGCCCCGCCTCGTCGGTCAGCAGCAGCGCGGCGGCGCCGTCGTTGAGCGGGGAGGCGTTGCCGGCCGTGACCGTGCCCCGTCCGTCCGTGCGGAAGGCGGGCTTCAGCCGGGCCATCGCCTCGGGCGTGGACCCCTCGCGGATGCTCTCGTCGCGGAGCAGGTCAGCGCCGGGGTACGGCACCACCTCGGCGTCGTACTGTCCGGCCGCCCAGGCGGCGGCCGCCTTGCGGTGGCTCTCCAGGGCGAAGGCGTCCTGTGCCTCGCGGGTGATGCCGTACTTGTCGGCGACCAGCTCGGCGCCCTCCCCGAGCGAGCCGGTCCACTCCTCGGGCATGCGCGGGTTGGTCATCCGCCAGCCCAGGGTGGTGGACCACATCTGCTGGTGGGCCGCGGGGAAGGCCCGTTCGGGCTTCTGCACCACCCAGGGTGCGCGGGTCATCGACTCGACGCCGCCCGCGATGGCGACCGACGCGTCTCCGAGGGCGATGGCGCGGGCGGCCTGGACCACGGCTTCGAGGCCGGACCCGCAGAGCCGGTTGACGGTCACCCCGGGCACCGTCACGGGCAGGCCTGCCAGCAGCACAGCCATCCGGGCCACGTCGCGGTTGTCCTCGCCGGCGCCGTTGGCGTCGCCGAAGACGACGTCGTCGATGCACGCCGGGTCGAGGTCGGGCGTACGGTCCACGAGGGCGCGGACGACGTGCGCGGCGAGGTCGTCCGGCCGGACCCCGGCGAAGGCGCCGCCGAACTTGCCGATCGGGGTGCGGACGGCGTCGACGACGTAGACGTCGCGGACGGTGCGGATGCTCATCGGGGCTCTCCTGGGCGGATCCGTACGGGCGGCGGCGCGCCGGTGCGCGGGTGTCCGCACGGCTGCACCGCCGGGCGCGCCCGGTGGGGCGCGCCCGCAGTCTCCGTCCGAGCCTCACCGCCTGTCAACGGTCCCCCGGACCGGCCGGGGCGTCCGGGCCGGCAGCTGCCGGGCCGGACGGCCGCTCCCGTGCTGGCGTCAGGTCGACTCGCGGGGGACGACCACGGCCGCCATCAGGTCGTACCGCTCCGTGACTTCCGAGGGCTCGCGCACCGCACGGTCCACCAGAGCCGCCAGGTGGTCCCCGGTGGGCATCTCGATCCGGACGGTGCTCAGCCGGGGCCGCAGCAGCCTGCCGATCAGCAGGTCGTCGGCACCGATGACCGCGACGTCCCCGGGGATGCGCAGGCCCTCGTCCTGCAGGGCGCGCATCAGCAGCATGGCGTACTCGTCGTTGTACGCGAACACCGCGTCCAGGCCCAGGCCGCGCCAGCGGGCCGCCAGCGCCGCGGCCGAGGCCTCGGTGTAGGACATCGGCACGGCCTCGATCCGCGCCCCCTCGACCGAGCGCGCGCCCGCGATCCGGGGCGCGGAGAAGAGGTCGAGCCCCTCCTCCTCGGGGACGACCACGCCGATCCGGTGGTGACCCCGCCCGACCAGGTGCGCGGCGGCCCTGGCGCCCACCTCCTGCTGGTCCATGACCAGGGCGTGCGCCCCCGGCACCCCGGCCGGCCCCAGGGTGATGACCGCGCGGGCCCCGGCCCGTTTGAGCGTGGTGACGTTGTGCGCGGAGAGCGTGATCTCACCGAGGGAGATCACCGCCACCGGTCGCAGCTCCGCCCAGGCGCGGGCGGCCTCGTCACCGCTCAGGCCGAGGCTGCCGTACTGGACCACGGTGTAGTCGAGGCGGCGCAGCCCCCACTGGAGTTCGTTGAGGAACGTGCTGTAGAGCGGGCCGACGGGCACGTGCGAGGTGGGCAGCAGGACGATCCGGGTGTGGCCGGCCCGCAGGCTGCGCGCCGCGGCGTGCGGGACGTACCCGAGCTCCTCGGCGGCCTCGCGGACCCTGCGGCGCGTCGGCTCGCTGATGCGCACCGCTTCCGCGTTGTTCAGCACGTACGAGACCGTCGCGCGCGACACGCCCGCGAGGCGGGCGACGTCCGCGCTGGTGGGCACGGAGGGCGGCCGCGCGAGGGCTCCGGGGGGCGGTGTCGGCGGTGTCTGCGGCTTCGGCGATTCCGATGACTGGGACATTGCCGTGGCATCTTTCCAGACCGGCCGTTCCGGCGGACCGGCGGATGGCCTGAAACGCGTGCCGCACGGCACCGGACGCGGGGCGCCGCACCGGGAGGTCCGTGCGGTCACGGGGCCGGCGCCGCGCCGGGCGTCTGGGGTACACAGCACCCACACCGATGGTGACACGTGTAACTTCGCTGCTGACACGTGCCCGCCCCCTTCGACCCCGAAAGGCACCACCGTGCTGCTCCACACCCACAGCTGGGGCGAGGGCGACCGCCTCGCACTCCTCGTCCACGGCATGATGGCCGACCACCGGACCTGGCGCCGGGTCGGCCCCGCCCTCGCCGACCTCGGCTACCGCGTCATCGCCGTGGACCTGCGCGGCCACGGCGCCAGCGGCCGCGGCGCGTACACCCCCGCGCTCTACGCCGGCGACCTCGTGGAGTCCCTGCCGACGGGAGCCGAACTCGCCCTCGGCCACTCGCTGGGCGGCCTGGCCCTCTCCCTCGCCGTGGAACGGCTGAAGCCGCGGCGTGCGGTGTTCTCCGACCCTGCGTGGCACCTGCCCGGTCCGGCCGAGGGCATGGGTCCGGACGCGCTGGTGCGGTTCAAGGCGGCGCCGAGGGAGCAGATCCGGGCCATGAACCCGCGCTGGGAGGAGGCCGACGTCGACATCGAACGGGAGACCCTCGCCGCGTGGGACGAGACGGCCGCCCTCGGCCTCGCCGCGCTGCCCGGCCCGGACCTGATGCCCGCCGCGGCCGTGGTGCCCTCACTCGTCCAGCTCGCCGACCCCAGCTTCCTGATCGACGCGGAGCGCGCGGCGCTCCTGGAGGCGCGCGGCTTCGTCGTGCGTGCGGTCCCGGGCGCCGGACACACCATCCACCGGGACGACTTCGACGGCTTCATGGCCTCCCTGGAGGGATGGGTCTAGCCGTCCGCGACCGGCGCCCGCTACCTTCGGCCTACCGAGCGGTAACGGGGAGGTGGCGGGTGTCGGATTCGTCAGCGTCTACAGCGCCGCGGGGCCGGGGGGAGGCGTCGGCCGGTGCGGACGGGCTGCCCTCCGGGCTGGTCGCCATGGCGGCCGCGCTCGCCGAAGGACGCGTCAGCGCACGGCAGTTGACCGAGCGAGCGCTGCACCGCATCGCCGCCGCGCAGCCGGCGCTCAACGCCTTCCGGATCGTGCGCGCGGAGGCCGCGCTCGCCGAGGCGGACGCGGCGGACCGGCGGCTCGCCGCCGGGGAGCGGCTGCCACTGCTGGGCGTACCGCTCGCGGTCAAGGACGACATGGACGTGGCCGGTGAGCCGACCGCCTTCGGCTGCGCCGGGGCGTTCGCGCCGAAGACCTCCGACAGCGAGGCGGTACGGAGGCTGCGCGCGGCCGGTGCCGTGATCGTCGGAAAGACCCAGACCCCGGAGCTGGGCCAGTGGCCCTTCACGGAGGGCGAGGCCTTCGGTGAGACCCGCAATCCGTGGAACCCGGGCCACACCCCCGGCGGTTCCTCGGGCGGTTCCGCGGCCGCCGTGGCCGCGGGGCTGGTCCCGGCGGCGCTCGGGTCCGACGGCGCGGGTTCCGTGCGGATCCCCGCGGCCTGGACCCATCTGGTGGGTGTGAAACCGCAGCGCGGGCGCATCTCCACCTGGCCGGCGCCCGAGGCCTTCCACGGGCTCACCGTCAACGGCGTGCTGGCCCGCACCGTCGCCGATGCCGCGCTCCTGCTGGACGCCGCGAGCGGCCCGCACCCGGAGGACCTGCACCGCCCCGCACGCATCTCCGCGAGGGAGGCGGCCGGGCGCACGCCGCGGCGGCTGCGGATCGCCCTGTCCTTCCGGACGGCGTTCACTGCCACCTTCAAGTCCGTCGACCCGGAGGTCCGTTCGGCCGTGGAGCGGCTGGCCGGGGTGCTGGAGTCGCTGGGCCACGAGGTGGTGCCGGAGGACCCCCGGTACGGGCCGGTGGGGCTGGCCTTCGTGCCGCGGGCCACCAGTGGCGTCCGGGACCTGGTGGACCTGGTGCCGGACCGTTCGCTGCTGGACCCCCGTACGCACGAGGCGGTGCGCACGGGCCGGCTGCTGGGCGGGCTGCCGCTGCGGGTGTCGCGCCGGGCGGAGGCGGCGCTGCAGCGGCGGGTCGGGGAGATCTTCGGGCGCTTCGACGTGGTGCTGACGCCGACGACGGCCACGCCCGCGCTGCGGGTCGGCGCCCTGGCCGGGCTGGGGGCGATGGCCACGGACCGGGCGATGATCGCCGCCTGCCCGTACGCCTGGACGTGGAACGTACTGGGCTGGCCGGGGGTGAACGTCCCGGCGGGTTTCACGGGCGACGGCCTCCCGCTGGGGGCCCAGCTGCTGGGCCCGGCGGACGCGGAACCGCTGCTGCTGTCCCTGGCCGCGCAGGTGGAGGCGGCGCAGGACTGGGCCTCGTACTGGCCGGCGGGCTTCGGTGACGGTGCGGTGGTCCGGAGCCGGCGGGCGTCGTGACGGGACCGGCCGAGCCAGTAATCTCGGCCGGATGACGGCACTTCCGCAGCAGAGCAACGGCCACACCGAGCAGCCCGGGCGGGACGGGGCCACCGCGACGACGCAGGCCGATCCGCGCGGCATCGGCCCGGTGCGCACCGAGTACGCGCCCGACCACGACGGGGATCCGGACCCCGGCGAGATCGTGTGGACCTGGGTTCCGTACGAGGAGAACGACGGGCGGGGCAAGGACCGGCCGGTGCTGGTGGTGGCCCGCGAGCCGGGCGGGAGCACGCTGCTGGCCGTGCCGCTGTCGAGCAAGCGGCACGACGGGGACCGGGAATGGGTGCCGATCGGGACGGGTCCCTGGGACGGCGCCGGGCGGGAGTCGTGGGTGGACGTGGACCGGGTGCTGCGGGTGTACGAGTCGGGCATGCGCCGCGAGGCCTGTGCGCTGGACCGGGGCCGGTTCCAGCTGGTGGCGGACCGGCTGCGGGAGCGCTACGGCTGGCACTGACCCGCGCACCCGCCCCTCACCGCAGGCCACCGACCGCGCCGGCCGCGGACGCGCAGCCTCGAGGGGGCAGGCCGGGGGGGGACGGCCTCGCTCCGGACAGGGCCGCGCCGGGCAGCACGCCCGGGCTGACCCCGCGCCGTCCTCAGCCCGGTGTGCGGGCAGGGGCGGGGTCAGCCCGGGCCTGCGCCGGTCGCGAAGGTGCGGGCGAAGGCTTCCCGCGTCTGCGGCTGCCGGTCGAGGATGCCGAACACCACCCGCTCGAACACGCCCGCGAAGCGTCCGGCCAGCAACCCCCGGAAGGCCTCCGCCACCTCGGCCGGGTCGTTCTGGAAGACCCCGCACCCCCAGGCGCCGAGCACCAGCTGCGGGTAGTCGTGCAGCGCGGCCACCTCCAGGACCCGTTCCGCGCGCCGGGCCAGCGCCCCGGGGATCTCGGCGACGCGCTCCGGCTCCTGTCGGCGGATGGTGCCCGCGTTGGGTGCGGGCGAGGTCAGGAAACCGGCCCGGAACGGCGTCTCCAGCAGATCGCCCCGGTCGTCGCGGAAAACGGGCACCCCGGGCGAGTGAATCACCCGGTCGGTGTAGAAGGTGCTGCGCTCCGCGCGGTGGACCTCGTAGTACTCCGGGGCCTCCAGCAGCGTCTCGTAGAGGGCCGACGCCCGGCACAGCGCCTCCTCCTGGGCCTTGGCCCCGCGGAGGTAGCCGCCCCCGGGGTTACGGGCCGAGGCGAAGTTCAGGACCGCCACGGAAACCGTCCCGTCGCCGTTCCCGGCGAGCCGGCGGGCGGCGACCGTACTGCTCTCCCCGGTGACCTCGATCGCCGTCGGCACGGCTCCGGCGGACGGTTGCCCGTCTGGAATGATCCGGTTCGGGCCATATATCCTGGTTCCCGCCTTGGCTTCCGCCAAGGCGGCGGCGAGGGAGACCTGCCGTCCCGACCTCGTCCGGTAACCCCCGGCCTCCAGTAGCTGCGCGTTCTCCCGCGCGATCTCCCGCAATCTGCTGCTCACACGGCCATCATCGGCGACCCGGCCCCGACCCTCAAAAGCATTTTGCCAGAGCGGCTGAAAGCAGCCACAGGGGTGAAGTCCCGGTCAGCGACAGGAGATTAGGATCCCGGTCATGCCTCAGGACTCACCCGCTCCGAACGCCCCGTCCCATCCCGCGGACGAACCGGACCGGCCCCCGGACGCACGGGGCTCCGGGCCCGCCCTCACCGAGGACGCCGCCGAGGAACTGCTGCACGGCATCTGTTTCAAGACCGGTCCGCCCCGGCTGCTCGGCTCCGAACTCGAATGGCTGGTGCTGGACGCCGAGCGGCCCTGGCAGCCGCTGCCGCCCGAGCGGCTGACCGCCGCTCACGACGCGGCCCGCGCCCTGCCCCTGCACTCCCGGCTCACGGTCGAGCCCGGCGGCCAGCTGGAACTCAGCTCCGCCCCCGCCACGACCCTCACCGGCTGCGTGGACGGCCTCCAGGAGGACCTCACCGCCGTCCGGGCGACCCTGCGGTCCCAGGGGCTGGTCCTCCAGGGCCTGGGCTCGGATCCGCGGCGCCCGCACCGCCGGCTGCTGACCAGCCCGCGCTACGAGGCCATGGAGACCTACTTCGACCGCACCGGCCCGGCCGGGCGGGACATGATGCGCGCCACCGCCTCCGTCCAGGTGTGCGTGGATGCCGGTCAGGAGGAGCCGGGCCCGCTCGGCCACGGCCGGCGCTGGCGGATGGCGCACCTGCTCGGCGCGGTCCTCGTCGCCGCGTTCGCCAACTCTCCCGCCTCCGAGGGCCCGTACGCGGGCTGGCGCAGTGCCCGTCAGGGCATCTGGTGCGATCTGGACCGGCGGCGCACCCTGGCCCCGCCGCTGGACGCGGCGCCGCGGGACGGATGGACCCGGCACGCACTGGACACCGAGGTGATGTGCGTACGGTCGGACGCCGACGGGGCCTGGCAGGTGCCCCGGGGGCTGACCTTCCGGTCCTGGCTGCGCACCGGCCACCCCCGGCCGCCCACCGCCGAGGACCTGGACTACCACCTGACCACGCTGTTCCCACCCGTACGGCCCCGCGGGCACCTGGAGCTGCGGATGGTGGACGCGCAGCCCGGCGAGGACGGCTGGCTGGTGCCGGTGGCCGTGGTGCACGCGCTCTTCGACGACCAGGAGGCCGCCGAGGGCGCGTACCGGGTGGCCAAGGGCCTGGCCGACGCCTACGGGGCCCAGCCCTCGCCGCGCAATCCGCTGTGGCGGTCCGCCGCCCGGGACGGGCTGGCCGACCCGGAGCTGCGGGCGGCGGCCGCCGCCTGTTTCCGGGCCGCCGCCGAGGCGCTGCCCCGGCTCGGTGCGGGTACGCGGGTCCAGGACGCGGTCGGTGCCTTCGCGGAGCGCTACGTACTGCGCGGCCGCTGCCCGGGCGATGACCGGGCCGCCGACGGGACCACCGGGAAGGACGCGAGCCAGTGACCATCGAATCCCCCTCCCAGGAGGGCCTGCGGGAGCGGGCGGCCGCCGCGCTGGCCGCGGCCCGCGCCCGTACGGCCGGACTCACCGACGCGGTCAGCGACCACGATCTGACCGCACAGCACTCCCCGCTGATGTCCCCGCTGGTCTGGGACCTGGCGCACATCGGGAACATGGAGGAGCTCTGGCTGCTGCGCAACGTGGCCGGGCGCGCGTCCATGCGGCCCGAGATCGATCCGCTGTACGACGCCTTCGAGCATCCCCGCGCCGAACGGCCGAAGCTGCCCCTGCTGGGGCCCGCGGAGGCCCGTACCTACGCGGCCGAGGTGCGGGGGCGCGTCTTCGACCTGCTGGAGCGCACCCCGCTGGAGGGCACCGCCCTGCTCGACGGGGGTTACGTCTTCGGGATGATCGCCCAGCACGAGCAGCAGCACGACGAGACGATGCTGATCACGCATCAGCTGCGGTCCGGGGCCCCGGTGCTCACGGCGCCCGACCCGGATCCGCCTCAGGGTCCGCCGCCCGGGGCCGCCGAAGTACTGGTGCCCGCCGGTCCGTTCACGATGGGCACGTCGGCCGAACCGTGGTCACTGGACAACGAGCGGCCCGCGCACGTCCAGGAGACCGCGGCGTTCCGGATCGACACGGCACCGGTGACCAACGCCGCGTACCAGGCTTTCATGGCGGACGGCGGCTACCGCGAACCGCGCTGGTGGGCGCCGGCGGGCTGGGAGCAGATCCGCGGGCACGGCATCGAGGCGCCGCTGTTCTGGCGCCAGGAGGGCGGCATCTGGCTGCGCCGCCGCTTCGGGGTGACCGAGCCGGTGCCCGGGGACGAACCGGTGCTGCACGTCAGCTGGTACGAGGCGGACGCCTACGCCCGCTGGGCGGGACGCCGCCTGCCCACGGAGGCGGAGTGGGAGAAGGCCGCCCGGCACGATCCGGCGACGGGCCGTTCGACCCGGTACCCGTGGGGCGACGCGGAGCCGACGCCCGCGCACGCCAACCTCGGCCAGCGCCACCTGCGCCCGGCCCCCGCGGGCAGCTACCCGGCGGGGGCGTCCCCGCTCGGGGTGCGCCAGCTGATCGGGGACGTCTGGGAGTGGACCTCCTCCGACTTCCTGCCGTACCCGGGGTTCCGCGCCTTCCCGTACCGCGAGTACTCGGAGGTGTTCTTCGGGCCGGAGCACAAGGTGCTGCGGGGCGGTTCCTTCGCGGTGGACCCGGTGGCCTGCCGGGGCACCTTCCGCAACTGGGACCTTCCGGTCCGGCGGCAGATCTTCTCCGGCTTCCGGACGGCGAGGGACGCCTGATGTGCCGTCACCTGGCCTACGTGGGACCCGAGGTGACCCTCGGCCGACTGCTGAGCGAGCCGGAGCACTCCCTCGTCCGGCAGTCCTGGGAACCGCGGCGGCAGCCCTACGGCACGGTGAACGCCGACGGGTTCGGCGTCGGCTGGTACGCGGAGGGCGACCCGGTGCCGGCCCGCTACCGGCGTTCCGGTCCGGTCTGGGGGGACCTGGGCTTCGCCGATCTGGCCCGCGTGGTGCGCAGCGGGGCCGTGCTGGCCGCCGTACGGGACGCCACCTGGGCGGGGGCCGACGGGGAGGCCGCGGCGGCCCCGTTCGCGGACGGGCCGTGGCTGTTCAGCCACAACGGTGCGGTGCGGGACTGGCCGGAGGCGGCGGCGCCGCTCGCGGCCGGGCTGCCGCCGGGCGAGCTGCTGCGGCTGGCCGCGCGTACCGACTCGGCGTTCGTCTGGGCGCTGGTCCTGCGGCGCCTGCGCGCCGGGGACGACCTCGGCACGGCGCTCGCCGAACCGGTCCGGGAGCTGGCCTCGGCCGCGCCCGGTTCCCGGCTGAACCTGCTGCTGACGGACGGGGTCACGATCTCCGCGACGGCCTGGGGCGATTCGCTCTGGTACCTGGCCGACCCGCCGGCCGGACGGACGGTGGTGGCGTCCGAACCCTATGACGACGACGCCCGGTGGTGCGAGGTGCCCGACCGGACCCTGGTGACCGCCACGCGCACGCGGGTCCGGCTGACCCCGCTCAAGGAGACCGTGCACGAAGAAGGAGTGCTGTGAGTGACTTCCAGTTGACCCGTACGCTCGACGAGCATGCCGCGGAGGCCGCCCTGCGGTCGGACGTGCTGCACGGACTGACCCGCACCCCGAAGGTGCTTCCGCCGAAGTGGTTCTACGACGCCCGCGGCAGTGAACTCTTCGAGGAGATCACCAGGTTGCCGGAGTACTACCCCACGCGCGCCGAGCGGGAGATCCTGCTGGCGCGGGCCGGGGAGATCGCCTCGGCGACCGGGGCCCGCACGCTGGTGGAGCTGGGATCCGGGTCCTCCGAGAAGACCCGTCACCTGATCGAGGCGATGCCCGCGCTGGACACCTACGTACCGGTCGACGTGAGCGGGAGCGCCCTGACCGGGGCGGCCGAGGCGCTGCTCGCGGAGCACCCGGGGCTGCGGGTGCACGCCTTGCTGGCCGACTTCACCAAGGCGCTGCACCTGCCGGACTCCCCGGGGCCGCGGCTGGTGGTGTTCCTGGGCGGCACGATCGGGAACCTGCTGCCGCCCGAGCGGGCCGTGTTCCTGGCTGCGGTGCGGGCGATGCTGTCCCCCGGGGACGCGCTGCTGATGGGGACGGACCTGGTGAAGGACGAGGCCGTGCTGGTGGCGGCGTACGACGATTCCCAGGGGGTGACGGCCGCGTTCAACAAGAACGTGCTGGCGGTCATCGACCGGGAGCTGGGCGGGGACTTCCACGCCGCCGACTTCGTCCACGTCGCGGTGTGGAACCGGGAGCAGGAGTGGATCGAGATGCGGCTGCGGGCCCGGTCGGACGTGCTGGTGAAGATCCGGGCCCTGGATCTGGTGGTGCCGTTCGCCGCGGGCGAGGAGATCCTGACGGAGATCTCGGCGAAGTTCCGTGAGGACGGCGTGCGCAAGGAACTGGCGGCCGCGCACATGGAGCTGACTCACTGGTGGACGGATGCCGCCGGCCGTTTCGCCCTGTCCTTGTCGGTGGCCGACGGCGGGGTGGGCTGAGCGGGGACGCCCGGCAGAGCGGGCGGAAGGGAGCCGGTCGCGGCCACCGCCCGCTGGGCAGCCGCCGCGAGGTCCCGCCGGTCCGCGTACCGGCCCGGCGGGATCCGCGGCAGCAGCCGGACCTCGGCCCGCACGCCGCGGGCGCGGGCGATCCGCCACAGGGAGGCGGTGAGCGGGTCGTCCCCGACGAAGGCGGGCGCCCCGGCCGGCTGCCCGTCGCGCGCCAGGTAGGCGAGGCGCAGGGGCTGTACGGGTACCCGTGCGTCCAGGGCGGACTGGAAGGCGGCCCGGCGGAAGGTGCCGCGGACCCGCCCGCACCAGGTGGAGCCCTCGGGGTAGACGGTGACGCGATCTCCGGCCAGCAGGGCGCGGGTGACGGCCTCGACGGTGGCGGGCAGGGCGCGGATGCGGTCGCGTTCGATGAAGAGGGTCCCGGCGCCGCCCGCGAGGCGGCCGAGCAGCGGCCAGGCGCGGATGTCGCTCTTGGCGAGCATCCGGCAGGGCAGGACGGCGGCGACGAGGGGGATGTCCAGCCACGAGATGTGGTTGGCGACGATCAGGCGGCCGCCGTCCGGCCCGGGGCTTCCCTGCACGGTGATCCGTATGCCGAAGGCCCGTACCAGTGCGGCCGACCAGGCCCGCACCACGGTGTGGCGGGGGCCGGCCGGCAGGAGCCGGACCGGTGGGGCGGCCAGGATGGCGAGGAGGATCAGGGCGGCGGCGGTGGCGAGCCGCAGTACCGCGTGCGGGACGCTCGCGGTACGCCCGTCGTGGCCGGTGCAGGCCGCGGGGGTGCAGGGCGAGGTGGGCAGCCAGGCGCTCATGCGCCCGGGACGAGCGAGAGGAAGTGCTTGAGGTAGCGCGGGTTCGTACGGCGCAGGGAGAGCAGCACGTACAGGTCGGCGCAGCCGAACCGGGCGTCGAGGGCGGGCTCGCCGCAGACCCAGGCGCCGAGGCGCAGGTAGCCGCGCAGCAGCGGGGGCAGCTCCGTGCGGGCGGGGAAGGGGATGCCTTCGGGGTTCCAGGGGAGGTGGGGGGTGACCCGGTACTCCTGGGGGGCGCGGGCGCGCGCGAGGGCGGTCTCGCGGGTGGCCGCGGCCAGGACGCCGCCGTCGGCGAGCGGTATCGAGCAGCAGCCGGCGAGCCAGTTGTGCCCGGAACGGTCCATGTAGCGGGCGAGGCCGGCCCAGATGAGGGCGATGACGGCGCCGTTGCGGTGGTCGGGGTGGACGCAGGAGCGGCCGACCTCGACCAGGTCGGGACGGATGGGCGCGAGCGCGGAGAGGTCGAACTCGCCCTCGGAGTAGAGGCGGCCGGCGACGGCCGCGCGCTCCGGGGGCAGCAGCCGGTAGGTGCCGACGACCTGTCCGGTCTCCTCCTCGATGACGAGGAGGTGGTCGCAGTAGGCGTCGAAGGCGTCGGCGTCCAGGCCCGGCTCGGGTCCGTCGAGGAGGCGGGCGCCGAGCTCCCCGGCGAAGACCTGGTGGCGCAGCCGCTGGGCGGCGCGCACCTCGTCCTCGTCGCGGGCCAGGCGGACGGCGTAGCGGGGGCCGTCGGCTGCGGGGGCGGCTGCGGCCCGGACCGGGCGCAGCGGGGACTGCGCGGGGACGGGGGCCGGGGCGGCCGCGGGGAGGGGGGCGGTGGCCGGGGGAAGGGCGGACGGGGACAGGGGGGCGATGGTCATGGCGGCTCCTGATCCGGGCACGGAGGGCCGGGCCGGCAGGTGTCGGCCTGGCTCCTTTACTTCTTCCGTGACCGGCTGGATTCGACATGACAGCCCAGCGGATCCTGGATGTGCGGACGCTGAACTCAGCGGTCGGAGCTGAGCACCTTGCTGATCGTCTCCGAGGCGGTCGTGGCCGCCTGCCGGGGGTCCTGCCCGGTGAGCACGGCCGTCATGAACGGCTTGACGGGGTTCTGGGCCTCGACCTCGGCCCAGCGGGCGGATTTGGGCGTGGCGCGGCCCTGGGCGGCGCCGGGGGCCATGCTGGTGGCGCCCTCGTTGCCCTGGACGACGTGCGCGAGGGTGGTCTTGTTCGGCACGTAACTCATCGTGCGGGCCAGTTGGGTCTGCCACTTCTCGCTGACCAGGGCGGTGATCACGTCCACCGCCTCGTCCCGCTGCCCGGTCCGCTCGGGGATGATCAGGACGGAGCCGCCGGTGAAGACGGAGCCCGCCTTGTCCGAGGTCTTGCCGGGGATCGGGAAGAAGCCGAGCTTCCCCTTCAGTGCGGGGTTGGCGGCTTCGATCTCGGCGGCCTGTCCGGGCGGGGCGATGATCTGGGCGACCTGGCCCCGGGCGAAGACCTGGGACTGAGGGGGCGTCTCCTCGTCGGCGTCCTTGGGGCCGTCGCCGAGGGCCTGGAGCTGCTTGTAGAACTCCATGCCGGCCAGGGCCTTCTCGTCGTCGAGGGTGCCGACCCACTGACCGCCGGCCTCGACGGCGAGTTCCCCTCCCTCGTCCCAGATGAACCCGGCGAGGACGTACCAGTTCTGGCCCGCGAGGTAGATGCCCTGCTGGTCGCCCTTGTCGAGCTTCTGGGTGGCCTGGATCCACTCCTGGCGGCTCCTGGGCGGGTTCTTGACGCCTGCGGCGGCGAAGAGGTCCTTGTGGTAGATGACCACGCGGTTGGCGGCGTACCAGGGGACGCCGTACTGCGCCCCGTCGACGCTGCCCGGGTCGGCCAGGCCCTTGAGCCAGTCCTTGCTGCCCCACTCGCGCAGTCCCTCCAGGGTGAGTTCGGAGAGACCGCCGGTCTCGACGTACTGGGCGACCTGGGTGTTGCCGACCTCGATGACGTCGGCGCTCTCCTTGCTCGTGCCGTCGAGCACGGCGTTGACCTTGTCGCCGATGCCCGTCCACTCCTGGATCCTGACGTCCAGGTCGACGCCGGGGTGCTCCTCCTCGAAGGACGCGGTGAAGCTCTTGACGAAGTCGTCCGGGGCGCTGCCCTTCATCAGCCAGAGCGTCACCTTCTGCGGCCCGCCGGAGCCCGCCGACTGGCTGCAGCTGGTGAGGGCGGTGGCGGCCGCGAGGGCGGTGCACAGGGCGAGGAAGCGCATCTTCACGAAGGTCACCTTCTGGGGTTCGATCTCAGATGGCTTGAAATTGGCATAGACCAATGGGCGGGTCAAGGGCCTTTCGCTCGGGACTGTTCACGCAAAGTTCGCGGAGCCGGACTTACTGGGGCACCGTAGAACGAGGCAACAGCCCCCAGTGTCGGGAGACCCCCATGTCCAACCACACGTACCGGGTGACCGAAATCGTCGGCACCTCCCACGAGGGCATCGATCAGGCCATCCGCAACGGGATCGCCCGGGCGGGCCAGACCGTGCGCAACCTCGACTGGTTCGAGGTGGTCCAGGTGCGCGGGCACATCGAGAACGGCGAGATCGCGCACTACCAGGTCGGACTCAAGGTCGGCTTCCGCCTCGAAGCCGAGGAGTGACCTCCCCGGCGGGGCTCAGGTCCGGCCCTCGTGCTCCTGGGCGGCCTTGAGTTCCGGCGCGTCCTGCGCCCAGTCCGCCCGCAGCACCGCGAAGCCGGCCGCGCGGGCCGCCTGGCAGACCAGCTCGTCGTCGTCGACGAGCACCCGCACCTCCCGGCCCCGGGCGATCCGCCCGAGGACCTCCAGCTTGGTGGCCCGGGCGGGCCGCCGGTCCCGGTCCCCGCGCATCCACAGCCGCCCCTCGGGCAGCCCGTGCCGGCCGAGCCAGTCCTGCGTGTCCGCCCGGCAGCGCTCCGGGCGCCCGGTCAGGTACACCACCTCGCAGTCGGCGGCGCTCTCCACCGCCAGCGCCACGCCGCGCGCGAGCGGCGGATCGGCCGGAGCCGCGCCGAAGAAGCCGTTCCAGTCCCGCGGGCGGCGCTCCAGGAAGTGCTGGCGGTGCGCGGTGTCGGCCAGGGTGTTGTCGATGTCGAAGACGGCCAGCGGCCGGCGGCTGTTGATCTCGCTCATGCGGCCCAGCCTAGGCCGGGGGAATCCTCGCGGGCCCCGGGCGTTGAGAACGGTGTGATCCGGAAACTCTCCCTCCTCGACCGCTCCCGCACCCGCGAGGGCCACCCGGCCCCCCAGGCCCTGCGCGACACCGTGGAGCTGGCCCGTGCGGCCGAAGGGCTCGGCTACCACCGCTTCTGGGTGTCCGAGCACCACAGCGTGCCCGGCGTGGCCGGCTCCGCGCCGACGGTACTGGCGGCCGCCGTCGCCGGCGCCACCCGGCGGATCCGGGTCGGCACGGGCGGGGTGATGCTGCCCAACCACCAGCCGCTGGTGGTCGCCGAGCAGTTCGGGGTGCTGGAGTCCCTCTACCCTGGCCGGATCGACATGGGCCTCGGCCGCTCCGTCGGCTTCACGAACGGCATCCGGCGCGCGCTGGGCCGCGACGTCGAGGACGCCGGCCGGTTCGAGGAACAGCTGACGGAGCTGCTCGGCTGGGTCGACGGCACCCAGCGCGCCCACCCCGAGGTCCACGCACACCCCACCGAAGGCCTGCGGATACCGGCCTACGTACTGGCGACCGGGGAGGGTGCCGCGATCGCCGCCCGGGCCGGGCTGCCGGTGGTGGTCGGTGACCTGCGGGCCCGGGAGCGGGTGGCGGAGGCCGTCGAGAGGTACCGCAGGGAGTTCCGCCCCTCCCCCTGGGGTGCGGAACCGTACGTCGTGGTCTCCGGGTCCGTGGCGGTCGCGGCCACCACCGCCGAAGCCCGGCGGATCCTGGTCCCGGAGGCCTGGTCCCTCGCCCGCTCCCGGACCCGGGGCAGCTTCCCGCCGCTGCGCCCCGCCGAGGAGATCGAGGCCATGGCCATGACCCCGAAGGAACGGGAGCTGTACGAGGGCGCCCTGGCCGGGCACCTCCACGGCACGCAGGAGCAGGTCACGGCCGAGCTGGCCGGGGTCGCCGCGCTGACCGGGGCGGACGAGCTGCTGGTCACCACGTCCACCTACGACCGGACGGCGCTGCTGGACTCCTTCGCGCGGCTGGCCCGGATCGCCGGGCTGCCCCGCCCGCCGTCACCCGCCCGGCCCCTAAACTAGGGCGAATGCACCAGCCCGCCGATCCTTCCGCGTCCCGTGACCCCCTCGATCCCTACGTCCGCGTCCGGGGCGCCCGGGAGCACAACCTGCGCGGCGTCGACGTGGACATCCCGCGCGACGCGCTGACCGTCTTCACCGGCGTGTCCGGTTCCGGGAAGAGCTCCCTCGCCTTCGGCACGCTCTACGCCGAGGCCCAGCGCCGGTACTTCGAGTCGGTGGCCCCGTACGCCCGGCGCCTCATCCACCAGGTCGGCGCCCCCAAGGTGGACTCCGTCACCGGCCTGCCGCCCGCCGTCTCGCTGGAACAGCGCCGCTCCTCCCCGGGCTCGCGCTCCTCGGTCGGTACGGTCACCTTGCTCTCCAACTCCCTGCGGATGCTCTACTCCCGGGCCGGCACCTACCCCCCGGGGGCCGGACGGCTCGACTCCGACGCCTTCTCCCCCAACACCGCCGCCGGAGCCTGCCCTTCCTGCCACGGTCTCGGACGGATCCACCGCACGAGCGAGGAACTCCTGGTCCCGGACCCGGACCTGTCGATCCGCCAGGGCGCGATCGCCGCCTGGCCCGGTGCCTGGCAGGGCAAGAACCTGCGGGACATCCTGGAGACGCTGGGCCACGACGTGGACCGGCCCTGGCGCGAGCTGCCCGCCGGCGACCGCGAGTGGATCCTGTTCACCGAGGAGCAGCCGGTGGTCACCGTGCACCCGGTGCGGGAGGCCGACCGCATCCAACGGCCCTACCAGGGCACGTACATGAGCGCCCACCGCTATGTGATGCGGACCTTCTCGGACAGCCGGAGCGCCACCCTGCGGGCGCGCGCCGAGCGGTTCCTCTCCGATGCGCCGTGCCCGGTGTGCGAAGGGCGCCGGCTGCGGCCCGAGGCGCTGGCCGTGACCTTCGCGGGCCGTACGATCGCCCAGCTCGCGGGGCTGGCGCTGACCGAGCTGGACGGCGTACTCGCTTCCGCGCAGGTGGAGGGGGAGGCCGCCCGGGTGCTCGCCGAGGACCTGCGGTCCCGGATCGGCCCGGTCGTGGAGCTCGGGCTCGGCTACCTGAGCCTGGACCGTACGGCGCCCTCGCTGTCGGCGGGCGAGCTGCAACGGCTGCGGCTTGCGACCCAGCTGCGGTCCGGGCTGTTCGGGGTGGTGTACGTCCTGGACGAGCCCTCGGCGGGGCTGCACCCGGCCGACACCGAGGCCCTGCTCGGCGTGCTGGACCGGCTCAAGGAGGCCGGGAACACGGTGTTCGTCGTGGAGCACCACCTCGACGTGGTGCGGCACGCGGACTGGCTGGTGGACGTCGGCCCGCTGGCCGGGGAGCACGGCGGGCAGGTGCTCTACAGCGGGCCGCCGCAGCAGCTGGCGGGAGTCGCGGAGTCGGCGACGGCGCGCCACCTCTTCGCCGCGGACGCGACGGGGCCCGGTGTGCGGAGGCCCGTGCGGGAGGCGACCGGGGCGGTGCGGCTGCGGGGCGTCGACCGGCACAACCTGCGGAACGTGGACGCGGTGTTCCCGCTCGGGGTGTTCACGGCCGTGACCGGGGTGTCGGGGTCCGGGAAGTCCACGCTCGTCGGGCAGGCGCTGGCCCAGGAGGTCGCGGACCGGCTCGCCGAGCCGGGATTCCCCGTACGGAGGCTGGTGGAGGTGGACCAGAAGCCGATCGGCCGTACGCCCCGGTCCAATCTCGCGACGTACACCGGACTGTTCGACGTGGTGCGCCGGCTCTTCACGGCGGCGCCGGAAGCCGGTGCGCGCGGCTGGAAGGCGGGCCGGTTCTCCTTCAACGTGGCGGGCGGCCGGTGCGAGACGTGCCAGGGCGAGGGGTTCGTCTCGGTGGAGCTGCTCTTCCTGCCGAGTACGTACGCCCCGTGCCCGGAGTGCGCCGGTGCGCGGTACAACGCCGAGACCCTGGAGGTCCGGTACGCGGGGCTGAACATCGCTGAGGTCCTGGCCCTGACGGTGGAGGCGGCGGCCGGCTTCTTCGCGGAGGTCCCGGCGGCGGCGCGCAGGCTGCGGGCCCTGCAGGACATCGGGCTCGGTTACCTGCGGCTGGGGCAGCCCGCCACGGAGCTGTCCGGCGGGGAGGCGCAGCGGATCAAGCTGGCCACGGAACTCCACGGGGCATCCCCGGCCCGAAGGGCGGGGGGAGGGATGCGGCGGGACCACACGCTGTACCTGCTGGACGAGCCGACGACCGGGCTGCATCCGGCCGATGTGCGGGTGCTGCTCGGGCAGTTGCACGGCCTGGTCGACGCCGGGCACTCGGTGGTGGTCGTGGAGCACGACATGGCGGTGGTGGCGGGCGCGGACTGGGTCATCGACCTGGGTCCGGGCGGCGGCACGGAGGGCGGCCGGATCGTCGCGGCGGGCACCCCGGCGCAGGTGGCCGCCGCGCCCGGCACCCGCACGGCCGGTTACCTGGCACGGGCCCTCGGCCGGTGACGCCCCGGCGATGACCCGATGGAGTCCCGGGGCCGCTCAGGCGTCGCCGGGGAGCAGGTGCTGCGGCAGTTCGCGGAAGCTCCAGCGGCCCTGACTGCGGGTGAACATCCAGACGAGGTCGTAGCGGTCGGGCCAGGAGGCGGGGACGCCGAGCACCTCGTGGGCTCCGAGTGCCCGCACCAGGCGGGGGATCCCGTCGTGCTCCCAGCAGATGAGGACGGGCATCGCGGCGGCCAGCGCGGCGTGGGCCAGGGCCGGTTCGGCTCCGACGGCGAACTCGCTGCGGACGGGGGTGCGCAGCCCCTCGGCGAGGGCCGTCACGGTCTGCCGGCACCACTCGGGGGCTCCCGGCGGGCCGCCCGCCGCGAACAACCCGGCGGGGCTCGGCAGCACGGCGCCGCGGGACCGGCGGAAGAGGCGCGGCAGCTCCTCGGCGCGGCGCCGGCCCCGGCCGGCGAGGAAGCCCGGGCCCTCGTTGCCCTCCTCGTCCTCGCCGGTCGCTCCGGCATACGGCTTCTCGGCGTGCCGGATCACCATGACGAGGGCGTCCTTCGGCGTGGCCAGCGCACCAGGGGCAGGGCCGCGGGGCGGCTCCCCGGCCGTGCACGCGGCTCCCGCCAGGGGTGCGAGGGCTGCGGCCAGCACGGCTCTGCGGCGCGGTCCGGACCCGGCGGGGGCGTGTGGCATGAGGTCCACTGTCGCCGACGGCGGGGCGCCGCCGGGGTGCGGCGCGGCGCCCCGCCCGTCACGAACGCCCGGTCGGCCCATCCGATGGTCCGATCGGGCGCCCTGCGGGCCCGGGCACGGGCCGAGCGGGCCGGGGCGCGAGCGGGCCGTCGGCACGCGGGCGGCCCGCAGGCGGCCGTGAGAGCAGGCCCAGCGAGCGGGCCCCGCGGGGGCCGTACGGGCAGGCCCCGCGGGCGGCCGTACGGGCAGCCCGTGCCGGTCAGCCCGCATGCTGGGCCCGTGCGGTCAGCCCTTGCGGACCGCCCGGAGCCACTCCTTGTTCATCGCGGCGATCGACGGCAGCGGGATGCCCTTCGGGCAGGCCGTGGCGCACTCGCCGGCAAGCGTGCAGCCGCCGAAGCCCTCGTCGTCCATCCGGGCCACCATGTCCAGGACGCGCGTCTCGCGCTCGGGCGAACCCTGCGGGAGGACGTTGAGGTGGTTGATCTTGGCCGAGGTGAAGAGCATCGCCGAGCCGTTGGGGCAGGCCGCCACGCACGCCCCGCAGCCGATGCACTCGGCGTGCTCGAAGGCGTGGTCGGCGATCGCCTTGGGCACGGCGGTGGCATGGGCCTCCGGCGCGGAACCGGTGGGGGCGGTGATGTAGCCGCCGGCCTGGATGATGCGGTCGAAGGCGCTCCGGTCGACGACGAGGTCCTTGACCACCGGGAAGGCGGCGGCCCGCCAGGGCTCCACGTCGATGGTGTCGCCGTCGGCGAAGGACCGCATGTGGAGCTGGCAGGTGGTGGTGCGTTCCGGGCCGTGGGCGTCGCCGTTGATGACGAGGCTGCAGGCGCCGCAGATGCCCTCGCGGCAGTCGTGGTCGAAGGCGACCGGGTCCTCGCCGCGCAGGATGAGGTCCTCGTTGAGCATGTCGAGCATCTCCAGGAAGGACATGTCCCGGGAGATGCCGTCGACCTCGTAGGAGGCCATGGCGCCCGGGGTGCCGGGGTTCGGCTGGCGCCAGACGCGCAGGGTGAGCTTCATGCGTAGCTCCGCTGGGTGGGGTGGACGTACTCGAAGACGAGGTCTTCCTTGTGCAGGACGGGGGCGGCGCCGGGACCGGTGAACTCCCAGGCCGCGGCGTAGGAGAAGGCCTCGTCGCGGCGTTCGGCCTCGCCCTCCGGGGTCTGGGACTCCTCGCGGAAGTGGCCGCCGCAGGACTCGGCGCGGTGGAGTGCGTCGAGGCACATCAGCTCGGCGAGTTCCAGGTAGTCGACGATGCGGTTGGCCTTCTCCAGCGACTGGTTGAACTCCTCGCCGCTGCCGGGCACCTTGACGCGCCTCCAGAACTCCTCGCGGATCTCCGGGATGCGGTCGAGGGCCTTGCGCAGCCCCTCCTCGGTGCGGGCCATTCCGCAGTACTCCCACATGAGTTCGCCGATCTCGCGGTGGAAGGAGTCGGGGGTGCGGTCACCGTCGACGGCGAGCAGCCGGGCGAGCCGTTCGCGGGTCTCGCGTACGACGGCCACGGACTCGGGGTGGGTGGCGTCGACCTGGCCGACGGGGTCCTCGGCCGGGCGGCGGGCGAGGTAGTCGTTGATGGTGGCGGGCAGGACGAAGTAGCCGTCGGCAAGACCCTGCATCAGCGCGGAGGCTCCGAGACGGTTGGCTCCGTGGTCGGAGAAGTTGGCCTCGCCGATGGCGAAGAGGCCGGGCACGGTGGTCTGGAGGTCGTAGTCGACCCAGAGGCCGCCCATCGTGTAGTGCACGGCGGGATAGATCCGCATGGGGACCTCGTACGGGTTCTCCGCGGTGATCCGCGCGTACATCTCGAAGAGGTTGCCGTACTTCTCCGCGACCTTGTCCCGTCCCATGCGGCGGATGGCGTCGGCGAAGTCGAGGTAGACGCCCTGGCCGCCGGGGCCGACGCCGCGGCCTTCGTCGCAGACGTTCTTGGCGGCGCGGGAGGCGATGTCGCGGGGGACGAGGTTGCCGAAGGAGGGGTAGATCCGTTCCAGGTAGTAGTCGCGCTCCTCCTCGGGGATGTCCGCCGCGGGCCGGGTGTCGCCCTGCGCCTTGGGGACCCAGATGCGGCCGTCGTTGCGCAGGGACTCGCTCATCAGGGTGAGCTTGGACTGGTGTTCGCCCGTGCGCGGGATGCAGGTCGGGTGGATCTGGGTGAAGCAGGGGTTGGCGAACCAGGCACCGCGGCGGTGCGCCCGCCAGACGGCGGTCGCGTTGGAGTTCATGGCGTTGGTGGAGAGGTAGAAGACGTTGCCGTAGCCGCCGCTCGCCAGCACCACCGCATCGGCGTGGTGGGTGGAGATCTCGCCGGTGATCAGGTCGCGGGCCACGATGCCGCGGGCCACTCCCCCGACCACGATCAGGTCGAGCATCTCGGTGCGGGCGTGCATCTCCACGTTGCCGGCGGCGATCTGCCGGGAGAGGGCCTGGTAGGCGCCGAGGAGGAGCTGCTGGCCGGTCTGGCCGCGGGCGTAGAAGGTGCGGGACACCTGGACGCCGCCGAAGGAGCGGGTGTCGAGGAGACCGCCGTATTCGCGGGCGAAGGGGACGCCCTGGGCCACGCACTGGTCGATGATCTCCAGGGAGATCTGGGCGAGGCGGTGGACGTTGGACTCGCGGGCGCGGAAGTCGCCGCCCTTGACGGTGTCGTAGAAGAGGCGGTGCACCGAGTCGCCGTCGTTGCGGTAGTTCTTGGCGGCGTTGATACCGCCCTGGGCGGCGATGGAGTGGGCCCGGCGCGGGGAGTCGGAATAGCAGAACTGGACGACGCGGTAGCCCTGTTCGGCGAGGGTGGCTCCCGCGGATCCGCCGGCGAGGCCGGTTCCGACGACGATGACCGTGTGCTTGCGGCGGTTGGCCGGGTTGACGAGCCCGGCCTCGAAGCGGCGCCGGTCCCAGCGGTCGGCGATCGGGCCTGCGGGGGCCTTGGTGTCGGCGAGGGGCTCACCGGTGGTGTGGTCGGCGTACCTGGGGCGGGGCGTGGGTTGGCTCATGGTCAGTTCACCACTCCGGTCATGACGGCTACGGGGACGGACACGAAGCCCGCGAAGAGGACGAGGGCCAGGGCGTCGGCAAGGAACTTCAGCGTCCGCTCGCGCCGGGCCCGGCCCGCGCCGAGGGTCTGGGCGGCGCTCCAGAAGCCGTGCCGGACGTGCAGGCCGACGGCGGCCATCGCCACGATGTAGATCGCGTTCCCGTACCAGGTGGAGAAGGTGGCCAGGACGTTCTCGTACGGGTGACCGGCCCAGGCGCGTTCGTTGACGGTGAGCGTGGTCAGGTCGAGGAGGTGCCAGACGATGAACAGGGCGAGGATGATGCCGCCCCAGCGCATGGTGCGGGTGGCATAGCTCGCGCGGCGGCGCTTGTGGGCGTACTTCACCGGGCGGGCGCCGATGCCGCGGCGGCTCAGCTGGTAGGCGGCCACGCCGTGTGCGACGACCGCGGCGAGCAGCACCACGCGGACGATCCACAGCGCCCACTCGTGGTGGAGGAAGGGCGAGCCGAGGGTGCGCAGCCAGTGGGCGTAGCCGTTGAACTCGTCCGCACCGAAGAAGATCTTGAGGTTGCCGAGCATGTGCACGACGAGGTAGCCGAGCATGATCAAACCGGACACGGCCATCACGGACTTCTTGCCGACGGACGAGTCCCAGAGCGTGCGCGTGATGGACGGCCGTCGGCCCGTCCGCGTTGCCAGAACCATGTCACCGACGGTAAGGACGAAGGTCCCGAAAGGTCCAAGACATGATGGGGCTCATATCGATAGTCAGAAGCTATCGACGGGGCTAGCCTGGGCCGATGCAGTTCCAGCAGCTCCTGTACTTCGTGGCCGTGGCCGAGACCCGGCACTTCACCCGTGCGGCGGAGCGGGTGCACGTGGCCCAGCCCTCGCTCTCGCAGCAGATCAAGGCACTGGAGCGGGAACTCGGCGCCGAGCTGTTCAGCCGGGCCCGCGGCAACATCACCCTCACCGACGCCGGCGAGACGCTCCTGCCCCTGGCGCGGCGGCTCCTGGCGGACGCGGACACGGCGCGGCTGGAGGTACAGGAACTGGCGCAGCTGCGCCGCGGGCGGGTCCGGCTGGGCGCCACCCCGAGCGTGTGCACGGGCCTGCTTCCGGCGGTGCTGCGCGCCTTCCACACCGCGCATCCGGGGATCGAGCTGCTGATCGAGGAGAGCGGTTCCCTGGACCTCGTACGGGAGCTGGCGCGCGGGGCCCTGGACCTGGCCCTGATCGCGATGCCGCTGCCGCCCTCGGCTCCGGCACTGACCACGGTGGAGCTGCTGACGGAGGACCTGGTGGTGGTCTCCTCGGCGGAGCTGCCGGCGCCCGGCGGTGGCGGGGCGCTGACCATTTCCGGGCTGCGGGACGAGCCGATGGTGATGTTCCGTCACGGGTACGACCTGCGGGAGCTGACCGTGACGGCCTGCCGCGCGGAGGGCTTCGAGCCGGTGTTCACCGTGGAGGGCGGGGAGATGGACGCCGTCCTGGGCTTCGTCCGGGCGGGGCTGGGTGTCGCGGTGGTCCCGGCGATGGTGGTGGACCACGCCGGCCCGGGCCTGCGGGCCACACCCCTGGCGGGCTCCCCCCTGCGGCGCACGATCGCCCTGGCGCACCGCACGGACGTGGCGCCGCCGCGCGCCGCACGTGAGCTGAAGCGCATCCTGGTCGGCTGACCCGGACCGCCGCCCTGCCCGCGGGCCCACCGGCCGGCGGCGGCCGCATCTGCGGGCCGGCCGGCAGGCGCGGTCAGGCTGTCACGGGTCAGGTGGTCAGGTGGTCAGGTGGTCAGGTGGTGCGGACGGGCAGGAGCCGGTCGAGCCCGTCGGTGAGCATCCCGAAGGCTGCGTCCGCGTCGGCCACGGCGTCCGGGTAGGCCTCGTCGGCGCTGCGGCCCGCATCGATCCGGCGCCAGTTCTCGCGGCCCAGCTCCTGGCGGACCGTCACCAGGTGCAGTGCCGCCAGGCGGGCGGTGAGCGCCGGCGTCGACTCGGTTTCGAGTACCGCGGCGAGCAGCTCGACCTCGCGGGCGCCGTAGCGGGCGAGGCGGGACTCCAGGCTCGCCGTGGAGTAGAGCAGCCGCTGGAACGCGAGGACATCGGGATGGTCGCAGAGCCCGGTGATCGGATCGCGTCTGCCGAGGGCGTCCAGGAAGTGCGCGTGGACCGCGCCGACCGGCCCCTGCCCGGCCGGCCGGTCGCGCACGATGCGCGCCGTCTCGTCCTGATGGTCGGCGAACCTGTCCAGCACCAGGTCCTCCTTGGTCGGGAAGTACCGGAAGAGCGTGGGCTTGGAGACCTCCGCCGCCGCGGCGACGTCCGCCACCGATACGGCGTCGAACCCCCGTTCAAGGAAGAGCTCCAGCGCCGTGGCCTCCAGGCGGCGCCGCGTACGCAGCTTCTTGTTCTCGCGCAGACCCCTCGTGTCGTCCATGCACCCACCCTAGCACGAATTCGTGACCGAGTTATTTTTGTAACCGGGTTGCTTTCTTCTCGGGGAACGGCTTCCCTGGAGACATCGGGAAATCCGCCGGGACACCGGCGCGATGAGAGGACGCGCGATGAGCGACGCAATGACCAACGGGATGACTGACGGGACGACGGGCGTGACGACTGACGGGACGACTGACCGGGCGACTGACGGGAAGGCCGATGTGCTGGTCGTGGGATCCGGCCCCACCGGACTCACCCTGGCCTGCGACCTCGCCCGCCGCGGCGTCGCCGTCCGGGTGATCGAGCAGCGCACGGAGCCCCACCGCGAATCCCGCGGGAAGGGCCTGACCCAGGAGAGCATCGAGGCTTTGGAGCCCTTGGGCGTCTGCGAGCACATGAGGGCCACGGGCACGGCGGAGGTGACGCTCCGCAAGTACTTCGACGGTGTCCCCGTCCGGGACACGACCGTCACCGGCGGGCTGCTCATCGGCCAGTGGCAGGTCGAGCAGGTGCTGCGCGCCCGGCTCGCGGAGCTGGGCGTCCACGTCGAGCACGGGGTCGGCCTGCTCGGGATCGAGCAGGACGGGGCGGAGGTGACCGCCCGGCTCTCCGACGGCAGGTTCGTACGCAGCCGCTACCTCGCAGGCTGCGACGGCGGCGGCAGCACCAGCCGCCACCTCCTCGGGATCCCCTTCGAGGGCAGCACGGCGGAGGAGGAGGTCATGGTCCTGGGGGACGTGACGGCGCCGGGGCTGAGCCGCGCGGTCTGGCACCAGTGGTTCACCTCGGACGGCGGTGGGGTGCTCCTCTGTCCCATACCGGGGACCGAGACCTTCCAGCTGCAGGCGTCGCGGGAACTGGACGAGCGCGGGGAGCCGCTGCCGCCCTCGCTGGAGAGCTTCCAGCGACTGTTCGACCGGCACGCCCGGATGCCCGGTGTCCGGCTGGCGGATGCCACCTGGCTGTCGTCCTGGCGGGTCAACGTCCGCATGGCGGCCCGGATACGCGAGGGCAGGGCCTTCCTGGCCGGAGACGCGGCGCACGTCCACCCCATCGCCGGCGGACTGGGCATGAACACCGGCATCCAGGACGCGACCGCCCTCGGCCGGACCCTGGCAGCCGCGCTCGGCGGGACGGCCGGCGAAGACGTGCTCGACGCCTACGGGGCGGAGCGCCTGCCGGTGGCGTCGGCCCTGCTCGCGGACACGGCGCAGCGGATGGAGCGGGTTCTCGCGGCGGTCCGCGAGCCGGGCGTCGGGACGGAGGCGGGCCTGGGCTGACCTGCCCCGGGGCCGGCGGACCGGGCCCCGGGGAGCTGCTCGCCTCAGGAAGGGGTGGGCACGGCGTCCGACAGGGAGAGGGTGTGGATGCGGTCGGGGGCGCCGGGCCGGGCGTAGTACCAGCCCTGGGCGGTGTCGCAGCCGAGGGCCCGCAGCTGGGCCGCCTGGACCCCGGTCTCCACCCCCTCGACGGTCACGGCGAGTTCGAGGCTGTGCGCCAGGGCGACGATGCCCTCCACGATCTTGACGTCGACCGGGTCGGCCGGCTGCTGCTGCATCCCCTGGGTGAAGGAGCGGTCCAGCTTCAGGACGCTGACCGGGAGGCGGCGCAGGTTGGCGAGGTTCGAGTAACCCGTGCCGAAGTCGTCGAGCGCGATGTCCACGCCGAGGGCGGCGAGCCTGCGGAGTGGTTCGAGGAGTTCGTCGTCGGCTCCGATCAGGGCCGATTCGGTGACCTCCAGGCACAGCGCGCCGGGGGCGAGGCCGGACTTCTCCAGCACGGCCACGGTGTCGGCGACCAGGCCGGGGTGGTGCAGCTGGGTCGGCGAGAGGTTGACGTTGACCCGCAGGGACCCTCCGCCGTGCTGATTGCGCCAGTTGCGGGCCTGGCGGACGGACTCCTCCAGGACCCAGCGCCCGAGCGGCACGATCAGCCCCGTGCGTTCGGCGAGCGGGATGAAGCGGTCCGGGCCGAGCACCCCGTACTGCGGGTGCGACCAGCGCACCAGCGCCTCGGCACCGTGGACGCTGCCGTCGTGCAGGTGCACCAGGGGCTGGTACTCGATGAAGAACTCGCCGCGCTCCAGGGCCGCGGGCAGGGCGTTGGTCAGGCCGTGCCGGGTGATGGCGCGGGCGTCGGCCTCCGCGTCGGCGAATTCGAAGCGGTTGCCGCCGGCCGCCTTCGCCCGGTACATCGTGATGTCCGCGCTGCGCAGGACCTCCGCCGGGGTGCGCTCCCTGGCCCGGCCCTCGACGATGCCGATGCTGCCCCGGACGGTCAGCTCGCGGCCCTCCAGGCGGATCGGCGTGGAGAGGGCGGAGAGGATGCGGACCGCGAGGTCGGTCACCTTCTCCTCGGTGTCGGAGCCGGTGGTCAGCGCCACGAACTCGTCGCCGCCCAGGCGCGCGACCACCTCGCCGGGGCCGGTGGCGCAGCTCTGCAGGCGGTCGGCCACCTCCACCAGCAGCCGGTCCCCCGCCGAGTGGCCGAGGCTGTCGTTGACCGCCTTGAAGCCGTCGAGGTCCAGGTAGCACAGGCCGAAGCGGCTGTCCCCGGTCCCGCTCAACGCCTTCTCCAGCCGTTCGAAGAACAGCGTCCGGTTGGGCAGCCCGGTCAGCGCGTCGTGGGTGGCCTCGTAACGCAGGCGCAGGTTCAGCAGCCGGCGTTCGGTGGTGTCCTCCATCAGGGCCAGCTGGTACTGCGGCACCCCGTCGGGGTCGCGCAGCAGCGACACCGTCAGGTTGGTCCACAGGACGGTGCCGTCGTGCCGGTAGTACGGCTTCTCCACGCGATAGCTCTCGCGCTCGCCGCGGACCAGTTCTCCGTACATCCGCCAGACGTGCGGGGTGTCGTCGGGGTGGCCCCACTCGCTGACGTTGCGGCTGCGGACGTGCCCTTCCAGGCCGCCGAACATCTGCAGCAGGGCGTCGTTGCACTCCAGCACGTTGCCGTCCAGGTCGGCTATGCCGATGCCGACGGCCGCGCCCTCGAAGACGGCCCGGAAGCGTTCCTCGCTGGCGTGCAGGGCCTGCTGGGCGTCGATCCGGGCCGTCAGCGCCGAGCGGGCGATGGCCTCCTGCTCCCGGAGGGTCCGCTCGCGCAGGGCGCGGGCGAAGCCCGCGGCGATCCCGTGCTGGAGGCGGGCGCAGCGGGACCGGGACTCCTCGGCGCCCTCGGACCCCGGGCTGTGGGGGTACGGGGAGCCGCAGTAGAGCACCAGGTACGACTCGATCACGCCGAGGGTGCCGGCCAGGGCTTCGGGGTCGGTGCAGTGCACGGCGACCAGCTCCGTCCCGACCCGCTGGCCGACGGCGGCGTCGAAGCGCCGTGCGTGCAGCGCCTCGGTGAGGGTCCGGGTCAGCGGTACGAGGTGGCGTTCGAACTCGACCCGGGTCAGCGAGGTCGCCGTGACCGGGAAGATCGCCCGGCCCCAGATGGTCGCGAAGCGGGCGATCCGGTCCTCCAGGCCGCCCTGCGGAGCGGCCTGGGACCCGGGTCCCGGAGGCGCTGCCGCCGGAGCCGGTGCCATCGCCGGAGCCGGTACCGCCGCCGGAACCGGTACCGGGCCGCGCTGCGCCGCGGCCTGCGGCGAACCCGCCGTCTGTGCCGGTTGTCTCACGCCTTGCGTCCCACTCCGCCGAAGCCCGAGAAGGCGTACGGGTCCTCCTGTGCCTCGGCGTCGTCCGTGTCCTCGGACCGGTCGGGCCGCCAGTTGGGCATGGGCACGAGGCCGGGCTCCAGCAGCTCGAAGCCGTCGAAGAAGCCGCGGACCTCCTCGCCGCTGCGCATGACGAGGGGGTTGCGGATGTCCCGGTAGACGCCGACGGTCCCGCCCACCTCCTCCTTGGTGAGCGGGATCCCCTCGTACGAGGCGTGGGTGAGGATCAGCAGGCTGCCCGGGGCCAGCGCGTCGCGCAGCTCCGCGACGGCGGCGTACGGCTCGTCCGTGTCCTCCAGGAAGTGCAGCACGGCGACGAGCAGCAGGGCGACGGGGCGGTCCAGGTCCAGCAGCCCGCGCACCTCGGGGGAGCTCAGGATGTCCTGCGGCTTGCGGAGGTCGGCGGCGACGACACCGGTGCGCTCGTCACCGCCGAGCACGGCCTGGCTGTGCGCGACGGCCACCGGGTCGTGGTCGACGTAGACCACGCGCGCCTCGGGACTGGCGGCGCGGGCGATCTCGTGGACGTTGCCGAAGGTGGGAATGCCGGAGCCGATGTCCAGGAACTGGGTGACGCCTTCGGCGACGGCATGCCGGACGGCGCGGCGCATGAACGCCCGGTTCGCCTGCATGATCTTGGGCAGGCCCGGCATGAATTCCATGGCCCGGCGGGCGGCCTGGCGGTCGACCTCGAAATTGTGCGAGCCGCCCAGGTAGTAATCGTAGATGCGGGACACGCTCGGCACCGATATGTCGATGCCTGGCGGGGCCCAGGCGGGGCGCTCCATCGGGTCTCCAAGCCTTGTTCCTGCGGTGGTCCGTCCTGCATCGGACTCCTGTCCGAGCCGAATCTACTGATCATTGCCCAACGGGGCGAGCAAAAGCGGAAATTGGCGATCCGTTCTTCGTCACACACCAAAGCCTCCTGACGTGCCCCCCGGGCACATTGATCGATACCGACAAATCCCTTTTGAGAATTGATCGATGAGCAGTCGGACCCAAACGCGGAACGGTCCAGGATTGGCTCAAACCTCTACGCTCGGCAGGCCACCCGTTCAGGCGAACCGGACCTGAGGCCCGCACACTCGGGCACGCGCGGCCCCATGCTCCCCGGGTGAACAGAGCCTGTGCCAGGCGTCTGCTGGCCGTCCCGGTCCTGCTGTGGGCGGCGTTGTCCGCCGCGCCGGCCGTGGCTGATAGCAGCGCCTATGCGACCACCGGATCCGGCGACGGGGCGGCCCCGGCCGCGCGCGTCGCCGTCGCGGGAGGCGGCCCGGGTGGCGGACATCACGGCCACGGCCACGGAAAGGGCCCCGGCGACGGTCACGGCCACGGCCACGGAGGGGGTCATCACGGAGGGGGTCATCACGGAGGGCGGCACTGCCCCCCGCCGCCCCCGCCGCCGCCTCCGTGTCCCCCTGAGCCGACGCCCACGCCGACGCCCACACCTACGCCCGCACCTACACCGAAGCCCACTCCACCGCCCCCGGTCCCCACGCCGCCTCCCCCGAAGCCCACCCCGCCCCCGCCGCCACCACCACCGCCGCCGAAACCGGCACCCCGGCCCGTGCGGCCCGAACCGGCACCGCCGAAGCCCGCGCCCGCACCCCCGCCCGCGCACAAGGCACCCGCACCCCCTCCGGCCCCGGCACCGGCGCCCGTACCCCCGCCCGTGGTGACCCCGGCGGCCACGCCGAGCCCGGTGGCCCGGCCCTCCTACCGCGCGCCCGCCCGCAAACCGGTCGAGCACCGCATCTCACCCGTCACCTTCACCCTGCTGACCTCCGCGCCCGCGGTGCTCGCGATCGTCGCGCTGCGCCCCCGGTAGCCGCGGTGCCCCACCTGTAACCGAAGGGGAGTCATCTTGTCGGAATGGCTCGTTCTGTCCCTCGCGATGGCCGCGGCCTGTGCCGTGGTGCTGTCCATCGCGTTCTTCAACCACCGCCGGATCGGCGAGGACGACGATCCGAACGAGACCCCGGACGTCATCGAGTACATGACGATGATGATCGGGGTGATCTACGCGATCGTGCTGGGCCTGGCGATCGCGGGTGTCTGGGAGGGCCGCGGGGCCGCCCAGGAGCACGTGCGCCAGGAGGCCCAGGCCCTGCACGAGATCAGCATCCGCGCCGAGGTCTACCCGGCCGAGGTGCGGCAGAGGATCCGCTCCGACGTCGACGCGTACGTGACCCACGTACTGGACACCGAGTGGAAGTACATGGGGGAGCACGGCAGACTCACGGACCGCGGCGGAGAACTGCTGGAACGTATCCGCCGGGACGTCACCGACTACGAGCCGCAGACCGACCACGAGGGACAGGCGTACCAGCCGCTGGTCGACCAGGTCGCGGTGGCGGACGACGCCCGCAGCGCACGGGGCCTTGGTGCCGGGGCCACCATGCCCGGGGTGGTGTGGTTCGGGCTGATCGCCGGGGCCCTGGTGACGGTGGGTCTGATCTTCACCCTGCAGATCCGGCGGTCGTTCCGCGAGCTTCTGCTGGCCGGCCTGTTCAGCGCGCTCATCGCGTTCCTGCTGTTCCTCATCTGGGACTTCGACGCGCCGTTCGGACGGGGCATCTCGGCCACCGCGGAACCGTTCCTCGCACAGTTCCCGCATCTGGGCGGCGGCGACTGAGGACCGCCCCGCCCTGGCGGCCCGCAAACCGGGGGCGGGGGTCCCGTCCCCGGTTCGGCCCAGGGCTATGCCCCATTCGCCCGTTCCTGATCGCGGGTCACCGCCGCCGCGCCTAGCGTGACGGGCATCGAGGCGCACGACCCCCCACGTGCGGAAACCGTTCCGCGGCTGCTCCTCGGGGATCCGGAGAACCACCATGGGCGCGATACGTACCTCCGCCACAGCCCTGCTGAGCGTCGGCGCCGCGGGCGCCGTCATCGCACTCGGCGCCCTCACGGCGCCCACCTCGGCCGGGGCCGAGGCCGGCACCCGGCAGGTCACCTCTTTCGGCTTCACCCTCACCCCCTCGACGGTCGCTCCCGGCGGCCAGGTGGTGCTCGCGGTCAGCGCCTGTGACGCCGCCTTCGCCACCGCCTCCTCCGGTGTCTTCGACACCGTGAGCATCGAGCGCGGCAGGACCGCGCGGGTCACCGTCGACCGGGACGCCCGGCGCGGAGCCCAGTACTCCGTCTCCTTCACCTGCAACGGGGAGACCGGCTCGGCCGATCTGACGATCGCCGGCGGCACGAGCAGACCCACCACCAGCTCCACCCGGACCGCCAGCGTGGCCCCCGTAGCCCCCGTGGCCCCCGTAGCCCCCGTGGCTCCCGTGGCCCCCGCGCCCACCAGGACCACCACCGTCGCCACGCCCCCGGCAGCGCGCGGTGTACGCGGCGGCCTCGGCGGCAGCGTGGCCGGGCTGGACCCCGTGGAACTCGGCGTCGGCTCGGCCCTCTTCCTGGCTGCCGCGGGCGGCAGCGCGTACGCCCTTCGACGACGGGGCGCCCGCCACGGCCACTGAGGCCGGCCGTGCCGTCCCACCGGGCGCGTCCGCCCGAAAGGCCCCGTCCTGCGCACCCCCGTCCTGCGCACCCCCGTCCTGCCCCGCCCGCCCCGGAACCGCCGGTCGCCCCGGGTCCTGGACAGGACCCGGGGCGAGCACGGTCGAGGCTTCCGGGGGCCGACCGGGGTGGCCGGCCGCTCAGGCCTGGCCGCGGAGCGGACGGCGACGACGGATCACGTGCACTCCCGCGCCGAGTGCGGCAGCGCCGACGAGACCCGCGCCCATGGCGGTCTCGGCGGTGGACGGACCGATGGAACCGCCGATGCCGCCCTGGGCGCCGTTGCCCTGCAGGATGCGGAAGCGGTGCGTGGCGACCAGGTTGCTGTCGTTGCACTTGACCGACAGCGTGTGGTTGCCCGGCGAGGCGTGGTTGAAGATCCGGACGGTCGCGAAACCGATCGACCCCGCGGACAGGTTGGCGGGCGGGAAGTTGCCGTTCGAGGCGACGGTGCCGCCGTGACCGCAGCCCGAGGCGCTCACCTGCATCGTGGAGCCCTGGTGCACGGCGTACGGGTTGACCGAGATGTTGCTGGGGCCGTTGCCCCCTCCGTTCGGGGGGTTCGCGGACGCGAGAGCAGCACTGAGTCCGATCGCGGCGCAGGCGGCCGCCGTCACGGTGAGGGCGCGGAAAGCACGCATGGTGGAACCTCCAGCGGGAAGCGCCCCGGAGCGTCGGCCCCGGATGATCGACGAGAACGCCTCCCACGACGAACCCTCGGGTCGGGGCGCAAGCTCCGCATGTCCGGCTTTGGTCCGCCCGGTTGAGCGACACGCCGAAGCGCGGACGTTTCAGCTGACGGATCCGCAGGTCACGACCCGTCAGGCATTTATGTGACGATTACCTGGATGGGCGCACCCCTTCCGGCCCCTTCCGCTCCGCACCGCCCCCTCGCCGAGCGCTCGCCACCCGTTCGCCCCTCCCCCCTCGCCGTCCCGCCGGGGCAGCCTTAGCGTGCGGGGAGCAGGGCGTACGAAGCAGGGCGTACCGGGGCGGGACAGGAACGCGGGACGGGACCCCCGCGTCGGGAAGGGAGAACGATGGGCGAGGACGAGACCGGGCAGTCGCGCAAACGCTCACCGTGGGGCGTGCTCGCCCTGGTCATGCTCAGCGGCCTCGCGATGGTGCGCAACGGCGTGACCGTCGACGACGGACCGCCGCAGCCCACCGCGGCCTCGGCCGTGGCGTTGACGGCCGGCCGGCTGCCGGCGAATCCGCCGCAGCCGCCGGCGGACCTGGAGGTGCTGGACCACTCGTCGGTGCAGCGCATCCGGATCCCCACGATCAACGTGGACGCGCCGGTGATGACGGTCGGGCTGGACGCGGAGGGCTGGATCGACGCCCCGCCGCCGCAGGACCGCAACCTCGCGGGCTGGTACCTCAACGGCATCTCGCCGGGCCAGCGCGGCTCGTCGGTCATCGTGGGCCACGTGGACAACGCGCAGGGCCCGGCGGTCTTCTTCGGCCTGGGCTCGGTCAAGCCGGGCAGCCACGTCGAGGTGGAGCGGTACGACGGGCGCACCGCGGTGTTCGAGGTCTACGGCGTGGAGGTGTTCTCGAAGGAGACGTTCCCCGGAGCACGGGTGTACGGGGACACCGGGCACCCGGAACTCCGGGTCATCACCTGCGGCGGCGGCTACTCCAAGTCCCGCGGCTACGAGGGCAACGTGGTCGTCTTCGCCCGGATGGTGGAGGCCCGCTGAGGGTCAGCGGGCCGGCAGCACCGGAAGGGTCATCCGGTAGCCGCGCGCCAGCAGCTGGGGCAGGTACGAGTCGAGCGCCTGCACGCTCTGGGTCCGGTTGCCGCCCGCGTCGTGGGACAGGACGATCACGCCGGGGCCGGCGCCCCCCAGGACGCGGGAGACGATCGTGGCGGTGCCGGGTTCCTTCCAGTCCAGCGTGTCCACGGTCCAGGCGAGCGGCTCCATGCCCAGCTCGGCCCCGACCTCGAAGGCGGCGCGGTTCCACTCCCCGTAGGGCGCACGGAACCACAGTGGCGGCTCGCCGACGAGCTGCTCGACGACGTCGCTGGTGTCGGCGATCTCGGCGGCGAGCGCGGGGCGGCTGAGCCGGGTGAGGTGCGGATGGGTCCAGGTGTGGTTGCCGATGACGTGGCCCTCGTCGGCCATGCGGCGCAGCAGGCTCCGGTTCTCGGCGGCCATCTCCCCGCAGACGAAGAACATCGCGCGGACGCCGTACCGGGCGAGGGTGTCGAGGATGGCCGGGGTGTAGCGCGGGTCCGGCCCGTCGTCGAAGGTGAGGACCATGGAGCTGGCCGTGCTCGGGTCGGACGGCAGCTCCAGGATGGGCCGGGTGCGGACCGCGGGCTTCGCGGCGGCCTGCCGGGCGGGGGCCTCGGCCGTCATCGGCCGCAGCCGGTACGACCTCTCGGGCAGGCCCTGGACCAGGGCTCCGGGCGCTCCCGCCGCCGGGTGCGGGCCCGGCCCGGCCGCGGGGGCGGGGCCGCTCGCCGTACCGGTTCCGGGCGCACCGCCCTCGGCTGCGCTGAGCAGTCCGTAGGCGGCGGCGACTCCGAGGAAGGCGGCGGTGCGCAGGAGCATGCGTCGCCCTACTGTCGGCTCGTCATTTTTCATTATTACTACGTATCAACGACATCGTCCCGGATGTCGAGAGGCGCGGACGCACCTCCGTCCCCTCACCCGCTCGGACCAGCGGCCCGCCCCTCGTCAGCCCCGGCGCACCAGCGGGAAGGGGAGCGTCTCGCGGATCGTCAGCCCCGTCAGGAACATCACCAGGCGGTCGACGCCGATGCCCAGGCCGCCGGTCGGTGGCATCGCGTACTCCAGGGCGTCCAGGAAGTCGTTGTCGAGTTCCATCGCCTCCGGGTCGCCGCCCGCCGCGAGCAGCGACTGGGCGGTGAGGCGGCGCCGCTGCTCGACGGGGTCGGTCAGTTCCGAATAGGCGGTGCCCAGTTCGGTGCCGAAGGCGACCAGGTCCCAGCGCTCCGCGAGGCGGGGGTCCCTGCGGTGCTGGCGGGTGAGCGGGGAGACGTCGGTCGGGAAGTCCTTGTAGAAGGTGGGCAGCAGGGTCCGCTCCTCCACCAGCCGCTCGTACATCTCCAGGACCACGTCGCCGCGGGTGTCCTCGGGGGCGTGCGGCACCCGGGCCCGGTCGCACAGCCCGCGCAGCACGTGCTCCTCGGTGTCGGCGTCGACCTCCTCGCCGAGGGCCTCGCTGATCGCCCCGTACATCGTCTTGACCGGCCAGCTCCCGGAGATGTCGTGGACGACGAGCTTCCCGTCGGGTCCCGTCTTGTGGGCGACGGGCGAGCCGAAGGCCGCCGTGGCGGCGCTCTGGATCAGGTCGCGCGTCAGGTCGAGCATCACATCGTAGTCGGCGAAGGCTTGGTAGGCCTCCAGCATCGTGAACTCGGGGTTGTGTTTGTAGGAGACGCCCTCGTTGCGGAAGGTGCGGCCCATCTCGAAGACCTTCTCCATCCCGCCGACGCAGAGCCGTTTGAGGTACAGCTCGGGCGCGATGCGCAGGTACAGGTCGAGGTCGTAGGCGTTGATGTGGGTGCGGAAGGGGCGGGCGTTGGCGCCGCCGTGGATCTGCTGGAGCATCGGCGTCTCGACCTCGAGGTAGCCGCGGTCCAGCAGCCCCTGGCGCAGGGCCTGCACCGCGCTGGAGCGCGCCCGTACGACGTCCCGCGCCTCGGGGCTGGCGACGAGGTCCAGGTAGCGGCGCCGGACGCGGGCCTCGGGGTCGGCGAGTCCCTTGCGCTTGTCGGGGAGCGGGCGCAGGCACTTGCCGGTGAGCTGCCAGGACCGGACGACGAGCGACAGCTCGCCGCTCCTGCTGGTGCCGATCTCGCCGCTGGCGACCACGTGGTCGCCGAAGTCGACCTGCGAGGTGAAGGTGTCCAGTACGGAAGTGCCGGCCTCGTCGCGGGTGAGCATCAGCTGCAGGTCCCCGGACCAGTCGCGGAGCACGGCGAAGACCACGCCGCCCAGGTCGCGCACGACCATCACCCGTCCGGCCAGGGTGGCTTCCTCGCCGGTGCGGGTGGAGGGCGGGTAGCCCGGGTGGACGGCCTTGAGCTCGGCGACGGTGTGGGTGCGCTGCCGGATGCCGACGGGGTACGGGTCGGTGCCGGACGCCCGGATGCGCTCGACCTTGTCGTGGCGCACCCGGACCTGCTCGGGCAGCCGCTCGGTGCGGGCCGCCCCGGCGGACTCCTCCCCCACGGCGTCCAGGTTCAGGGAGGCGAGGGACGGGAGCCCCTCGGTGGTGGCCGGGTTGGTGAGGCCCTTGGGGTGGCCGTTGCCCCACAGGGTGCGCAGGCTGGGTACGGAGACGAAGCCCTCGGCGATGCCGGACGCGAGGCTGACGCGGGCGAGCGAGCCGGCGTCCTGGTAGCAGAGGAACCGCGGGTACCACTCGGGGCCGTACTTGACGTTCGACCGGTACAGCGCCTCCAGCTGCCACCACCGGGAGAAGAACAGCAGCAGCTTGCGCCAGAGCTTGAGGACGGGGCCCGCCCCGATCCGGCCGCCCTCCTCGAAGGCGGAGCGGAAGACGGCGAAGTTGAGGGAGATCCGGCGCACGCCCAGGCCGGGGGCGGCGGCGCAGAGCTGGGCGACCATGAACTCCATGACCCCGTTGGGCGCGGCGCGGTCGCGGCGCATCAGGTCGAGGGAGATGCCGTCCCTGCCCCAGGGGACGAAGGAGAGCAGGGCGATCAGCTCCCCCTTCTCGTCGAGGGCCTCGACGAGGAGGCAGTCCCCGTCGGCGGCGTCGCCGAGCCGGTCCAGCGCCATCGAGAAGCCGCGCTCGGTCTCGGTGTCGCGCCACCGGTCGGCCCGGTCCACGATCATCTGCATCTCGTCCTCGGAGAGGGCGCAGTGGCGGCGGATGACGGTGGTGGCTCCGGTGCGCTGGACGCGGTTGACGGCCTGGCGGGTGACGCGCATGTCGCGGCCGTCGAGGTCGAAGCGACCGACGTGCAGGATCGCCTCGTCGCCGAGCTGGAGGGCGCTGAGTCCGGAGCGGGCGTAGGCGGTGGCACCGTCCTCGGAGGCGCCCATGACGGCGGGCTGCCAGCCGTAGCGGCGGGCCACGGCCAGCCAGGCGTCGATGGCGGGGGTCCAGGCTCCTGGGTCGCCCACCGGGTCGCCGCTGGCGAGGCAGACGCCGGCCTCGACCCGGTAGGTGACCGCGGCCATGCCGTTGGGGGCGAAGACGACCGCCTTGTCGCGCCGGGTGGCGAAGTAGCCGAGGGAGTCGCCCCGGCCGTACGCCCCGAGGAGGGCCCGGATCCGGGGCTCCTCGTCCCCGTGCAGGGCGGCGGTCAGCCGCTGGGAACGGAAGAGGGTCGCGGCGGCGTTCAGCAGGGCGAGGGCGCCGAACAGGCCGAGCAGGAAGGACAGCGGGCGGGGTGGGCGCCCGTCGAACTGGCGGGCGGAGAAGAGGCCGCCGAAGACCTCCTTGGCGGCCCAGTCCAGCCACTGGCCCTTGGCCAGGGTGCCCGGGAAGAGCGCGACGAGGCCCCAGCCCACGAGGACGGCGGCGAGCAGGCCGAGGCCGAGCACCGTCAGGGCGCGCCACAGGGCTCCGGGGCGGGAGGCGGCGTAGAACTCCTGGCGGGCGGCGATCAGGAGCGCGAGGGCGGCGACCGCGACGAGCAGGGAGGGGACGCCGACCCAGTAGTCGCCGACGGCCATGTCCAGCACGTCGTCGAGGATCAGCAGGGCCAGATAGGTGACGACGATCCACCAGGCGACCTTCTTGCGGGTGCCGAGGGCGGCGGCGAGGAGGAAGAGGAAGACGGCGTAGGCGAGGTTCGCGCTGACCGGCACCACGACGAGGTCGAGGAAGCGCACCACGTGCCGCAGCAGCCGCCGCAGCGTCGGCGAGAGCGCGAGCAGGGCGCACAGCAGGCCGAGCACCGCGAAGAACGCGCCGAATCCGTCGGGCACCCGGTTCAGGAAGCGGTTCCGGGTTCCGTGGGTCTCCCCCGCGCTGACACTCATGGTTCGCACTGTAGGGAGGGCGGCGGCGGTCCGCGCGCCGAGCCCGCTAGCCTCGGAAGGGTGACAGAGCACGTGAACACGGGGTTCGAGCGCGGTACGGACGGCCCGAAGGTGATCGTCGCCGGGGTTGACGGATCGGATTCCTCGCTGCGCGCGGCGGCCTACGCGGCGGGCCTGGCCCGCAGGCAGAACGCGCTGCTGGCCCTGGTGTACGTCCAGCCGGTGATGACTGCCGGGGCCTCGATGGGCGCCCCGGTGGGCGACGCCACCGGGGACATCGCACAGGAGCTGATCGCGGAGATCCGGGAGTCGGCGGAGCGGCTCAGGGGCATCTACGAGGTGCGCTGGCAGTTCCACACCTTCCGCGGCGACCCGTACGCGGGTCTGGTCAGCGCGGCGGAGGAGCTGACGGCGGACGCGGTGGTGGTCGGCGCGTCCGAGCAGGCGGGCCACCGCTTCGTGGGCTCGGTGGCGGTCCGCCTGGTCAAGGCGGGCAAGTGGCCCGTGACCGTGGTGCCCTGAGGCGCCAGGGCTCTGTGGCCGTCGGGCCCGGCTACCGGCCCGGCTACCGGCCCATCGTCAGGCCCTCCTTGGCCGCGCCGCGGCTGAGGACTGCTTCGGTGACGGCCTCCTGCGCCGTCCGGTAGTCCTCGCGGTCGGGGTGCGCGGCGAGGCCCTCGGCGAGGTTGACCACGCGGCCCGCGCCCCGGTCCATCCACTGGGGGACGAACTCCGCCTTGGTGACCTGCCAGCGCTGCCCGGCCGCTGCGGGCGGGACGAAGGTGAAGCGTCCGATGGAACCGTAGCTTCCGCGCGGATCCTCCTCGCCGGAGTGGTTGAACATCTGCCCGGCGACCTGGTCCCCCATGCCGTAGACGATCCACGTGCCGTTGACCTTCTCGTAGGCCTGCGGGACGTGTGCGTGCGTGCCGAGGACCAGGTCGATGTCCGGGCGGCCGCCGGTCTGCGAGGCGGTCAGCTCCCTGCCCAGGGAGAGCTGCGTGGCGTCCGGCTCCGTCTGCCATTCCGTGCCCCAGTGCACGCTCACCAGGACCACGTCGGCGCCGGCCTTCCGGGCGGCCCGCGCATCGGCGACGATCGTGTCCCGCTGCATGAGGCCGACCGCCCACGGCTGCCCCTCGGGCATCGGGTGGCCGTTGGTGCCGTAGGTGTAGGCGAGGTGCGCCACCTCGGCCGAGCCGGCCGTGTACAGGGTGACCGCCGCGGCCTCGGCCGCCGTGCGGGCCGAACCGGCGTGCTTCAGGCCGACCTTGTCGAACCGGTCCAGCGTGCGGCGCAGCCCGTCGGCACCGTCGTCCAGGGTGTGGTTGGAGGCTGTGGAGCAGCCGTCGTAGCCCGTGTGCTTCAGTGCGTCGGCGATCTCGGGCGGGGAGACGAAGGCCGGGTATCCGGTGTACGGGCCGCCATCCTCTCCGTAGACGGTCTCCATGTGGCACAGGGCCAGGTCGGCCGCGGACACCACGGGTCGGACGCCGGAGAACATGGGCCGGAAGTCGTAACCGCCCCCCTCCGCGTCGGCCGCCCCCTGCCGGATGACGGAGGTGTGGGGCAGTACGTCACCGCTCGCGACGAGGGTGAAGCCCCGGCCGGCGGCGGATGCCGCGGGGGCTCCGGCCGCGGTGGACGGGGCCGGTCCGCCGGAGCCCGCCAGCCGGGCCGGGGCGGGTCCTCCGGCCGCCGTGCAGCCGACGGCCGACAGCAGGAGGGCCGCGAGGACGGCGGCGGTCCGCCGGGTGCGCTTGATCATCTGCCGCGGCTCCCTTTAATACGATTATTGGATGAGATGCAATCCATAGAAGGAGACGCGTCAAGTCAAGGAACGGCTCCGTCCGCACGGCCCGGTCTCACTCCGATGGCGGCCCCGGCGCGGCAGTCCGCGCACCCGCGCCGTTCGCCGCGCCGTTCGACCGTTCACCGACCGCTGCGGCCGCCCACCGGACGACCCGGGGGCTTGGGCGCAATGCCCGGGCCGGACGGTTCCCGGTCGGCCCCGTGCAGGTGAGGGTGGATCCGTCGCCTCCCCTTACGGACCTCCCGCACCTCGGAAGGAGCCCCTCGTGCCGATCTCACCCAGTCTCCGGCGCACGGACCCCGAGGCGCTGGCCGAACTCCAGCGCGATCACGGACGTGCCCTGTTCGGATTCCTGCTCGGCCTCACGGCCGGGGACGCCCAGCGCGCCGAGGACCTCGTGCAGGAGACCCTGGTACGGGCCTGGCAGCATCCCGAGGTCCTGGCCTCCGCCCACGAGTCGATGCGGCCGTGGCTGTTCACGGTCGCCCGGCGGCTCGCGATCGACGCCCGCCGGGCCCGGCTCTCCCGGCCGCAGGAGGTGGACCCCGAAGGACTGGAGCAGGCGCCGGCGCCGGTCGACGAGGTGGCCGGCTCGGTCATCGCGATCGACGTCCGCCGAGCCGTCGGCTCACTGGGTCCGGAGCACCGGGAGGTGCTGATGCAGGTCTACTTCCAGGACCGGTCCGTCGCCGAGGCGGCGGCGGAACTCGGCATTCCGGCCGGAACGGTCAAGTCCCGTACGTACTACGCGCTGCGCGCCCTGCGGAAGGACCTCCAGGGGTACGGGTACGGCCTCGGCGCCTGAGTCGCGGCGCGAGGGCACAAGGAACGTCCCGAACGTGCACGGAACCGACACAGTGCGCAAGCAATTCGGCACCAGACTGTTCAAGTTGAGTAAACATCCCCCGCTCCTCAAGCCGCTGGGGGAAGGCTCAGGGCGTGACGGCGGGACGGCTCAACGCGCGGGAGAAGGTGGAACGGTGCAGCCCGAGGGTATGAACGGCACCAGTGACGGCGGGCTCGCGGTGCCCATGGCCTGGCTCTACGCCGAGTACATCGCGGACGAACTGCTGCGCACGGGCCGGCTGATCCCGGTCAGCACCCTGGAGTTCCGGGCCGGACGCGACACGCTCGCGCTGACGATCTACCTCTCGGACGCGGCCGGCGAACTCTCCGGGATCCGGGTGGTCTCGCAGCTCGACGAGTGGCTGTCCCTCACCGCGTACGGGCACCCCTGGCGCGACTGGGTGCACACCCGGTTCCTGGCGCTGGGCGAGGAGGCCAGGGAACGCGGCGGGGGCGAGGACCCGGACCTGGAACTGGCCCGGGCGGCCTGGCGCTGGCTGGACCGCACCGAACTGTTCGCCACCAACCTCGACCCCGGACGGCCCGACCGCACCGACACCCCGCCGGGACTCGACGAGAGCGTCCGCGTCTGGACCCCGGCGTGGCAACTCGGACTGCCCCTCGGCCACTTGGCCATGCACCTGTTCTAGAGGGGGCCCCGGGGCCGCGGCCGGGGGGTGCTCGGGGCCTCCGCCGGATCCGTCACCAAGCCGGTGAAATCGGCCTCGTTGCGCTCGGCCCGGGTGACGTACCAGCGGGCGATGAGCCACATCACCGGGTACGCCAGCAGCCCCAGCGCCAGCCAGACCAGCGGCCCCGACCCGGCCCCCGGCAGGACGAGCACCAGCGGCAGTACGGCGACGAGCGGCACGAGCACGGCCAGCGCCCCCAGGCCGGCCCGCAACTGGCTGCGCATGATGGCCCGTACGTAGGTCGCGCCGAGGGTGGTCTGCTCGGATATCTCCGAACACGCCGGGGTGTGCGCGGGCGCCCGGCGGCGGGTGCCCCGGGAAACCCCGGTGACGATCTCGCGCCGGGGCGGCGACTGCTGCTCCTCGGCCATTGGCGTGGGAGTCTACGCAGCCCCGGACTACTTGAGGAGACGCGAGAGCCGCCGGTCGGCGAGCGGCTTCCCGCCGGTCTGGCAGGTGGGGCAGTACTGGAGCGAGGAGTCGGCGAAGGACACCGAGCGGACGGTGTCCCCGCACACCGGGCAGGGTTCGCCGTCCCGGCCGTGGACCCGCAGCCCGCTCTTCTTCTCGGCCTTGAGCTGCCCGGCCGCCAGGCCGTGCGCCCGGCCGACCGCCTCGTGCAGGGTGTCCTGCACGGCCTCGTACAGCAGGGTGACCTGCTCCTCGTCGAAGGAGGCGGCCAGTTTGAAGGGGGAGACCCGGGCCCGGTGCAGGATCTCGTCGCTGTAGGCGTTGCCGATGCCGGCGATGACGCTCTGGTCGCGCAGCACGCCCTTGATCTGGCGCTTCTCGCCCTCCAGCAGCCCGGCGAAGGCGTCCCGGTCGAAGCCGGCGGCGAGCGGGTCCGGTCCGAGCCGGGCGATGCCGGGGACCTCCTGGGGGTCGTGCACCACGTATACGGCGAGCCGCTTCTGGGTCCCCGCCTCGGTGAGGTCGAAGCCGCCGCCGCCCTCCAGGGCGACGCGCAGGGCCAGCGGCCCCTTGCCCGGGCGCGGCGGCTGCGCGGGCAGGGTGTCCTGCCAGCGAAGCCAGCCGGCCCGGGCCAGGTGGGTGACGAGGTGGAGTTCGCCGACGGCCAGGGCCAGGAACTTGCCGTGGCGGGTGGTGGCCCCGGCCCGCTCGCCTTCGAGGGCGGTGACCGGCGGGTCGTACGTCTTGAGCACGCTCACCGCGAGCGGGTGGACGCGCTCCACCACCCGCCCGGTGAGGTGCTCGTCGAGGTACTCCCGCAGGGCCTCGACCTCCGGCAGCTCCGGCATGCTCCCAGCCTGCCGCCGCCTCAGGCGAAGCGCGAGCTGGGCACCGGGCCGGGCGAGCCGAGGTGGTCGCGGGTGCCGGTGAGCCAGCCGGGGGCCACGGCCGCCGCGTAGGCGCGGAAGGCTTCGTCGGGGTCGCGCGGGGCCGCTCCGTCGCCCGGGTCGGCGGTGGGGTCGGCGGCCGCGACCTCCCGGGCGATCTCCTCCTCGGGGCGGTCGTCGTCCTTCCAGGCCACGGCGACGATCTGGGCGAGAAGGGCGCTGGAGTCGGCGCTCACCGGGGGCGGCCCGGTCCAGCGGGTGGCGTGCTCGTGCAGGACCTGGCGGTCGGCGCGGGTGCGCAGGCTCTGCACGAGGTCCCCGTCGCAGTCGTTCAGGTCGTACGCGACGACGACGGTGTCCGTCCGCGCGGGCTCGTAGGGCACGGCGGGCAGCCCGAGCACCGCGGCGGCGGCCAGCCCGAGGATCCGGTCGGAGCGGCCGGGCAGCAGCGAGACGGTGGCCGGCTCCTGCCCGGCCGCCGCCAGGGCCAGCGCGAGCCGGTGCAGGCCGCGGCGGCACAGCTCGTGGGTGTCGCCGAGGTAGGCGTAGCGGCCCGTCATGCCGGCGTCGTAGCCGTACGGGGAGATCGTGCCCAGCAGGGCTCCGGTGAGGGTGAACTGCCACCCGCGCAGGTCGGTGGTGTCGAGCGGCCCGGCGGTGGCCGCGAGTTCGGCGCGGGCCAGCATCCGGCGCTGGCGGGCGTGCGCCCCGTGCCAGGCGGGGTCCTCGGGGTCGGGCAGCCGGGCGGCGGCGGCCCGGGCCCCGGCCGGGTCTCCGGCGAGGAGGGTGTGGTGGACCAGGAGGTACGTCTCGGGCCAGGCGGGCAGGCCGTCGCCCCGGGCGGCGAGGAGCGCGGCGGCCTCGGCGTGCCGGTGTTCGTCCTCCAGGGCGGAGACCAGTTCGGCGAGCAGCGGCCGGGAGCCGGGGAGCAGCCGCAGTGCCTCGCGCAGTGGTGCGACGGCGAGGAAGGCGATACCGCGTTCGACGCAGCCGTAGCCGAGGTCGTAGAGGGCCTGCGGGTCCTGCGGCCGTGCCGCGGCGGCCTCGGCGGCGCCGGCCAGGTCCTCGAACCCGGCGGCATCGGCCAAGGCGCGGACGGCCCCGGCGAGTTCGGGGAGCGGAGCCGTCTCGGCGTGCGGCCGCAGCGACCGTACGGCTCCGGGCAGATCGCCGTTCTTCAGCAGTCGGCGCACGTCTTCCATGGCGTTGGTCATCGCCACGATCCTGGATGACCGGCAGGTGTCCCCGCAACGGACTTTCCGCGGGGCCCGGCGGAGACCGGGGACGCCCCGGAGGGGCGGCGGCGACGGCCGCCGGGGTCCGGGGTCCGGCAGGAGGCGCGGGGTCCGGCAGGAAGGGCGCGGGACGGCTCAGGCCATCGCGAACTCGCACCACACGCATTTGCCGCCGCCCCGCGGTTCCACGCCCCAGTCGTCCGCCAGGCGGTCCACCAGCATCAGCCCCCGCCCCGAGACGCCCGAGTCCCCCGCTTCCCGGCGTCTCGGCAGCGCGCTGGAGCGGTCCTCGACCTCGACGCGGAGGCGTCGTGCGGCGCCGGTCAGGACGCGCAGGGTCACGATCGCCGGGCCGTCGGTGTGCATCAGGGCGTTCACGATCAGCTCGTCGGCGACCAGCTCGATCTCGTCGACCCGCTCCCGGGCGCCCCAGGCGCGCACGGCCGCCCCGATCATGTGCCGGGCCGACACCAGGGCCTCCGGGTCGCCCGGGGCCACGTGCTGCCGGAAGCGGCCGCCGCCCTGCGGGGGGTCCTCCACGTCGCGGCGCAGCAGGAGGAGCGCCATGTCGTCGTCCCCGCCTCGTTCGTCGACGACTCCGCAGAGCCGGTCCGCCAGCAGCTGCAGGTCGGCGGGGCCGGTACGGACGAGGGTGGTGAGCAGCTGGATGCCGTCGTCGAGGTCCGCTCCGGGCTGTTCCACCAGGCCGTCCGTGCAGAGCAGTATCGTTTCTCCCGGGTCCAGTTCCACGGTGGTCACCGGGTATTCGAGTCGGCCGAACTGGGCCGACAGGCCGAGCGGCATGCCGCCGCTCACCGGGAGCCTGCGGCAGTCCCCGTCCCGGGTGCGCAGCAGGGGGTCGATGTGGCCCGCCCGTACCAGCTGGAGCACGCCCGTGGACAGGTCGGCCTCCACGTACATGCAGGTCGCGAAGCGGTCGGTGTCGAGCTCGTGCAGGAAGACGGACGCCCGGGCCATGACCGTGGCCGGCGCGTGCCCTTCGGCGGCATAGGCGCGCAGCACGATGCGCAGCTGGCCCATGACGGCCGCCGCGTGGGTGTCGTGGCCCTGCACGTCGCCGATGACCGCGCCGACGCGACCGCCCCCGCGGCCTGCGGAGGGGGAGCCGCAGGGCAGCGGGATGACGTCGTACCAGTCGCCTCCGATGTCCTGGCCCATCCGGGCGGACCGGTACCGTACGGCGATCTGCCCGCCCGGCACGGGCGGGATCCGCCGGGGCAGCATGGCCTGCTGGAGGCCTTCCGCCAGATCGTGCTCCTGCTCCAGCAGCATGGCCCGCTGGAGGCTCTGGGCGATGCTGCTGCCCAGTGCGACGAGCAGGTTGCGCTCGTCCTGGGTGAAGCCGTCCTTGTGCTGGTAGAGGAGGCCGATCGCGCCGATCGGGCGGGCCTGGGCGATCAGCGGCAGGTAGGCCGCCGCCGAGATGTCCATGTACGAGATCTTCGCCCAGAGGCCCGGATAGTCCTGGGCGAACTCCTGCGCCGAGTCGAGGAAGCGCGGCTGGAGCGAGCGGACGACCTCGCTCATCGGGTACTGCTCGTCGACGCGGGTGTAGCGGGTGCCGGGCACGAAGCTGCCCTGGGGTCCTTCGGCGACGAGATGGATCCGGCCGGCTTCGACGAGACCCATCACCATGCCCATCGAGCCGAGCCGCTCCAGGCCGTGGGCGTCGCCGAGAGCGTCGATGACGTCCCGGACGGTCCGGGCGTGCGCGAGGGCGGCGGTGGTGCTCTCGACGACCGACGTCTGGCGGCGCCGCTCCTCGTCGAGCCCGAGCCGCTCCGCCGAATGACTGAGTTCCTCGGTGGCGTCGCGGACGATGCCGATGATCCGGTACGGGCGCCCGTCCGGGCCGCGCATGACGCGGCCCTGGGTGTGGGTCCAGCGCAGCCGGCCGTCGTGGCACCGGATGCGGAAGTAGGCGCCGTAGGTGTCCTCGCTGCTCTTGAGGGCGCTGGAGACCAGGGCGTCGAGCCGGGCCGCCTCGGCCGCCGGGACGCGCGGCGACAGGGAGTCCGGCCGCCCGTCGTACGCCTCGGGAGCCGTGTCGAAGACGTCCAGGGCCGCCGCGTCCAGGTGCATGAGGCCGGTGGCCAGGTCCCAGTCGAAACTGCCCATCCGGTTCAGTGCCAGCGACCGGTCAGGATGCGCGGGCCAGTCGTCCGGGAGGGAAACGGTGCTCGGCACCGGTCCACCATGACACACGGCCCGGTCAGGCGCTCTCCAGGGAGGAACCGGCATCGGAGGGGTCCAGTTGCGGGTCGGGGACGGTGTTCGGGTCGAACGGGTCGTCCGGCGCGGGGGCCGTGCCGTCGGGTTCCTGCGGGAAGTCCGGCGCCATCGGTTCGCCCTGGGCGTTCGGATCGTAGGGGGCCTCCGGGTCGAAGGCGTCGGGCGCCATCGGGTCGCCCTGGAGGTCGGGCTCGGCCGGGAAGTCGGAGGTGCCGTCCGAGGGGACGCTGTTCGGGGGCTTCTGCGGCTCCGCCGGGTTCAGCGGCCGGTCCGGGAGGCCCTCGCGGCCGGTACCGGGCTCCGGCGGGCAGTCCGTGGGGCGGGGGGCCGGGGGCAGCGGCCCGGGGGCCGCGGCGGTGCCCGGCGCGCTGCGGCGGCCCGGCTCGGTGGGCGGCGCCGTACGGGTCGGGCCGGTGGTCAGGCACGGGTCGGCCGGTGTGGTGCCGCCGGGGTCGGCGTTCGGGATGCCGTTCGCCGGGTCGTACGGGGGGACCACCCGCGGGGTGCGGTCCTGGGCGCCGTCGTCGCCGGTCTTGCGCTCGATCCAGGTGTTGTCGGCGATGTTGACGATCACCAGGTTGTCGATCACGTGGGGGGTCGGTTCGATGACGATGACCTGGTTGGGCCGGTAGCCGCTCCACGGGTCGCCCTTGTGGACCGGTGAGCCCTTCCCCGCGCGCGGGGACTGGAGCGGGTTGCCGCACGCGCAGCGCACCCGGGGCATGCCGTGGTCGTCGACGAGGACGGCCGTGCCCGCCTGGAGGACGGCCTGGAAGCCGTCGGCGGCGCCCCCGCGGAAGCCGTGGCTGGTGACCCGGGTGTCGGCGCGGAGCACGACGGGGGTGAGGCCGCGCAGGAAGTCGGAGATCTTCGCCGCTTCGATGCCGGAGGCCTCGGCGAAGGCGCGGGCCTTGGCCTCGTCGGCGGTGAGGTAGCGCACCTGCTGCTCCACGTCGCAGCTGCCGAGCCGCTGGGTTCCTCCGTACAGGCCCGGCGTGGCCGCGTTCACCGTGCGGATGCCCCGGCCGGTCGGATTGGGCAGCGGGAGCTGAACGGGGGCCGACTCCCGGGTGGCGGAGGAGGCGGTGAAGGGGGCGGGTCCGGCGGCGGCGACGGGTTCGAGGTAGACCTCCTGGCTCTCGGATCCGGCCGCGCCCACGGTCTCCTCGGAGCCGCCGCAGCCCGCGGCGAACAGGGCGAGGACGGCCAAGAGGGCGGTTCCCGCGGGACCGTGACGGCGCGGCGCCTGACGAGGTGTCGGACGTGTCAGTGCATGCACGCGTTTCTCCCTTTCGCCCCGGTTGCTAGCTCCTGTCTGCCGCATCCTCGCGGCCACCGCAACCCGAGAGCGCGTATTGAACATGTTCAACGAGCCGCGTAGGGTCACCCCTGTGAGTTGAACCCGTTCAAAGCGTTGATCCGCGCTTCGGGGAGGGAGTCCGCGTGACGGTGCTGGTGAACGTGATCGTCACCCTGGGCATGTTGTACGTACTGCCCGCGGGTCTGCGTCTGATCGACCCGGTCGGCCTGCGCCGCACCGCCCGGCTCTGGCCGCTGCTCGCCGCCCCGGGAGCCGTCTGCCTGTGGCTGCCGCGCGGCATCCTCGCCGCATCGCTCGCGGCACTCTACGCGGCGGCCACGGCGGCCCTGGCGGCGCGGGCCCCGGCCCGCCTGCTGCGGACCCACCCCCGGGCGCCGGGCCGGCGGACCGCCTTCCCCGCTCCGGCCGAGGTCGCCGTGGCCGCGGCGCTGGCCTCGCCCTCGGTCGCCGGGGTGGCCCTGGTCGCCGAACGCGCCGGACACCGGCTCTTCGGTTTCGACCTCGACATCCTGGCGCTGACCGTCCCGCACTTCCACTACGCCGGGTTCGCGGCGGCCCTGGTCGCCGGGCTCGTGTGCCGGGCGGCGACGCCCGGACCCCGGGCCTCGTGGGCCGTGTACAGCGTGCCGGCCGGCACCCTGCTCGTGCTCCTCGGCTACTTCCTCGACGACTGGGCCGAGCTGGTGGGCGCGGTGGTCCTGACCGGCGGGATGTGGGCCGTGGCCCTGCTGACCTGGCGGGAGATCCGGCCCTCGGCCCGCGACCGGAGCACCCGCGCCCTGCTGGCGGTCTCGGCGGCCGTCCTCGTCGCCACCATGCTGCTCGCCCTGTGGTGGGCGGCGGGCGAGGCCACCGGCATCGTGCACCCCACCCTGACCTGGATGGCCGCCACCCACGGCCTCGGCAACGCGCTCGGATTCGCCCTGTGCTCGGTGCTGGCCTGGCGCCGGCTGACCGAAGACGCACCCCACCCTCCGGAGGTGACCACCCCATGACCCGACTCGCCGGCGCCGGCCGCAGCACCCTCAGCTACCCCGACCGGGGTGCGACGGCGCTCCGGACCCTGCCCGCCGGATACCACCACCTGCGCCACCGCACCCGGACAGGGCACGGCCGGGCCGTCTTCGAGAGCGCCGGGGTCGCCGTCACCACCTTCCACGCCCACCGGAGCTCGGGGATGCGGGTGCGGGCCACGGACCGCGCCGCCCGGCCGGGCGGCAGGGTGGAGGTCGGCATCGGCCTGGGCCCGCTGCGGGTCACCGCGGCGTGCGAGGTGATCTGGACGGCGTACGAGCCCACCCGCATCGGCTTCGCCTACGGAACCCTCGAGGGCCACCCCGAATGCGGGGAGGAGTCCTTCGTCGTCGCCATGGACGCCGACGGCACGGTGTGGTTCACGGTCACCGCCTTCAGCCGCCCCGCCTCCTGGTACACCCGCCTCGCGGGCCCCGTCGTCCCCGTCCTCCAGCGGCAGTACGCGCGCCGGCTGGGGCGCACCGTGCGCAGGCTGGCCGCGGCGGCCTGACCGGCCCGATACTGGAGGCGATGGACTGGTTCACGGCGCCCGGGTACTGGCTGGGCCGGCTGGTCTTCCAGCGGGCCCTGGCCGGTGTCTACCTCCTCGCCTTCCTCGGGGCCGCCCTGCAGTTCCGGGCCCTGATCGGGGCGCACGGCATGCTGCCCGTGCCGCGGTACGTGCGGCACGTGCCCTTCCGCCGCGCCCCGAGCCTGTTCCAACTGCACTATTCGGACCGCTTCTTCGCGGCCTGCGCCTGGACCGGGGCGGCCCTGGCCGCCGCACTCGCCGCGGGGGCCGGCGACGAGGTTCCGCTGGCCGCGGCCATGGCCCTGTGGGCGCTGCTGTGGCTGCTCTACCTCTCCGTCGTCAACGTGGGGCAGACCTGGTACTCCTTCGGCTGGGAGTCGCTGCTGCTGGAGGTGGGCTTCCTCGCCGTCTTCCTCGGCAACGCCCGGACCGGACCGCCGGTGCTGGTGCTGTGGCTGCTGCGCTGGGTGCTCTTCCGGGTGGAGTTCGGCGCGGGGCTGATCAAGATGCGCGGGGACCCCTGCTGGCGCAAGCTCACCTGCCTGTACTTCCACCACGAGACGCAGCCGATGCCGGGGCCGCTCAGCTGGTTCTTCCACCGTCTGCCCCGGCCGCTGCACCGGGTGGAGTGCGCGGCCAACCACGTGACCCAACTGCTGGTCCCGGTGCTGCTGTTCACCCCGCAGCCGGTGGCTTCGTACGCCGCCGGGACCATCGTGGCCACGCAGCTGTGGCTGGTCCTGTCGGGGAACTTCGCCTGGCTGAACTGGCTGACGATCACGCTGGCCCTGTCGGCCGTGGACTTCACCGGGCTCGCGGGCCCTCCCCCGGCCGCCGCCTCGCGCGGGGCGCCGGTGTGGTTCGCGGCCCTGGTCTGCGCCGTGACCGTGCTGGTGCTGGTGCTGAGCCGGCATCCGGTGCTCAACATGGTCTCGCGCCGCCAGGTGATGAACCGCTCCTTCGACTCGCTGCACCTGGTCAACACCTACGGGGCCTTCGGCACGGTGGGCCGGATCCGCGACGAGGTCGTGGTGGAGGGCACCGCCGACCGGCTGCCCCGCGAGGACGGGGACTGGCGTGAGTACGGGTTCAAGGGGAAACCGGGCGAACCGCGCCGGACGCCGCGCCAGTTCGCCCCGTACCACCTGCGGCTCGACTGGCTGATGTGGTTCGCCGCGCTCTCCCCCGGCTACGCGCGCGACTGGTTCGGCCCGTTCGTGGAACGGCTGCTCGCGGGCGACCGCGACACCCTGCGCCTGCTCCGCCACAACCCCTTCCCGGACGCCCCGCCCCGCTGGGTCCGGGCCCGGCTGTACCGCTACCGGTTCACCACCTGGCGGGAGCTGCGCGAGACGGGTGCCTGGTGGCACCGCACGCTGCTGCGCGAGTACCTCCCGCCGACCCGCCTCGCGGAAGCGGCCCGGTCAGAGCCCGAGTAGGGCGGCCTCCCGCTCGGCGGAGAGGCCCTTCTGCGGCCGGTCGGGCCGGTGCGGGGCGACGCCGCCGAGCGACTGCAGCCAGCTCCAGGTGTCGGCCACGGTCTCCTCCACGGGCCGGCACACCAGGCCCGCCCCGACGGCCTTGCCGACGTCGCCGCCGAACATGAAGTCGTGCAGCTCCCCCTCCGGGAGCCAGATGGGAAGCTCGGTCCAGGGCTCGATCCCGGCGGCCTCGAGGGCCGCCGCGTCGACCCAGCGCGGCTCGGCCGAGGCGCCGGTGGCGGCCGCGCAGGCCGCCAGCAGGCTGCCCATGGTGGCGTGGCCGGGCGGGGAGACCAGGTTGTACGCGCCGCCGCGCCCGGCGGCGGCCGCGTCCAGGGTCCAGCGCGCGAGGTCGCGCACGTCCACGTACTGCAGGGGCAGGTCGGGACGGCCGGGCGCGAGGAAGGGGCCGCCCCTGGCCAGCCGGTTCAGCCACCAGGGCAGGCGGCCGACGTTCTCGTACGGGCCGATGATCAGCCCGGCGCGGACCAGCAGGGCGCGGTCCCCGAAGGCGTCCAGGGCGGCGAGTTCACCACCCCGCTTGTCCTCGGCGTACGCCACGGACCCGGCGTCGGGAGAGCCCTCGACGAGCGGCCCGTCCTCGTCGAGGCCGGGCGGGGAGGGGTACGCGTACACCGAACGGCTGGAGATGTACGCATAGTGCCGGGCCCTGTCCCGCAGCAGGCGGGCACTGTCGCGGACCGCGGCGGGGGCTCCGCTCCAGGTGTCGACGACAAGGTCCCACTCCCCTGTGGTGAGGACTTCCAGACCGCCGGGGGCGGTGCGGTCCCCGTGGAGGGCCGAGGTGCCCGGCGGGGGCGCGTGGTGGCCCCGGTGGAAGACGGTCACCTCCCAGCCCCGGGCGAGGGCGTCCTCGGTGATCGCGCGGCCGACGAATTCGGTACCACCCAGCATCAGCAGTTTCATGACGATCAGCCTGACGGTGCGGCCGGGCCCGCGGAACCCGTGATCGCCCTCAGCGATGACGCTCACGGCGTACGCCTTCGGGGAACCCGGGCAGCCGGGCGTCCCGGTCTGCCGTGCAGGGCAGCGCCCCCGGTTCCGTTCGGGCGGGGGCGCTCGGGTTCGCGGCGCGGGGGTCGCGGCGCGAGGGTCAGTCGATGCCGGGCAGGATGTGCGCCTCAGCCAGGTCGTCCTCGTATCCCGCCAGCCTGATCGGGGCGGACCGTGCCCAGACTTCGAGGCTGCCGAGCTCGTCGGAACGAGGGGTCTTCTTGCGCCACGTCGTGTCGAGCAGCACCTGCTCGGGCTTCTTCGTATCTGTCACCGCGCACTCCTCTGTGTCGCGTAACCCGGCGGGCGAACCGCGCCGGGCAGGGAGATCAGGATTACCGGGCGCGGTGGCGCCTTGGTGGAGCATGGCCCGGTTGGGGCCTTGTTGATGCCCCTCAGAGTACACATTTGAGCGCACCCCCGCTCGATGGAAAGGCAAAATCCACACCGACCGCTTGATTTCGCCCCGAGTTCATCATGTCGTGGCTCCGGCCGCCCGCGACGATGGTCTGCTCGTCGCCGGCGTACGGGGCGGCGGAGGGGGCGCAACAGTGGCGAAGTCCGGTGGGGTGGAGGTCGGTTGCGTCGAGGAGCTGATGGAGCTGCTGCACGCCTGCCGGGGCGCCTGGGACACCCCGGACCGCAGCGGCGATCCGGTCGACCTGCACGACCACGGACTGCAGACGGCGGCCCTGCTGCGCCGCGCCCGCCCCGCCGACAAGGAGCTCCAGATCGCGGGGCTGCTGCACGATCTCGGCCATGTGCTCCGTCCGGGTGACGACGCCGGGCACGCCGACCGCGCGGCTGAGGCCCTGCGTGCACTGCTGGGCGAGCGGGTGGCCCGGCTGATACGGCTGCACGTGCCGGCGAAGCGCTACCTGGCCGCCGTGGAGCCGGAGCGGGCGCTGTCACCGCAGAGCGCGCTGACCCTGCGGGCGCAGGGCGGGGTGATGGGCGGGGCGGAGGTCCGCGCCTTCGCCGCCGACCCGGACGCGGAGGCCGCGGTGACCCTGCGCCGGGCGGACGACGCGGGCAAGGTGCCGGGCCTGGACGCCGGGACCGTGGAGGACTGGCGGCCGGTCCTGGAACTGGTGGCGGCCCGCACCCGGGCGCGCGCCTGAGCGACACCCGTACGCAGTGCGCCCCCGCGGCCTCCCGCCACGGTCGGGGCGGAGGCCGCGGGGGCGGCGGCTGCAGGGGCGGGCGGCCCGGCGGGTCTACCAGTTGGCGGGGGCGTAGTCCTTGAGGAAGACGCCGAACAGGTCCTCGCCGGCCTCGCCGCGGATGATCGGGTCGTAGACCCGGGCCGCGCCGTCGACCAGGTCGAGGGGGGCGTGGAAGCCCTCCTCGGCAAGACGCACCTTGTCCGGGTGCGGCCGCTCGTCGGTGATCCAGCCGGTGTCGACCGCGGTCATCAGGATCTGGTCCTTCTGGAACATCTCCTGGGCGCTGGTGCGCGTCAGCATGTTCAGCGCGGCCTTCGCCATGTTGGTGTGCGGGTGCCCGGCGCCCTTGTAGCCGCGGCTGAAGACGCCCTCCATCGCGGAGACGTTCACCACGTAGCGGCGTCCCGCCTCGGCCGCCGCCATCGCCGGGCGGAGCTTGCTGATCAGGATGAACGGCGCGGTGGAGTTGCACAGCTGCACTTCGAGCAGCTCGATGGGGTCCACCTCGGACACCGTCTGGATCCAGCTGTTGGTGTCGTGCAGGTCCGGTACGAGGCCGCCGGCGTCGATGGCGGTGCCCGCGGCGATCCGCTCCAGGGAGGCGGAGCCGGAGACCAGGGCCAGCTCGGTGACGTCCTGGGCGGTGAGCTTCTCGCCCCTGCCGGTGGGCAGCGCGGCGACGCGGTCGACGGTGCCGCTGCCGAAGGTGCCGATGACCTCGGCGGAAGGCAGCTCGCCGGCCGGGAGCGGGGCGTTCTCGGCGGCGACCAGCTCGCTGTAGGCACCCGGGGAGCGGCGTACGGTCTGCGCGGCGTTGTTGATCAGGATGTCGAGGGGGCCCTCGGCTGCCACCGAGTCGGCGAGCGCGACGACCTGCGCCGGGTCGCGCAGGTCGATGCCGACGATCTTCAGGCGGTGCAGCCACTCGGCGCTGTCGGGCATGGCCTTGAAGCGGCGGATCGCGTCGTTGGGGAAACGCGTGGTGATGGTGGTGTGCGCGCCGTCGCGCAGCAGGCGCAGCGCGATGTACATGCCGATCTTGGCGCGGCCGCCGGTGAGCAGGGCGCGGCGGCCGGTCAGGTCGGTCCGGGCGTCGCGGCGCGCACGGTTGAAGGCGGCGCAGTCCTGGCAGAGCTGGTGGTAGAAGGCGTCCACCTCGACGTACCGGGTCTTGCAGATGTAGCAGGAGCGCGGGCGCTGGAGTATCCCGGCGATCGGGCCCTTGGTGGCCGCGGTCAGGGCGTTGCCCTGGGTCTCGTCGTCGATGCGTTCGGCCGAGCCGGTCGCGGTCGCCTCGGTGACGGCCTTGTCGTTGGCGGTCTTGGCGGCGCGGCGCTCCTGGCGGCGGCGCTGCTTGACCGTGCGGTAGAGCCCGGCGGTAGCGCGGCGTACGGTGACGGCGTCGGGGTGGTCGACGTCGAGCTTGTCCAGCTCGTCGAGCACGCTCAGGCACAGCTCCAGCCGCTCGGGGTCGATGCCCGGTCCGTAGGCGTGCCCGTAGTCGTGGCTGTCTTCGGTCACCGTCATCGCCGCTGCCGTTCCTTGATCGCTCGTCCGCATCCGCCTGCTGCGGAAGTCCCCAAAGGGGAAACTGTACGGATTCCCCGCGCCCGGGACCAAACCCGATCACGCGGCCCTCACGTTCCGCGAAACGGCCGTCACCCGGCGGAGCGGGGGCCCCCGGGAAGGGCGGTGCCGGTGCGGTGGGACGCTGCGCGGCGACACCGCACCGATCGCGTCCGGTGCGGTCCGCGGACGCCGGCCGGAGCGGATCCGGACGCGGATCCGGAGGCGGAAGGGGGACGGAAACGGAAGCGGACGTCTGCCTCCGCTTCACCGGCTGCGTACCGCGTCCGCACGACTTGTGCAGCGATTCTGTACTCCGTCTGGACTATGTCTGGAGTATGACTCGGGCCCGCCTCCGGGGGGAGGAATCGTCCGTCCGGGTGGGGCATGGTGGAACGTATGAGTGCCCTAGCGCTTTCGGTCCTGCTCTGCCTCGTGTCCGCGCTCGCGTACGCCGGTGGCGCCATCGTCCAGGAACAGGTCGCGGCGACCACGCCGGACCGGCGGTACGCGCCGCTGCGCCGGGCCTGCTGGTGGGCGGCGGTGGGGCTGAACGGCCTGGGCGCCCTGCTGCACGTGGTGGCGCTGGCCTACGGACCGCTGAGCCTGGTCCAGCCGCTCGGCGCGCTCACCATCGTCTTCGCCCTGCCGATGGCGGCGTTCTTCGTGGGGCGCCGGGCGGGTACCGCGGCCTGGCGCGGGGCTGTACTGGCCACGGTGGGCCTGGCGGGTCTGCTGGCCCTGACCGGCGGGGACGGCCGGGCGGAGCAGGCCCTGGCGGGTTCGGAGCGGAGCCTGCTGCTGAGCGTGACCGGAGCCGGGGCGTTCGTGCTGTTCCTGGCGGCGCACCGGATGCACCGGCCCGTGCTGCACAGCGTCCTGCTGGCCACCGCGGCGGGCCTCGCCTTCGGCATGGCCTCGGTGTTCACCAAGTCGGTGGCCGAGACCTTCTCCCCGGACTCCCTGGGTGCCCTCTGGCCCGACCTCGCGGCGATCGCCGTGCTCGCGGCGGGCGGGCTGCTGCTGTCCCAGGCGGCGTACCGGGGAGCCGGGCTGACCGCGCCGCTGGCCACGGTGACCGTGGTCAATCCGGTGGTCGCGACGGTGGTCGGCATCTCCCTCTTCGAGGAGGGCTTCCGGTACGGGAGCGCGGGCACGGCGGCGGCGCTGGCGAGCGCCGTGGTGGCGGCGTCCGGTCTGGTCCTGCTCACCGCCGTGCCCGCGCACACCCGTGGGTCAGAGGGAGACCCCGTGGCTGCGGAGGTACTTCAGCGGGTCGATGTCGGAGCCGTAGCCGGGCCCCGTGCGCATTTCGAAGTGCAGGTGGGGGCCCGTGCTGTTGCCGGTCGAACCGGAGCGGCCGATCCGCTGGCCGCCCGAGACCTGCTGCCCGGCCTTGACCCCCAGGGCGGACAGGTGCGCGTACTGGGAATAGCGCCCGTCGGTGTGCCGGATGACGACCTGGTATCCGTACGCCCCGGCCCAGCCGGCCGAGACGACCTGTCCGGGACCCACGGATTTGACGGACGTGCCCGTCGCCACCGGGAAGTCGATCCCCGTGTGATAGCCGCTGGACCAGGAGGAGCCGGAGACCCGGTAGGCGGTACCCAGGGCTGCGTCGACGGGCGCGGAGTAGCTCCCGGCGGCCGGCTTCTGCTGCGCTGAGGGGGGCGCCTGCCGGGGCTTCTCCGCGGGCTTGGCGGCCGGCTTCTCCGCGGGCTTGGCGGCCGGCTTCTCCGCGGGCTTGGCGGCCGGCTTCTCCGCGGGCTTCGCGGCCGGCTTCTCCGCCGCCGGTTCCACCGGCTTGACGGGCTCGGCGGTGCGCGGCGGCTTCTCCGGGTTCTGGGCGGGCGGCGCCGAGGTGATCCGCAGGGTGAGCCGCTGGCCGGGGAAGATCAGGTTCGGGTCGGTGCCCAGGGTGGCCCGGTTCGTCTCGTACAGGGCCTGCCAGCCTCCCTCGACGCGCTGCTGGGTGGCGATCGCCGAGAGGGAGTCGCCGGGCGCGACGACGTACGGGTTCGGCAGCACCGGGGTACCGGTCGGCCGGGGCACGACCCCCTGCGGCCGGCCGGTCGCCCCGGCCTGCCGGGCCTGGGGCCTGGCCTCCTGCACCTGCACCTTGACCTGCACCTTGGCCTGGGGGGCGACGGCCGGGGCCGGACCGCTGCGGGAGAGCCCGGCCTTCTTCCCGCAGGCGGGCCAGGCCTGCGGTCCCTGCCCCTTGAGCACCTTCTCGGCGACGGCGATCTGCTGGTCCTTGGTGGCCAGGTCCGCGCGGGCGGCGTACGCGGTGCCGCCGAACGCCCGCCAGGTGCTCTGGCTGAACTGGAGCCCGCCGTAGTAGCCGTTCCCGGTGTTGATGTGCCAGTTGTCGGTGGACTCGCAGGCGGCGACCTTGTTCCAGGTGTCCACCGAGGCGGCGTGGGCGGCTCCGGCACCGATGAGGGGGAGCGCGATGCCGGCGCCGCCGGCGGTGAGCGCGAGCGAGGCACGGTTGATGCTGCTCGGCTGATACCGGCGGTGCCGGCCCCGTACACCCATGGGAGCCCCCATCGAAGACATCAGGAACCGCACAACCTAACGGCACGCACGGGACCTGACAAGGGGCGCAACAGGGCGCGCTCCGGCTGAAATTGACACTGTATCGACGCGTGGGAGACCGGCGGGTGACGGCGGCGCGGTAGCGTCGGCACTCCCCGCACGTCGAAGCACGCAGGAGCGCACGCATGAGCACCAGCACGGCTCAGATCGGAGTCACCGGGCTCGCGGTGATGGGCAGCAACCTCGCCCGCAACTTCGCCCGCAACGGCTTCACCGTCGCCGTCCACAACCGCACCACGGCGAAGACCACGGCGCTGGTGGAGGAGTTCGGGCACGAGGGCAGTTTCGTCGCGGCCGGATCCGCGAAGGAGTTCGTCGATGCGCTGGAGCGCCCCCGGCGCCTCGTCATCATGGTGAAGGCCGGGGAGCCCACCGACGCCGTCATCCGCGAGTTCGCCCCGCTGCTGGAGGAGGGCGACGTCATCATCGACGGCGGCAACGCCCACTTCCAGGACACCCGGCGCCGGGAGAAGGAGCTGCGCGAGCGCGGCATCCACTTCGTGGGCGTGGGCATCTCCGGCGGCGAGGAGGGCGCGCTGCTCGGCCCGAGCATCATGCCCGGCGGGTCCGAGGAGTCGTACGCCTCCCTGGGGCCGCTGCTGGAGAAGATCGCCGCCAAGGCCTCCGACGGCACCCCGTGCACCTCGCACGTGGGGCCCGACGGCGCCGGGCACTTCGTCAAGATGGTGCACAACGGCATCGAGTACGCCGACATGCAGCTCATCGCGGAGGCCTACCACCTGCTGCGCGAGGTGGCGGGCTACTCCCCCGCGAAGATCGCGGAGACCTTCCGTGAGTGGAACCGGGGACGCCTGGACTCGTACCTGATCGAGATCACGGCGGAGGTGCTCGCCCACACGGACGCCGCGACGGGCCGCCCCTTCGTCGACGTGGTCGCCGATGCCGCGGAACAGAAGGGCACCGGCCGCTGGACCGTGCAGATCGCGCTGGACCTGGGTGTGCCGGTGTCGGGGATCGCCGAGGCGGTCTTCGCCCGTGCCGTCTCCGGCCACCAGGACCTGCGTGCGGCCGCGCGCGGGCTGGCGGGCCCGACGGCCTCCGCGCTGTCGCCGGAGGCGGCGGACGCCTTCGCCGCCCAGGTGGAGCAGGCGCTGTACGCGTCGAAGATCGTCGCCTACACCCAGGGCTTCCACCAGATCCGGGCCGGGAGCGAGGAGTACGGCTGGGGCGTGGACCTGGGTGCGACGGCCTCGCTGTGGCGCGGGGGCTGCATCATCCGGGCGGCCTTCCTGGACCGGATCCGTGCCGCGTACGACGCCCGGCCCGACCTGCCGAGCCTGCTGGCCGACGAGAGCTTCGCGGGTGAGATCGGTGCGGCCCAGGACGACTGGCGTGCCGTGCTCGTGGCGGCGGTCGGCCAGGGCATCCCGGTGCCCGCCTTCGCCGCCTCGCTGGCGTATTACGACGCCCTGCGCGCGGAGCGGCTCCCGGCGGCCCTCACCCAGGGCCAGCGCGACTTCTTCGGGGCGCACACCTACCGGCGCACCGACCGCGAGGGCTCGTTCCACACCCTCTGGAGCGGCGACCGCTCCGAGGTCGGCACGGACTGACGCGCGGGCCGGCACCGGTCCGGCCGGTCGGCCGGACCGGTGCCGGCCCGGATCGGACCCTCCGACTCCGCCGGGGCCCCCGGTTCAGCTCAGGGGGCCGGGCTGCGGGATCGGCGCGGGTCCCGGCGGGGCCGGGATCGGGTCGGGCTCCGGCACCGGCCCGGGTACGGGCGGCGCCGGACGCGGCATGGGATCGGGGTCCGGGAAGGGGTTCGGCCGCGGGGTGGGTTCCGGGCCCGGGCCGGGCGGCTGCGGGTCGGGGGGCTGGGTCCGTTCTGGTTCTCGCACCATGTGTCCCACCTTCCCCCGATGCCGCGGGGTACGCCGCCCGGCGGGGCCCGATCAGGCGGTGTGCCGGGAGACCAGTTCCAGGCCGGCAGCCAGACCGGGGGCGGGGCTGGAGAGCACCGGGATCCGGGATGCGGCCAGCTCCGCGGCAGCGGCCATGGAGGCCTGGGCCAGGACGACGACGTCCGCATCGGTGACGGCTTCGACGGCCGCCGCCACACGGGCGAGGCAGCCCTGCGCGTCCCCGGCCTCGAAGCGCTCCCAGGCCCCGGCGACCAGCTGCGTACGCACCGACACCGCCGCTCCGGCGGCCCGTGCCTCCTCGGCCAGCAGTTCCCCGGTCGGCGTGAGCGTCGACTCGACGGTGGCCAGTACGGCGATCCGGGGGCCCGTACGCACGGCAGCCGCGGCCATCGGCCGGTCCACGCGGAGCACCGGGACGCCCAGGGCGGGCGCGAGGGCCTCGGCCACCGCGCCGATGGTGGAGCAGGTCACCAGCACGGGAGACGGCCCCGCCTCGGCGAGCAGCCCCAGCAGGGCCGGAGCCACCGACTCCGGCCCTTCCGCACGGGCCCGGTCCAGCAGGTGCGGGGCCACCAGGTGCCGCAGCCCGGCCCCCGGATGGCAGCGGTCGCGCAGCGCGTCGAAGACCGGGACGTGCACGGGCGAGGTGTGCAGCAGGAGCAGCCCGTTCACCACAGGTCGGGGTCGGCGGCCAGCTGAGCCTTGGCGGCGTCGACCACCGCGGCCGCCGCTTCCGGCGCCTCGCCGGGATGCTTGGCGGCCCAGCTCGCCGCATAGGGGCACAGCGGAACCACGGGCACGCCCTCGGCCGCGGCGATCCCGTAGAAGGTCCGCACCAGCCCGCCGGCGACACCGCGGCCCTCGTGCCGCGGCTCGACGACGGTGTGCACCGCCACCAGCGCGTGGGGCTCCTCGGCGAGCACGAAGTAGGCGATGTGCCCCACCGCCGTCCCGTCCTCGACGGCCAGCAGCCGCCCCGTCTTGCGCTCGTCCCTGAACTCGACCGCCGTGCTCTGCACCATGGTCCCCGACTCCCCTCAGACAGCCACGGCGTGGGGGCTGCGCTCCTGATCCGTGCCCGGTACGGGGGCGGACGGATCCGCTCCCAGCTCGACGATCCGGTTGTCGGCGTCGACGTGCACGACCCGCGGCCGGAACACCCGCGCCTCGGCGTCCTCGATCTGCGCGTAGCTGATCAGGATGACCAGGTCGCCGGGGTGCACGAGGTGCGCGGCGGCGCCGTTGATCCCGATGACCCCGGAGCCGCGCTCCCCCTCGATGACGTACGTCTCGAGCCGCGCACCGTTGGTGATGTCCACGATGTGGACCAGCTCCCCGGGCAGCAGGTCCGCCGCGTCCAGCAGGTCCGCGTCGACGGTCACGGACCCGACGTAGTGCAGGTCGGCCTGGGTGACGGTGGCCCGGTGGATCTTGGACTTGAACATGGTACGAAACATGAAGAAGCTCCCGAAATGTCTGCTCCCTGCCTGCTCATTGCAGGTCAAGGGCGGTCCCCGCAGATTACAACCCTTCGCCTGTCCGGTCAGCTTTCCCCGGGTCTTTCAGGACTCATGCTGACCGATCACTGACTTTTCCGACGCATGACCACCGTGTCCTCGCACGTCTTCGACTACCTCCCCGTCGACGATCCCCGGTTCGGAAGAGTGGACGTCCGGCTGGAAGTGGGCCGAGTGGCGGGACGAGGGTCCACACACCCGCGATGACGCCGCGGTGGCGGGGAAATCACTCCAGGGGGCGGGAGCAGGTCGACTTCGCCACGAAAGCGATCCCGTCGTACTCCTCGGCGGGTACGAGCGGTGCGAGGTGGAAGCGGTAGGTGAACCGGGGCACGTTGGCGCCGAAGCTGCGCTGGAGGCCGGGCCCGTGCAGCCATTCCCGCACAGCGGGTGCTGCCTTCGCCGCACCGCCCCGCAGGTCGACCAGGTAGTCGCCCGGTGCGGCGGCCGCGAGCCGGGACTCGACCGACCGGCCTGCGCCGCCGATCCGGTGCCGCACCGCCGGGCCGGTGGTGTCGTTCCCCCGGCGGGCCCGGAACTGCCCCTTGCCGAAGAGCAGGCCCACAGCGTAGTAGGCCTCGCCGTGGCGGCGGCGCAGGAGGCTGCCGAGGGCGGGCACCCCCGCCCCGTAAGTGCCCTTCGCGATGTGCCCGTTGTGCGCCCATACGGCGATACGGTCGGCCGCGCCGTCCACCAGCGCGGTGACGGCCTCGGCCATGTAGCGGTCCCGGACGGCGAAGAGGCTCTCCGCACCGGGGTTCGGCTGCAGCGGCCGCGTGATCAGGTCGGCGCAGCGGACCAGGATGCGGGCGTGCCGGAGCGCGTCCGCCGCCGCCTCGGGACTCGTACGGGCGGCGAGGCCCACGTGCTGCTCCTCCAGGAGCGCGGCCAGCTCGACGGCCTCCTCGTACAGGCCTCGTCCGGAGTCCGGCCGTGAGCCGGGCCGGGAGGTGGCGAGGAGGGCGAGGCTCTCCCGTACGGACCCGGCGGTGCCCGGCGCGGCCTGCTCCAGGAACGCGCCGACCGCGGCGGCCGAGTCCGCACAGCACTGCGGGTCGATACCGACGAAGCGCACCCGCTCGGCTGCCGGGACGGTGCGGTTGTACGTCCGCATCCACTCGACCATGGCGAGGATCTCCTGGGTCCGCCACGTCCAGAAGCCCAGCCGTGAGACCAGCCGCGCGGCATCGCCCGGGGCGCCGCCCACGTAGGCGTCCACGGCCAGCGCCGCCGACTCGCTGGCCTCCATCGCCAGCGCCCGGTATCCCATCTCACGGACGAGGAACTCCAGCAGCCGGTGCTTGAGCAGGAAGAACTCCCGCGTACCGTGCGTGGATTCCCCCAAGCCCGTGATCCGCACGTCCCGCAGCGTCTCGCGCAACGGCTCCAGGTCGCCGTACGGCTCACCCGCGGAAAGGGTGCTGAGGGCCAGCGCGTGCGCGGACAGCCAGCGCGTGATGTCGTCGGGCACGGCAGTCTCCTCGGTCGGCGTGTCTGCCCCGGCGCGTCACACGACGGCGGTCGGTCCGCCTCCGCCGGACCGGACCGCACGACCCTTGGCGGGGGGACCGCTGCCCGGTGCTCAGACGGCGCCCGGGCTGGGCGCGGGGGCCGGGTGGGGTTTCTCGGTGGCGGTGGTGAGGTTGCGGGCGCTGCTGTCGAAGGCCAGGCGGACACCGACCGTGAGGACCGGAACCGCGGCCACCGCGAAGGCCCAGCGCAGGTCTCCCGTGACCAGCAGGCCCATGACCGCCAGGGAGACCGGTTCGAGTACGACGCGGGGCAGGTACATGACGCTGTTGATCCGGCCGAGCACGTCCTCGGGCGTACGGGTCTGGATGAACGTGGGCAGGGCCACGTCGCTGGAGTACGCCACGCCCACGCCGAGCAGGGCCAGGGTGGTGGCGGCCAGCCAGACGTTGGGCAGGACGCCGAGGAGCACGAAGGCCACTCCCTCCGTCAGCGTCATACCGATGATCAGGATGCCCCAGCGCCGGGGCAGGCCGGTGAAGACCGCGGCGACCGTTCCGGTCAGCTGGCCGAGCCCCCAGGCCGACAGGAGCAGGCCCAGGGCCATGGAGCTCTCGGGGAAGGACTTCGCCAGCGCCGGGAGGGCCACCGCGAAGAGGCCGCTGTAGCTCAGCGCCGCCGCCCCGATGATCATGAGGACGGTGCGCACCTCGCGGCTCCGCCGGGCGTACCGCAAGCCTTCCACGATCTCGCCGCCGATGACCGAGAGCGGCTTGGACCCCTCGCCGTCCGGGCGGCGCCTCGGCGCGGCCAGCACGGTCCAGGCGGCCACGAAGAAGGTGCCGCTGTTGAGCAGGATCGCGGCCGGCGTCCCCACCAGCGCCACCAGGGAGGCGCCCAGGAGGGGGCCGAGGAACCGGGCGCCCTGTTCGCCGAACCCGACGAGGGCGTTCCCGCGGGCGATCTGCTCGGCGGGCAGCAGGGAGGGCAGGATGCTGTCCTGGGCCGGCATGAAGAAGGCTTCCGCCACCCCGGCGACGGCTCCCAGCGCGTACAGGTGCCACACCTGGACGTCGTCCATCACGGCCAGCAGGCCGAGCAGCCCCACCGCGCTGCCCCTGACCAGGTGGGAGCAGAGCATGACCGTACGGGGCGACAGCCGGTCGGTGACCGCGCCCCCGACCAGCAGCAGCACCCCGCGCGGCACCGTCTGCACCAGCAGCACGGCCGCCAGCGCACCGGCCGAGCCGGTCTCCTGGAACACCAGCCAGACGAAGGCCACTTCGAAGCTGTAGTCGCCCAGCATCGACAGCGTCTCACCGCACCACACCGTCCGGAACGCGCGGTGGCGTAGCGGCAGTCGAACTTGTTCCAGCATCATTCCCTCTGCGATTCCCTGGTATGGGCGACCGTCGCCGCGCTGCGCGGCGACGGCCGACGACTCCGGTGGCGGGCCCGGCCCGTCAGCCGGCCCCGGTGGACGGCTCGGCCGGACCCGCCGGGGCCGCTTCGCGCAGCGACTTCGGCGTCATGTCCGTCCACAGCTCCTCGATCGTGCTCAGGCAGCCCTCCCGTGTCGCGGGCTCCCCGACGGTCCTCCAGCCCGTGGGAACACCGTGGTAGGTGGGCCAAATGGAGTACTGCTCCTCGTGGTTGACGACCACGTGGAAAAGGTCCTGGTGCATCATTCCTCCTTCTCGTGCTCCCGGACAACGACGGGGGGCAGTCCGTGGCGGGCCACCCCCACGAGGTGGAGCCGCCGCAGGAGCGGGTCCCTGATCCGCCCCCGCTGGTAGTGGGACCGGAAGAGCCGGTCGTAGGTGCCGAACCAGGTCCTGCGGTCGTGCAGGAAGAGCACGTCGTGCGGGGCCATGCGGCGTATCGCGAGCACGCCGAGCGGAGCGATGGAGACCCTGAACGCCGGGTTTCGCACCGCCCGTTCGTCGCAGTCCGGATGGAACTGGCCGATCATCAGCCCGCTGTCCACCGCCTTGTCCTTGAGGGCCTCGTACTCCCGGTCCAGGGTGCGCCACCCGTCGGGCCCGGTGTCGGGGAGCGCCACGACCCGGCTCTCCAGCGAGGTCCCGGAGGTCGCGACCGGCCTCGCCACCCGGACGAAGTCCTCCATCTCAGCCTCCAGGGCCCGGTGCAGCAGGGCGTCGTCGCGGCCGTCGATCTCGTAGCGGAGGCTGAGCTGCACCGCGTGGTCGCCGAGGGCGGGCGGGACGAAGGGGCAGACCGGACCGCTCCGCCCCAGCTTGGGATGGGCCCTTCCCACGTATCCGCGCAGCCACTCGTCGATGCGCCCGAGATCCCGGTCGACCCGCTCGCGGGGCTGGGGTGGTGACACCCGGATCCACGGGCGGTCCGTGCGCGCCCGGGCCCCTCCCGCGGAGGGTATGGAGGCCGTCATGCGGGGTCCCGGAGCGGGGTGCGGCCGGTGCGGTCGGTGCGGTCGGTGCGATCGGTGTGGTCGCCGGCGGCGGACCGGTCGCCTGCCGGCTCGCACAGCTCGCACAGCTCCGCGTAGGTCTCGGCGGCGTAGACGTCCGCGAACTCCAGCGCCACACCCGTACCCTCCCCGACGTCCTGGACCAGCCTGATCATGCCGATGGACGTACCGCCGTCCGCGAAGAAGTTGGAGTCCGCGACGGGTGCGCAGCCGGTGTGCCGCTCCCACGAACGGGCGATGACCTCCTGCGCCGCGGAGCGGGCTCCTTCCCCGGTGCCGCGGACGTGTCCGGTGTCGCTCACGTGTCGCCTCCCCGGCCGGCGCCGGCGGCGTGCGGGAGGAACCGGGCCCGCGGGTGCGGGTGGGGTGCCAGGGCGATGGTCGGGCGCAGACCCGTGCCGCCCGGCGGGATGTCCACGCGGAGCGTGCCGTGGCGGAGGATGACGGCGCTCGCCAACTGGGCTTCCAGCAGCGAGAACTGGCGGCCGAGGCACTGGTGCGGCCCGGCACCGAACGGGAAGTACTGCTGGGTGGGAGGCCGTTCGCCGAGGAAGCGCTCGGGCCGGAACTCCTCGGGCCGGTCCCAGAGCTGGGGGGCGCGGTGGATGGCCCAGGTGCTGGACATCACGACGTCGTCCACTTCCAGCCGGACGCCCGCGGCTTCGAGCGGTGCGTCGATGCGGCGGAAGAGCGCCCAGGCCGGCGGGTGGAGCCGCAGTGACTCCTCGACCACCGCCCGGGTGTACGGAAGGGTCCCGGACGGCAGGGAGGGCAGGGCGGACACCTGGCGCAGGTCCTCGGCCAGGACCTCGCGCAGGGCGCGGTCGCAGGCTTCGGGATTCGCCTCCAGGTTGTGGAAGATCCAGGTCAGGAGGGTGCCCATGGTTTCCACGCCGGCGACGAACACGGAGAGCAGCTCCTCCGTCAGCGCCTGCCCCCGGTCCACCTCCTGCCCGTCCTCCCGCAGCGCGGCGACGAGGTCGGCGAGCAGTCCGCGGCCGGTGGCGGGACAGGTCTGCCGTGCGGCGCGTTCCGCGATGAAGTCCTCCAGGACCTTGCGGTCGGCGGTGAACCTGTCCTCGTCGGCCTCCCGGACCTTGTCCGGATCGAACAGGCGGGTGTCGAGGTAGCCGACCGCGGCGTGCAGGGCCGCCGTCAGCGCGGCCAGTTCGGGTCCCCGCAGTTCCGGTTCGACGAGCCGCAGGATGATCTCGATGCTCAGCTGCTGAAGGGTCTCCGCGAGGTCGATCTCCTTGCCCGCGGCGGGCAGGAGCTCCCGCCGGGCGAAGTCCTCGGTGGCCTCGATGACCAGGCTGTGCAGTTCGGCCACGGCGCGGGCCGCGAACATGGGGCGCAGCAGGCCCCTGCGGCGGCGCCACTGCTCGCCCGAGGTCACCACGAACAGCCCGCTGCCCACCAACTGCCGCAGCAGTTCCCGGTGGTTGCGCGAGCCGTGGGCCAGCGCGGCCGCGGCGAGCTCCGGTTCGGAGGTGACGACGAGCCGGTGCTTCTCCTCGGAGCGGATGACGCAGACGGTGCCCTCCTGGTGGAGCCGCATCATCATGTCGAGGGGGCTGGTCCGGATCTGGTGGTTGAAGGTCTCGGTGTCCAGGGAGCTGAGGGTGACGGCAGCCATGTCAGTCACGCTCCGATGCGGTGTCGTCGGCCACGGGGACGATCTGGCGGGAGTGGTCGTCCATCACCCAGCCGTCGGCCGTGCGCACCGAGGTGCGCGACTTCTCCGCGTAGCCCGCCTCGTCGTGCTGGAAGTGCCAGGCGTACGGCGGGCGGAGCAGCCGGCGCTCCACGGGCGTCCATTCCTCGTCGGGCAGGTCGGACGGTACGGGTGCCGGGGAGGTGTGCTGCACCATGCCCGCGGTGTAGCGGCAGAAGACGACCCGCCGCTCGAAGTCGGCCACCCAGGGCCAGCTGCCGTGCGTCGCCGTGTCGGCGAAGATCACGACGGTGCCGGCCCTGACCGGTACCCGGCTCACCCAGTCCCCGACCTTCTCCCAGGTCTGGAAGGCCTCGGGCGGCTCGAAGTTGGACTTGTGGCTGCCGGGGACCACCGCGAAGCCGCCCTGGTCGGCGAGGGCGTCGGTGAGGCAGAACGCGGCGATCATGTGTCCGCCGTAGATGCGTCCGTCCCGCACCTGGTAGGTCAGCGGCGGGTACTCCCACGGGGTGTTGCCGTTGTGCAGGATCAGGGCGCCCGCGCCCTTGCGCGCGTAGAGGACCTGTCCCTCGTCGTACCGCAGGTCGGGGCCGAGCAGCTCCTCCAGGTAGGGGAGCACCGCCGGGTGGCTGATCAGGTTGCGTACGGGGCGCTGGGTGGTGTGCAGCGGGCCCGCATTGGCGATGAACGGGTTGTACCGTTTGAGCAGCTGGTAGCCGAGCTTGTTCTCGCCCTCCCACAGACCGTGGTGGTCGAGGGCCGTGTTGACGTCCGCGACCTCTTCCTGGCTGAGCGCGTCCGGCAGGACGAGGTAGCCGCGGAGGTCGAAGAGGTACTTCTCTTCCTCGTTCATGTCATTCCTCAATCTTGGCGGTGGGAGCGAGCCGTGGAGGTCCATCCCTCGATCTCCGCGGCCAGTTCCTGCAGTCGGGTACGGAGAAGGGGGCGGTCGAACATCCGCGCGCAGCCGGAGAGCACCAGCCGGCAGCCGCCGGAGGGTGTCGGATGGACGTGGAGGACGAGATCGAGATCCGACCAGTGCTCGGGGACGAAGTCGCCGGGCGGCGCGTCGTCGACCACCGGTGCACCCGACGGGTTCTCGTGGACGATCAGGCCGGCGGAGCAGACCGGGGGCCGCACGGCGGCATCGGCGGGATCGGTGAGCTCGGCGATCCGGAGCAGGGGCAGGTCGGCGTGGTCCAGCGCGGTGAGGAGCGCGCGGTGCGCCGCGGCCGGGTCCCCGACCGGTACCACCACGGGGAGCAGGTCCACGGCGCGCCCGACCAGGCGGGCCTCGGTGAGCGCCGACCGGTGGGAGACGGGCAGTCCGAGCACGGCGTGCCGCCGGCCCGTGGCACGGGCCACGGGACGGGCCAGGGCGGCCAGGTACACGGCGGTGGGGGTCGTCCCCGACTCCCGGCAGAACTCGGTCGTCCTCGTGAGGGAGGCCGCCGGGACCGTCAGCTGGGCGCCGTGGTTGCGGAAGGAGCGCCCCGGGGGGCGCTGCCGCGCGAAGGGATCGGCCGCGGCCCCGGCCAGGGCGTCCGCCCAGTAGCGTTCCAGCTCGGCGCCCCGGGCACGCCGGCGCTCCCGCCGGCCGCGCCGGTACTCGCTGTACCGGGGGGCGGGTTCCGGCAGGGGTTCACCGGCCAGCAGGCCGAGGAGTTCCTCGCCGAGGATCCCTACGGAGGCACCGTCGCCCCGGTTGCGGGCCAGGCGCAGCATCAGGTGGCGGACCGTGCCGTCCGGACCCTCCAGCAGGGTCACCTGCAGGGCGGGCATCCCGTTGGGCACGCTCCGGTCGGAGACGCCTGACTGCCAGTGCACGCGCTCCGGCGGGTTCGGCAGGGGTTCCGTGACGCAGGGCTGCCAGCCGTCCTCCACCGCCGCCCCGGCGAGCGGGGCCAGCGCCTCGTGGCGGTCCACCAGGAGCCGGACGGCCTTGTCGACCTCGTCGGGGCCGACGGGGCGGGGCAGTGCCAGCAGGGAGGAGATCGGCGGCGTGAGGCGGCCGAGGACCCGCTCCTGCCCGAGCACCTGGAGCTGCTCGGTGCCGAGCGCCTCCGCCTCCGCCTCGGACCCGGGGCCGGGGCCGGTCCCGGCGTCGCCGGGCGGGGGGGCCGCAGCGGGCGGGTGCAGCAGCCGGGTCACCGCCCCGGCGAGGTCCGAGGCCCGGGGGTTCACGAGCACGGTGCGTACGGGGACCTCGACGCGGAGCCGACGGGTCAGCTCGGCGGCGATGCGGGCCCCGCCCAGGGAGGCCCCGCCCAGTTCGTACAGGTGGTCCTCGGGCCCGGCGGACGGCAGGTCCAGCACGGTGGCGAAGGCCTCCAGCACGGCGGTGGTCACCGGATCCGCGGCGGCCGGGCCGGGCCGCGGCCCGGCGGGCCGTTCCAGCGCCAGCTCGGCCAGGGCGCGGCGGTCCGCCTTGCCGTTGGCCGTGAGCGGCAGGGCCGGCAGGACCCGTACCTCGGCGGGGACCATGTGCGCGGGCAGGTGCTGCGCGAGCCGGCTCCGCACGGCCGCGGGATCGGGTCCGGGTCCGGAACCGCCCGTGACGAAGCCGACCAGACGGCTGACGCGTACGCCGACCACGACGCCGGCGGCCTCCCGCACCCCGGCGGCGGAGCGCAGCCACCGGTCGACCTCTTCGAGCTCCACCCGGTGTCCGCGCACCTTCACCTGGTGGTCCATCCGGCCGAGGAAGGCCAGGCTGCCGTCGGCGTTCCAGCGCACCCGGTCGCCGGTCCGGTACATCCGTGCCCCGGGCGGACCTCCCGGGTCGGGCAGGAACCTGTCCGCGGTCTCCGCCGGGCGTCCGGCGTAGCCGCGGGCGACACCGGCGCCGCCGACGTACAGCTCGCCCGGCGACCCGGTGGGCACCGGGCGCAGCGCGCCGTCCAGGACGAACAGCCGGACGCCGGTGAGGGGGCGTCCCAGGGGGACGGTGCCCTGTCCGGCCCCCGCGGTGCGGCAGGCGTGGGAGGTGGCGTCGATGCAGGCCTCCGAGGGACCGTACTGGTTGTGCAGTTCGCCCTGCCCGAGTCGCAGGTAGCGCTCCGCCTGGGCGGTGGGCAGTGCCTCGCCGCCGCAGAAGACCACGCGCGCGGGAAGCCGGCGCAGGTCGTCGTCGGTCAGGGCGGCGAGCAGCGAGGGCACCAGGTCCACCACGGTCGCGCTGTGGGCCAGGGCCGCGTCCACGAGGTCGCCCGGCCGGACCCCGGGGTCGATGTCCGGGAAGACGACGGCGGCTCCGGAGACGAGCGGGCCGAAGCACTGCCAGAAGGAGGGGTCGAAGGCGAGCGGAATGGTCTGGAGCACCCGGTCGGGTGCGCCGAGTGCGAAGGTGTCGCGCCGCCAGGCGAGTTCGTTCGCCAGGGCCCCGTGCGACACCTGCACGCACTTCGGCGCCCCCGTCGTGCCGGAGGTGAACACGGCGTACGCGAGGTCGTCCGGGCGGACGGTCACGGCGGGGGGAACCGGCGCGCCGACGAGGGCGGTGACCTCCCGCAGCGGGAGGACCGTCAGGCCGGGCAGACCGGACAGTCCGTCCGGGCCGGGCAGACCGTCCGGCCCGGGCAGTCCGTCCCGTCCAGGTGGTCCGTCCCGTCCGGGCAGTCCGTCCGGTTCCCCGCGGTCCGGCACTCCGCCGGTGCCGGCGTGCACCAGGAACCGGGCGTCCGCGCCGAGCAGCAGCTCCCGCAGGCGCGCGGGCGGGTCCTCGGCGCGGACCGGCAGGGTCCAGCCGCCGAGCCGCCACACGGCCAGGGTCAGGGCCAGGTACTCGGCGCCCGGTGGCACCCGGAGGGCCACGGACGTCCCGGGCCGCACCCCCGCCGCGTACAGGGCGGCGGCGCGGTCGGCCGCCCGGTCCGCCAGTTCGCGGTAGCTGAGCCCGTGCCCGGTCGCGTCCACCACGGCGACGGCGTCCGGGCTCCGTACGGCCCGTCCGGCGAAGGCCTCGTACGGCAGCGGGGCGGCGGGGGCCGGGGCGGTGGAGCCGAGGACCGATGCGAGGAACGCCCGGTCCTCGTCCTCCCTCAGGTCGACGGCGGCCAGCGGGACGTCGGGAGCGGCGAGCGCGCTCCGCAGGCACTGCCGGTAGGCCCGGGCGAGGCGGGCGAGGCCCTCGCCGGTGTACCGCTCCGGCGATCCGGTGAGCCTGAGAGTCATCCGCCCGCCGCTCGCTTCGAGTTGGACCGTCAGGTCGCCCTGGCTGCCCTGGACCCGGACCGGGACCGGTTCCACGGCGAGCGGCCCGCACGCGCGCGGGGTATCGATCTCCCCGGTGAACACGAACGTGACGGCGGGGGTGTCCGCGCCCGCTCCGGCGTCGAGGGGGGCGACGGGCCGGGCCGATCCCTCCAGCAGCGCCTCGACGGTCCGCCCCACGAGTTCGCCGAAGGTCAGCCCCGGGGCGACGTCGAGTACCAGCGGCATCGTCGAGACGAAGGCCCCGAAGGCGCGGTCGAACCGCTCGGCCGTCCGGTTGGCGGTGGGCACACCGACCGGCACGGCGCGGACTCCGGCGAGCAGGTGCCAGCTCGCGGCGAACGCGGCGAGCCACACGGCGTGCGGGGTGCTGCCGGTGCGCCGGGCCAGCGCGTGGACGGCTTCGGGGAGACCTTCCGTCAGGTCCAGTTCCGCGCAGGGTGCGGCCTCCCCGGCCGCCGGGGAGCCGTCCCGGGCGAAGGGCAGCTCGGGCCGGTCGGACAGGTGGGCGTGCCGACGTCCCCAGTACTGCGCGTACCGGGCCAGTTCGGCCGCGCCTTCGGTGCTCCGCTCCCAGTGGACGTAGTCCAGGTGCTGCACCGGGACCGGCGGTCCGGGGACCGCCGGTGCGCCCACGGCACCGTAGGCGTCGAGGAGTTCGCCGATCAGGACGGTGAGGGACGCCCCGTCGCACACCGCGTGGTGCAGGGTGAGGACGAGGACGTGTTCCCCGGGTGAGACGACGAGGAGCAGGGCCCGGACGTAGGGCGGGTCCTCGAACGGGAAGGACCGCGCGGCCTCCTGGGTGAGGGCCTCTTGCAGCCCGGCCGGGCCGGCGGCCGGCGACCGGATCTCCAGCGGGATGTGCGCGGGACCGTCGAAGATCTGGCGTGGCGCCCCTCCTTCCTGGACGATCCGGGTGCGCAGCGCCAGGTGCCGTCCGGCCAGCAGTGCCAGACAGGCCCGCAGCCGCTCGGTGTCCAGCGGTCCGGTGAACCGCAGGGCGAGGGGCACCGTGTAGGCCGGCGAGCCCGCCGGCGCGGCCTGTTCGGCGAGCCACATGCGGTACTGGGTCAGCGACAGCGGATGGCTGCCGGAGGGGGCGGCCCGGGGCGGTTGCGGGGCCGCGGCTTCCGGGGGCCGGGTGCCGCGCCGCCCGGCCAGGCGGGCCGCGAGCCGGGCGCGCTGGTCCGGGGTGAGCCGGTCCAGGGGGGAGGCGGTCATCGGTCCTCCTCGGACTCGCCGAGGATCTGCTCCACCAGCAGACGCTCGGCCAGGGCTGTGTGGGCGTCGAGGGTCCGCTGCGTCAGCAGATCGCGTACGGACACCTCGATGCCGAAGGCGCGGCCCATGGCCCGGGCGAGCCGGGCTGCGGAGAGGGAGTCCCCTCCGAGATCGAAGAAATCCGCGTCGCCGGACAGCGGGACGTCGCCGAGCTGCCCGAACCAGAGTTCCCGGACGATGACGGCGGGCTCCTCCGGTGCCTGGCTGCCGGATGCCGGTGCGGGTGCGGGTGCGGGTGCCGGAGCGTCCCGGCCCTCGGCCCGCGGGGTCGCCCCGGTCTGCGGTTCGGCGGTGCCCGGGGCGACGGTGCGCCGGGCGGTGGGGCGCGGCCACCGCGGGCCGTGGAACGGGTAGCCGGGCAGCCGGGCATGGCGCCGGCGCGGCTGGATCCGGGTGAGGTCCACGGGCATGCCCCCGCTCCAGAGTTCCCCGAGGGCGGCGAGCACCGGTCCCGGGCCGGGGCCGGGGTGGGCGGAGGCGGTCGGGCACAGCGGCACGGAGGGGATCGCGGCCGCTTCGGCGAATGCGCTGAGCACCCGGCCGGGCCCCACCTCCACCGCCCGGGCGCCGGGGAACTCGGCGCGTACGGCCGCGAGGGCCTGGGCGAAGCGCACCGGGCTGCCGGCGGAGTCGGCGAAGTACCCGGCGTCCACGACGGATCCCGCGCGCACCGGTGCTCCGTCCGTGGTGCGCACCCACGGGAGGTCTGCCGGACCTGTCGCCACCTGCGCGAGGGCGGTGCGCAGACCGGTCACGGCTGGTTCGACGAGGGCGCTGTGGAACGCCCGGCCGGTGCGCAGCACGCGCGAGGGGACCCGGTCGGCGATCCTCTCGTGGAAGGCGTGCACGGCCTCGGGTGTGCCCGCGAGCACGGTGTCGGTCCATGTGTTGACCGCCGCGAGGGCCAGGGGGGCGCAGTGCGCGGAGACGAGCTGCACGGCTTCCGCCTCCGAACACGCCAACGAGACCATGGCCCCCTCAGGACACTCCTGCATCAGGTGGCCCCGGTGCTCCACGAGCCGGGCCGCCGCTTCGAGGGGCAGGGTGCCCGCCAGGCATGCGGCGGTGAGCTCGCCGAGGCTGTGGCCCAGGAGGACGGACGGGACGAGTCCGACGTGCCGGAGCGCGGCCGCGGCGGCGTACTCGACGGCGAAGAGCGCCGGCTGGGCGAGCCGCGTCTGCGCAAGCCGTTCGCGGGGGAACCCGGGGTCGCGCAGGGCCTGCTCCACCTCCTTCGCCGTGTCCTCGGAGAACGCGTCCAGGCAGGCCGAGAGGGCCGGGCCGAATCCGGGCAGCGCCGCTTCGAAGGGCAGGGCCATCCCGGGGACCTGGGTGCCCTGGCCGGGCAGGAGGAAGACCAGCGGCGTGGTCCGCGGGGCCGCGGTCGCGGCGCGTGCGGCGGGGGCCCGCAGCCGGGCGGCGACCTCGGCGACGGTCGAACCCACCACGGTGGAGCGGTGGGCGAGCGCCGCCCGGCCGGCCAGTGTGCCGCTGATGTCGGCAAGTGCGGCCGGGTCCCCGTCCGGGACGGCTGCCAGATGGTCCGCGAGCCGCGTCCGCATCCGTCCGAGGGCCTCCTCGTCGGCGGCCGACAGCACCACCAGCTGCGGGCCCGGCCGGTGGCCGCCGGCTGCCCGGTCCGCCGGGACGGGCACAGGTGCCTGCTCGACGATGACGTGGGCGTTGGTGCCGCCGACACCGAAGGAGCTGACGGCGGCACGCCGGGGCTCCGGCCCCCGCCACGGCTCGGCGCCGGCCGGCAGCCGGAGCGGTGAACCCTCCAGGTCCAGCAGGGGGTTGGGCTCGACCAGGCCCGGTACGGCGGGCACCCGGCCGTGCCCGACCACGAGGAGCGCCTTGACCAGGCCCGCCAGGCCGGCCGCGGTGTCGAGGTGGCCGGTCACGCCTTTGAGGGCGCCGACCGCGATCGACCCGGGACCGGCCCCCAGGGAGCGGTAGGCGGCCGAGGCCGCCGACCATTCGATCGGGTCGCCGATCCGGGTCCCGGTGCCGTGGGCCTCCAGGTAGCCGATGGTCGCCGCGTCGATGCCGGCCGTTGCCACGGCCGAGCGGATCACCTGCTCCTGGCCCTCGGCCGACGGGGCGAGGAACCCTGCCTTGGTGCTGCCGTCGTTGTTCACCGCCGAGCCGAGGACGACTCCGTGCACGGGCAGGTGGCCGTCCACCGCGTCCTCGTAGCGGCGCAGCACGACGGCGACGACTCCCGAGCCGCTCAGGGTGCCGTCGGCGGCCGTGTCGAAGGGCCGGCACTGCCCCTCGGCGGACATCACGCCGCCCGGCAGGTGCAGATGGCCGGTCTGGGGCCCGGACGCGGACGCGGCCAGGACCAGGGCCTGGTCGCACTCGCCGTTGTTCAGCGCCTGGGCGGCGAGGTGGACCGCGACCAGGGACGAGGAACAGGCGGTGAGCACGCTCAGCGCGGGTCCGGTGAGGCCCAGCCGGTAGGAGATGCGGGTGGCCAGGAAGTCGCGCTCGTTGGTGAGGACGACCTCTTCCAGCTCCGGAGGTTCCAGGTCGTCGGCGGCCAGCAGGTCGTGCAGGTGTGCGCTGCGACCGGCGGAGGCGTACACGCCGGTGCGCAGCGGGTCGCCCTGGCCGAAGGGATGGCCGGCGTCCTCCAGTGCCGTCCACGCGCACTCCAGCAGCAGGCGCTGCTGCGGGTCGAGGAGACCCGCCTCGCGGGGGCTGATCCCGAAGAACGCGTGGTCGAAGCGGTCTGAGTCGTCCAGCCGCCCGTACACGGGCACGTAGTGCGGGTCGTCGGCGCGGGCGGCGGGGACGCCCGCGTCCAGCAGTTCCTCCCGCCGGAAGCGGCGGGTCAGGACCCGGCCCGCGTCGACGGCCTCCCACAGCCCGGCGATGTCCGCCGCGCCGGGGAAGCGGCCCGACATGCCGACGACGGCGATGTCCAGCGAACGGTCACGGCTCATCGGTCTGCCTCCTCTGTGCGGCGGCCGCGGAGCCGGCGGGCGGCCTCGGCCCTGGATGCGCGTCGTGCGGCGTCCCGGGACGGTGGGGCCCCGGGCTCCGCCGCGGGTCCGGCCCCGGCCGCGGACCCGGTTCCGCCCCCGGCCGTACGGCCGGCCAGCAGGGCGGCGGTGTCGGCGACGGTGCCGTGACGGAACAGGTCGAGAACGGGGATGCGGACGCCGGTCCGCCGGTGGAGTGCCTCCTGGAGCACGGGGACCAGCAGGGAGTGACCGCCGAGGTCGAAGAAGTTCACGTCCTCCGGCACGTCCGGGACCTTCAGCACCTCGGCCCATGCGGCGGCGACCTCCGCGTGCCGCGACCGCACCGGCCGGCTGCCCGCGGCCTGCGCAGCGGCCGGGGGCGGCACGGGAACCGGTGCGGCGGCCAGCTCCTCCAGGGCGCGGCGGTCGGTCTTGCCGTTGGCGGTGCGGGGCAGCCGGTCCACGACGTGCACGGCGCCCGGCACCATGAAGGTCGGCAGCGTCGCGGCGACCGCCCGCCGGACGTGGTCGGGCGATGCCGGACGGCCGGTCAGGAACGCCACCAGCGTGGCGGCGTCACGGGCGACGACGGCCGCGTCCTCGACCCCCTCGACGGCGCGGAGCGCCTCCTCGACCTCTCCGGGCTGGATCCGGTGGCCGCGCACCTTGACCTGGTCGTCCGTCCGGCCGAGGTAGACCAGGGTGCCGTCGGCGGTCCGGCGCACGCGGTCGCCGGTGCGGTACATCCTCGCCCCCGGCTCTCCGGCGAAGGGGTCGGGGAGGAAGGCCTCGGCCGTGGCCCCGGGACGGCCGAGGTATCCCCGGCCCACGCCCGGTCCGCCGACGTGCAGTTCGCCCGGTGCGCCCGGTGGTACGGGGCGCAGCGCGTGGTCGAGGACGTGGAGGCGGTAGCCGGGGACGGGGCCGCCGATCCCGACCGGCCCCGGTTCGAGGTAGCGGCGGGCGCTGGACCACACCGAGGCCTCGGTGGGCCCGTACTCGTTGACCAGCGCAACCCCGGGGAGCAGGCCGAAATGGTGGTGAAGGAGCCGCTCCGTCAGCGGCTCCCCCGCCGTGATCACCTCGCGGAGGGTACGGAGGGCGGTGACGCCGGCGTGTTCGGCGGCGCGCAGCAGCAGGCCGTGCAGGGAGGGGACGCAGAGCAGGTGGGTGACGCCGTGGCGTTCGACGAGGGCGATCAGCCGCTCGGGGTCGCGGACCTCGTCGTCGTCCGCGACGACGAGCCGTCCCCCCGCGGTGAGCGTTCCCCAGAGTCCGGCCGCCGAGGAGTCGAACGCGAGCGGCGACACCAGCAGGAACACGGGACGGCCGGGGTAGAACGCGCGGCGTGCGGCCGTGGAGACGGCGAGTGAACCGTGTTCGATGACCACGCCCTTGGGTTCTCCGGTCGAGCCGGAGGTGTAGATGACGTAGGCCTCGTCCCGTTCGCGCGGGACCACGGGCGTGAAGCCGTCTTCGCGGCCGCTCCGCTCGGGGTCGACCACGGTGGCTCCCAGCCGGCGTGCCCGTTCCGCGCAGTCACCGGTGGCGAGGACGACGGTGGCCCCGCAGTCCCGCAGCGCCTTCGCGATCCGCGCGTCGGGGTGGCCGGGGTCGAGCGGCACGTAGGCGGCCCCGGCGAAGACCGTGCCCAGTACGGCGACGGCCAGGGAGGCGGAGCGCTGGACCAGGACCGCGACCCGGTCGCCGCGGCGCACCCCCTCCCCGGCGAGACGCGCCGCGACGGCGAGGGCGGCGGACCGCAGCGCGCCGTACGTCAGGGTGTCGTCGCCGGAGGCGACGGCGATCCGTCCCGGTTCGCGGAGCCCGGTCCCGGCCACCGGTTCGCCCACGGTGGGGATCCGTCCGGACGGCGGTGCCGCGCGCTCCTCCCCCGCACCCGTGGAGCCGGTGCCGTCCGCGAGGGGCAGGGCGGCGGGCAGGGACGTGTCCGAGGCGAGCCGCAGCAGCGCCGCGTGCACCTGGTCGGCGACCTGGGCCGCCTGTTCCTCCTGCCAGCGGTCGGTCCGGTAGTTGACGCCGAGGCAGGCTCCCTCCTCGGTCTGGCGCAGCATGACCTCCAGGTCGTACTTGGCGACCGTCCCCGGGATGTCGACGGGCGTCCAGTCCCGGCCGGCGGCGCCGGGCAGCGGCTCGTGATCGACGAGGACCTGGAAGAGGGGGGCGCCGCCGGGTTCGGACCGCAGCTTCAGGTGGCGGACCAGCTCGTTGAACGGCAGGTGCCGGTGTTCGTGGGCCCGGAGCAGCGCCGCGTGGGTCATGGAGATCAGCTCGTCGCCGGTGAGGGAGGGGCCGAAGCGCAGCCGTACCGGTACCGGGTTGACGAACAGTCCGACGACGTCGTCGAAGCCGGGGGGCCGGACGTCCATCGTGGTGCCCACGAGCACGTCTCCCGCGGCTCCGTAACGGTCGGCGGTCAGTGCGAACGCGGCCATGACCAGCACCAGCGGGGTGGTCCGCCGGGCGCGGGCCGTCTCCTGGAGGAGCTTCCAGGCGGCCCCGTCCAGGCTGCGGGTCACCCGCTTGCCCCGCCAGTCGCGCGGGCTCGGCTCCGGAGTGCCGAAGTCGATCGGCGCCGCCGTCGAGACCTGCGCGAGTTCGGCCGCCCAGAACTGGCGCGACCGCTCCGCCCCGGCCGCGGGCTGCTCGGGGGCCCCGGTGTACGGGCGGGCCGGCACGGGGATCGTGCGCCCCGCGAGGCAGGCGGTGAGCCGCTCGTTGATCAGCTCGATGGAGCGGCGGTCGAGGACGAGGTGGTGCGCGGTGAACAGCAGTACGTGCCCGCCGCCGTCCAGTCGCAGGGCCTCCAGCCGGATCAGTGGTTCCGCGAAGGGGGCGAAGGCACGGCCGGCCGCCTCGCCGAGTACGCCGGCCAGCTCCTGCCGCCCGACGGTCCGCCGGTGTACGGGGAACTCCGTGGCGGGCCACTGGGCGCGTACGGGGTCCCCGTCCGCCTCCGTCACGCGCAGCCGCAGTTCGGGGTGGGCCGTCACGACCTCCAGCCAGGCACGGTCCAGGGCGTCCGCGGCCGGTTCGCCGGGCAGGCGGAGCGCCCAGTAGACGGTGAACTCGTTGCTCGACGGAGCGGCCCGGTGCAGCAGCAGGAGCCTTCGCTGCGCATCGGAGAGACGGGGCAGGCCCGTGGTGTCGCGGGCGGCGGCTGCCGGGGTGGCGCCTTCCGCGCCGGTGCCCGGTTCGGCCTGCCGGGCCTCGGCGTTGCGCAGCTGGTGGCGCAGGCCTAAGGGGGTCGGGTCGCGCAGGAAGGAGGCGAGATCGATCTCTGCCGAGCGGAGCCGGTTGAGTGCGGCGACCGCGCGTGCCGCGTCCAGGGAACTGCCCCCGCATTCGAAGAAGTTGTCGTCCTCGGACCGCGGGGGAAGACCGGTCGCCTCCTGCCACACCCGGGCGACCGGATCGGTGCCGGTCCCGGCGGGCTCGTCCGCGACGGGCTGGGGCAGGGCCTGTTCGTCCAGTTTCCCGTTGGGGGTCATCGGGAAGGCGGCGACCACGGTGATGTGGGTGGGGACGGCGGCCGGCGGCAGGTGGCCGGCCGCGACGGCACGGATCCGGTGGGAGGAGGGCGGGGCCGAGGCGTCCTCCGGGACGACGTACGCCCGCAGCCCCGAGGCCGTCGCGGCGGCGCCGCGCGCGACGTAGGCGTCGCGTACTCCGGGGGCCCGCCGCAGGACGTCCTCCACCTCGTACGGGTCCACCCGCTGGCCGCGGACCTTCAGCTGGTGGTCGACGCGCTGCAGGTAGTCGAGCCGGCCCGCGGCGGTGAGCCGTACCCGGTCACCGGTGCGGTACATGCGGGCGCCGGGCTCGGAGGTGAAGGGGTCGGGGAGGAAGCGGTCCGCGGTGAGTCCGGGCTTGCCGGCGTAGCCGCGGCTGACCTGCGGCCCTCCGATGTAGAGCTCGCCCGCGACCCCGGGCGGGACCGGGCGCAGGGTGGGGCCCAGTACGTAGGCCGAGGTTCCTTCCACGGGGCGGCCGATGCTCGGACTGTCCTGCTCCTGGAAGTCGCAGGCGGTGACGACGATGGTCTCGGTCGGCCCGTAGGAGTTGGTCGCCCGTACGCCGAGTGCGCGCAGCCGTCCCCAGGTGGCCTGGTCGACGGCCTCACCGGCCAGTTCGATCTCCACCCGGACCCGGCCGAGGGTCCGCTCGAATCCGAACTGCCGCATCGCGCCGAGCATCGACGGGGTGATGCTGAGGAACTGCACGCCGTGGCGCTCGGTCCAGGACACGAGGGCCTGCGGGTCGCGGTAGGCCGCGTCCTCCGCCACCACCAGGCAGCTCCCGCGGAACAGGTACAGCAGCTGGTGGAAGAAGACGTCGAAGGAGACCGCGCAGGTCAGCCCGACCCGGGACACCCGCAGACCGGCCGGCTGGACCTCGAACATGGTGGCGAGCACGCCCTGGTCGACCATGACCCCCTTGGGCTGCCCCGTGGTGCCGGAGGTGTGGATGACGTACGCGAGGGAGCGGGGGTGGACGGTGGCAGGGGCCGGCAGGTGCTCACCGGGCGCCGGCGGGCGGGTGTCCGCCACGGTGGGCAGGTCCACCACGTCGGGGTGTCGGGGCAGCCGGTGGCGCAGTCCGGGACTGCGCAGCAGCAGACGCGTCCGGCTGTCGGCGACCACGTGCGCGAGCCGGGGGTCGGGGTGCAGCGGGTCCAGCAGGACGACGTGGCCGCCGAGTTGCCAGACCGCCAGCACCGAGGCGACCAGGGGGATCCCCCGCTCGGCCAGGATGCCGACGGGGGTTCCGGGGCCCGCTCCGCGGTCGCGGAGGACGGCGGCGAGCCGGCCGACGGCATTGCCGAGTTCGCCGAAGGTGGCGGTCGAGGAGAGGCAGGTGACGGCCGGGCGGCCGGGCGAGGTGCGGACCAGTTCCGCGAACCGTTCCATCAGGGGCCGGGGCGGGCTGTGCCGCGGGGGCGCGAGCAGCAGAGAGGCCTCCGGTTCGCCGTCCGGTGCCGCCTCCGTCCGCGCGTCCGCCAGGGACAGGGTGAGCCCGGGGTCGCGGGCGATCCGCAGAAGGATCCTGCGGTAGGTCCTGAGGAGCCGGCCGGCGCCCTCGCCCGTGGTGCTGCCGGACGTGCGGCGCGTGAGGACCACGGCACCCGTCTGCGGTCCGAGGTGCAGATCGAATTCCACGTCGAACCGGGCGAGCCGGAAGTCGTCGTCGTCCAGGGCGACGACGTCGGTACCGGGCAGGACGGGGTCCGGCAGGCGGCCGTGGGCCTGGAAGCAGACGGTGGTTCCGGAGGTCGAGGCGTCGAAGAGCTCGGAGGCCTCCCGGATCGGCTCCCCCGCGTGGACCAGTGCCTCCGACACCGTGCGGCGGACGGACTCGACGAGTTCACCGCCCGAGGAGCCGGGGGCCCAGCGCTGGCGCAGCGGCACCACCCGGGCCAGGCAGGCGACGAGGGCCATGTTCTCGGGGGTCCGGGCGGCGAACGGGGTCGCCACCATGACGTCGCACGGACTGCCGTGGACGGCGAGGGTCGCGTAGAGGGCGGCCAGGCCGATCAGGTGCGGGGTGGCCCGCAGTCTGCGTGCCGCGCCGCGGATCAGTGCCGTCTCCTCCGGGCCGAGCGGCAGGCGGAGGGCATCGGCCCGGCAGGTGCGCGCCCCGGCCGCCGGCGGCAGGGTTTCGGGCCAGCGGGCGTCCGCCAGCTGCTGCGGCCAGTAGCCGGTCTCGGGGGCGGCCTCCGTTGCGGGCGGGAGCACGGCCGGGGCCGGCGGAGCGGCGGCCGGGGACGGAACGGTGCCCCCGTGCGCCAACTGCGCGTACCGGTCGCCGATTTCGCCGATCAGGGTCTCCAGGGCCACGCCGTCGCAGGCCACGTGGTGGACGAGCAGGGAGAGCAGGTGGTGCCGGGGGCCGCGGCGCAGCAGGCTCACGCGGACCGGGCAGTCCCGGGCCAGCTCGAACCGGTGGGCGCCGGCCCGCCGCTGCCACCCGGCCTCGTCCGCCCCTTCCGCCTCCGCCTCGAAGCTCCATTCGGGGACGGCCTCGCCGGCCGCCCAGGACGGGACGTCACCTTCCGCCAGGCGGCGGGCGAAGACCGGGTGGCGGCGTACGACGTCCTCCACCGCGTGGCGCAGGGACCGCACGTCCAGCTCCCCGTGCAGGTCCCACAGCCGGTGGAGGTTGAAGGCTTCGGGCTCCTTCCTGCTGATGAGCCAGATGCCGAACTCGGACGGGGTGAGGGGGGTGCGGGCCGCGTCGGCCTCGGGCATGGATCGTCCTTTCATACGGGCCGGGCACGATCAGGGCCGGTGTCCGGCCTGCGCCTCGCGACGCCCTGCGGCAAGGAGTTCCGGACCGTGCAGATCGAGGAGGGCCTGGCGGTGGACGCCCGGGCCGCCGCCGGGGAGCCGTGGAGCGACGCGGGCATGCGGTGGCCCCCTTCCTTGGTGTGAGCGGGAGTTCCGGGAGTACGCGGGGGTGGCTGCGGCGCGGTCGGTCGGCGGGGAGGACGGACGGAAGAACGGAACGCCGGTCGGGGCAGGTCAGCGGGCGGGCGACGCGTCCCGGCCCGCCGAGACGGCCTCCGCGGCCGCTCTGCGGATCCCGGCATGGTCGAGCTTCCCGTTGCCCCCCAGGGGCAGTGCGGAGAGCCAGAGGCAGGCCGTCGGCACCATGTACTCCGGCAGCAGGGTCCTGAGGTGCTTCGCGAGGTCGGGTTGCGGCTGCTCGGTGCCGGTCAGGACCGCGGCCAGGCAGGGCGACCCCTCGCGGTCGACCACCACGGCCACGGCTTCGAGGACGGCCGGGTGGCGGCGCAGGGCGTCCTCGATCTCGCCGAGTTCGATCCGGTAGCCGCTCAGCTTGACCTGGCGGTCCAGCCGTCCGAGGTGGACCAGGCGGCCGTCCTCCACCCGGACGCGGTCCCCGGTGCGGTACCAGTGCTCGCGGGTCGGCACTCCCCCGGTGAAGGGGGTCGCGATCCCCGCCGTGAAGTGCAGGAAGCGGCCGGTGTTGTCGGCGGGGTCCAGGTAGCCGTCGAAGCGCTGCACGCCGCGGAGGCAGAGTTCTCCGTCCTCGGCCGGACGTCCGTCCTCGTCGAGGACGAGGCGTTCCAGCGCGGGGTGGACCTCTCCGATGGGGACGGTGCCGTTGCTCGACTCCGGCCACTCGCGGGCGTCCTGGGGGAGCCGGTACCCGGCGCAGGCCACGGTGACCTCCGTCGGGCCGTACACGTTGTCGATGACGCTGTCCGGTGCCGCCTCCCGCCAGGCGCGGGCCTGGGTGAGGGTGAGCTGTTCCCCGATGAACTGGCTGTGCAGCAGGCCGGGCATCGAGCCCGCCGGGATGGCTCCCACGCGCTGGGCGAGGGAGACCACGGAGGGCACCGAGAACCAGTGGGTGATGCGGTGCCGGTTGACGTAGCGGGCCGGCAGGAGGAGTTCCCGTCCTTGGGGCACCACGAGGGCGGCGCCCGCGCCCCATGCGCAGAAGAGGTCGAAGACCGAGGGGTCGAAGGTGAGCTCGAAGGTGTGGGAGAGCCGGCTGTCCGGAGTCACCCGGTGCCGTGCCACGGCATGGCGTACGTAGGCGAGGGCGTTGCGATGCGTGATGGGAACGCCCTTGGGCTGCCCGGTCGAGCCCGAGGTGAAGAGGAGGTAGGCCTCCCCGGGCTCACCCGCCCCGGCCCTGACGGGCATCACGGCCTCCGCGGATGCGGGCCGGTCCAGGAGGTCGGCGCAGGGCGTGCCCGAGCCGGCCCACTCGGGCCGTGGTGACACGGCGAGTGCCAGGCGGACCTCCGCGGAGGCCATGACGGCGGCCGCACGGAACGCCGGGGTCGCCGGAGCGATCGGAACGACGACGCAGCCCGCCTGGAGGATGCCGAGGTACGCCGCATAGGTCTGGAGGTGGCGCACCGCGTACAGGGCGACACGCTGTCCGGGCGCGACACCGCGCCTGACGAGCTCCGACGCGACCGCGGCGGACCGTGAGGCGAGTTCCCGGTAGGTCAGCGACTCCTGCCCGTGCTCGATGGCCACCCTGTCCGGGTGCTGTGCGGCGGACTCGTGGAAGAGGCCCGCGAGTTCGTCGATCCCCTCGGCCGCTGTCACGGTTCCCTGCTCCCCGGTGGCTGTCATGGGGACCTCCGGTCCGGCGTGAAGTGCCGGAGCCAGGGGTCGGTTTCCAGGCCGTCGGCGGCGAACAGCCGGGCGATGCCCCGCACGACCTGTGTCACCGTCGCGTCCGTCTCCTGCGGTGTCGCGCAGCGCACGGTGACGTTGGCCGCGCGGTAGGCCGTGTCGGCGCGTTCCGCGCCGTGTTCGGCCACCTCGTCCACGCCGACGACGCCCGGCAGCGCGCGCAGGTCGGCGCGTGTCACGCGGGAGGCCACGGTGCCCTCCTGGTGCATGAACGGGACGAACAGCCCCACCATGAACCCGGTCCCGTCGAGCTCCGCGGGGTGTTCCACCAGACGGTCCCCGGCCCCTTCCCCCAGGGCCACGGCCAGGGCGGCACGCACCAGGTCCGGGCCGCCCAGGGGGCGGAGCAGGCGGGTCAGGTGTCCTCCCACCCGGCCGTTGACCTCGATCACCTCGACGTCCGTGGGCGTGACACGGAGCTCGGTGTGGGTCACGCGGTGCCGGGCCCCGAGGGCGTCGAGCGCCTCGCCGGTCCGCTTGAGGACCAGGGCGCGCACCTCCGGCGGCAGCCGGCTGGGGACGACGTCCCCCGTGACCCGCACGATGTCCGCCCCGTCGGTCCCGGCCCGGTTCCGGACGCTCACCGGCGCCTTGTCGAAGACCGCGCAGTGCAGCCTGCGGGTCGAGGTGCTGATGGTCTCGACGGAGACGAAGTCGGCCAGCCAGGGGACGCCGGAAGGATGGACGGACGGCGGGATCATGCCTTCCAGCAGCAGTCCGCCCCAGGAGTGCCGGTGCGCGAGCACGTGGTCCGCGTCGCCCCGGTCGCGGACGAAGGTCACGCCCTGTCCGCCGACCGCCCGCCGGGGTTTGAGCACGGCCGGCAGGCCCACCTCCCGCACCGCCCGGTCGAATCCCTGCCGGGAGTCGACCCGGGCGAAACGCAGCGAGGAGAGACCGGCCCGCTCGAAGGCCCGCCGCTGGCCGAGCTTGTCCCAGGGCCGGCCGGTGGCCGGTGCGCCCGGCAGGCCGAGGGCGGTGAGCAGGTCGTCGGTGAAGTCGAGCTCGTCGTCGTGGAAGGTGGTCAGTCCGCGTAACCCGAGGGCTGCGACCGCGGCGCCCGGGTCGCCGTCCGGGAGGACGTGTACGGGGACCATCGCCTGCGCGAGGCGTACGAGTTCGGGGTGCTGCTCGGCGACCCGCCGGCGGAACAGCAGGACCGGGCGGCAGATCCCCCGGGCCGCGCGGTAGATCTCCCGGAGGCCTGCGGCCCCGTACGGTCGGTGCACCACTCCCACCGGCGGCAGGGGGGTGTCGCCCACGGGTGCGGTCACCGGAGCGCTCCGGAGTCCTGGCCGGGCACGGAAGCCGCTGTACCGAGGGCGGTGACGACGGCCTGAAGGGTGCCCTCTATGAACAGGGCCTCGAGGGGGAATTCGATTCCCAGCCGATTTTCCAGGCGTTCGACCAGCCGAGCCGCCTGCATGGAATTTCCTCCGAGCTCGAAGAAATCGTCTTCCGATTCTGCCCGGTGGATGTCGAGTACCGCACACCATTCCTGGCGGACGGCTGTTTCGAGGTCATCGTGCTGGGAATTCATGTCATCCCTTCAACACTCCGGAACTGGTTCCGTCCGCACGGGCCGCATCGAATACGGAAGAGGCGAGCGGCTCCCAGGAATACCCGGGAAGCAATCGCTCCCCCTCGACGGAACGGACGCGCGCGGGCCCCGAGGTGACCTTCGACCACGCCTCGGCCGCCGCCCGGTCGAGGACGGGATCCGCCGTGGCGAAGAACGCGGCGAGCGGCACGGACAAGGGGTCCCGCTCCGGAAGGCGGGCAGCCACGTGGGCCAGTCGCAGATCGGCCGCGATCGCCGGTTCGAGCAGGGAGAAGAGGGCCGGGTCGTCCAGTACCTCCTCGGGCATGACACCGCTGCGCCGCATCTCGGCCCGCACGTCGGTGACGGGTGGACCGTGGTCGCCGTGGCCGGGCGGCTCGCCGACCACCAGCAGGCTCTCGGGGCCTTCCCCGCCGTTCTGCCTGAGCCGGTGGGCGACTTCGAGGGCGAGCAGCGCCCCGAAGCAGTGGCCGAAGAAGGCGTAGCGCCGGCCGGTGTCCAGCTCGGCCGCGAGTTCCCCGACGAGGAGGTCCAGCTCTTCCGGGGGAAGTTCGCGCATGCGGTCCTCGCGGCCCCCGAGCCGCACCACTTCGAGCGCCAGCCCGTCGGGCGCCTTTCGGGACCAGGCACGGAAAGGAACCGCGCCGGCGCCGGCCCAGGGGAAACAGACCACGGTGAGAGCAGGTTCTCCGGCCGCTCCGAGGCGCACCAGGTTACGTCCCACGACAGAGTTTTCCTCTCGACCTTGAGTCGGCGTACGGGTTCTCCGGGCGACGACGAACGGTTCTGGGCGCGACCCCGCCCGAATCAGCGTGTGGCTGGTTCGGATTGGACGGCGATCTGTGGCGCAATGCCGGATCATGTTTTCACGCCAAACGGATCACGCGCAAGCCCTTCATGGACCGGCTCGCAGCTTAGGTGAATCCACCAACTCGGCAGCTTCAACCCTCACTTGTGAAGGAAGTCTGGATTCCGTTCGTTGCGGCCGCCGCCGCCTCCGGAAAATTCCTCCTCATCAAATCGGCCACGAACAAACGGGATTCGGCCATTCGACGGCCTTCACCTGGCGGATTTCGGCCGCGGGTCGTCCCTGCGGCCTATATTGGCCGCCCGTCGGCGCAGGACCAGGAGCCAAGCGTGAACGAGCAGCACCTCCCCGGGCAGCCGGCCGGGCACGAGGACGTCGTCCTCCGCATCGTCGCCGACGTGCTGAAGACACCCCACGTCACGATGGCGGACAGCTTCTACGACTTCGGGGGCACCTCTCTCCAGGCCATGCGGATCTGCGCCCGGATCCGCACCGAACTGGGTTCCCGGATCGCCCCGGAGCGCCTGTTCGAGAGCGACACCCTGGCCGAGGCGCTGTCCCCCGACGGGGACTGAGCAACGCCCCGCGCCGTCCGCGGCCCCTCCCACCGGCCTCCAGGAGCCCGTCCATGCACCACTCCGTCCCCGCCGGCCCGTGGCTCATCCACGAAGCGGTCGCCGGACACGCCCGCTCGCGCCCCGACGCCGTCGCGGTCGTCCACCGGGGCGAGTACGTCGACTACGCCACCCTCGACGCCGCCGCGGAGGTCCACGCCCGCTCCCTGCGTGCGGCGGGTGCGGGACCCGGAACCATCGTCCCCGTGCTGCTGCCCCGCTCCACGCGGCTGGTGGCCGTACTGCTCGCCGTGCTCAAGTGCGGTGCCGCGTACGCCGCCCTGGACCCCCGGTGGCCGCCGGAACGGATCCTCCGGATCACGGCCGCGCTGCGGTCGCCGGTCATGGTGGCCGAGCACGGAGCCCCGGGGAACCCGCCCTGCTGGACCGTTCCGGAGGAACCCCAGGAGCAGGCCGCGCGGCGCCTCGGCGCTCCGCCGCCCGCCTCACCTTCCGGGCCGGCCCCCCTGTCCTCCGACGGCTCCCGGGCGGCCACCGTCTTCTTCACCTCCGGCAGTTCCGGCGCTCCCAAGGGCGTCCTCTCCCCACACCGGGCGACCACCCGCCTCTTCCGGGGCGCCGGATGGGCGGACTTCGGGCCCGGCCGGGTGGTCCTGCAAGCCGCCCCGGTCTCCTGGGACGCGTTCAGCCTCGAGCTCTGGGGCCCGCTGACCACGGGCGGCACCTCGGTGATCGCCGACACCGACCACCTGCTCCCCGACACCCTGGCCGAGCTCGTCGGCACGGCCGGGGTGGACACCGCCTGGCTGACCTCCTCACTGTTCAACCTCCTCGTCGACGAGGACGATCCGCGACGGCCCTGCTTCGCCGGCCTGCGCCAGGTCCTGACCGGCGGCGAGCGGCTCTCCCCCGCGCACGTGGCCCGCTTCCTTGCCCGGTATCCGGAGACCGCCCTCGTCAACGGTTACGGGCCGGTGGAGAACTGCGTGTTCGCCACCACCCACCGGGTCACGCCGGCGGACTGCGCCGCACCGGGAGGCATCCCCGTGGGGGTCCCGGTGCCCGGCACCTCGGTGCACATCCTGGACGGGGACCGTGTCCTGCCCCCGGGCCGTACGGGCGAGATCTGCCTGTCCGGCGACGGGCTGGCGCTCGGCTACCTCGGTGACGCCGACGCCACGGGGGCCGCCTTCCCCCTCCTCGCCCTCGACGGGGCCCCGGTGCGCCTGTACCGCACGGGGGACCTCGGTCTCCTGGACGCGCACGGCGTACTGCACTTCCGCGGCCGCACCGACCTCCAGGTCAAGATCTCCGGACACCGCATCGAACCGGGCGAGATCGAGAGCGCCGCCCGCCTGATCCCCGGTGTGCGGGAAGCAGCCGTGGTGGCCGTTCCCGCACCGGACGGCGGACACGAACGGCTCGCCATGTTCTACACGGCGGACGCCGTCGCCGCCCCCTCTCCCCCGTCGGTGCGCCGCGCCCTGGCCGACCACCTGCCCCCGCACCTCGTGCCCCACGGCGTCCACCACCGCGCCGCCCTGCCGACCACCGCGACGGGCAAGCTCGACCGCGGCAGTCTGCTCGCCTCGCTGGCCCCCGTCCCGCCGACCCGGAAGGCGCCCGCCTCGTGACGCCCGCCCCCGATGCGGCCGGCATACCGGCCCCCCACCACCCGATGTCGTTCGAACAGGAGTCGATCTGGCTCAACGACCAGTTCCAGGAAGGTACTTCCCGGTACCTCGAATCGTGGGCCCACCGGCTGCGCGGTGCCCGCGTCGACGCCGACGCCGTCCAGCGGGCACTGACCGGGATCGTCGCCCGGCACGAGGCCCTGCGCAGCCGCCTCGCCCTCGTCGAGGGCGAGCCGCGGCAGACCGTGATGCCTCCCCCGGACCGGGTGGACCTGGACGTCCGGTGGGTGCGGCCGCGGGAGCTGCGGGCGGCCGCGGTGGCGGCGGCGACCCGGCCGGTGGCCCTGGACCGCCCACCCCTGCTGCGGGCGAGCCTGCTCCGGCTCGCCGAGGACGACGCCGTGCTCGTGGTGGCGGTCCACCACGCGGTGATCGACGGCTGGTCCTTCAGCCTGCTGGACGCCGAGTTCAGCACCCGCTACCGGGCCGCCCTCGCCGGCACGGAGCCGCGGATACCGGCCCTTCCCCTCCAGTTCGGGCCGTACGCCCGGGAACGCCGCCGGGCCTACGAGGGCACCCGCGCACAGTCCCTGGCGTACTGGCGGGAGGTGCTGCGCGACGCCCCGGCGGAGTCCGCCCTGCCCACGGACCGGCCGCGGCCCGCGGTGCTCGGCACCGGCGGCGACCGGATCGGGTTCACCCTGGACGCCGGGATCGGGGCCGGTGTCCGCGACCTCGCCCGCAGGACGCGGAGCACACCGTTCTCCGTCCTGGCCGCGGCACTGGCCGCGCTGGTCTCGCGGCTCTCCGGGCAGGACGACGTGGTGATCGGCACCCCCGTCTCCCGCCGCGACGAGGAAGTGCTCGAACCGATGATCGCCTGCCTGGCCGACGTCCTCCCGCTGCGTCTGCGGGCACCGGCCGGGATCTCCTTCGCCGAGCTGGCCGTCCGGGCCAAGGAACAGGTGTGGGGTGCCGTGCGGCACCGCGGCATCCCGCACTCCCACCTGGTCCGCGCCCTGGGGACGGAGCGCACGCCGGGCCGCTTCCCGCTCTTCCAGGTGGTGTTCGGGCTCGACGACGCCCCGGAGCCCGCACTGGACCTGCCCGGGATCACCGCCGAACGGCTGTACCTCCACGCGGGAACGTCCAAGTACGACGTGTTCCTGCGGTTGGTGCCCGAAGGGGGCGGGTTCCGCGGGTTCCTGGAGTTCTCCACCGACCTCTTCGACCGCGCTACCGCCCGGCGCCTGGCGGAGCGGCTGCGGACCCTGCTGGCCGACGCCACGGCCCGGCCCGGCCGGCCGGTCCGGGAGCTGGACGTGCTGCCCGCCGGCGAGCGCCGGCTGCTCCTCGGCACCTGGTCGCGGGGGCCGTCCGCGGACGGCCCGCAGCCGCTCGCCCACGAGGCCTTCGCCGCGCGGGCCCGACGTACGCCCGGCGTGCCGGCGGTGGTCCACGGGGACCGGACCCTCACCTACGCCGAGCTGGACCGGGCGGCGGACGCGGTGGCGGCGTACCTGATGGCGCGGGGCGCGGCCGGGGCCCCGGTCGGCGTATGTCTGCCGCGCGGCCCGGAGCTGGCGGTCGCGGTGCTGGGCGTCCTCAAGGCGGGCAGCGGCTGTGTGCCCCTCGACCCCGCGCTCCCCGCCGACCGGATCGCCCGCATGGCGGGCGGCAGCGGGATCCGGGTCGCGCTGGTCCGGCCGGAGTCATCCCGGCTCCTGCCGCCGGGAGTGGAGACGGTGTCCCCGGACGCCGTCCCGGCAGCGCCCGGAGCCCGTCCGCCCGTCGTGACCCCCGAGGACCTGGCCTATCTGGTCCACACCTCCGGCTCCACCGGCCTGCCCAAGGGGGTGGCCGTACCGCACCGGTCCCTGGCCTGCCTGCTGGCCTGGCAGCGGGCCCGCTCCCTGGCGGGTCCCGGCACCCGGACCCTGCAGTTCGCGTCGCCCGGCTTCGACGTCGCCTTCCAGGAGCTGTTCAGCACGTGGGCCTCCGGCGGCACCCTCGTCGTCGCCGACGAGGAGTCCCGGCGTGACCCGGCCCGTCTCCTCGACCTGCTGGCGTCCGAACGGATCGAGCGGCTGTTCCTGCCGTTCGTCGCCCTCCAGCAGCTCGCCGACTACGCGTGTGCCACCGGTCGTCCGGCCACGACCCTCCGGGAGGTCGTCACCGCGGGGGAACAGCTGCACGCCACCCCGGCGCTCCGGGAGTTCTTCCGTTCACTGGCCCCGCACGCGGTACTGGAGAACCAGTACGGTCCGTCCGAGACCCATGTGGTCACCGCGGAACGCCTGGGCCCCGACCCGGCCGCCTGGCCCGACCTGCCTCCCATCGGCCGTCCCGTGCCCGGGGCGCGGGTGCTGCTGCTGGACGGCCGGCAACGGCTCTGCCCCGCGGGCACGGTCGGGGAGATCTGTGTCGGAGGCCGCGCGGTGGCCTCCGGTTACCCGGGGGACCCGGAGCTGACCGCCCGGAAGTTCGTCCCGGACCCCTTCCGCCCGGCCGGGGTGCTCTACCGCACCGGAGACATGGCCCGGTACCTGCCGGACGGGCGGATCCAGTTCCTCGGCCGCCGGGACGACCAGGTCAAGGTCCGCGGCCACCGGGTGGAGCCCGGGGAGGTGGCCGCCGCGGTCAGGGCCGTGCCGGGAGTGGCCGACGCGGTGGTGGTGGCCCGGACCGACGGCCCTGCGGGCGGTACCCGCCTGATCGCCTACTACCTGCCCGGAGCGGGCGACGTCCCGCAGCCGGACGCGCTGCGCCGTGCGGCGGCGCAGCGGCTCCCGGACCACATGGTGCCCGCCGTGTGCGTCCGGCTGGAACGGTTCCCGCTCACGGCGAGCGGCAAGCTGGACCGGGCCGCACTGCCGCCGCCCGGGGCGGGCGGGGCGGACGATGCGGAGCCGTCCAGGCCGTTCCTGGCTCCCCGGACCCCCACGGAGCGCCGCATCGCCGAGGTGTGGCAGGACCTGCTCGGGGGCGTCCGGGTGGGTGTGCACGACGACTTCTTCGGTCTGGGCGGGCACTCCCTGCTCGCCACCCGCCTGGTACTGAGGCTCCACGAGGAGCTGGGCGTGCGGATCCCGCTCGGTGCGCTGGCCCTGACGCCGACCGTGGCCGGGCTCGCCGAGCTCGCCGACCGCGACACCGGGGGCCCGGTCTTCGACCCGCGTGCCGACACCGAGCTGCCCGCCGACATCGTCGCGGCCGCCGCCACGGTCCGGGTGGCGGCGGATCCGGCGCACGTCCTGGTGACCGGTGCGACCGGCTTCCTCGGCGCCTTCACCGTCCGGGCCCTCCTGGACCGCACCCGGGCCCGGGTGCACTGCCTGGTCCGCGGCCCGGACCGGGCACGCGCCGCCGCCCGGCTGCGTTCCGTCATGGAGGACTACGGGATCTGGGACGAAGCCTGCGCACGGAGGATCCGGGTGGTCCCCGGTGATCTGGCCGCGCCCCGCCTGGGCCTGTCCGGATCCGCGTTCGACGAGCTGGCGCGCACGGTGGACTCCGTGTACCACGTCGGTGCGGCGGTGAACCTCGTGTCCCCCTACCGGCAGCTCAAGGCGGCCACGGTGGACGGCACGGCGCGGATCCTGCGGCTGGCGGCACGGCACCGCAGTGTGCCGGTGCACCACGTGTCCACCGTGGGCGTCTTCGCCGGGCCTTCGGACCTGCCCCTCGGCCCCGAGCACCCGACCGGTCCGCTCGGAGCCCTGGAGCACGGCTACACGCGGAGCAAGTGGGTGGCCGAACGGCTCGTCGACGCCGCTCGGGCCCGCTCGCTGCCGGTGACCGTGCACCGTCCGACCCGGATCAGCGCGCACAGCCGCACGGGCGCCTGCCAGACGCGGGACTACATGTGGCTGCTGCTGAAGGGCTGCGTCCAGGCCGAGGCCGCTCCGGCCGGCGTGGACACGGCGTTCGACCTGGTGCCCGTGGACTACGTCGCCGACTCCGTCGTGGAGCTGTCCCTGCGGCCCGGGGCGGCGGGCCGCACCTTCCATCTGGCCGCCGGACGGCTGCTGCGACTGGACACCGCGGTACAGCGGCTGCGGGCCAGGGGCTACCGACTGGCGGACGTGGAGCCGCAGGAGTGGATGCGCCGGATCGGCGGGGACCCGGACAACGCGGCGTTCCCGCTCCTCGGCACACTGGCCGCGGAACTCACCGGCGGCGGCTCGGAGGGCAGCCTGCGGATCGACGGCTCCGCCGCCGACGCCGCCCTGGCCGGGGCCGGTGTCGTGCTCCCGCAGGACGACACGGCTGCGTTCGCCCTCTGCCTCGACCGCTTCGTCCGTACGCGGTGGCTGCCGGAGCCCCCGGCGGGACCGGGGTCGACCGGGGCCGGCCCGGGCTGCGCGGGCCACGGCCCGGACCTACGCTGATCAGGTGAGACCGGCTGCGCCGGAGTCCGGCGACGCCCGATGCCGCCCGCGGGCGGCCGGCGGAAGGTGGTGCCCGATGTCTGGACGCCGGGCCGCAGCGGCCCGCCGTACGGCCGCCGTGACCGTCGCTCTGTTCGTGTGCGCGGGTGTCGGCGCGGCCACGGCGCGCGCCGACGACAACGGTCTGGCCGACAAGAGCGCCCAGGCCATCGCGGACGCCTCCCGCCGGGCCATGTCCGAGCTCACGGCCATGCGCGTCGTGGCCACGGTGGACGACGCGGCGGGGACCACCGCCCTGGACCTCCGGTTCGACGACGGCGGCACCTGCGTCGGCGCCGTCACGCCACCCGGTGACGCGGGCACGGCCGAGATCATCAAGCGCGGCAAGGACGTGTGGGTCAAGCTCGACGACGACCTCCTGCGGTCCCAGGTGCCGGGCGCCGCGGCCGAGGACGCGATCGCTCTCATCAACGGCCGTTACGTGCACGGCACCACGAGCAGCCTGCTCCTGCGCGAGTTCGCCGAGTTCTGCGACCTCGACCACTTCAAGGAGGAGTTCTCCTCGACCCCGGCGGCCGAGCAGCTGGACAAGGGGGCGCGCACCACCGTCGACGGCCGTCCGGCCATCACGGTCAGCAGCCGGGCGGACGACACGTCGGGCACCTTCGAGGTCTCCACCGAGGACGAGCCGTACCTCCTGCGGCTGCGGGGCACCGAAGCGGACGGTGAGCGGGTGCAGGCCTCCTTCTCCGCCTTCGACGAGCCCGTCGTGGCCACTCCCCCCGCCCCCGCCGACTCGGTCGACCTGTCCCGGCTCCAGTAGTAGCGACGGACACCGCCGGCGTCCCGCGCGAAAGGGAACGAACGACCATGATCACCACTGATTTCGTGCCCGGCTCCCCCTGCTGGATCGACCTCGGTTCACCCGACGTACCGGCCGCCGCGGCCTTCTACGGCGCCGTGCTCGGGTGGGACTACGCGTCCATGGGCGAGGGCGAGGACATGGAAGGCGGCATGTTCCGGAAGGACGGCAAGATCGTCGCCGGACTGGGCAAGCTCACCGAGGAGGGAGCCCGCTCGGCCTGGATGATCTACTTCGGCGTCGCCGATGCCGACGCCTCGACCGAGGCCGTCGAGCGCGCCGGGGGCACGGTGCGGGTGGCGGCGAGGGACCTCGACGAGTGGGGCCGGATGGCACAGTACAGCGACCCGCTGGGAGGCCAGTTCGCCGTGTGGCAGCCGGGCAAGGACACCGGTGTCGAGCTGGTGGACGAACCGGGCTCGCTGTCCTGGACGGAGCTGTGCACGAGCGATGCCGCTGCCGCGAAGGAGTTCTACGGCGGCCTCTTCGGCTGGCAGTTCAGCGACATGGAGCTGCCGGGCGGCGGGGGCACGTACGTCCTCGTCACCCCCGCCGGTCTGCCGCAGGAGCGCATGCACGGCGGCATCATGGAGCTGCCCGGGGAGCACCTCGCCCTGACGGACGGACGGCCGTACTGGCACCCGGTCTTCGCGGTCAGCGACTGCGACGCCACCGTCGCCGAGGTCACCGGGAACGGTGGCCGCGTGCAGATGGGGCCGGAGGACGCCGAGGGCGTCGGCCGGCTGGCCGTCTGCCTCGATCCGGCCGGAGCGGACTTCGTGGTACTGGCCCCGGCCGGGCGCTGAGCCCCGGGATGCCGGGCGTGCCGCTCAGCCGCTGAAGGACCCGTGGCGGCCTGCGCCGCCCGCGAACCGGTCGGCGCCGGCCTGCGTCTCCCCCGTCGTGAGCGGGACCAGCCCGTGCCGGTACTCGGCGTCCAGGGCCTCCCGTTCTCCCAGGCCGTGCTGTTCCCGTACGGAGAGCCGGTCGTGGCGCAGGCACGACTGCGGGAAGCCCGCGATCTCGTGGGCGAGCCGCTCCGCCGCCCGGCGGGCCTGCCCGGGCGGCACGAGGCGGTTGACGAGGCCGATCGCGTACGCCTCGGCGGCGGTCACGGGGCGGCCGGTGAGGATCAGGTCCATCGCGCGGCTCTCGCCGATCAGGCGCGGCAGCCGCACCGTGCCGCCGTCCACCAGCGGCACGCCCCAGCGGCGGCAGAACACGCCGAACGTCGCGTCCTCCTCGGCCACCCTCAGGTCGCACCACAGGGCCAGTTCGAGGCCGCCCGCCACCGCGTGGCCGCTGACCGCGGCGATCACCGGTTTGGTCAGGCGCATCCGGGTGGGACCCATCGGCCCGTCGCCCTCGGCGAGCACCTGATTGCCCCGGCCGGTGCCGATGGCCTTGAGGTCCGCGCCCGCGCAGAACGTACCCCCCTCGCCCCACAGCACGGCCACGGACGCGTCCTCGTCCGCCTCGAACGCCCGGAAGGCGTCCGCGAGTCGGGCCGTCGACCGCGTTGCGGACCCCGGGACGGCTCAGGACCACCGTACGGACCGGGCCGTCGCGTTCGAGCCGGACGGCGGCCGGGTCGGCGGGCGTCGTCCCTGACGGTACGGAGGTCGAGGCCACGGCGGAACTCCCTGGGTCCATGGGGGCGGTCGGATGCGGGGGGCGTGTGCGTGCGTGCGTGCGACCACTCTGCAGGACGTACGGCAGCGGCACGAGAGCACGGCGGTCCGTCCGTAGCGGGACCGCCGGGCAGGCCGGCGGTCGCCACGTGGGCGGACTGCAGCCTGCGGGTCGGGAGAACGGGCCGCCGACCAGGTGGTACTGGAGCAGCATGCCCACCGTCGCGACCGCGCCCCCCGCGGTGACGGTGCACAGGCCTCGCCCGGTGAGGCCCCACCAGCCACAGAGCCCGGCGGCGACGGCCCCGTCACCCCGGCCTTTGCTCCGCGCGGTCCGCGCCACGGGCGGGTGCGGGGCCCCGCCCCGGAGCCGCCGTACCGGGGCGGTGGCGGGAAGGGCGATCGCGGTCAGGACCGGCCCGCCGGGGCCGGCGCCGAGCCACCCGCGTGCAGGGCAGTGCTCTCTCCGCCGGTCCGCCCTCGCTCCGCCTCAGGGCGGGCCCGGGCGGGCCGGTAGGGAGACGTGGGCGCGGTAGTGGGTGCGTGCGCCCAGGGTGGGCAGGGGGTGGACGGGCCAGGTGCGGGCGAAGGCGGGGGGTGGGGCGGAACCGGAGCGCAGGAGGACGACCGGCATCCGGCGGGCCGTCGCGGCGAGCTGCTCCGGGGTGGTGCTCGCGTCGTGCCCGCCGGGCTGCCGGGAGGAGCAGCCCGTCCGGTGGGCGACCCGCACCGCCTCGTCCCCGCTGACCAAGCAGGGCGGGCGGACGCCCTGGGCCCGCAGGGTCGCCGCGATGCGGTTCAGGGCGGCGGTGTCCGCCCGGACCCGGCCGGTGACGGAGTGGAGCACGCGGAACTGGATCGCCAGGTGGGCGGCCAGGGCCACCGCCAGCAGGGCACCGACGGCTCGGCGGCCCCGCCCGCGCAGCGGCAGGCCGGTGAGGAGGTACGCCGTGGGCAGGGCCAGCAGGAGGTACGCCGGCAGCAGGAACCGCGGCGCCGCGTATCCCACGGTGAACAGGTACGGCCCGGCCGTCACCGCGGCGACCCAGACGGCCACGCAGAGCGGCGCGCGGTCGGGGGTGTGCCAGGCCCTGCGCAGGCCGCCGGCCACCAGCAGCGGCAGGGCGAGGAACCACAGCCCCGTGGGCCTGTGCCGCCACGGTTCGGTGCAGGGCCGGCAGAGCGTGCGGCCGCCGAGGGCGCGCAGGTGGTCGTCGACGGCGAAGTACCAGCCGAGGTGACCCTGGATCACGCTGGCCCGGTGCAGCCGCGCGGGCAGTCCGCCGTAGCGCAGCACGGCTTCGACGACCCACTCGGCGCCGCCCGCGGCCGCTCCCGCGAGGAGGACGGCCACCACCAGGAGGCGTCGCCCGCCGGGCAGGAGGAACGCGGCGACGGCGAGGGCGAGCACGAGCCACACGGCGTCCACGGGGCGCATCAGCGCGACGGCGGCGACGGCCACCCCCAGGCCCGCCAGCGCCCTGCGGTCCCCTCCGCCGTCGCCGCGGGTGACGCGCAGGAGGCAGCCGGCGGCTGCGAGGGTCGCGAACGCCACCCAGAGGTTGGGCATCGCCTGGGGGCCGTAGAACAGCGAGACCCACAGGCCGGCGAACAGCAGACCGGCGGCCACCAGGACGCGGCCGGGCAGCAGTCGGCGCCAGACGGCCAGGGCGAGGAACAGTCCGCAGCCGGAGAGCACGGCCAGGTAGACGCGCAGGGCGGCGGTCGAGTCCGTCAGTGCTGCCACCGGGGCCACGAGGAAGGTGATGCCGCGTGCGCGCGGGGCGCTGAAGAAGGCGGCCGGTGCGTGCCCGGCGACCTGGCTGACGTACACCGTCTCGTCCCAGCCCAGGCCGAGGCCGGGCACGACCAGGAGCAGCTGGGCCAGGGTCCAGACGGCGGCCGGTGCGGCCAGTACGGGCAGCGGGCACGCGGTCCCGCCCCGGGGCGCCGGCGCCGGCACCGGCGCCCGCAGTCCGCTCCTGTCCCGCTCGCCGCTCACACACGGTTCCTGCATGCCCAGGCCTCGCTCGTGGATGTCACCGGCGGCACGGAGGGCCCGCCCGACCATCCTTCACGGTGCCTGCCGGGCCGTGGGGCCACCACACGGGCGCGGCAGTCGGCGCAAGCGGCCGGCGCCGGGGGGGTGAGGCCCCCACACCCTCACCCCCGCGCCCGCCCGCCCCCGTCCGCTGCGACCGCGACAGTCGCGCGGTCACCGGGAGACGTACGGTGCGTCCGCGTAGGCGCCGGACAGCAGGTGGCCGGCTCCGGGGGCGACCGCGGGGAGGTCGAGGGCGCGCAGCATCTGGTGGGCGGTGCAGACCGCCGCGGAGACGACGGGCTTGCCCAGCAGCTGTTCGGCCTCCTCCACGGCGCCCAGCGAGGGCATCTGCACGCAGGCCGAGAGGACGACGGCGTCCGCGTCGCTGTGGTCCAGGGCGCGGGCGAGGCCGGGGAGGCGGGCCGGGTCGTGTGCGGCGACGTCGAGGTTGTCGGGGATCTCCAGGGCGGTGTAGTCGATGACCTCGATGCCTTCGTGGGTGAGGTAGTCCACGACGGTCCGGGTGAGCGGGCGCATGTAGGGGGCGATGAGGACGATCTTCTTCGCGCCGAGCGTGCCGAGGCCGTGCACCAGGGCGCCGGCGCTCGTGACGACGGGGGCGGGGGCGCCGTTCTCCACCGTACGGGTGTGCAGGCGTTCCTCGGAGGCGCGGTGGTAGCCGAGGCCCATGCTCATGATGGCGACCAGGCAGGCGTAGCCGAGTACGTCCACGCGGGCGTCGGAGAGCTCGACGGCGCAGCGGTCGGAGTCGGCGTCCATGGCCTTGAGCTGTTCCGGGGTCACGTGGGTCATGCGCATGCGGCTGGAGTGGAAGGTGAAGCGTTCCGGCGCGATGGTCTCGCGGGCCCGGAGGATGGCCGGTACCTCGGTCTCCATGGTGACGTTGGAGCTGGGCACGATCTGGCCGATGCGGTAGGTGCGGTGCGGCACGAGGGGTCCTCTGGTCGGGGGGCGGGTGGTCAGCGGGCGTCGACCACGGGGTTGGTCAGGGTGCCGATGCCTTCGACGGTGGCTTCGACCGTGTCGCCGGGGTGGAGGAACTCCGGGGGGACCATGCCGGCACCGACTCCGGAGGGTGATCCCGTGGCGATGACGTCGCCGGGTTCGAGGGTGACGCCGGAGGAGATGTCGGCGATGAGGCGGGCGATGGGGAAGAGCATGTGCCGGGTGTTCGACTTCTGCTTGGTCACGCCGTTGACGCGCAGGGAGAGGTCGAGGTCCATCGGGTCGGGCACGTCGTCCGCGGTGACGACGGCGGGGCCGAAGGGGGCGTAGGAGTCCTGGCCCTTGGAGAAGAACCACTGGCCGGAGCGGCGCTGGTCGCGTGCGCTGATGTCGTTGACGATGCTGTAGCCGAAGACGTGGTCGTACGCCTCCTCCTCGCTCACGCGGAAGGCGGTGCGGCCGATGACGACGGCCAGTTCGCACTCCCAGTCGAGCTGGGTGGTCAGGTCGGCGTTGTGGAGGATGGGCTGCCCGGGGCCGGTGACGGCGGTGGCCGGCTTGCTGAAGAGGACGGGCCGCGGGGGGAGGTCCTTGTCGGTGTCGAGGCTGCGGCTGGACTCGGCGACGTGCTCCACGTAGTTCAGCCCGACGCCGATGATCTTTCCGGGGCGCAGGGGGGCCCGCAGCGACACCTCGGCGATCCGGTGGACGGCGCCGGCCGGCCATCCGGAGGGGCCGGCGGCCAGCAGGCGCGCGGCGGTGTCCCGGGCCGGGGCGCCCGCCCGGACGAACGACAGCAGGTCGAGAGGGAGTTCGACGCCGGCGTGTGCGGCCAGCGCGGCAAGGTCCACGACGTGGTCGGGGTCGGTCCGGGCGCCGAGGACGTGCGGTCCGTCGTCGAGGGTGTAGGTGACCAGGCGCATCGGTCCTCCAAGGGAGTGGGTGGGGAAGCGTCCGGGGTCGGGGAGGCTTCCGGTGGATCGTGGTACCGCTCGCGGTGCGGTGCGGTGCGGCGCCGTACCGCTGCCGGTGTCAGGGCCGGCGGCGTGCGGTACGGCGCCGCGGTTCAGGCGGTGGGCTGCTGCCCGCCGTTGTCGGGGTAGGCCTCTTCGCGGTGGAAGCCGAGGGAGTTCATCACCGGGAAGTCGTTGAAGGAGAACAGGCAGGCGTCCTCGCCCTGGTCGAGGTTGTGGTGCTCGTGCCAGGCCCAGGACGGCACGCAGAAGATGTCGCCCTTCTTCCATGCGAAGCGCTGTCCCGCGACGACCGAGTAGCCGTGCCCCTTGGCCGCCGTGTAGACGACGGATCCGGTGTGGCGGTGGGCGAGCGTGGACTGGCCCGGCCGCAGCAGCTGCATGTGGGCGCCCATCGTGGGCATGACCGGGCCGCCGGTGAGCGGGTTGGTGTACTCGGCGATCACACCGTCGTACGGGGATCCCCCGGTCGCCTCGGCGAGGCCCAGCAGGGCCTCGTAGGTCTGCTCCCAGGGGAAGGCGAGCAGCGGGGAGTAGGGGCGGGTCCACCGCTGCGACCCGTAGGGCAGCAGGTTCGCGCTGTAGGTGAGGACGGAGGAGTTGACGACCTTCCCCTGGACCTGGTGGAGGTCGGGGTGCACCTCGTAGAAGCCGGCGTCCAGGGCGTTGACGAGCGGGATGTCGAGCCCGTCCTGCCAGATGACGGGGGCGTCGTCGGATTCGTTGCCGTGCTCGTGCCAGGTCCCGTTGGGGGTGATGGCGAAGTCGCCGGGTCCCACCTGCAGCTTCTGTCCGTCGACGACGGTCCAGGCTCCGGTGCCCTCGTGGACGAACCTGAGCGCGGCCGCCTGGTGGCGGTGGGCGGTCATGGCCTCGCCGGGTCCCATGATCTGCAGGCCGGTGTAGAGGAGTCCGGCGGCGGCGCTGACGTCCCTGCGTCCGGGGTTGACGAGCATGACCACGCGGCGGCCCGCGTCGTCGGCCGCGACGAGGTCGAGCGCCTTGTGGACCAGGGGCCGCAGTTCGTCGTAGCGCCACAGGACGGGCACGGACCGGGGCTGCGGGTACCAGGGTTCGATGTCGTTGGCGACGGTCCACAGGGCGCCGGCCTCGTGTTCGGCCAGCTCCTCGTAGTAGGCGGTGAGTTCGGGGGTGTCGCTGACCCTGGCGCGGCCCAGCATGCTGTCGTCCTGTCGGGTGGTCATGCTTCCTCCTTCGTGCCGCCGGTGCTGTCGGCGGTGAGGGGTGGTGCGGTGAAGGGCGCGGGGGCGGGTGGCGTCGCGTGTGCCGGATCGGTCGCGAAGGTCACCGGGGTGCGGGGGCGGTTGTCGACGTGGAGCTGGAAGACGTCGAAGCGGTTGTAGTGGCCGACGATGTCGTGCATCTGCTTGGGCTGGATGCACCGGCCCAGGTCGATCTCGGCGTAGACGATGCCCTCGTCGTCGATCAGCGGTTCGGTGACGGGCCGCCCGTCGGGGCCGAAGATCCCGGACAGTGCGCTGCGGGGCCGGGTGAACTGCGCGCGCAGTTCCTCGTCCTCGCCGGCGAGGGCGTCGACGATCTCCGGGGAGACCGTCGAGCAGGACACGACGGAGAACACCTTGCCCTCGAAGCTGTGTGCGGCGGTGCGTACGGCGATGGCGTCCGCCATGTCGTAGTCCGCGGGGGCCACGGGCAGGGAGATGTAGCAGGAGGCGTGGACGAGTTCGCCCTGGGCCAGGAGGGCGAAGCGGGCCAGGGTGTTCGTGTTCTCCCCGCAGGCGAGGGCTCCCAGCGGGCCGACGGGCGTGGAGTGGACCTTCAGGGAGCTGCCGTCGCCCCCGGTCCAGGTGAGCTTCTCCGCCCAGGTCGGTACGAGTTTGCGGTGGACGCCGAGCAGTTCCCCGTCCGGGCCGATGGTCAGCAGCGTGTTGTGGAGGACGCCGAGGCTGTGCGGTCCCCGTTCGTTGACGCCGATGACGAGGACGACGCCGTACTGGCGGGCCGCCGCGCGCAGGGCGTCCACGTGCGGGCCGGGGAGGTCGACGGACGCGCGGTAGAGGCGTTCGAACCAGGGCGAGCCCTGGACGGGGTTCATCGTCCAGTTCCAGTAGGGGTATCCGGCGACGAACACCTCGGGGAAGACGACGAGCGAGGCGCCGTTCGCGGCGGCCTCCGCGAGGAGGGCGACCGCCTTGTCGACGGTGGCTCCGGGGTCGAGGTAGACGGGGGCGGCCTGGACGGCCGCCGCGGTGAAGCGGGGCAGGTTCTCCATCGGGTCCCTCCGGATCAGTGGGCCGCGGTGCAGGCGGCGGCGTGGACGAGGGGCAGCCAGCGCTGGTGCACGGGGGCGGCGGGCTCCCGGAGCAGCTGGAGCCGCGGCGGGACGCGGTCGGTGCGCGCGGCCGGGGGCCGGCCGCTGCCGGCCTTCCAGGACGCCGGCCAGGGGGCCGCCGGGCCCGTGTACCCCTGGGCGGCGGCTGCGTGCAGGGTCCACAGCGGGTCGTGGAGCTGGGCCCGGCCCACAGCGCACAGGTCCGCCCGGCCGGCGAGGACGATCGAGTTCACGTCGTCGTACGTGGAGATCGCACCGACCGCGATGGTGGGGACACCGGTCGCGTTGCGGATGAGGTCGGCGTACGGGGTCTGGTAGCTGCGGCCGTAGCGGGGGCGTTCGTGGGCGACGACCTCACCGGTGGACACGTCGATCGCGTCGGCCCCGGCAGCGCCGAGGGCGCGGGCGATCTCGACGGCCTCGGCCTCGGTGGTGCCGCCCTCGGCCCAGTCGGCGGCGGAGATCCGGACGACGAGCGCCTTGCCGGCCGGCCAGACCTCGCGGACCGCGCGGAGCACTTCCAGGGGGAAGCGCAGCCGTCCGTGCAGGGTGCCGCCGTAGGCGTCCGTGCGGAGGTTGGTCAGCGGTGAGAGGAATCCGGACATCAGGTGACCGTGCCCGTACTGGAGTTCGAGCACGTCGAAGCCGGCCCGGTGGGCACGTCCGGCCGCGGTGACGAAGTCCCGGGTGACGGCGTCCATGTCCGCCCGGGTGGCCTCGCGCGGCACCGCACCGTCGTCGTCCCAGGCCAGGGCGGACGCCGCGACCGGGGCCGGGCTCTCCGCGCCGACCGGGCCGGGGCTGCCGTCCGGGCGGGGGCCGCCGGCCGCGGCCCGGCGGCCGGCGTGGGTGAGCTGGATGCCGAGGCAGGTGTCCGACTGCTGGTGGACGAAGTCGGCGACACCCTTCCAGGCGGCCTCCTGTTCGTCGGTGTACAGGCCGGGACAGCCGGTCGTGGCGCGGCTCTCGGGGCTGACGGCCGTCATTCCGGCGAAGACCAGGCCGGCGCCGCCGATGGCCTGGGTGGCCAGGTGGACGAGGTCGAAGTCGCCGGGTACGCCGTCGCGGGCGGTGTAGAGCGCGACGGGTGGGACGACAACCCGGTTGCGCAGGTGCAGGCCGCCGAGACGGAACGGGCGGAACATGGGCGGCGTACCCGTCCGGCCGGCTGCGGGCAGCTCCCGGGCGGTGTCCGTGGCGTGCCAGGAGTCGACGGCGTCGGTGAACTCCTGGTCGCGCACCCGGAGGTTGTCGTAGGTGACGCGCCGGCTGCGCGTGAGGAGGTTGAAGGCGAACTGGTGCGGGTTCTGGCCCGTGTAGCGTCCGGCGTTCTCGAACCATTCGAGGCTCGCCTGGGCGGCGCGCTGGGTGGACTCGACGACCGGCTTGCGTTCGGCCTCGTAGGCGGCGAGTGCCGCGGGGACGTCCTCGTGCTCGTGGAGGCAGGCGGCCAGCGCGAGCGAGTCCTCCATGGCGAGCTTGGTGCCGGAGCCGATGGAGAAGTGCGCGGTGTGGGCGGCGTCCCCGAGCAGGACGACGTTGCCGTGCCGCCAGGTCCTGTTGCGGACGGTGGTGAAGCGGATCCACTTGGAGTTGTTGGGCAGCAGGCGGTGGCCGTCGAGGTGGTCGGCGAGTATCTCCTCGCAGAGCCGGATGCTGTCCTCGTCGCTGGTGCCCGGCGGGTGGTCGCGGGCCGCGAACCGGTCGAAGCCCGCGCGCCGCCAGGCCTGTTCGCCGATCTCGACGATGAAGGTGGAGCGGGTGTCGTCGAAGGGGTACGCGTGGACCTGGAGGGTCCCGAAGTCCCCCTCGGCGACGATGAAGGTGAAGGCTTCGAAGACCTTGTCCGTGCCGAGCCACATGTAGCGGCAGTTCCGCTCGTCGAGGTCGGGCCCGAAGGTGCCGGCGTAGGCGGCACGGGTGGCCGAGCGGACCCCGTCCCCGGCGACGACCAGGTCGTACCGGGCGGAGAGCTCTTCGACCGGCGGGGCCTGCGTGCGGTAGCGGACGTCCACCTCCAGGGCGGCGCAGCGCTGTTGGAGGATCTGGAGCAGCCGCTTGCGGCCCAGGGCGGCGAAGCCGTGGCCGCCCGACGTGAGCACGCTGCCCCGGTAGCGGACGTCGATGTCGCTCCAGCGGGCGAAGTCCGCGGACATGGCGTCGAAGATGCGGGCGTCGGCCTGGGCGATGCCGTCGAGCGTCTCGTCGGAGAACACCACGCCGAACCCGAAGGTGTCATCGGGAGCGTTGCGCTCCCAGACGGTGATCTCCCAACTCGGGGACAGCTGCTTGGCCAGGGCCGCGAAGTACAGCCCGCCGGGCCCTCCTCCGATAACTGCTACGCGCACGGCGCTCCTCCTCGTGGTTCCGAGCTCAAAATATGCTGGAAATCTGACGCTCGTCAAGATGACGTTATATCGGCGGGGCGTCGCCCTGGTCACGCGAAGAGTTCCGGGGCCTGGGGCCCCGCCCCGGTGAGCACGTCGCGCACCTCGTCGGGCCAGGCCGCGGAACCCGCGGCGCGGGCGGCGGAGTGGGCGATGACCATGCGCCCGGTGGCCGCCACCTCCCGGTCCGCGCCGCGGACCGTGAAGGCGTAGTGGAGCGAGCTGGTTCCGACCCGGGTGACCTGCAGTTCGGTACGGACGGTCTCGCCGAACCACAGGCGGGCCCGGTAGTCCGCCTCGAAGTGGACCCGGGGCGTGCTGCCGAAGAGATGGGCGAGCCCCAGCCGTCGCAGCAGGGCCGCCTCGGCGGCCTCGACCCAGCGCACGACCGTCGAGTGGTGGTAATGGCCGGCCGCGTCGGTGTCCTGCCACTCCACGCGCCGCTCGATGACGATGCCGGGCGGATTCGGTACGAGCGCTTCGGGACAGCCGGCGGCGCAGCTGCCGGCGCCGGGGTCCTTCCGCGGGTGGGAAGCGGTCATGGCGGTGCCTTTCATCGGGCCGGGGGGATCCGGCCGGTACGGGGGTACGGGCGTGCCCCGGCGGGCACGTGAGGTGGCCCGTACGGGGGGTACGGGGGTGCCTCGGGGCACGGGGAGCCCCGTCGGTACGGGAGGCCGACCGCTAGCGGGGGTCGGCGCGATGGGCCCGCTTGCGCAGTTCGCCGCGCTGGAGCTTGCCGTTGCTGGTGCGCGGCAGTTCGGTGACGAACTCGACGGCGCGGGGGTACTTGTAGGGCGCGATGGTCCGCTTGACGTGGTCCTGGAGCTCCTTGACGGTCGCCCCGTCCGCGGGGATGCCGGGACGCAGGACCACGTACGCCTTCACGAGCATGCCGCGCCGGGCGTCGGGGGCCCCGACGACGCCGCACTCCTCGACGTGGGGGTGCACCGCGAGGGCCTTCTCGACCTCGGGGCCGGCGATGTTGTAGCCGGAGGAGACGATCATGTCGTCGCTGCGGGCGACGTACCAGAAGTACCCCTCCCGGTCCCGCACATAGGTGTCACCGGTGACGTTCCAGCCGTTGCGCACGTACGCGGTCTGGCGCGGGTCCTCCATGTACCGGCACCCGGTGGGGCCGGTGACGGCGAGCAGGCCGGGCGTGCCGTCCGGGACGGGCGCGCCGTCCTCGTCCACGATCCGGGCGCGGTAGCCGGGGACGGGCCTGCCGGTGGAGCCGGGCCGGATGTCCTCGTCGGCGGCGGAGATGAAGACGTGGAGCATCTCGGTGGCGCCGATGCCGTCGATGATGCGGTGACCGGTGGCCGCGTGGAACTCCTCCCACACCTGGGCGGGGAGCGCCTCCCCGGCCGATACGCAGCGCCGCAGGTCCGCGAGCCGGTCCGTGACACCGGCCGCCATGATCGCCCGGTAGGCGGTGGGGGCGGTGAAGAGCACGGTCACCCCGTACTCCGCGACGAGGTCGGCGAGTTGCTCGGGTCCGGCCTGCTCGATCAGCAGGGTGGCGGCGCCCACGTGCAGCGGGAAGACCACGAGTCCGCCGAGCCCGAAGGTGAAGGCCAGCGGCGGCGTTCCCGTGAACACGTCGTCCGGACGGGGCTTCAGCACGTGCCGGGAGAAGGTGTCCGCGTTCGCGAGGACGTCCCGGTGGAAGTGCAGGGTGGCCTTGGGGCGGCCCGTCGTCCCCGAGGTGAAGGCGATCAGGGCCACGTCGTCCGCCGCGGTGTCGACCGCGGTGAACCGGCCCTGCTTGGCGGCGCACCGCCGGGTCAGGTCGTCCTCGTCCGGCCCTCCGTAGGCGAGGACGTCGAGTCCCGGGGTGTCGGCCTCGGCGAGTTCCGCGAGGAAGCGGTGGTCGCACACGGCGACGGACGGCCGGCTGATGCCGTGCAGTTCGGAGAGTTCCGCGGCCCGCAGCAGCGGCATGGTGGTGACGGCGACGCAGCCCGCCTTGAGGACACCGAACCAGGCGGCGACGAGCCAGGGGTTGTTCGGGCCCCGCAGCAGCACGCGGTTGCCGGGCCGGAGCCCGAAGTCCTCGGTCAGCACCTGGGCCACCTGGTCGGCGCGCTGCCGGAGCCGGCCGTACGTCCACCGCTCGGTGGGGGTCAGCAGGCAGGGGCGGTCCGGTCCCCAGCGGTCGACCGCGTCGTCGAGCAGCCACTGGGCGCAGTTGAGGCGGTCCGGGTAGTTCAACTCCGGCAGGTCGAAGTGGAGTTCGGGCCAGAGGGAGGCGGGGGGAAGCCGGTCGCGGCAGAAGGAGTCCGCATGCGCGGACGGGGAGAGCTCCATGGGGCGGCACCTCGGTCTTGGGGCAGCAGGGAGAATGAAGCAAGTATGTCGCCGGAATGGCGACCGTCAATATTTCGGGACATTCGAATTTCGCCGACGCTCCACCGGCCCCGACCCACCCGCCCGCATCCCGCCGACAGGGCGCCTCCCGCTTGTTGTTACACGTGTAACATGCTAAGCATGTCCCAGCACGGCACGCAAGGAATGCGGACATACGTCCTATACGACCGGATGTGCCGGGGCGCTCAGCGGCTGGCGCCGTCCTCGCGGGGCGGAGCACCGACGGCCTGTTCGGTCCAGATGGTCTTTCCCTGGCCGGTGAACCGGCAGCCCCACCGGTCCGCGAGCTGGGCGACCAGGAAGAGGCCGCGCCCGCCTTCGTCCGTGTCCCTGGCCCGCCGCAGGCGCGGCTGGGTGCTGCTGGGGTCGGACACCTCGCACACGAGCACCTCGTCCAGCATCAGCCGCAGCCCCACGGGCCCCCCGGCGTAGCGGATGGCGTTGGTGACCAGTTCGCTGACGACGAGCTCCGTGACGAAGGCGAGGTCGTCCAGCTGCCAGTCGGACAGCTGTCCGGCGACGCCCTCCCGGGCCCGCGCGACCTGCGACAGTTCGGCCTCGAACTCCCATGTCGCGACGCGGCCGGGCGGATGCCGGCGCACCTGGGCGAGGAGCAGGGCGACGTCGTCGCCGGGCACCTCCGGCACCAGCGAGCCGAGGACGTGCCGGCAGGTCTCGTCCAGCGTCAGGCCGGCCGTGGCCGCGGACACCGCGAGGCAGTCCCGCAGCGCGGCAGTCCCCTCCTCCACGTCGCGGACCCGGTTCTCGACCAGGCCGTCGGTGAAGAAGGCCAGCGTGCTCCCCGGGGACACGTCGAGCTCCGCCACCTCGAACGGCATGCCGCCGACGCCCAGCGGCGGTCCCGGCGCCATCTCGACGGTGAAGGATTCGCCGCGGGCGCAGCGGACGACCGGCGGAGGATGGCCGGCGCTGGCGGCGGTGAGCCGTCCCGCCACCGGGTCGTAGACGGCGTAGAGGCACGTCGCCCCCAGGACGGCCAGTTCGGAGCGGCCGGCTCCCGCCGCCCGCTCCGCCGAGAAGCCGAGCACCAGGTCGTCGAGGTGCGTGAGGAGTTCTCCGGGGTCCAGGTCGAGATCGGCCAGGGTCTGGACGGCGGTGCGCAGCCGGGCCATGGCCGCGGTGGCGTCGAGGCCGTGGCCGACGACGTCGCCCACCACGAAGGCCACCCGCAGGGAGGGCAGGGGGATCACGTCGTACCAGTCCCCGCCCACCCCCACTCCGCCGCCGGCCGGCTGGTAGACGCCCGCCGTTTCGGCGGCGCCCAGGTCCAGCGCCGAGTGCGGCAGCAGACTGCGCTGGAGGGCCAGCACGGAGCGGTGCTCCCTGGTGTAGCGCCGGGCGTTGTCCACGCCGAGCGCGGTGCGGGTGACGACGTCCTCCAGGAGGGCCGCGTCCCCGTCGCCGAAGGCCGGGAGCCGGTCGGAGCGCCAGACGGTGACGCAGCCGAGGATGAGGCCGCGGGCGTAGAGGGGGACCGCCACCGAGGAGCGCGCACCGGGCGGGACGAACGCCTGGAGGGCCTCGGGGTCCACGGGCAGCGTCGTGCGGAGCGTGCTGATGTCGGGCACGACCACCGGGCGGCCCTCCATGAGAGGCCGCATCAGGGCGTTGTCGCGGACGGGTGGCACCGCTTCCCCGACGGCCAGGAGCTTCTCCGCCGGGATGTCCGCGCTGCGGGCGGCCGCGATCCGGCGCAGGCGTACGTCGCCGCTCGCGGCGAACTCGGGCGGCTCGTCGCCCACGAGCACCTGCTCGGCCAGGTCCACCGTGGCGAGATCCGCGAAGAGGGGCACGAGGAGGTCCACGAGCGTCTGTGCGGTGTCGACGACGTCCAGGGAGGCGCCGATCGTCGCCGCGGCGGCGTGGGAGAGTTCCCGCCGCCTCCGTTCCGCCTCGCGGTCCGGCGCGTCGGTCGCGCCCCCGGCCGGGAGCGTGCCCCCGGCCGGGGTGACGAGCGCGAGCCACTGGCCTGCGGCCTGGCGCGACACCATCGGCACCAGGACGCATTCCAGGGCCCGAGCGGGATCCGGACCGCACCCGGCAGGGATCGCGAGACGGCGGCGCTCCCCGTACCCTGTGCCCGGAAGTGCTTCCGCGAGCGCCGTGCACACCTCCCCCGGCGCACACGAGATCAACGCTGAGGCCGTCGGCGTGCAGGAGACGACCACCCCTTGATGATCAAGAATGACCGCTGCCGTGTCGCCGACGGGTGCGGGGGCCGGGGCCGCTGCCGGACTCTGCCCGCCACTGTCTGATTCGCGCATGTCGCCTCGCTCATCAATTCCGGCAAGCCTCCATTATCGTCTCCCGCCTGTTCGGGGGCGACAGGAGCCGCGGCGGTCCCGTCACTCGACGCCCAGCAGGCGCCGTAGGTCGGCGGGGCGGGCGGCGAGTTCCGCGCCGGCCGCCTGGTGGACGATGACTCCCTTCCGCATGACCGCCACGGTCCGGGCGACGGAGAGGGCGAGCCCCAGGTTCTGTTCGACGAGGACCACCGACATGCCCTGGGCGCTCACCTCGCGGATCACCTCGCCCACTTGGGCGACGATTGCGGGCGCCAGCCCGTCGGACGGCTCGTCGAGGAGCAGCAGGCGCGGGTTGCCCAGCAGGGCCCGGGCGATCGCGAGCATCTGCTGCTCCCCTCCGGAGAGCTGGTCGCCGCGGTGGCCGAGCCGCTCCCCCAGCCGCGGCAGCAGGTCGAGGACGCGGTCCCTGGTCCACGGGCCGCGCGCCGGGCGCCGGCCGGCGATGCTCAGGTGCTCGTCCACGGTCAGCGGCGCGAACACCCTGCGGCCCTGGGGGACGACGCCGACCCCGGCCCGGGCGATCACGTCGACGCGGGCTCCGGCGATCTCCCGGCCGTCGAGGGTGATGCTGCCTCCGTAGGGCCGGACGAGCCCCGTGACGGTCGAGACGAGGGTGGTCTTCCCGACCCCGTTGCGCCCGAGCAGGGCGACGGTCCCGCCTGCGTCGAGGTCCAGGTCGACCCCGCCGAGGACAACACCGCCCGCGTAGCCGGAGCGCAGCGCGCGGATGCGGAGGAAGGGCGTCATGGGGAGACCTCCGTGGTGCCGAGGTAGGCGGTCTGGACTTCGGCGGAGGCCCGTACCTCGTCCGGGGATCCGGTCTTCAGGTGTCTGCCGAGGTGCATGACCGTCACCGTGTCGGCGAGTTCGAAGACCATGTCGAGGTCGTGTTCGACGAGGAGTACGGTCACCTCCCCGGGCAGGGCGGCGATCAGTTCGGTCAGGCGGGCCGTCTCCGCCGGCGACATGCCGGCGGCCGGTTCGTCCAGGAGCAGCAGCCGGGGTTCGGTGGCCAGTGCGACGGCCACCTCCAGCTGGCGCCGCTCGCCGTGCGAGAGGGCGGCGGCGGTGACGTCGTGCCGGGCGGGCAGGCCGACCCGCTCCAGCAGGGCGTGTGCCTGCGCGGCGGCCGCGTCGCGGGCGCCCGCCTTCCGGCTGCCACGTCGCCCGAGCCCGAGCCCGAGCCCGAGCCCGGTTCCGGTCCGGCGGAGTACGGCGAGCAGGACGTTCTCCAGCACGGTCTCGCGCAGGAAGAGGCTGGAGTGCTGGAACGTCGCGGCGACGCCCAGCCCGACCCGGCGGTGCACGGGCAGCCGGGTCACGTCCTGCCCGTCGACGAGGACGGTTCCGGCGGTCGTCGCGAGGGTGCCCGAGACGAGGCCGAACAGGGTCGACTTGCCGGCGCCGTTCGGGCCGATGACCGCGTGCCGGGCGCCGGGCCGTACGGTGAGGTCGACCTCGTCGAGGGCCCGGAAGGAGCCGAAGTGCCGGGACACCCGGCGCAGTTCCAGGGCGTGGGGGCCGGTCACGTCGTCCTCCTGCGGAACGGTCTCTGCGGGAGCCGTACGCCGGCCAGTCCGCGGGGCAGTGCGTAGACGGCGAGGACGAAGAGCAGCCCGAGCAGGAGCGGCCCGCGTCCGGCGACGGCTTCGAGGTTGCCCAGGTGGTCGCGGGTGAGCCAGACCAGCGCGGCGCCGGCGCAGGCCCCTGGCAGCGATCCGGTGCCGCCGATGACGACGGCCAGCAGGGCCAGGGCGGCGATCTCGAATCCGGCGTCACCGGGCGAGACGAACCGCTGCACCGACACCCACAGGGCTCCGGCGGCGCCGGCCAGGGCTCCGGCGGCGCAGTAGACGGCCAGGGCGTACCGCTGCGTGGGGTAGCCGATGGCCCTCATCCGGGGCTCGTTGTCGCGGATCCCGCGCAGGGCGAGGGCGAAGGGGGTCGAGCCCAGGCGGGAGACCGCCGCGAGGAGTGCCAGGGACACGGCCAGGACGTAGAAGTAGACCAGTCCGTCGAGTTCCAGGGCGGGCATGCCGGGCAGCGGAACGACGTGCGGGATGCCCGCGATCCCGTCGGTGCCGTTCGTCAGGGACTTCCAGTTGACGGCGGCGCTGTAGACGATCTCGCCGACCGCCAGGGTCAGCATCAGGAACACCACGCCCCGGGCCCGCACGGCGAGCCATCCGGTCGGCACGGCAACGAGGGCGGACATGCTTGCGGCCACGAGGAGTTGGAGGATCCCGATGTCGGTGAGGCGCGTAGCGACGACGGCCGCCGTGTAGGCGCCGACGCCGAAGTACGCCGACTGGCCGAGGGTCGGCAGCCCGGTCAGGCCGGTGAGCAGGTGCACGCTCACGGCGAGGAGGGCGAACACCAGGATCCGGGACAGGGTGCCGATGGCGTAGGGGCCGAGGACGAAGGGCGCCAGGGAGAGTCCGGCCACGAGGGCGCCCGCCCACAGCCGCCTCGCCCCGTTCCCTGCGGTCACGGAGCTTCTCATGTGCGTACCGCCGAGGGGATCAGGCCGTGCGGGCGGACCACGAGGACCACCAGCATCGTGCCGAAGAGGAGGAAGGGGGCGTACTCGGGGAGCAGTGCCACCCCGAGCGTCTGCACCTGGCCGATCAGGAGCGCGCCGGCCAGTGCCCCGCGCACCGAGCCCAGGCCGCCGATGACCACGACGACGAGCGAGAGGACCAGTACGGTCTCGTCCACGCCCGGCCCGGGCCCCAGGATGGGCGCTCCGAGGACACCGCCGGCCACGGCCAGGGCCGCACCGGCCGCGAAGACCCCGTACAGCACCTTCCGGACGTCGACGCCCAGTGCGCGGACCATGTCCCGGTCCGCGACGGTGGCCCGTACCAGGGCTCCGAGGGAGCTGCGTTCGAAGGTGAGGTGGACGAGGAGCGCGAGGCAGGCCGCGACACCGATGAACACGAGCCGGTAGACCGGGTAGGCGTGGCCGAGCAGGTCCACCGTGCCCCTCAGGGCGACGGGCGGGTCCGTGGGCAGCACCTCGCCGCCGAAGGCCGCGGCGAGGAGGTCGGCGACGATGAAGGTGACCCCGAGCGTCAGCACGGCCTGGTCCAGGTGCCCGCGCCGGGCCAGCGGCTGCGTGAGGAACGTCAGCGCGGCCCCGCCCAGGACGCCCACCGCGACTCCGGCGGCGAGCGCGAGGAGCAGACCCGTGAGGCTGCCGTCGGACAGTGCGTAGGCGACGTAGGCCCCGGCGAGGTAGAGCGTGCCGTGGGCCAGGTTGAGCACGTCCATCATGCCGAAGACCAGGGAGAGGCCCACGGCGATCGTGAACAGCAGCAGACCGAAGGCGACCCCGTCGACGACGCTGACGAGGTTCCCGTCGAGCCATCCGGTCATGTCAGCCGCCCAGTCTGCCGAGTTCGGAGCTGACGGTGTTGGCGCCCTGCCTGACCTCGCGCAGGTACCAGGGCTGGACGGGCGTGCCGCCCGCGTTGAACCGCCAGGTGCCGCGCGGGCTGTCGATGTCGCCCACCGTGCCGATGGCCGCGTTGACCGTCTGCGGGGTCACCGTGCCGCCGGCCGCCTTGATCGCCTTGTCGAGGACCTGCGCCGCGTCCCAGGAGGCCATGGCGTAGGTGGTCGGGGCGGTGCCGTGGGCGGAGGTGTACGCCGGGGCGAAGCGCTGGTTGGCGGCGTTGTCCAGGTCCGCGCTGTAGTTGAGTGCGGTGAGGATGCCCTCGGCCGCCTCCCCCTGCCCCTTGAGCACGCCGCCTTCGGTGAGGAAGCCCGGTGCGTAGAGCGGGATCTTCCCGGCCAGTCCGAAGTCCCGGTACTGCTTGACGAAGTCGACGGCCGCGCCGCCGGCGTAGAAGCAGAAGACGGCCTTCGCCCCGGACTTCTCGATCTGCGCGAGGTACGGCTGGAAGTTCTTGGTGCCCGGGAAGGGGGTGTAGACCTCCTCCCCCGCGAGGGTGCCGCCCGCCGGGAGGAAGGTGGACTTGAAGCCCTCCACCTCGTCCTTGCCCGCCTGGTAGCCCGCGGCGATCAGGAAGACGGGGCCGCCGGCCTTCTCGGCGACGTGCTTGCCGAGCGCCTTGCCCGGTTCGTCGTTGACGTAGGAGGTCCGCCAGATGTACCCGGTCCCCGTCAGGTTCGTCGGTGAGGCGTTGGAGCCGACGAGCGGGACCTTGCTGGACTCGAACAGGTCCTTGACGCCGTTGACGGTGGCCGAGCTGACGACGCCGCTCACCGCCAGCACGCGGTCCTGCTTGACCAGTTTCTCGGCCGCCGCCTTGCCCGAGTCGGCCGTCTCCCCCTCGTCGGCGATCACGATCTCCACGTCACGGCCGCCGAGCCTGCCGCCGTGCTGCGCGAGGTAGAGCTCGAAGCCCTGCCTCATGTCGTCGCCGAGCGCCTTGTAGATCCCGGACTGCGGGACGAGGAGCCCGATCTTCACGGGCCCGTTCTGCTGGTCTCCGCCGCCGGCCCCGAGGCTGGCGCCACCGCACGCGGTGACCAGCAACAGGCTTGCCGTGAAAGCGATCGGACCGAGGGGACGAAACCGTCCTGCCATGGGGACTCCGTACGTGGTCAGCCGGCCCTCGCGAGCCGGTGGTGCCGAAGGGAGGAAGTCGAGGGTGACACGTGTCTATCGCGTAATTGAGACGACCGTCAAGAGTGCGCAAGATAACGGATTCCAGGGCGGCTCGACGCCTTGACCCCGGGCGTGAATATGGCGTAACACTAGCCATCGTCAATTTGGCGCCATGCCGACTCGGCGGCAGGCCCTTGACCCGTCAAGGAGTGAGGCACCATGACCGACGACCCGTCGCGACGCAAGGTCCTGAGGAACGGCAGCGTGCTGGCCGGCGCCGCACTGCTCTCCGGTGCCCCCGGCGCCCTCACCGCGCAGGCCGCCCCGCGGGCGCAGCTGCCCCCGCCCGTGGTGGAGCTGCCCGCGGGCCGGCTGCGCGGGAGCGCCGAAGGAGGGCTCGCCGTCTTCAAGGGCGTCCCCTACGCGGCGCCGCCCGTCGGCGCCCTCCGCTGGCGGCCGGCCCAGCCCCACCCCGGCTGGCGGGGCATCCGCGAGGCCACCTCGTTCGGTCCGAGCGCGCCGCAGCCCTACCGGGAAGGAGGCGACCAGGTACTCGGAACCCACGGCTCGCCCCCGTTCGACGAGGACTGCCTCACGCTCAACGTATGGACCCCCGCGGCCGACGGCGCCAAGCGGCCGGTGACGGTGTGGATCCACGGCGGCGGCTTCATCTCCGGGTCCGGCTCGCTGCCCGTCTACTCGGGCGAGACCTTCGCCCGCGACGGGGACCTCGTCGTCGTGACCCTCAACTACCGGCTCGGACCGCTGGGATACCTCTACTTCGGCGAGGACGGCGCCGGGGGGAACTTCTGGCTCACCGACCAGCTCGCCGCGCTCCAGTGGGTACGGGACAACATCGCCGCGTTCGGGGGCGACCCGGACGACATCACCGTGGCCGGCCAGTCCGGCGGCGCGCTGTCCGTGGCCGCGCTGGCCGGCACCCGGCCCAAGGGCCGCCCGCTGTTCCGGCGCGCCGTCCTGCAGAGTCCGCCGCTCGGCCTGAAGATCCCCGACCGCGCCGAGTCGCTCCGGCGCACCGCGGTCTACCTGGACATCCTCGGCGTCAAGAACGTGGCGGAGCTACGGGCCGTACCGTGGCCGCGCCTGGTCGCCGCCACCTTCGAGATGTTCGGCCGCACCGGGCAGTGGGGCTACTGGTCGACCCCGTTCCTGCCGGTCATCGACGGGGTCACGCTCGACCGCCACCCCACCGACCTGCTGCTCAGCGGCGCCGGGGCCGACATCGACGTCCTCATCGGCTGGACCAGGGAAGAGGCGAACTTCGCCTTCGCGCTCAGCGAGCCGTACGCCGCCGCGACCAGGGAGCAGGTGCTCGCCCGGGCCCGGGACACCTTCGGCAACCGGGCCGCCCAGGCGTACACCGCGTACGAGCAGGCCCGGCCGGGCGCCCGGCCGGTGGACGTGCTGATGGACCTGATCGGAGACGACCTGTTCCGCATGCCCGCCCTGGCCCTCGCCGAGCGGCGGGCGGCCCGCGGCCGTCCGGTCTGGGCGTACCAGTTCAACCTGCCGACGCCGGCGCACGGCGGTCGGCTGGGGGCCGCGCACTGCCTGGAACTGCCCTTCGTCTTCGACAACTTCGACAAATGGGCGCACGCCCCCTTCCTCGCGGGGCTGGACCCGAGGGTGCGCGACGGCCTCGCCGCGACCGTGCACGCGTCCTGGATCTCCTTCGTCCGCACCGGCGACCCCCACCACGACCCCATGCCGCGGTGGGGCCGCTACGAGCGGGACACCCGCACGACCATGGCCTTCGACTCGGTCACCGCCGCGGCCGGCGACCTCGCGGGCCACTGGCGCCGCCTGCACCACCCCGGGACCCCGTAACCTCCCCGCCGCCCCTCCCGCCGGGCGGGACCGTGCGGCCCGGACCCGCCCGGGGCGCACGACGCCTTCCCCGCCGCCCCTCCCGGATCGTGCCGGGCCCGCGCAGCCCGGCACGATCCGAAAACGACGGCCTACGCCTGCGGCACGCCCCCGCGCAGGCCGGCGACCTGTTCCACGTACAGCAGGCTCGGCGCCGCGAGCACCTCGTGCAGCTGCTGGAACATCTGGCGGGCGGCCACCGCGTTCCAGTCGGCCGGAAGCAGCTCGGTGGGCAGACCGGGGTCCAGGTAGGGCAGCCGGCGCCACTGGGTGAGCATGGGCACGTAGCGGCGGAACGCCTCGCCGCCGTCGATACCGCCCTGCTGCGCGAGCCCCTCCGCCACGGGTGCGTAGGCCCGGCTGAAGGTGGCGTACTGCTCCTGGATCGCAGGGAAGTCCCACCAGGAGCTGACCGTCCCGGGCAGGTCGCTGAAGGCCGCGTAGTCCGCGGCGAACAGGTGCACGTAGTCGCTGAGCCCCAGCCGCACGAGCATGTCGCGGGCGTCCCCGAGGAGCCGGCCCGGGGCCAGCCACACGCCCGGGGCGATGTTCCCGAAGCCCAGCCAGGTCAGCCGGGTGCGCAGCTGGTAGCGGTACGACCGCTCGGACTCGGGTACGGAGAAGACGGCCATCGCCCAGCCGTCGCTGAGCTTCGCCGGCTCCAGGCTCCCGAAGATCCGACGGTCGCCCTCGTCGAAGACGGGCTGCGCGGCCTCGCTGAGCCGGTAGCCGGTGGCCCCGCGGCGCTCCGGTTCGAGTACGCCCTTCTTCTTGAGCCGGGAGATCGCCGAGCGGGCCGCCGGGCCGTCGACGTCCAGTTCGGACATCAGGGTGATCAGGTCGGCGACGGAGATCCACCCGCCGAGGCGCCGCAGGAACGCCCCGTACACCGTATTGATCAGGGAGCTGGGCCGAATGGGACTGTCCGCCATGATCGCCTTCCGTCGTCTGCGGTCGCGATCCTATCGAGCCGGGCCGGCGGAGCCCCGTCCAGGTGCGGTGGCGCCCGGTGCTCCGCCGGGCCGGTGCCCGGCGGGACCCGGTGCGGCGGGGCCGTTCAGCCGAGCCGGAGGCCGTGACCGCAGGGGAAGAGCGGGTCCCCGGAGTCGTCGGGCACGTCCGCGTGCCCGGCGACGACGCTCGCCATCGAGCGGGGCAGCTCGAAGGGCAGCTTCCCTTCGGGCCGCACCCGGCCGAAGAGCACGTCCAGCAGCGCCGTGTCCGAGGCGCCGAAGTCGGCCACGAGCGCTGCCGCCCGCTCCGCGACCTCGGGTATGACCGCCGGCCGGTCCAGGAAGATGTCGACGACGGTCGGAACGGCGGCGGCGACGTCGAGCACGGGGCGCAGCTCTTCCTCGGTGAAGTCGAGCCGGCCGGCCCGGAAGAAGGACTCGAACCCGGTCGTGCGCTCCTTGTCGTACGGGGCCGCGATGCGCAGCACCGCGACCTCGGCCTCCTGCGGTGTCTCCACGACCGTGGCGTACCGCGCCGCGACGGCCCGGTCGACGCCCTCGGTGTAGACGCGCGTCCCCGGGGCCAGCGGCAGCAGCGGCCCGGCGGCCCCGGCGGGGCGGTCCTTGAGGACGGTGACCGAGCGGCTCTGGGCTGCGAGGCCCTCCGCGGTGAACGCGGGGTTCCCGCAGATCCTTGCCGCGGCGTCGGGGTCCACGTAGGGGTCGTCGAAGAGGCCGAGGACGAACTTCTCCCGCAGCAGGCGGGCGACCGAGGTGTCGATGCGCTCGGGCGTCACCCGGCCGGTCCGTACGAGTTCCACCACGAGGTCGGGTGCGGCCTCGCCGCCGAGCTGGTCGGCTCCGGCGTCCAGGATGAGCTCCACCCGGGTCAGCCGGTCCAGGTGCTCCACGCCCCAGGCGCGCGCGGGGAAGGGCGCCCCGAAGATCTGGGTGTCGGTGACCAGCCCCCAGTCGGTGCAGACGATGCCGTCGAAGCCGTACTTCTCGCGCAGCAGGCCGGTGACGACCCCCTTGTTGAAGCCGAAGCCGACCTCCTCGTAGGGCGTGCCCACGGGCATGGCGTAGTAGGGCATGACCTGCGAGGTGCCCGCGGCGAAGGCCGCCTCGAAGGGGATCAGGTGGTAGTCGAAGTTCCCGCCGGGGTAGACCTGTTCGCGCCCGTACGGGAAGTGCGCGTCCTCGCCGTCCAGCTGCGGCCCGGCCCCGGGGAAGTGCTTGGTCATCGCCGCGACGCTGTCGGGACCGAGGCTCTCGCCCTGCAGGCCGCGGACGTACGCGCCGACCATGCGGGCGGCGGCCCCGGCGTCGGAGCCGAAGGTGCCCAGGACCCGGGGCCAGCGGGGCTCGGTGGCCAGGTCGGCCGTCGGGTGGAGTGCGAGGCGGATGCCGACCGCGAGGTACTCCTGGCGCACGACGTCCGCGTGCCGGCGGACGAGTTCCTCGTCCCCGACGGCGGCCAGGCCGGGCGGTTCGGGCCACAGCGAGAAGCCCTCCGTCTGCGCGCTCGCGGCGGGGTTGTCGACGAAACCGTTGCGGGGGTCGGTGGAGACCGTCACCGGGATCCCGAGGCGCGTCGTGGCCGCGAGGTCCTGGAGGCGGTTGTTCCACTCGGCCATGCGGCGCGGGGCCGCCGCCCCGAACAGGTTGAAGTGGTTCATCAGCCTGCCCGTCACCATCGCGGAGGTGGAGGCGCGCATCGGGTCGTCGTCGGGCGCCCCCGGTCCGGGTTCCACGAGGGAGCCGTCCGGCTCGATGGTGACCATGGTCTGGAACAGGAGGCCCGCCTTCTCCTCCAGCGTCATGCGCCGCAGGAGGTCCGCGACCCGCTCGGGCACGGGGAGGCGGGGGTCCTCGTAGGGCTCCATGACGCCGTTGCCGTTGAGATCGCGGAACGGCGTGCCGTCCGGGGCGGTGAGGACGCGCGGCCGGGCCGCCGGGGTGTGTGCCATCGAATTCTCCTCGGAGCTTCACGGGGCAGGGGGCCGCCCGACGGGCCGCGGGCGCCGTACGACGGCCCGGGCCGGGCGCCCACCCGGAGATTACACGTGTAACTGGATCTGCGGCAGGCCCGGTGACCACCATGCGGCCGGCCGGGACGCGAGCCCCGGCCGGTACGGCCGCAGGACACGGGCGGGGAGCCCCTCCCGCCCGCCGCCGCCCGCTCGTAGGCTGGGCCCATGTCCTCCCTTTCGCTCCGCGTCACCGGCCGGGAGCTGCCCGGGCTCACGTGCGGGCCGCATCGGCACGTCCATGTCGGGGTCCAGCGCGGGCGCGAGCCGGAAGGGCTGGCTCCGGGGGACGCGGCGGAGGCCGTCTGGGAATTCACGGTCACCCGGACCACCGCGCCCGACGGGAGCGCGGACTTCCGCGGACCCCACGTACAAGGGCGGCGCGGAGCACGGTTCTTCTACCTGACGTGGGGGGAACTGCCGCCCGGCGGGACGTTCGGGATGTTCCGCCGGATCAAGGTCTTCTTCGACGACCTCCCCGCACCCGTCGTCGAGCACGGCGGCGGTTGCGCGACGCTCGGCCTCACCGACTCCTGCGGGATGCCGCTCTGCGGCGCGGTGCGCCCGCCCGCGATCGCGTGGACCCCCTCCGCCGGACCGCCACGCCCCGGTTCCCCACTGATCGTTCATACCTCCGGGTGAGGACGGCGGTCCGCGGCGGCCGGGCCGCGCTCATGTGTCTAACGTGGGCTCCGGGTGGCGGGCAGCCGCCCGTGGAGCACGGTCTCAGGCGCGGGAGCTGGCATGGCGGGGCAGTACAGGACGTCCCTCCGGCTGCGCCTGCGCTACCGGTTCGACCACCTGGTGGCCGGGGGGACCACCGCCCTCGTCGGCTGGCTGACGCTCGCCTGCCTCGCCGTCGTCGTACCGGCGAGCACCGTCCTGGTCTGGGCCGACCGGGCGGCCCCGACGACCCCGTACGGCCGGCTCACGGCGGTGTGGGTCAGCGTGGGCCAGACGCTCAAGATCGGGGGCGCGGTCGGGCCGCCCCTGTACGTCCTCGCCTCCGTGACCCTCGCCCTCGTCGCCCTGCTGTTCGTGTCGACCCTGGTGGGCCTGATCACCACCGGGCTCAACCGCCGGATCATGGCGCTGCGCCTCGGCCACTCCACCGTGCTGGAACAGCGGCACACCGTCGTCCTGGGCTGGTCCGACCAGATCTTCCCGGTGATCGGGGAGCTCGTCGCCGCCCACGCCAACCAACGCCGGTCGGCCCTCGCCGTCCTCGCCCCGATGGACAAGGTGGCGATGGAGGAGGAGATCTCCACCCACGTCACCCACACCGGCAGGACCAGGATCATCTGCCGCAGCGGACGCACCACCGACCCCACGGAACTCCTCCGGGTGAGCCCGCAGACCGCGAAGGCCGTCCTCGTACTGCCTCCCGGCGGGGACGCGGGCGACGCCCAGGTGGTGAAGACCCTGCTCGCACTCGACGCGGCCGTACCCGGGACCGCCGGGGCGGTGGTGGTGGTCGCCGCCGTACGCGACACCCGCAACCACCTCACGGCGAGGCTGGCGGCCGGGCCGGGCGGGCACGTGCTGTGCGTCGACGACATCGTCGCGCGGCTCCTCGTGCAGACCGCGCGCCAGCCGGGTCTGTCCCTCGTGTACCAGGAGCTGCTGGACTTCGAGGGGGACGAGTTCTACACCGCAGCCGCCGGGGACCTCGTGGGACGGACCTTCGGGGAGGCCCTGCTGTCCTTCACCACGTCCTCGGTGGTCGGCCTGCTGCGCGGCGACGGCAGCGTCGCGCTCAACCCGGACCCCGGTACGCCCGTCGGTGCGGGCGACCGGCTCGTCGTCATCTCGCGGGACGACGACACGGCCGTACCGGCGGACGCCTCCTCCTTCGTCGACGAGGATGCGATCGTCTCCCCCGCCCCCCGGACGCCCGCACCCGAGCGCCTGCTCCTCCTCGGCTGGAGCCGCCGCGCCCCGCTCGTCGTGGAACAGCTCGACGAGTACGTGGACCCCGGCTCCACCCTGGACGTCGTGGCCCTCGGCGACGAGCCGCCGGGCCGCAACGCCCCGGAGGTCACGGCGGCCCGGCGGCTCGAAGTGGCCTTCCGCCGCGGGGACATCACCGATCCCCTGGTGCTGGACAAGCTGGACGTGCCCTCGTACGACGGTGTCATCGTCCTCGGCGAGACGCGGGCGGGTGCGGACGGGGAGATCGGGGCCGAGGCCGAGGCCGAGGCGGACGACCGGACCCTGGTCACCCTGCTGCACCTGCGGGCGATCGGGGAGGCCGCACGGCGCGAACTCTCGCTCACCACGGAGATGTCCGACGACGGCAACCGGCTGCTGGCGCCCGCCCGGGACAGCGCCGACTTCATCGTCAGCGGCCGGCTGATCAGTCTCCTCATGACCCAGATCTCGGAGAGCAGCCATCTCGCTGCCGTCTTCGCCGAGTTGCTCGGCGCGGAGGGGCACGAGCTGTACCTGAGGCCGGCCACGGACTACGTCCGGGCCGGCCACGAGGTCTCCTTCGCCACCGCCGTCGCCTCGGCGCGGCGCCACCGCGCCTGCGCGATCGGCTACCAGCTGCGGGCCGAAGCCGCCACGGGCCCCGACTACGGGGTGCGGATCAATCCCGACAAGCGGCAGCGGGTCCGCTTCGGCGAGGGCGACCGGCTGATCGTCCTCGCCGAGTGCTGACGGTTGCGGCGGGGCTCCCGGTCAGCCCCCGGAGTGGACCTCCAGGGCGGTACGGACCGCGGACTCCAGCGCTCCTTCGATCCAGGCCGGCTTGATCGAGGTGTGGCAGCCGGCGAAGTGCAGGCTCCCCTCGGGCGTGCGGACGTGCGGGAAGAGTTCGGTGTGCTGGCCGGGCAGCAGGACGGAGGCCTCGCCGTAGGCGTACGGGTCGCGCATCCAGGACTGGGTGCGGCCGACGCCGGTGTAGAACACCTCGATCCGCTGCCCGAACACGTCCTGGACCCCGGCGAGCGCGCGCGGGTAGCGCTCCGCGTCGTCGAAGGAGTCCCACTTCAGGGCGTCGTCCGCCCAGCTGTAGGAGGCGAGGACGACGCCGCCCGGGCTGCCCTCGACCGGGTAGGAGGGCTGGAACATGAACCGGTTGGGGTTGTCGGTCGCCGAACCGCCACCGACGACCCCGGCCGCCTCGGGCTGGTCGCGGGTGACGAGGCGGCAGGCGGCGTAGTGCGCGCGCTGGGCGCCGGAGACGTGGCCCTCGGGTACGGAGGGGTGCGCGCCCAGCAGGGCTCCGTCCTCGGAGGTCTGACCGAGCTGGTACTTGCGGTACAGGCCCGGCTGTACGGCCTCCAGCTCGCGCTTCCAGTCGGCCTCGTCGAACTCCCACCAGCGGCGGCTGAATTCCAGCAGCACCTTGGTGGCGGCGTCGTAGTGGAGTTCGGTGACCGCGCGCCGCTTGCCGTAGGAGAGGGCGGGGGTGACCGGGATGTGGCGCAGCCCGGAGAAGGGCACGGTGATGATCGCGGTGTCGGCGGTGAAGGTCTCCCGCCGGACCGGGCTGCCGCCGCGGCCCTCGGAGACGGTGTCGACGCTGACCCGGCCCTCGCCGTGGGTGATCCGGGTGGCGCGTCGGTCGAGCCGGACGAGGTCCTTGACGCGGCCGTACAGCGCGTCCGCCAGGGTGGCGGTGCCGCCGGGCAGTTCGAAGAAGGCGGTGTCGGGGCTGATCAGCGAGGCCCCGATGAAGCTGTGCACGAAGGCGAGGTGCAGCCGGGAGGTGAGGTTCTCGACGGTCCCGATGAGGTCGATGGTCCGTTCGTCGAGCTGGGCCTCCTCGGTCAGGAAGCGGTACATCGACATGTGCCCGTACCGCTGGATGACGCGGGCCCAGCCCTCGACGAGCTCCTTGTCCTTCTTGCCCTCGATCTCCTTGCGCACGGGAGCGAAGGCGTTGCGTACGATCTGCGCGGCCGGAAGGCCCTCGTAGGCCGCCGGGACCCCGAAGGAGCGGTTGAGCTGCTGGGGGCTGCGGGCGTAGTCGGCCCGGCGGACGCGGATACCGTTGACGAAGATCCAGGTGCGGTAGGCGGGGCGGCCGGAGCCGTCCACGTCGACCAGGTGGAAGCGCCGGCGCTTGAGGCCCAGGCCGTCCATCAGTCCGGTGACCAGGGGGTGGCTGTCGGGGATGCGCATGGCGCCGGCCTCGGCGTACTGCTTCGGGTCGGCGAAGGGGGAGGGGGAGTTCTCGTGGCCGCCGGTCCGGAAGGTCTTGATCCGGCCACCCACCCGGTTGCCGTTGGCCTCGATGACGGTCACCCGGTGTCCGGCTTCGCGCAGCAGGTGGGCGGCGGTGAGCCCGGCGGGCCCGGCGCCGACGATCAGCACCTTCTTGCGGGCGTTCCGGGTGGGGGGAAGGCCGTCCTTGAGGAGGATGTCCGCGTAGCGCGGCACCAGCGGCCGGTCCTCGTCGTCCCGTACGAGGACGGCCCGGGCGATGGTCAGGCAGGTGTCCCAGTCGGGGCGTGCCGAGCCGGCCGCGGCCTGCGGGGTCTCGGCGGAGGCGGCCGCGACCGTCAGCGCACCGGCTCCCGCGACGGCGGCCGCACCGGCGATGACGGTGCGGCGGGAGGGGCGGCGAGCGGGTGCCGGGGCGGGCTCGTTCGAGGAGCCGGGCACAGGGGGCGGGTCGATGATCATGGGGCAACTCTTGCGGTCCGGTCGCGCCCGGAATGCCGAAAAGGGCCCCGGCGGGGAACAACCACCCGGACGTGCGGCCCCGGATGTGCGGCGCTGACGAACTGGATTTCGGGCGCGTACTACTCCTGCCCGGGAACCGGCTCGGAGCAGGACCGGTGGCCGGCCCCGGCCGGCGGGGCGCCGGTCAGACCTTGCGGACCACGCCGGACTTGAGCTGCCACTCGTGGGCGCACTCGGGGCGGACGAGGAGCGAGCCCATCCCGTACGTGTGGGCACTGGAGCACTCGGGACAGGGAGGCACGGTGTTCTGGTCACCGGAGCATCCGTTTCCCCCCGCCGGCCAGCCACGATCACGGTGTGTGAGCACGGCTGCGGCGGCCCGTCAGGCGCCCGTGCGGTCACGGGGCACCCAGCCCCGGTCCGCACCGGTGCGGATCAGGCTCCGCGCGTATTCCCAGAGGTCCCCCGAGGCATCCTTGATCACGGACTTACGGGTGAGCACCACCTCCTCCGTGACCCCCGGGGTGCGCCAGGTCCCGCCCTCGTTGCCGTAGTTGAGCAGAAGCGGCTGGAGCCGGTCCATGGCCTTGGCGAAGCGCGCCTCGGGGGTGACGCGCGCCTCGAACTCGTCCCACAGGGCGCGGAACCGCTCCTGCTGGTCGCCGGGCAGCAGCGCGAAGAGCCGGTCCGCGGCGCGCTGTTCCCGCGCCTCCTGGCCGGCGGCGCCCGCGGTGTCGTACAGGGGGGTGTCCCCCGCGTAGATCTCCACCAGGTCGTGCACGAGGACCAGGGCCAGGACCTTGCTGGTGTCGACGGGTTCGTCCGCGTACTCCGCGAGCACGAGGGTCATCAGGGCGAGGTGCCAGGAGTGCTCGGCGTCGTTCTCCTTGCGGTCCGCGGCCAGCAGCGGGCTCTGCCGGAAGACGTTCTTGAGCCGGTCCACCTCGATGACGAACTCGATCTGCCGGCGCAGCCGGTCGGGGGTGCCCTCGGGCTGCCGGACGGATGCGGCGAGCGGAGGGAGGTCTTCGTCGGTCACGGGATCTCCTCGGCGGTGCGGTGGGCGGGACGGTGGTGCGGGCCGTTCAGCGGTCACGGTCGGTCGGCCCGGCGGGCGCGGCGGGCGTCCCCGGCCGGCGGGGCCGACCGGGCCGTCGCGCGCCAGGGCGCGGCCGCGGCACGCCTGCGGTGCGACTGGGGCCGTGGCCTCCCGGACGCGGGAAGATACCAGCCCTTCGGGGGGCCGCCCCGATGTTTGTCCAAGGGTGATGGTCCTCCCGTGGCGGCCCCACAACTGGCACTAGCGTCCCGTGGCACCCCGGTCATGCGGGTGCGCACCGCAGGACGTACGAGGGCCTGCGGCCCCCGCCCCCTCCGGGACCACGGAGCGAGGAGGCAGTTGTGCTGTCATTGCGGCGGAGATCCGCCAGCAGCCTGTCGGTGGGCACGAGGTACGCGATCGGAAGCGGTGTCGTCATCACCGCCCTGGCCGTCACCCTGATCGCGCTGCTGATCCCCGTGGAGAGCTACGGCGGCCGTGCCTCGGCCGCCGCGGCGGCTCCCGCGGGCGAGGACGACGGCGGCGGGACCATGAGCACGGCGTACGGGCCGTTGACCGCCGCCGACCGGGACTTCGTCCGGAAGGTACGGCTCGCCGGCCTGTGGGAACTGCCCGCCGGACGCCAGGCCCAGCAGCGGGGGACGCGTCCCTCGGTACGTACGGCCGGCGACCACCTCGTCGACGGCCACACCGAGCTGGACCGGCAGGTCATCCAGGTCGGCCAGGCCCTCGGCGTGGACCTGCCCAACCAGCCGAGCACACAGCAGCAGGAGTGGCTGCGCCAGATGACCAGTGCCCAGGGCGACGAGTACGAGCGGCTGTTCGTCCAGCTGCTGCGCCAGGCACACGGAAAGGTGTTCGCACTGCTGGCCGGGATCCGGGCACAGACCCGCAACTCCATGGTCCGGTCCCTCGCCACTTCGGCCAACGCCACGGTCCTGGACCACATCACGGTCCTGGAGGACACCGGGCTGGTCGACTTCGACGCCGTCGCCGGCGGGCCCCCGCCCGCCACCCCGCTCCGCCCCTCCGATGTCCGACCGACGAAGTGAAGTGATCGCATGAGTCAAAAGGGCCATAAACGCCCCCGCTTGTCGAACAAGCTCCTGGCCGTGGTCTCCGCCCTGGTACTGGGCGGCGGCGGCGTCGCCGTGGTCGCCGGCAACGCGTCCGCGGGCCAGGAGGACGACCGTACGGGGCAGGTGATGACCACCATCGACTGCCCGGACGTGGGTGACCGCCTCACGGCCGTCCCCGACCAGGCCCGGGCGGAGGTCGACGAGAACCTCGCCCAGCTGGACGACCAGGTGGCCGACGCCTACCGGCGCCTCGCCGCCGGAGAGGCGGAGGGGGACGCCCTCCTCGGTGAACTCCGTGACCAGCGCGGCAAGTCCATCACGCAGGTCGCCGACGCGATCGGCCGCTCCGGAGCCCGCCCGGAAGGGCTGGAGGACCTCAGCGGGTGCGAGATGAAGCAGGCGGACGTCTCCGACGAGGGGGCCGGGGCACAGGGCGCCCAGGCCCTCGGAGCGGAGGGGCAGCGCGGCGGTGCGGACGCCTCCCGCAAGGGGGCTCCGGCGCGCGGCGACTTCGTCGCCATCGACAAGGTCCGGCCGAACGTCCGCACCCCCGTCCCGGCGCGCGGTGCCTCCACCGGCTCCTTCAGCTCCCGGTGCGGCACCAACGAGAACGGCCACTTCAACCCCGACAACGTGATCGTCGCGCCCGGCGTCTCCAACGGAGCGCACCACATGCACGACTACGTGGGCAACAACTCCACCGACGCCTTCTCCACCAACGACAGCCTCGCGGCCGCCGGCACCACCTGCGGCAACGGCGACCAGTCCACCTACTACTGGCCCGTGCTGCGCCTGCGCGACGGCAAGGCCGAACGGGACGCCGATGCCCCCGGCGGCGGCCAGGACGGCAACGTCGGCACCATCCTGCAGCCCAAGCAGGTGACCATCACCTTCAAGGGGAGCCCCGTCGGCCGTGTCACAGCCATGCCCCGCTTCCTGCGGGTCATCACGGGCGACGCCAAGGCCTTCACCAACGGCACGGCGAACGCCAACGCCTCGTGGAGCTGCACCGGATTCGAGAACCGCCAGCTGAAGGACAAGTACCCGATCTGCCCGAAGGGCAGCGACGTGGTGCGCACCTTCAACTTCCAGAGCTGCTGGGACGGCCGGAACACCGACAGCGCCAACCACCGCACCCACGTGGCCTTCGCCGACAGCGACGGCCGCTGCAAGAAAGGCTTCAAGGCCATGCCGCAGCTGGTGCAGCGCATCGTCTACGAGGTCGCGCCGGGCGCCCGCATCGCCGTGGACAGCTTCCCCGAGCAGCTCCACAAGCCGGTGACCGACCACGGCGACTTCATCAACGTGATGTCGGACGGCCTGATGGCCCGGGCGGTGGACTGCATCAACAGCGGGCGCACCTGCCGCTGACGCCCCGGTCCCGGTCCCGGTCGCCCCCTCGCTCCCGGGCCGGGCGCTCCCTCCCCCACCCATCGCGCCCGCCCCGGGACAGGTGTCGGCCCGAAGCCGACTTCGGGCCGACACCGCTTCCCGCACCCGTCCGGGCGCACGACCGACGAGGAGTGCCATGACCGCCCCGCGAGACACCGCGGACGGCCCGCCGGCCCCGGGCGGCGCCCCCGCCGCCCCCTCCGACGAGGAGCTGACCCGGCGGCTCCGGGCCGGCTGCGGTCCGGACGCCGCGGACCCGGAGGTGTACGACGTCCTGTACCGGCGCCACCGCCGGGCGGCCCTGGCGTACGCGCGCACCTGCTGCCGTACCCCGCAGGACGCGGAGGACCTCGCGTCGGAGGCGTTCCTGCGGACCTTCCGCGCCGTCCGCGCCGGCGCCGGCCCCCGGGGATCCTGGCGGGCCTACCTGCTGGCCGTGGTCCGCCACACCGCCATGGAGTGGCGCAGCGGGGACGGGCTGACCCTGCTGACGGCGGACCCCGGCGCCTGGTGCGGGCCGGAGCCCGCGGGAAGCGATCCACAGCGCCAGGTGCTGGCCGGGGAGGACCTCAGGATCGTCTCCCGCTCCTTCGAGGCGCTGCCCGAACGCTGGCGGGCCGTGCTGTGGCACACCCTCGTCGAGGAGGATCCGCCGCAGCGGGTCGCCGTGCTGCTGGGCATCACCCCCGGCGCGGTGACCTCGCTGGCCTTCCGGGCCCGGGAAGGACTGCGCGAGGCGTACCTGCGCGCCCACCTGGACACCGCGGCCGACGGCCCGTGCCGGCACTACGGCGGCATGCTCGGTGCGGCGGCCCGCCGGGGCGGCGCGGCGCGGCCCCGCGCCCTCGCGCGCCATCTGGCGGGCTGCGGGGCGTGTGCCCGGGCGTACGGGGAGCTGCTGGACCTCAGCTCGAGGATGCGCGGGGCCGCGCCCGGCTCCGGGACCTGCCTCGCCGCCTCGTAGCCGGGCGCCGCACCCGTGCGACGGCTCCGGCCCGGCCCCCGCGGAGGGGGGCCGGGCCGGAGCCGGTCCAGGGCGGGGCTCCGGCCGGGATTCGGACGGGGCCCGGTCACAAGCCGTTGACGCGCGCCATCCGGCCGACGACCAGGGGGGTGAAGTCGGCGGTGACGACGCGGGCCGTCCTGCGGCCCGCCCGGGCGTTCTGGCGGCGGACCTGGGCCATCAGGCGGCGGCTGCGCAGGGCCATCTCCAGTTCGAACCGGGTACGGGGGTCGCGCAGCCCGGGGCCGAACAGCTTCTCCAGCTGCCGCATGCGGTACCGCACGGTCTGCGGATGCACGTTCAGGGCCTTGGCGGCCTCCGGGGCGCCGCCACCCTCCAGCCAGGCGAGCAGCGTCACCTCCAGCCGTTCGCTCTGACGGGGGGTCAGGTCGGCCAGGGGGCGCAGCCACCGGGCCGCCAGGGCGTGCGCGAGGGGCTCGTCCTGGAGCAGCAGGAGGGTGGACAGGTGGTCGTCCACGAAGACGGCCCGGGCGTCCAGTCCGGCACGGGTGGGGGTCAGGGCGAGCAGCCGCAGGGCCCAGCGCAGCGAGGAGGCGGTGTCGCGCAGGGGGACCGCGTGGCCGACGGCGGCGGACCTTCCCCGCAGGGGGAGTTCGAGGAGGGCCCTGGTGTCCGGGTCGGGGCTGGGGACCAGCAGGCACGGACGGCCCGCGAACACGCCGGGGAGGGCCGTTGCCAGTGCGGTGGCCAGCTGGTGCGTCTCGCCGGGCGCGGCGAGCGCGACGGCCCGTACCGCCGGCGGGAGGGGCCAGCCGGCCGCCTCGGCCAGCTGGGTGAGGGAGGCGTCCGACGGAGCCCGGTCGTCGGTGAGCGCCCTGAAGAGTTCCTGCCGCGCGCCGGGGGGCCCGGCGTCCTCCGGCCGCTCGCCCTGACCGCCCCTCGGGCCGTCGCCGGGCGGGGATTCGCGTACCGGGTCGCGCTCGGGGTCGGGCAGGGACTCGCGGACGGAGTCCCGTACGGCCTCCCGCATGTCCTCGCGGCGGGCTTCGTGCCTGCCGTCGTGCCGCTCCTCGTACCCGGCGGCGGAGGACGCCCTCGTCACGGCCGCCGGGGGTGCCTCGGATGGTGCGGGTGCCGGGGCGGACGCCGGGGTCTGCCCAGCCGGTTCGCGGTATCCGAGGGCGTTGAGGAGGGCCTCCTCCACCTTCTGTCTGAGCAATTCCTCATCGACGGCATCGTTGTCATCGATAAGTTCGGAAAATTCCGGAATTCCATGCAGAAGCTCCTCCACTATCTCGGCGGCCAGCGCGGGGAGTTCCCTGCGCAGGACGCGGGTCCATTCGCCTCGGGGGCGGGACCAGATGCGGTTAAGAAGTTCGCACATCGTTACCTCGTTCGTGCCGGGGTGAGGCCTGTCCTCTGGGGGACACGACAAGCCCGCCGGGGTGGCCTCGCTCACCAACGTCCGTAACTGGCAAGCGAGTTGCGACCCTCGTACTCCCTCCTGGAGCGGTCCGGCCACGTACGGTCCCGCAGTTTTGCCGTGTTTTTGCCTTCGGGGACGCGTAGGTGGCGGGCGATGCGGTGGCCTGTCGCAACCTCCGCTGGAGGGGAATCTTCCGGTGTTGTTCGATGCGCCGCAGACGCGGTGCGAGAAATTATCACGTTTCGATAAATCCCGTGGAGATGCGGGGGAGCTCCACGATGCTGCTGCACTCCGGCCCAAGCACCCTCGGCCGGCGCGGGAGTTCACAGCGCTGCCGGGCACGACCGTAGACAAGTCCCGGGCATCGAGCGCCAGGTGGAGAGCTCGGAGCCCCGGGGACGTCCGGGGGATCAGGGTCGGGCACCCCCTAGGCGCACAGGAGAACCGGATGCCCCTGTCCCAGCCGTACCCGCCCCGTTCTCACCGAGCCCGCCGCAGAAGTCGTCACGCGGCGGCAGCAGCGGCTCCGGCCGCCGGACGGCGGGCCGTCCGGCGGCCTTCCCTCCTGCCCGTCGCCGGAAGGCTGCGCCCCGGCGCGGTCTCCGCCTGCGCCGCGGCCCTCGTCTCCCTCGTCGTGGCCGCCCGCGCGGGCGCCCTGAGCCACGTCTGGGACTTCCTCGACTTCGGGGCGGGCGTCCTGTCCCTCGTCTCGCTCACCGCCACGGTCCTGTGGGGGCTGGTGGCCACCGACCGGGTGCTGCTGGAGTCGGGCCACCGGCTGCTCGCGCAGGGAGCGCACCGCGGGCTGGCCGTGGCGGGGCTGGGCTTCCTGGCCCTGCACATCTGGGTCAAGGTCGCCGAGGAGCAGACGACCGCCGCCGCGGCCCTCCTGCCGTTCGCGGACCCGGACCGGCCCGTGCTCATCGGTCTCGGCACGCTCGCCGGGTACCTCTTCGTGGCCGTGGCCGTGTCCGGCGCGGTGCGCAGCGTCTTCGCCACCAAGAGCCGCTCCCTGTGGTGGCGCGCCCTCCACATAGGCGCCTATCCGGCGTGGGGCGCCTCCTTGGTGCACGGGCTCAAGGCGGGCCGTCCCGCCGACGCCTGGGTGACGGCGGCCTACGCGCTGTGCCTGGCCGGCGTCGCCACCGTCCTCGCCTTCCGGCTCAGGTCCAGGATGCACGGGGCGCCCCCCGTACGGCCGCCCGCGCGGCCGCCCTTCCAGCCTCCGCCCCGTCCGACGGTCCGTCCGTCGGTCCCGCCCGCTGCCGTCCGCGTACCGGCCCACCGCCGGCCGGCGCCGAACCCGGCTCCGGCGCCGGCTCAGCGGTCCTTCGTCCACGCCCCCCTGGTGGACTCCCTCGCCGCGCAGGAGCGGCAGCTGTGACCGGCGGGCCGCGTCCGGGCCTGGGCTGCGTGGGCGCGCCCCGGCTGCTGGCCGGACTCGACCTGATCGCCCGGCTCGACCGGGTGGCCCATCTGAACGCGCACGGCTCACTGCCCCGGTACCACCCGGAAGAACTCGTCGCCCTCGCCGACGACATCGACCTGCGGGGCCGCGGCGGGGCGGGCTTCCCCTTCGCCCGCAAACTGCGCGCCGTCATCCGGTCGGCCAAGGGCCAGGGCGGAGCCTCGGCGGTGGTGGTCAACGGCAGTGAGGGAGAGCCGAGTTGTCTGAAGGACACCGCCCTGCTCCTGCACGCACCGCACCTGGTGATCGACGGGGCCCTGCTGGCCGCGGCCGCGCTCGACGCCGAGGAGGTCGTGGTGGCCGTGACCCGCACGGACGTGGAGCAGTCGGTGGGCGAGGCCGTCGCGGAGCGCGGTCCGGGCGGCCGCCGGGTGCGGGTGGCCCTGCTGCCGGAGCGCTTCGTGACGGGTGAGGGGACGGCCCTCGTCAGCGGGCTGAACGGAGGTGCCGCCCTGCCGTCGGGGCGGAAGATACGGACCAGTGAGAGGGGCCTGGGTGGTGTGCCCACGCTGCTGTCGAACACCGAGACCTTCGCCCAGCTGGCGGTGGCGGCCCGGCTCGGCGCGCAGGACTACCGTGCGGCCGGGCTGCCCGCCGAGCCGGGCACCGTGCTGCTGACCGTGGCCGGCTCCACGGTCGTCGAGGTGCCGACCGGGACCTCGCTGGCGTACGTCCTGGACCTGTGCGGCACCGAACCGGGCCAGGGCGTCCTGGTCGGCGGGTTCCACGGCCGGTGGCTCGACCCCGGTTCCGCCCGCACGGCGCAGGTATCGCGGCAGTCCCTGTCCTCCTACGACGCCGTGCTCGGCGCGGGGGCGGTGCTGCCCCTGCCCGAGGACACCTGCCCGGCCGGTGAGGTGGCCCGGGTGACCCGCTGGATGGCCAAGGAGTCGGCCGGGCAGTGCGGGCCCTGCGTCCGCGGCCTGCCCGCACTGGCCGACGTGCTCGAGGGCGCCGTCGCCGGAGGGGGCCGGGCCGCACTGGAGGCGGTGGAGGCCCGGGTGCTGTCCGTACGGGGCCGGGGTGCGTGCAGTCATCCGGACGGAACCTCACACTTCGTGGCTTCGGCCCTCGCCGCCTTCCCGGACGAGTTCCGGGACCATGCCCTCGGCAGCGGGTGCGGACGGCGGGTGCTGGGAGCGCTGCCGCTGCCACGGGACGAGAGTCCCGAACGGCTGGTCGTGGACTGGACCCTGTGCAAGGGGCACGGGCTGTGCGTGGACATCCTTCCCGACGTCGTACGGCTCGACGCGGACGGCTACCCGGCACACGCGTCGATGCCGGTGCCGGCCCGGCTGCGGCCCAAGGCCCTGCGGGCGGTGCGCCGCTGCCCGGCCCTCGCCCTGCGCATCCAGGACTGACGGATGGACGTCCCCGGACCGCACCGAGTTCAATCTTGGCGCGATCTGACAAATTCCCTTGGATATTCGCTCCCCCTCTCCCCGGCCCCGTATCAATGAGCGAAGGGACCGAAGAAAAGAAACGCGGAACCGTTCTGAAGGAGAGATCGTGAAGAGAATGCATCGTGGGATATTCGCCGGGTCGGCGGTCGCCGCCCTTCTGCTGACTGCCGGATGCGGAACCTCCGACAAGCCTTCCGGACAGGGAAATTCGGTCGTGCCCGTGGGCGGCAGCCAACAGCTCGGGTCCGGCGCCGGCGACGCCTACGGATCGGGGGCGGGGTACGGCAGCGGCGCCGACCCGAGCGCGGCGGACCCGGCGGGTGCGGCGGCCGCGGGGGCCCCCGCCGGAGAGCTGAAGGCCCAGCAGGTCGCGGCCCTGGGCACCACCGTCACCGACGCCCAGGGCTTCACGCTCTACCGCTTCGACAAGGACACGCCCAAGCCCCCCAAGTCCGCCTGCGAGGGGGACTGCGCCACCGCCTGGCCCCCGGTGGCGGCGGACGACGCCACGGCCGGCGAGGGCATCGACGGGGGCCTCCTCGGATCGGTCGCCCGGGCCGACGGCACCCGCCAGCTGACGCTCGCCGGGTGGCCCGTGTACCGCTACGCGAAGGACACCAAGCCGGGCGACACCCTCGGCGAGGGCGTCGGCGGCACCTGGCACGCACTCGGCCCCGACGGGAAGCCGGCGGCGCCCGCCAAGGCCCCGGCCCCCGCCCCGGCTCCGGAGGAGAAGGAGGAGAAGGAGGAGGGCGGGCAGGGGGCCGAACTGTCCGTCAACCCTGACGCCACGCTCGGCCACGTGGTCGCGGACGCGGAGGGCCGGACCCTGTACCGCTTCGACAAGGACAGCGCCTGGCCGATGAAGATCGGCTGCGTCGGCGCCTGCCTGGACACCTGGAAGCCCGCCGCCCCCGTGGACAAGACAAAGGTAAACGGAATCGATCCCAAATTGATCGGGACGGTGAAGCGACCCGATGGGAGCGAGCAATTGACCATCGATTGCTGGCCGGTCTATTCCTTCACCGGCGACGCGCAGCCCGGCGATATCACCGGTCACAACAAGCAAGGCCTCTGGTTCGCCGTGACCGAAAAGGGAAAGAAGGCCAAGGCTTCCTGAGCAGAGTGACGACCACCCCCTGAACACGTGGCGCCCGGGCCTCCTCCCCTCCCGGGCGCCACGGCCGCCCGCCCATCCCCCGTGAGGTCGCCATGGCATCGCCGGACCGCCCGAACCGCGTCGTCCGCCCCGCCCGGGCGGCGCTCGCCGCGCTGTGCGCCGCACTGCTGTACGGAGGCTGCGCCGGGAGCCCGGCGGCGGACGCCCCCGACACCCCGGACACCCCGGACACCCCGCCCGTCTCGGTCGAGCAGATCGCCGCCGCCATCGGCTGCGCCGCCGAACTGAGCGTGGAGGCCGAGGAGTTGCGGCAGGGCGGGTGCGAGACCGGGCAGGGCGCCTTCCGCATGGCCAGCTTCGCCGCCGACCGGGGCCTGCGCGACTGGCTGACCGAGGCCAAGGCCTACGGGGGCACGTACCTGGTGGGGAACCGCTGGGTGGTCACCGCCCCCTCCGCGGAGGCCCTGGAGGCGCTGCGCGGGCGGCTCGGCGGCTCCCTGGAGTCGGGATCCGCACACACCGCACACCCGGCCGCCTCCCCCACCACCTCCCCCACCGCCTCTCCTGCCGAACCCCCTGCCGCCTCTCCTGCCGAACCCCCTGCCGCCTCCCCTGCCGACCCCCCCGCCGCCTCCCACAGCGGGCACTGACCCGCCCCGGCACACCGCGGCCGTCCGGCCCACCGCCCCGGCGCGTCGGCCAGTTGTCCTGATTTCGCCTCGTTCGTGAGAAGCATGCGGCCCGGCCCTCCGGGATGATTCGCCCGGCCCGCCCCATGCAACAAGGTGAGCGCGTAAGCGACTTCAGCGAAAGGAAACGGCAACGTGCGCATGAAACGCCTCGCACCGCTGCTCGCCACCGCCGGACTCCTGGCAACGACCGTGCCCCTGCTGGCCGCGACCCAGGCCACCGCCGCCCCGGCGGCCCCATACCTCCAGCAGAAGCCCGCATGGCAGCGTTGCAGCCCCGATCGGCCGGCCTCGTACGAATGCGCCACCATCAAGGTCCCGCTCGACTACCGGCGTCCCACCGGACGCACCATCGACCTCGCCCTGTCCCGGATCAAGAGCGAGAACCCGGCCAAGCGGCACGGCGTCATGCTGTTCAACCCCGGCGGCCCCGGCGGTTCGGGCCTCGACCTGCCCCTGCTGATGAACGAAGCGATGCCCAAGGACGTGCGCGACCAGTACGACCTCATAGGCTTCGACCCGCGCGGCGTGGGCGCCAGCAGCCCGATCAGCTGCGGGCTGGCGGAAGACGAGCAGAACTTCCTGCGTCCGTACAAGCCGGAGACCTTCCCCTCCGACGTGGACTGGGCGCGGTCCGTCGCCGACAAGTGCCGCGAGAAGGCCGGCGCGTCACTGCCGCACATCACCACGCGCAACACGGCGCGCGACATGGACACGATCCGCGCGGTGCTGGGCGAGCGGAAGATCTCGTACGTGGGCTACTCGTACGGGACCTACCTGGGCTCGGTGTACACGCAGATGTTCCCCGGCCGCACCGACCGCTTCGTCCTCGACAGCGGGGTGGACCCGCAGCGCATCTGGCGCGACATGGTGCGGGTCTGGGCGTCCGAGGCCGAACCGGCCTTCGCCCGCTGGACCGGCTGGGCCGCCGAACGCTCGGGCGAGCACGGGCTCGGCGACACCCCGAAGAAGGTCTCCGACACCTTCTGGGGGCTGGTGGCGCGCGCCGACCGGGAGCCGATCGACTTCGAGGGGCTCAAGCTCACGGGTGACGACATCCGCAGCGCCCGGGCGGTGTTCTTCTACCCGGCACAGGCCACCCGAGTCATCGTGGCCGTCAAGGCCGCGGCGGAGGGCACGCCGCAGCCCGATCCGTCCGGCGTGGCGGAGGTGAAGAGGCTGCTCACCACGGGCACCGGCGCCCCGGCTCCGGCAGACGGCGCCGGGCCGGAGCTGCCCGCGGACAACAGCACGGCCGTCTTCCTGGCCGTGGCGTGCGGGGACACCGGCAACTGGCCCCGCTACACCGAGCAGTACGAGCGGGACGCAGCGAGGGACAAGGCCGCGTACCCGCTGTACGGGGACTTCGTCTCCAACGTCATGCCGTGCGCCTTCTGGCAGCGGCCGGTCGAGGCGGCCACGCCGATGCGGACCAGGGCGAACGTACTGACGGTGCAGAACGAGTGGGACTCGCAGACCCCGCTGGTCAGCGGGCAGGGCCTGCACCGTGCGCTGAAGGGCTCCCGGATGGTGCTGGTGGAGGGCGGTGAGGGCCACGGCGTGTACCTCGCCGACCCCAACTCCTGCGCCAACGAGCACGTCAACGCCTACCTGGCCACGGGCCGGCTGCCGGCCGGGAACGTGACCTGCCAGAACCCGCCCGCCGCCGCGGAGCAGCGGGATGCGCTGACCCCGCGGAAGCCGCTGCCCGTCCCGGCCGGACCCGGGCGGTTCTGACCGGGCGGTCCCGACCCGTCACTGAGGGCCGGCCCGCCGGCGGCTCAGAACGGCTCAGGACGAGGGCGAGGACGCCTCCACCGCCGCCTTGATGCGGCGGCCGAAGTCGGGGGCGTCCTTGCGGGCCGCACGGAGCGCGAGCCCGACGAGGAGACGGCCGAGGCCGTGCCCTTCGAGGGTGTTGAAGATGCGGAGCCGGGTGCGGCCGCCGGGCAGGGCCTCCAGGTCGTAGCCGCCCTCGGCCGTCACCAGGTTCTTGCTCTGCTCCGTCCAGCGGATCAGGCGCGGCGGCTCGAAGCCGACGATGCGGAACTCACGGCGGGTCCTCATCCCGGCGTCCTTGACCGTGCTGCGGAAGACGGTGCCCAGCGCGGTCGGCCCGCCGGGGGTCTTGATGATCTGCTGGACGCGCGGGCTGAACTCGGGGTCGTTGCGCCCGTCGGCGAGGTACGCGAAGACCTCGTCGACAGGCCGGTCGATGTCGACACCGGCCTCGAACTGTCCGGACATGTCGGCTCCTCGGTGCGGTGCTCGCGATCCACGGTGGCAGAGCAGCACCCTATGCGCGCGCCGACGGCCCCGTCCGCGCACCACGCGGAGCGGACCGCGGCCCGCCGGGCCGCGCGGCCGCCCCGATCCGGCTGCCGCGCAGCGGGGTGAGCAGCCCGGCGCAGAGGATCAGCAGGCACGACGCCCCGGCGGCCAGGCTGACGGCCGGGACCCCGTGCCGGGCCGCCAGGACCGTGAGCACCGCCGCGCCCACCGGGCCCGAGGCGTTGTGCACGGTCCAGAAGGCGGAGGTCACGCGGCCCAGGAGGTGTTCGGGGGTCACCTCCTGGCGCAGCGTCATGCTGCACACCCCTCCCAGGGTCATCCCGAACATGGATACGGCGGCCAGCACCGCGATCAGCGGCACGCTGCGGCTGACGCCGGTTCCGGCCACCGCCAGGCCGATCATCGCGACCGAGGCCAGCCAGCATGCCCCGAAGCCGAATACCCGGCGCAGCATCCCCGCGGCGAAGGCGGCGACGAGGGCGCCGGCCCCGCCGGCGGCGATCACGTAGCCGAGGGTCGCGGCGTCCCGGCCCAGGTCGTGCTGGACCCGGTAGATCAGCAGGTCGGTGGCGCCCATGGTGAGGAAGGTCAGCAACGTGAGCAGCACCGTCAGCGGGCGCAGCAGCGGATGGGCCCACAGGAAGCGGAAGCCGACGACGAACACCTCCCGGAGCACTCCTTCCCGCCCGCACTCCCAACCGCCCTCCTCCTTCGCCTCCCGGCAGGCCGGCCGGCCGAAGCGGACCCGGGCCAGGCTGGCCGCGGAGACGAGGAAGGTCGCCCCGTCGACGGCCAGCGCCCAGTCCGCTCCCACCGCGGCCGTGAGGACGCCCGCGGCCACCGGCCCGAGCAGGGTTCCGAAGGCGAAGGTGCTCATCAGGCGGCCGTTGGCGGCGGTGAGGTCCTGCGGGCGCACCAGATCCGGCACGGCCGTCACGTAGGCCACGTCGAAGAGGGTCTTCAACACCCCGACCAGCGCGGTCAGTACGTACAGCAGCCAGATCCGCGGCCCCGCGATCCAGAGCAGGGGCACCGCGCCGAGCAGCAGCCCCCGGGCCAGGTCGCAACCGATCATGAGGCGGCGGCGGTCGACGCGGTCCACCACATATCCGGCGAACACCCCCGTGACGATGCCCGAGACCCCGGACACGACGGTGACCAGGCCCATCTGGACGAGGGACCCGGTGGTGTGGAGGACGAGCAGCGGGAGCGCGAGCAGGGAGACGGACCCGCCGAGGACGGACAGGGCCTGGCCGAGCCAGAACACGGTGAAGTCCTTGTTCCGCCCCAACGGGCGGCGCTCGGGCGGCCGGTGTCGTCCGGGGCCTTCGGGTCGCTGTCCTGCTTCCGTGCCGGTCACCCGGGGACGGTACGCGGGGCGGCCCCGGTGTGTCGTGCGCTTTTCCGTCCGGGGCCGCGCCGCCCGGACGACCCGTCAGCCGAGGAGTGCGTAGACCGTGGAGGCCGTGGCGGCGGGTTCGGTGGCCCCCTCGGGGGTCATGGTGACATCGGCGAAGGCCATCCGCCGGCCGAGCTTGGTCACCCGTACGTGGATCAGTACGTCCGCGCCGACCACCGGCCGCTGGAAGCTCGTCGACTGCTGGACGGTGGTCATCGGCCCGTACTCCCCGCGCGCGGCGGAGACGGCGATGACGGTGGCCGTGTCGGCGGCCGCCATCAGGGCCTGCCCCGAGAGTCCGCCGCCGTCCCGGGCCAGGGCGTCGGACCAGGGCAGCCGCAGGACGGCGTGCCGCTCGCCGGTCTCCTGGACGGTCAGGCCGAGGGCCAGGACCCAGGGGGCGAAGTTGTCGGCGAGGATCGTGTCGGCGTCTGCCGGTGTCAGCGTCACCGGGAGATTGTGGCGGCCCGGGCCGGGCCGCCACAACACCTTGGAGCCAGGAGGTTCGCCGCCGGGACGACTTCCCGCGCTCAGAGGGTGGCGGCCAGCTCCGTACCCTGGCGGATCGCCCGCTTGGCGTCGAGCTCGGCGGCCACGTCGGCACCGCCGATGAGGTGCGCCTCGACCCCGGCCGCGCGCAGGGCCTCGTACAGGTCGCGGCGCGGCTCCTGGCCGGTGCAGAGGACCACCGTGTCGGCGGGCACCAGGCGCTGCTCTCCGTCGACGGTGATGTGCAGGCCCTCGTCGTCGATGCGCTCGTACGTGGCGCCGGCGACGGAGACCACACCGCGGTGCTTGAGTTCCGCGCGGTGGATCCAGCCGGTGGTGGTGCCGAGGCCCGCGCCGACCTTGGTTGCCTTGCGCTGGAGCAGGTGGACCTGGCGCGGGGGCGCGGGGCGGGCGGGGGCGGTGAGGCCGCCGGGGCCGGCGTACTCGGTGTCCACGCCCCAGTGCCGGAAGTACACGGCGGGATCCTGGGAGGCGCCCTCGCCGCTGTCGGTCAGGTACTCGGCCACGTCGAAGCCGATGCCGCCGGCGCCGACGACGGCGACGCGCTCGCCGACGGGGGCTCCGTCGCGCAGGACGTCCAGGTAGCTCACGACGTCGGCGCGGTCCACGCCGTCGATCGCGGGGGTGCGGGGGGTGACGCCGGTCGCGACGACGACCTCGTCGTAGCCCTGGAGGGCCGCCACGTCCGCGCGGGTGTTCAGGCGTACCTCGACGCCGCTCTCGACGAGCTGCGTGCCGTAGTAGCGGATGGTCTCCTCGAACTCCTCCTTGCCGGGGATGCGGCGGGCGACGTCGAGCTGGCCGCCGATGTGGCCGGAGGCCTCGAAGAGGGTGACGGCGTGGCCCCGGCCGGCGGCGGAGACGGCGCAGGCGAGGCCCGCGGGACCGGCTCCGACGACGGCGACGCGCTTCTGCAGCCGGGTCGGCGACAGGACGAGTTCCGTCTCGTGGCAGGCGCGCGGGTTGACCAGGCAGCTGGTGATCTTGCCGCTGAAGGTGTGGTCGAGGCAGGCCTGGTTGCAGCCGATGCAGGTGTTGATGGTCTCGGCGCGGCCTGCCGCGGCCTTGGCGACGAAGTCGGCGTCGGCCAGGAAGGGCCGGGCGAGGGAGACCAGGTCGGCGCGCCCGTCGGCGAGCAGCTCCTCGGCGATCTCCGGGGTGTTGATGCGGTTGCTGGTGACGAGGGGGACGGAGACCGACCCCATCAGCCGCTTGGTGACCCAGGTGTAGGCGCCGCGCGGGACGGAGGTGGCGATGGTCGGGATGCGGGCCTCGTGCCAGCCGATGCCGGTGTTGATGATGGTGGCGCCGGCCGCCTCGACCTCCTTGGCGAGGTGGACGACCTCGTCCAGGGTGGATCCGCCGGGGATCAGGTCCAGCATGGACAGCCGGTAGATGAGGATGAAGTCCTCGCCGACGGCGGCGCGCGTGCGGCGGACGATCTCCAGCGGGAAGCGCACACGGTTCTCGTACGCGCCGCCCCAGCGGTCGGTGCGCCGGTTGGTGGCGGCGGCGATGAACTCGTTGACCAGGTAGCCCTCGGAGCCCATGATCTCGACGCCGTCGTATCCCGCGAGCTTGGCCAGGCGGGCGGCGCGGACGAAGTCCTCGACGGTGCGCTCGACCTGGACGTCGGTGAGCTCGTTCGGGACGAAGGGGCTGATGGGGGCCTGGAGGGCGCTGGGGGCGACCAGGTCCTTGTGGTAGGCGTAACGGCCGAAGTGGAGGATCTGCATGGCGATCTTCCCGCCCTCGGCGTGCACCGCCTCGGTGATCACCCGGTGCTCGGCGGCCTCCTCCTCGGTGGTGAGGCGGGATCCTCCCTCGAAGGGTCGGCCGGCGTCGTTGGGGGCGATGCCGCCGGTGACGATCAGCCCGGCCCCACCGCGGGCGCGCTCGGCGTAGAAGGCGGCGAGCCGCTCGAAGCCTCCCTCGTGCTCTTCGAGGCCGGTGTGCATCGAGCCCATGATCACGCGGTTCGGCAGGGTGGTGAAGCCGAGGTCCAGGGGGCTCAGCAGGTGCGGGTACCGGCTCTGGGAACTCATGAGGGGCGCCTCCTCGCGCGGGGGTGATGAACCTGTTCTAGCGAGGGCAGCCCGGTTTTGCAACTAAGTGCAAAACCCGTCGGGGCCGCACCTCACCAGGATCCCCACCAACCGGGGCCCCCTCCCCCACCCCTGTGGCGGACTTCACGCACCCCGGGCCGCGCGGGATCACACGCAGACCCCAGGAGACCCCTCCCCGCCGAGTGGCCCGCACCTCCCCCGTGCCACCCGTCCGGGCACGGGACCCGGTCAGCCCGCGGGCAGGGGAACGGGCCGGACCGCGGACGGAGAGCGGGGCCCTCGTCTGTTACAGCTAACTCGCATCGGTGGTGCGGGAGCCCGCGTTCTTGCCGGTGACGCGGCAGGTGACGTGACGCAGGAAGTCCGCGAAGGCCGTCGCGGCACCCGTACCCGTGGAGGACGCGAGGGTTTTCACCTGCATGTGACCCGGTTCGCCGGACCTGCCGAGCGTCCGGCTGACGGCTGCCTCGGCGCCCCAGCAGGGCCGCTTGTCAGACCTGTCGGTGATGCTGGGCGTACGGGACGGTGCGGTGGCAGGAGTCGGCCGGATGCACCTCGGAGGGGGACCAGTGTCGGATCGCAAGGATGGCTGGGCGGGCATGGGCTGGGAGAGCTGGGCGGACCTCGCCGGAATGACCCGGCGCCTCGACGAGGGTGCCGATCCGGAGGCGTGGAGCGGAGGGCGGCCCTTGCACCGGGCGGCGGCCTGGGGGTCACCACAGGTGGTCGCCGAGCTGGCTCGGCGCGTCCTGGACGTGGACGCGCTGGAGAACGGGACGACCGCCTTGTGGGAAGCCGTCTGGTCCGACCGGCCGGACAACGCGCGGGCCCTCGCCGCTGCCGGCGCGGATCCCTGGAAACCCCTGATCGGGGGCTGGTCACCGGGGCGTCTCAGCTTGGCCGGACCGACACCCGACCTGTTCGAGCTGCCTGAAGGCATGCGCGGCTTGAGCCTGGTGGAACGGACGGCCGCACGGGCGGGCGCACGACTCGTCGCCGCGCTTGCAGACCAGTACTACGAGGGCACGGGTCTCGCGTGCGTGGCTGGGATCGATGCCGAGGAAGCGATACGCCGCCTGGAGGCGACCCCGGCGGACGGCGAAGAACTGGAACGACTGCGCGAAGAACCCTGGGCGTACAACTTCGACGCGAGCCTGCAGATCGTGGGCGTGACCACCGTGCGGGGTGGTTGCGTCGTCACCCAGCCGTGGGGCTACGCGCCGTCGATGCCAGGGGTGTTGACCCGCCTGTCCGCCGGAACGGTCTGCTACGGGCTCTACGCCAACCCCAAGAGCGGCAACCAGGGCAGGATCGCCCGTGACGGCCGCATCGAAGGCTCGGACCTCCACCCGGGCGGCTGGCCAGACCCTGGCGACGGCCCCGAGGAGGTCCTGACCTCGTACCTCTACCGGCACAACGCAGTGGCCTACGCGTGCGGCTTCGCCGGCCTGCGGCTGACCGATCCACGCGCCGTCACGGGGCCGCCGGATCTGTGGGTCGAGCTGCCCCGGCGCGGTTACTGGGAAGAGTGACGCCGAGACGGTCACCACCCGTTCGCACCCGGCCGGCACGTGCCCCCGTACCGGGGGCTGCCGGAGATCCCCGGGGTACGGCCCCCCGCCGCAGCCCCGGCGCCGCAACGACCAGCCCTGGCTTTCCCTGACCGGGCAGGAGGCGGCTGTTGCGTCGCGGAGCCGGATCGCTACGGGGCCGAGCAGACGAGGATGCGGCCGTCGCCGGTACCGATGAGGAACCGGCCGGTGGCGGTGACGGTGAGAGCGGTCGGTACGGCGGAGACCGCGCCTACCGTGGTGCTGCCGCCAGCGCACGCTGACGTCGCCCACGTCGAGCGCAACCACCTCTCCGTCGTCGTACCCGATGGAGACGGTGGCCTCATCGGCGTCCAGGGCGGTGGCCTCCCGGCCGGTGCGGAACACCCACCGCGGGCGACCGTCGGAGACCTCGCGCCGGACCACGTACGACCCGCCGGGCTGGAGACCTCGGCCGTCGTACACCGTTCCGGCGTGGACCAAGGTTCCGTCCGCGGCCTCGATGCCGGGACCGCCGAAGTGGGTTTCGCCGGGCACCCAGGAGTACGGGAACATCCGCCGGGTGGCGAGCTCCAGGGGTTCGACGCGGCGTTCGGCCGGAGGGCCGTTCGAGGTCCGTGGCACAGACTCAGCGCTGGCCGTCCGCACAGAGCACCAGCGAGACGTACGACGACGGCGTGATGCGGCGGTCACGCACCCGCCCTCGGCGCCCGGAACCGTCCACGCTCTCCTCCCTGAGGGGAGCCGGCATTCCAGCCGTACCCCGTCGAGCGTGGCCAGGATCCGGCCGTCGGACAGTGCCTCGACCGCGCGGACATTGCGGCGCGATTCCCGGTCCGCGCTCAGCTCCGTGACCATTCGGCGGGCAGCCGCGCGGGCGTCGGGGCGCGGCGCCGGTCGCCGAGGATCCGGTCGACGGACAGGGGGAGGGGCATGGCGCCGATCTTCGCAGGACCCACGAGATCGGGCCACACGGTCCACTACGGCGCCGCCGTCCCTCTCCACGGGGGTGTGGGCAGCACCGGCATGAACTGCCGCGCGGCGGCGTCCCCGGCTCGTGCTGCGCAGGACGCTCATGCCGGACTGCGTCACCTGCTCGGAAGATCGGCATCCCGCTGCGTTCTCGTCAACCGGCGGAGCTGGAAGGGCGGCGTGCTCTCGCGGCACTGCGCACCGCACCGGCGGGCGGGCGGGGGCCCGACCGGCGGAATGACCCGCCGCCGCGCCCCCGCCGGGACTCCCGGCTCCGGCTCCGCTCCGGCGTCAGGTCCGGTGCAGGCGGAGCGTGACGATCTGGAACGGGCGCAGGGTCAGGGCGACCGTGCCGTCCGGGGTGGGGGTGCCCACCGCCGAGCCCTCCAGGGGGCGTTCGAGGAGGTCGCTCTCCACGGCCGCCGTGACCGGGAAGTCCGCCGTCAGGGTGGCCGTGGCGCGGCCGCCGCGGGATTCGTAGAGGCGGACGATCAGGTCGCCGCTGCGGTCCTCGGCCAGCTTGACCGCCTCCACCACCACCGCGTCCTCGTCGACGGCGAGCAGCGGGGCGACCGGGCCCGCCCCGGCCAGGGTGCGCTCGGGCAGGTTGAGCCAGTGGCCCTCGCGGACCGCGTCCCCGATCCCGGCGCCGGGGGCGAGCGAGAACCGCAGGGTGTGGGAGCCCTGGTCGGTCTCCGGGTCGGGATAGCGCGGCGCCCGCAGCAGCGAGAGCCGCACCGTGGTGGTCTGCCCGCCGTCGGGACGCACGTCACGGGTGACGTCGTGGCCGTACGTGGAGTCGTTGAGCAGCGCCACGCCCCAGCCGGGCTCCTCCGCGTGGATCCAGCGGTGGGCGCAGATCTCGAACTTGGCGGCCTCCCAGGAGGTGTTGGTGTGGGTGGCCCGGTAGACGTGTCCGAACTGCGTTTCGGAGGCGGTCCGTTCGGCCTTCACGTCCAGCGGGAAGGCGGCCTTGAGGAACTTCTCGCTCTCGTGCCACTCCACGTCCGTGACGATGTCGACCGTCTTGGCCCCGGCGCGCAGGGTGAGGGACTGGACGGCGGTGGAGTTCCCGAAGGAGCGCGTGACGCGTACGGTCGCGGACTCCGGACCGGCCTCGGCGATCTCCATCGTGTCCAGGCCGACGAGGTCGGTGACGTTGTTGCGGTAGAACGCGTCGATGTCCCAGGCGTCCCACATGTTGGGGAAGTCGGGGTGGATCTGGAGCAGGTTCGCCGCGGTCCCCGGCGCGACGGACTCGCGGTCCGCCTCCAGGTCGTAGGCCGAGACGATCAGCCCGCGGCCGTCGATCTCCACCAGCAGGCGCCCGTTGGCCAGGACGTGCCCGCCTCCGTGCCGCTCCTCCACGGTGACCGGCTGCGCGGCGGCGGCCGGTACCCCCGCCCCACCGGCCGGGATGCCGCGCCTCGCGTGCGGGGCGCAGTTGAAGACCACCTCCTCGGTGCCCTCCCCCGCCAGTGCCAGCTGCGCGGCCAGGACCATGCTGTCGAGCTCCGCGCGCACCGCCCGGTACGTCTCGCGCGCCTCGCGGTGCACCCAGGCGATGGACGAGCCCGGCAGGATGTCGTGGAACTGGTGGAGCAGCACCGTCTTCCAGATCCGCTCCAGGTCCTCGTACGGGTACGCGTACCCCGGCACCCGCACGGCGGCGGTGGCCGCCCACAGCTCGGCCTCGCGCAGCAGCGATTCGCTGCGCCGGTTGCCCTGCTTGGTCTTGGCCTGGGAGGTGTAGGTGCCGCGGTGCAGCTCCAGGTACAGCTCGCCGGCCCAGACGGGCGCGTCCTCGTACTCGGCGTGCGCCTTCTCGAAGAAGGCGTCCGGGCGCTCGATCTCGATCCGCGGCGAGCCTTCGAGGTCCCGCTGGCGCGCCGCCCGGGCCAAGTGCTCCCGGGTGGGGCCGCCGCCTCCGTCCCCCCAGCCGAAGGGGACCAGCGAGCGCGAACCCCGGCCCTTCTCGCGGTAGTTGCGGGCGGCGTGTGCCAGCTGGCTGCCGCCGAGGTCGGAATTGTAGGTGTCGACGGGCGGGAAGTGGGTGAAGACGCGGGTGCCGTCGATGCCCTCCCACCAGAAGGTGTGGTGCGGGAACGTGTTGACCTGGGACCAGGAGATCTTCTGGGTCAGGAACCACTTGGCTCCGGCGAGCTTGACGATCTGCGGCATCGCGGCGGTGTAGCCGAAGGAGTCGGGCAGCCAGACGTTGTGGGTCTCGATGCCGAACTCGTCGAGCAGGAACTTCTTGCCGTAGAGGAACTGGCGGGCCATGGCTTCGCCGCCGACCATGTTGGTGTCGGACTCCACCCACATGCCGCCGACGGGTACGAACTGGCCGTCCGCGATCTTCTTCTTGATCCGCTCGAAGAGCTCGGGCCGGTGGGTCTTGATCCAGTCGAGCTGCTGCGCCTGCGACATGGCGAAGACGAAATCGGGGTGCCCGTCCATGAGGTGGACCATGTTGGACGCGGTGCGGGAGACCTTGCGCACGGTCTCGCGCAGCGGCCACAGCCAGGCCGAGTCGATGTGGGCGTGGCCGACGGCGCTGATCCGGTGCGCGGAGGCATGGGCCGGGGAGGCGAGTACGCCGGCGAGTCGCCCGCGGGCGGCGGACGCGGTTCCCGGGACGTCCCCGAGGTCCACCGCGTCCAGGGCCGCGTCGACGGCGTGCAGGATCGCGTACCGCCGGGCGTCGTCGACACCGAGCTGGGTCATCAGGTCGTGGAGGACCTCGAGGTCCTGGACCAGCTCCCACACCTCGCCCTGGAAGAGGGTGAGGTCCATCCTGGCCAGCCGGTACAGGGGCTGCTCACCGCTGGTCTGCCGGTCCCCCTCGTACGTGGGCGCGTGGTCGACCAGGACCGGGTTGGCGGCGGCCTCGACGTACCACTCGACGCGCTCGCCGCCCTCGGCCCGGTCGGCGACGCGCACCCAGTCGTTGTACGGGTTCAGGGCCTTGACCTCGCCGCCGTCGGCCCGGTGGACCAGGCCCTCGCACTGGAACCCGGGCATCATCCGGTCGAAGCCGAGGTCGAGGACGGCCTCGACCGTCCGGCCCGCCCAGTCGGCCGGGACGGTGCCGGTGACCTTGAACCAGGTGGTCCCCCAGGCCGGGCCCCACGGCTCGCCGGCCCCACAGGGCCGGTACGGCGCGGCGAGCCCCTCGGCGACCGGGACGGGCTCGCCCGGGGCGTCCCAGCGCTCGACGGTCAGCGGGACGGGGTGGGTGTGGACGGCGGGTTTGATGCGTTCCCTGAGAACCCGGCGGAGGCGGTGTTCGGAGATGCTGCGCTCGTCGTGCATGACGGCTGCTCCAGGAGTCGGCAAGGTCGGGGGCGGAGATGCGGGGGGGAGGTCGGCGGCGATGGAGGGCGGTGGGACGGGAGCGAAGGCCGGAGGCGGGTCGAGGGTCAAGACGAGGACGAGGACGAGGGCCGGAGGCGGTGCGGGGGGGCGGCTCAGAGTTTGACGGCTCCCCCTCCCACGCCCTTGAAGAAGAAACGCTGGAGGGCGAAGAACAGGAGCACCATCGGGACGAGCGCGGCCATCGCCCCGGCGGCGACGAGCCGCTGGTCGTTGACCGTGGTCGCGCCGGCCAGGGACTTCAGGCCGAGCTGCAGCGTGTAGTGGTCGCTGTCGGTGAGGACGAGCAGGGGCCAGAGGAAATCGTCCCAGGCGCCCATGAAGCTGGTGATGCAGACGACGGCCAGGGCCCCCTTCGCGGCGGGAAGGAAGACCCGGGTGAAGCGGGTCCATTCGCCCGCGCCGTCCAGGACCGCTGCCTCCTCCACCTCGCGCGGCACGGCGAGGAAGGCCGCCCGCATGATCATGATGTTGAGGACGGAGACGGCTCCGGGCAGCCAGACCCCGATGAGGGTGTCGACCAGCCCCATCTCCCGGACCGTGAGGAACATGGAGATCATCACGGACTCGAAGGGGAACATGAGCGTGGCCACCAGCACGGTGAACACGGTCTTGCGGCCCCTCCACCCCGCCCGGGAGAGGGCGTACCCGCCCATCGCGGCGAAGAGCAGGTTCGAGGTCACGGCGAGCACGGCGACGGTGAGGGTGTTGCCGACGTACTGGAGCAGCGGGAACGATTCGGCGACCCGGACGTAGTTGTCGAGGGTGGGATGCGCGGGCAGCACCCCGTCGTACACGTTCTCGGTGCGGCCCCGGATCGACGTCAGGAACTGCCAGACGATCGGGCCCAGCATCACCACCAGCATCGAGGTCAGCGCCGCGTACCGCCAGGCCAGTGCGGCCCGGCGGCGCCCGTGCCCGGTGGCACGGCGGGGCCCTGCGCCCTTCGCGGGGGCGTCGGCGGGGGTGCTCAACTCTCGTCTCCCTTCGACAGGCGGCGGCCGAGCAGGCTGAAGACCAGCGTCAGGAGGAACAGCAGCATGGAGATGGCCGAGGCGTAGCCGGTCTCGCCGGAGAAGCCGAGGCCGACCTGCCGGATGAGGAAGGGCAGGGTGCGGGCGCCGCCGCCCGGGCCGCCGCTCTCGCCGCCGAGGATGTAGATCTCGGTGAAGACGCGCAGCGCGGAGATGGCCGAGAGCGTGCCCACCAGCAGCATCATCGGCTTCACCTGGGGGACGGTGATGCTGAAGAAGCGCCGCACGGCCCCGGCGCCGTCGAGGGCGGCCGCCTCGTGGAGGGAGGCGGAAACGTTCCCGAGGGCCGCCAGGTAGAAGACCATGTAGTAGCCCAGGCCCTTCCACACCGTCACGATCATGGCGGAGACCAGCAGCATCGTGCTGTCGGTGAGGAAGGGGACGGGCTCGGAGACGAGGCGCAGCTCCTGGAAGACCGTGTTGACGAGGCCGTCGCTGCGCAGCACCCACTGCCAGATCAGGCCGACGACCACGGCCGAGGCGATCACCGGGGTGTAGAAGGCGGAGCGGAAGAACCCGATGCCGGGGACCTTCGCCTGTACGAGCACCGCGAGGGCCAGCGGGAGGAGGACCAGGCAGGGGACGACGACCACGAGGTAGAGCACGCTGTTGCCGGTTGCGACCCAGAAGTCCGGATCGGCGAGCGCGCGGCGGTAGTTGTCGAGGCCGACGAAGGTGCCGCCGCGCAGGATCTGGGCGTCGGTGAGGGAGAGGACGACGGTGTTGACGAACGGCCAGATGCTGAAGACCGCGACCATCGCCAGACCGGGGGCGAGGAAGAGGTAGGGCGTCCACCAGGTGCGGTGGGGCAGCCCGGCCCCGGCCTCGTCCGCGCGCCGCGTCCGTGTCGCCCGCCGCGCCCACCGTGCCGGCCGCGCCCGCCCCACGCCCCGTGCCCGCCGGGCCTCCCCCGTCCGCCGCGCCCGCCCCTTCTCCGTCCCCGTCTCCGGCTCCGTGTCGGGCTGCGTCACCTGGCGTGCCTGCGTCACTTCGCGGCCGCGTCGGCGAGCAGCTTGTTGGCCGCTTCCTGGGCCTTGCGTACGGCCGTACGGGCGTCCTGCTCGCCCGTGATGGCCCTCTGCATCTCGCGTACGACGGCGTCACCGACCTGGTTGGTCCACTGGACGGGCGTGTTGGCGTCGAGGGCCGCGGTCTTCAGCTGCTCGGATCCCACCGCGCGGGCCACGGTCTCCGCGTCCTTGCCGTCGCCGCGGTCGGAGAAGTAGGGGTCGGCGAGGCCCTGGGCGTTGGACGGGTAGATGGTGGCCTTCTTGGAGAACTCCACCTGGTTGGGGCCGTTGGTCACCCACTGGGCGAACACAGTGGCGGCGTCGAGGTGTTCGGTGTCCTTCCGGATGCCGAGCGACTGGGCGTAGATGCCGATGTGGCCGAGCTTTCCGGTGACGGCTCCCGCGACCTGGGTGTCCGCGTAGACCTGCGGGGCGTTGCGCTTGATGTCCTTGACGAAGCCCGGGGAGCCGGGACCGAAGACGAGCTTTCCGCCGCCGTACAGCTGGTTGACGTCGTCGGACGTGAGGAGGGACTCCTTGGGCATCGCACCCTTGGCGTAGAGGTCCTTCATCCGCTCGACCCATTCGACCGCCTTGTCGGTGTCGAAGGTGAACCGGTCCTGCGCGCCGTTGAGGATCGGGATGCCCATCTTCTGCCAGTCCCCGGGGAGCCGGCCCTTGGGGTCGGCCATGAAGGCGGCGTACTGGCCGCCGGACGCGGCCGCTATGCGGTCGGCGTAGTCGAAGAACTGCTCGACGCTGGTCGGCGGCGCGTCCGGGTCCAGGCCGGCCTTCCGGAACAGTTCCCGGTTGTAGGTGAGGATCTCGGGGGTCACGTACCAGGGGTAGGCGAACACGCCGTCGCCCTTGCCCGGCAGCTTGAACTGCTCCCACGCGCCGGGGACGTACTCCTTCGCCTGTCCGGTGTCGAGCGCGGCCACGTCGGCGAGCATGCCCCGGTCACCGAGGAGCTGGAAGGAGTCGGTGGAGAGGTTGACGACGTCGGGGAGGGTCCCGGCCTGGGCGTCCGCGACGAGCTTCTCGTTGTAGCCGTCGCCCGGGACGTCCTCCCACGTGACCTCGGCCTCGGGGTACTTCGCCTCGAAGGCGTCGATCACCCCCTGGACGTAGGAGGTGTACACGGGCTTCAGCTGGAGAGTTCTGAAGGTGATCTTCCCGGCCACTCTGCCGGTCCTCTCGCCCTGCTCGCTGTCCGCGGCGCCGCCGCTGAGGCCGCACGCGGAGGCCCCTAACAGGACGCCGGCCACGAGCCCGGCACCAGCGATACGGGTCAGGTTCGAACGAGTCATCCTCGCCGCCTTCGCAGAAGTCCGGCCTCGTTGCCGGAGGCGGTGCACACGCTCGCCCGAAATCGGGACCGCGTCAATGAGGCGAAAGGGACGCCTGCCGGCGGCTGGCGGGTACCGAATGGCGCGAGGGACCGGAGCAGTGCGCGAAAGACCCGATCGGTACGGCGTGGAACTGGGCTGATGCGCTTTAGTGCGAAGCCCGGCGAGGCCGGTATCGATTCGATAACGAAGCCGGTCGAGGGGGGAAATCGACTCCTTGTCGACCGTCCGCGCGGCCGCGCACTAATGCGCTTTACCCCGCACCCGGTGAAACCGGTTTACCTACCGCAGGTTTCAGCCGATCTCGTAGTCGAACCAGATCCGGTGCGTGCCGTCGGAGTCGACCGCCATCCCACCGGCGCCGGAGATCCCGGCCAGTTCGCCGGTGCCGCTGGAGGGCACGATGGTGAAGAACTCGGCGGTGCGGTCGCTGCCGGAGGTCGTCGCCGAGTGCGCGAAGTTGAAGGCGCCGCTCCGCCCGTCCAGCGAGCCCTCGAAGGACTCCATCGCCACGTACGTGCCGACCCCGGTGGTCTGGTCGAACGCGGAGGTGAACAGGGTCGCGGAGCGGCCGGCGACCTCGCCCCCGAAGCGCTTCTCCATCCGCGCGACCCCCACCGGGGTCCCGGTGGGCACGACCGGGTCCGGGCCCAGTTCCGTCGGGGTGAAGGTGTGGACGCTGAACGTGCCGGCAGCTCTCATACGGCTGATCGTATCGACGCGGGCCGAGCGCGTCCCGGTTTGTGCGAGCGGCGTTCGCACGTCGGGATTTCGCCGTCGCGGCGTGCAGGGCAGCAGCCAGAGCACCGGTCTCAGAACCGGAGGACGCGGGGGCAGGACCTGCCACGCCGGCCATGGACGAGAACGATGCACGGCAGCCCCCCGCAGGTGACGCCTCCTGCGCGGAGGTCTTCGCGTACTGCCTCACGGACGAAGGTCCCGGCCGGCTGGGGTCCTTGCCGGACAGCGGGCGGTACGTCCTGAATCGCCGACGCGCAGGAACCGGTCCGGTTCGCCCGGTTGTGCGCCGGGCGTGCCGGGCTCACGGACCTCACGCAGCTACCGGACCCGGACGGCCGGCAGGCCGTGCGGGCCCGGCGGCCCACGCCTCGGTCGCGGAGCAGTCCCCGGATCCTCACCACCGGCGGGCTCGCCACGCCGGTCCGCCGCGTCGGCATCGCACCACGACCGGGCTGGGACGGCGTGGCCCGGGGCTCCTTCAGCGCCGCGGCCCGCAGGTCCGCCCCGGCCGCCGCGGCCGACCGCGCCTGGCGGGCGCTGCTGTTCCGCCTCTCCCGGTGCACCGACCGGGAGCAGGCCTCCGTACTCGCCTGGATCGACGAGCACACCGCCCGCCTGCCGTCCGACGCGGCTGCCCGCCCCCGCTCCACGGATCGCCGCCCTCCGCCGGACGGTGGCGGCTGCTACTGCATGGGGTATTCGGCCTTCTGGGCGAGCTCGGCGTCCTTGAAGCAGAAGCGGAAGACGGTTTCCTTGCCGGCCTTGGGGTCACCGCTGGAGACGTACCAGGCGCAGGTGCTGCCCTCGGGCTCGGCGGGGCCGCCCTCCTTGAGGACGCCCTTGACGAAGGTGTCGCCGGAGGGGAGCTTCCCGCGGACCTCGCTCTCCGCGTCGCCGGTCTGCACGGCCTCGAAGACCTTGGGGTCCACCAGCGTCTTGTCGGCTATGTCGAGGACCTTCCCCATGCCGAAGACCAGGGCCACGAGGAGGCCGATGCCCACCACCAGTGCCACGCCGCAGCCGATCAGACAACCCTTGCGCTGTGCCACGCCCGTTCCTCCATGTCGTGCCGTGTCCGGCGCCGTTCACCGTGACACTCCGACCTTCGCCGGAACGGGGGCGGGCGGGCTGCCCTCCAAAGTCTTCGGCCGTCGCGACGATCGTCGTACGAGGTCGGCGCCTCCCTCCGGGTATACATGGAGAAGATCGACTATTCGGGCGAAGCGAGAGGAACCACCGTGACCGAGCGCCCCATCGAGCCTCTGATCGTCGTCGGCGTGGACGGGTCGAACCATTCCCGGCGGGCCCTGCGCTGGGGAGTCGAGCAGGCCAGGATGACGGGCGGCCGGGTGCACGCCGTGATGGCCTGGGAGTGGAACCGCAACCCGTTCGCGATCGGTTCGGCAGCCTCCCTGACCGCCGAGGAGGAGGTGGTCACGGTGGAGGAGGCGGCCAGGAGGAAGCTGGCCGACACCGTGGCCTCGTCCGTCGGCACATCGCCCGGCGTGCCGGTGTTCCGCCGCGTCGAACAGGGCTCCCCCGCCCAGGTACTGGTCGACGCCTCCAAGGAGGCCGACCTGATGGTGGTCGGCACGCGCGGGTACGGAGGTTTCAAGGGGGCCCTGCTGGGGTCGGTGAGCCAGCAGGTGGTGCAGTACTCAGCCAGCACGGTCGTGGTCGTCCGGGAGGGCGACGAGGCGGACGACTGAGACGACGGCGTCGACGGAGGCGGCGACAGCCGGGGCAACTGGGACGGCTGACGGAGCATCGGCCCCGCCGGGAGATTCCTAGGACACGGCCGTCGCCAGGTCGGCCGGGTCCGTGTTGGCTCCGCAGAGGATGACGGCGACCCGTTCGCCCGGCGGCCGAGGCGCACCGCGCAGCGCCGCCAGGGCGGTGGCCGCGCCGGTCTCGACCACGATCCGGTGCTCCTCCCACAGGGCGCGCCGGGCGGCGGTGATCGCCGTGTCGGGGACCAGCACCGACTCGGCGCCCCCCTGCTGCGCGGCCCTCAGCGCGTCCGCCGAGACCCGGGTGGCGCCCAGCGAGTCCGCGGCCACCGAGTCCACGGCGACGTCCACGGGCCGCCCCGCCGCGAGGGCCGCGTTCAGGGCCCGGCAGTTCTCCGGCTCGGCGGCGACCACGCGTACGCCGTGCTCGCGCGCGGCGGTGGCGACCCCGGCGAAGAGGCCGCCGCCGCCCACGGCGACGACCACGGTGTCCAGGCCGGGCAGTGCCGTCCGGATCTCGTCGAGCAGGGTCCCGGCGCCCGCCGCGATGAGCGGGTGGTCGTACGCGTGGCTGCTGAGGGCCCCGGTGTCGGCCGCGAACTCCTGGCAGGCGGCCAGCGCTTCGGCGTAGCGGTCGCCGACGAGGCGCACCCGGGCCCCGTATCCGCGCAGCCGTTCGACCTTCACGTGGGGGGCGTTGGCGGGCAGGAACACGGTGGCGGGCACGGCCCGCGCGCGGGCCGCCCAGGCGCAGGCGAGGCCCGCGTTGCCGCCGGAGGCGATGGTGACGCCTGCTGCGGGGAGGCTGCCGGCACGGTGGTGGGCGGTGAGGAAGTTGAGGGCGCCGCGGGCCTTGAAGGACCCGGTGTGCTGGAGGTGCTCCAGCGCGTACCAGGTCCCGCCGGCCGGACCGCCTGCGGGGACCACGGCGGGGACCACGGCGACGGGCCGCACCCCCGCTGCGATCCGGTCGGCGGCGGCGCGCACGGCGGCGTAGTCGAGCTGCTGTTCCATGGTCGGACTGCCTTTCAGACTTTCAGACGGCGGGCCGGGCGGCCGTGATGAGCTGGCGCAGCGCGCCGTAGTACACCTCGTGGTCGGTCAGCGGCGGCAGTACGTCGGCCAGCCCGCCCGAGAGCACGGGGAACCGCTGCGGATCCAGCGCGGCGAGCGCGGCGCGGGAGGCCTCGGTGGCCCCGGCCGGGTCCCGGTGGTCCACGAAGGCCGCGCTGCCCAGGGTGAGCAGGTACATGCGGCGGTAGACGGTCATCGCCTCGGCGGCGGTCATCCCCGCGGCCACGCTGTCGGCGAGGGCGGGCTCCACGAGCCGGGCCAGCAGCTGCCGCCCGAGCCAGGGCCGGCCCCCGCGCAGCACCAGCAGCCCGGGGTGGGCGGTGAGCAGCCGGTATAGGGCGGTGAAGCGCAGCTCGGTGGCCTCGGCCCAGTCCGTCCCGGCGGGGACCTCGGGCAGTTGCGCGGCCAGGTGTTCGGTGCACAGGTCCAGCAGTCCGGCGAGGTCGGTGCAGCGGCGCTGGACGGTGGCGTGGGAGACGTCGAGCCGGTCGGCGAGGGCCCGGAAGCTGAGGGCCCCGGGTCCCTCCTCGTCCAGGATCCGCAGGGCGGCGGCGGCGATGGCCCCGGGTGTGGCGCGGTCGAGGGCGGCTGATCTCCTGGGCATGAGATACACCGTATCAGCCGTTGTATCTCCGTCCCTCGCGGTACGACACGGCACCGGCCCCGCCCCAGGTGACGGCGCGCACGGCCCGTCACCCCTTTCGTGTGACGTCGACTACGGCCATATTGCTGGTCATCGACTGATAACCATCGACTTGTGTTGACAGTGGGTAATCGCACCGCTGCACTGAGCGCACCACTGCCTCGGAACGCCCGCCCCCCGTCAAGGAGACTCCGTGCCGCCTCGCCTGCGTGCCTCGCTCCCCTGCCTGACCGCGGCCGCCCTGCTCGCCCTCGCGCTCGCTCCCGCCCCGGCGGCGGCCGAGCCCACCGCGACCTCGGACACCCCCCTCGCGCTCACCCCGCCCATGGGTTGGAACAACTGGGCGCACTACATGTGCGACATCGACGAGGCCAAGGTGGTCGCGAACGCCGACGCGCTCGTGTCCACCGGGCTCGCCGCCAAGGGCTACGACACGGTGACCGTCGACGACTGCTGGATGACGAAGAGCCGGGACGCGCGGGGCAGCCTGGTCGTCGACACGCATAAGTTCCCGCGCGGCATGGCCTGGCTCGGCGAATACCTCCACGCCAAGGGCCTCAAGTTCGGCATCTACCAGGACGCCGGCTCCCTGACCTGCGAGAAGTACCCGGGCAGCGGTGCGCCCCAGGGCGGTGGCGCGGACCACTACCTGCAGGACGCCCGGCAGTTCGCCTCCTGGAAGGTGGACTACGTCAAGATGGACGGCTGCAACCTGTGGGTGCCCGAGGGCACGACCAAGGAGCAGGCCTACCGGGACGCCTACAACGCCGTCGCCGGGGCGCTGCGCGCCAGCGGGCGCGACATGGTGCTGTCCGCCTCCGCCCCCGCCTACTTCCAGCAGGGCGAATGGGGCAGTCCCGACTGGCACAAGGTGCTCGGCTGGGTCGGCGAGACCGGCCAGCTGTGGCGCGAGGGCCGGGACATCAAGGTGTACAACCCGGCCGCCCCCGCCACCTCGCGCTGGAGCTCGGTGACGGGCAACTACGGGTACAACCGCTGGCTCGGCCGGTACGCGTCGCCCGGCAACTGGAACGACCCCGACTTCCTGATCGCCGGCGCGCCAGGGCTGACCGCGGCCGAGAGCCGCAGCCAGGTCGCGCTGTGGGCGATGATGGCGGCCCCCTTCATCCTGTCCTCCGACGTCTCGGCGCTCACCCCCGAAGGCCTCGCCGCTCTCGGGAACACCGATCTGATCGCGCTCGACCAGGACCCGATGGGCCGTCAGGGCGCGGTGGTCTCCTCCAACGCCACCTTCGAGATCCTGGTCCGGCCGCTCGCGAACGGCGACCGCGCCGTGGCCGTGCTCAACCGCTCGGCCCGCGACCGCGACATCGCCGTACCGCTGGAGGAGCTCGGCCTCCACGGATGCGCGACCGCCGGGGCCAAGGACCTGTGGACCGGGCAGCGCCGGGAGGTCTCCGGGACGCTGACCGGGAGGGTCGGCGCGCACGACACCGGCGTCTGGCGGCTCACGCCGGGCGGCTGCACCGAGGCGGTGCCCACCGGGCAGATCGTCGGTGACGGCGCGAAGTGCGCCGACGGGGCCAACACCACCGGTGTCGGGGCAGTCGTACTGGCGGCCTGCACGGGGGCTGCCGACCAGCGCTGGATCCTGGGCGACGACGCCCGCCTGCGGCTCGCCGGTGACTGCCTGTCGGCGGGCGAGGGCGGCCTGGTGGAGCTGGCGGAGTGCGCGTCCCGGGAGGACGAGCAGCCCGGCCAGCGCTGGACGCACCGCCGGGACGGGGCCCTGGTCGACGAGGCGAGCGGGCGGTGCCTGACCGCTCCCGCCGCGGCGGCGGCCCCGGACGCCCCCGCCGAGCGGCTGCGGCTGGCGGCCTGCGGCGACCACCGGGTGGACCAGGCCTGGTCCCTGCCGGTCTGACGGCGCAACGACGGACGGCGGCCGGCTGCCGGGCACGAGGGCAGCCGGCCGCGAACAGCCCACGGCGAGCGAACGGATGAGGACCCCATGACACCCAGGCCGCGGACCCGCCCGGTCGTCCGCGCCGCGCTCCCCGCGGTGCTGCTGACCCTCGCCTGCGCCGGCCCCGCCCCCGGGGCCGCGACCCCGGCCGCGCCCCCGCCCGCACCGGCCGACGTGCGCGGGACCGCACCGGCCGGCGTGCGCGGGACCACAGGGGCCCTAGCGCCCGCAGCGGCGCGAACCGGCGCGCCGCGCCCGCGCACCTTCGACACCGCGCCCGCACGAGCCGCGCTGGGGCGGCTGCTCCCCCGGCACGCCGGACAGTTCACCCTCGTTCCCGACCCGGCCGCCGCGGCCGACACCTTCACCGTGTCCGGCACCTCCGGGGCCCTCACCGTGCGCGGGAGCACCGGGGCCACGCTGCTCACCGGGGTGGGCTGGTACCTCCAGCACGTCGCCGGGGCCGACATCGGCTGGCCCGGCGACAGCCTCGGGATGCTCCCGGCGACCCTGCCGGGCGTCCCCGCGCCGGTCACCCGCCGTGCGGTGGTCCCGCACCGGTACGCCCTCAACGACACCGACGACGGGTACGCGGGCCCGTACCGCTCCTTCGAGGAGCACCAGCGGCAGGTCGACCTGCTCGCCCTGCACGGCATCAACGAGGTGTTCGTGCAGGTCGGCGCCGAGTACCCGTACTACCGGGCGCTCCAGGACTTCGGCTACTCCGCCGAGGAGCTGCGGAAGTGGATCCCCGGCCCCGCCCACCAGAGCTGGTGGCTGCTGCAGAACCTGAGCGGCTTCGGCGGCCCGGTCTCCGAGCGGCTGATGCGGGAGCGGGCGGAACTGGGCGGGCGGATCGCCGAGCAGCTGCGCGGGCTCGGCATGACCCCGGTGCTGCCCGGCTACTTCGGCACCGTCCCGCCCGGCTTCGCCGCCCGGAACCCGGGCTCGGTCACGGTGGCGCAGGGCGACTGGGCGGGCTTCGACCGCCCCGACTGGCTGGACCCCGCCTCCCCGGCGTTCGGGAAGCTGGCCGCCGCGTACTACGCGCAGCAGCGGGCCGTGTTCGGGGACAGCACGATGTACCGGATGAGCCCGCTGCACGAGGGCGGCCGGACCGGGTCGGTGGACGTGAAGGCCGCCGCCGGGGCGATCCAGGACGCCCTGCACGCGGCGCACCCGGGCGCGCTGTGGGCGGTACTGGGCTGGCAGGACGATCCGACCGCGGAGCTGCTCGCCGGGGTGGACACCTCGAAGCTGCTGATCCTGGACGGGCTGTCGGACCGCTACAACCGCCTGGACCGCGAGACCCGGTGGGGCGGGGCCCCGTACGCCCTGGGCACCATCTACAACTTCGGCGGGCACACCACGGTCGGCGCCAACACCTCCGTGTGGATCGAGCGGTTCGGCCCCTGGCGGGCGAAGGGCAACAGCGCGCTCACCGGCATCGCCTACCTGCCGGAGGCCACCGGGACCAACCCGGCCGCCTTCGACCTCTTCACCGATCTGGCCTGGGAACCGGGGAACGTGGACCAGCGGGCGTGGTTCGCCGCGTTCGCCGCCCGCCGGTACGGCCGGCCCGACGCCGCGGCCTCGGCGGCCTGGGAGGAACTGCGCAAAGGTCCGTACAGCACCTCCTCGGGGCTGTGGTCGGAGTCCCAGGACAGCCTCTTCACCGCCCGGCCGAGCCTGACCGCGGCGGGGGCGGCGTACTGGAGCCCCAAGTCCATGCGCTACCCGGCCGATTCGGTACGCAGGGCCCTGGACCACCTCCTGGCGGTGGATCCCCGGCTGCGCGGATCGAGCGCCTACCGCTTCGACCTGGTGGACACCGCCCGGCAGGCCCTCGCGAACCACTCGCGGGTGCTGCTGCCGAAGATCAGGGCGGCGTACGAGGCGAAGGACCTGGCCCTCTTCCGCGAGCTGACCTCCCAATGGCACGAGGGCGAAAGGCAGTTGGACGCCGTCACGGGCTCCGACCCGAACTTCCTGCTGGGCCGCTGGCTGGGGGCGGCCCGCTCCGGCGGCGCCGACCGGGCCGAGCAGGACCGGTACGAGTACGACGCCCGCTCGGTCCTGAGCGTGTGGGGCGGCCGGGGCACCAGCGAAGGGGGCTTCCTCCACGACTACGCCAACCGTGAATGGAACGGCCTGATCAGCGAGTTGTACGCGCGCCGCTGGCAGGTCTACTTCGACTCGCTGGAGGACGCCCTGGTCCGCCAGGCCGCGCCGCGGGAGATCGACTGGCACGCCTTCGAGGAGGAGTGGGCACGGCGGACCACCCCGCACCCGAGCCGGCCGAGCGGGGACCCCTACGCCCTGGCCACCCGGATCGCGCAGGCCCTCCCCCCGGCAGCCGCACCGGCCCGCTGAACTACACCACGGGACGCGGCGACGACCAGCTGACGGGCGGATCGTCACCCTCCCGGGGGAATCTCGGTGCCCGTGCGGGGGAGAGCGCTCCGGGCGGGCTGCCTGGCGGGACCGCCCCGGAAATCATCGGGGCATGTCCGAGAGCGAACAGGAGCGGCCCGAGTCCGCGCAGCAGCGGCCGGCGGCGCCGGAGCCCGCTGCCCCCGACCGGTTAGGCGGCGGGCACGACGCGGGTCCGGTCGCCTGCGGGTGCACCACCGGGTCGCCTTTCGCCGACGGGGTGGTGGAGCTGCGCAAGCGCCGGGGGCCGGGCACCCCGAGTGCGGCCGCGGACCCGGCGCTGTGGCCGGAGCTCCTGGCCCGCCGGGCGGCGGACCGGGCCGACCGGCCGCGGACCTAGGCGGCGGTGGCCGGGGGCGACCCCGGCCGCACACGGGGCGACCGGAGCAACGGGGCGACACTGGAAGCGGGCCCTGCCTGACCGGACAGGGCGGAGGTGGCCCCTGATGGTGCGTGAGGCAGCGGATCTCCGGCGGCGGCCGTACCTGCTCGGCGCCGTCAGCGGGGTGGTCGCCGCGGGCGCCGGGCTGGCCCTGGCCGAGCTGGCCGCGGCCGCCGTGCGCCCCGAGGCCTCCCCCGTCACCGCCGTCGGCGGGGCCGCCGTCGACCGTACGCCGGCGGCCGTCAGGGAATGGGCGATCCGGCAGTTCGGCGCGACCGACAAACCGGTGCTGACGCTCGGGATCGTGGCCGTGCTGGCCGCCGTCGCGGTGGCGGCCGGTCTCCTCGCCGTCCGCCGGCTCCCCGCCGGGATCGCCCTCACCCGTGCCTTCGCGCTGACCGGGGCGGCCGCGGCGCTCAGCCGCCCGGAGGCCTCCTGGCGGGACGCCCTGCCATCGCTGGCGGGCGGGCTCGGCGCGGTCTGGATGCTGTACCTGCTGGTCAGGGGGCGGCGACCCGGTCCCGGCCCGCCGGGGCGCCGCCCGGCGGGACCTGGGTGACGGACCGGCGAGGCTTCGGCCGGCTGGTCGCCGCCGCACTGGCCGCGTCGGCCGGGGCGGGGCTCGCGGGGCGGCGCCTGGGCTCCCACGGTTCGGCGGGGGCCACGGACTCCCGGGCCCGGTTGCTCCTCCCGGCTTCCGACGTGCCCGCGCCGCCAGTGCCCGCCGGGGCGGACCTCCGGGTGCCCGGGGTGTCCCCCTTCCTCACACCGAACCGGGACTTCTACCGGGTGGACACCGCCCTGGTCGTCCCGCGCGTGGACGCCGGCGCCTGGCGGCTGCGCATCCACGGCGAGGGCGTGGCCAGGCCGCTCACCCTGGACCTGCGGGACCTGCTCGCCCGCCCGGTCGTCGAGCACGACGCCACCCTCACCTGTGTGTCGAACGAGGTCGGGGGCCCGTACGTGGGCCACGCCCGCCGGCTCGGCGTACGCCTCGCGGACCTGCTGCGGGAGGCGGGGGTGCGGCCGCCGTCCCGGGGCGGGCCGGCGGACCAGCTGGTGGCCCGCTCGGTGGACGGGATGACGCTGGGCACGCCCGTCGAGGCGGTCATGGACGGCCGGGAGGCGCTGCTGGCCTTCGGGATGAACGGCGAGCCGCTGCCCTTCGCCCACGGCTTCCCGGTACGGATGGTGGTGCCGGGCCTGTACGGATACGTCTCGGTCTGCAAGTGGCTGCGCGAGCTGCGGCTGACCACCTTCGACGCGTACGACGCGTACTGGGTGCGCCGGTCGTGGGCTGCGCGGGCCCCGGTCAGGACGCAGTCGAGGATCGACACCCCGCGCCCCTCCGCTGCCCTGTCGGCCGGCCGGGTGGCCGTGGCCGGGGTGGCGTGGGCGCAGCACCGGGGGATCTCCCTGGTCGAGGTGCGGGTGGACGGCGGCCCGTGGCAGCAGGCCCGGCTCGGGGCCGCGGACGGGGACGACACCTGGCGCCAGTGGGTGTGGCTCTGGGCGGCCGCCCCCGGCCGACACCGGCTGGAGGTCCGGGCCGCGGACCGCACCCGGGCCGTACAGACGGGCGAGCGCACCGGGACCGTCCCGGACGGGGCGACCGGCCGGCACGCGGTCACGGTGCACGTGGGCCGCGCACAAGGGTGGGGCACCTGCACCGCCTCAGCCGCCTGAGCCGGCATGGCGGACCGGCGGGTCGGCGGGTCGGCGGGCACGATGTCCAGACCTGGACCGGGATGTACCCCGACGCGCTGAACCCGCTGAGCCAGGGACCGCCCCGCCGGGCCCCCGCCGACCCGGCGCCACCTCATTCCCGTACGAGGCGGACCGGCAGGGCTTCGACGCTGTTGCCGATGAAGCTGCGCTGGTGCGGGAGGCCGGCTCCGGGGAGCGCCAGGTCGAGGTCGGGGTAGCGGGTGAAGAGCCGCTCCAGGGCGATGGTCGCCTCCAGCCGCGCGAGCGGGGCGCCGAGGCAGTAGTGCGCGCCGTGGCCGAAGGCGAGGTGGCGGGCGGCGGTGGGGCGGGTGACGTCGAAGCGGTCGGCGTCCGGGCCGTGGAAGGCCTCGTCGCGGCCGGCCGCGGTGTATCCGGCGAGCACCGGGGTGCCCCGGGGGATCACGGTGCCGCCGACTGCCAGGTCCCGGGTGGGGTACCGGAAGGGGAACCAGCTGACGGGGCCGTCCCAGCGCAGGGTCTCGTCGACCACGTCCGACCAGGTGGCCTTGGACTCCAGGACGAGGGCGAGCTGGTCCCGGTGGGTGCACAGGGCGCGAACCGCGTTGCTGATGAGGTTGAGGGTGGTCTCGTGGCCCGCGATGAGCATCAGCCGCATGGTGCCGATGAGTTCGGCCTCGCTCAGCCGGTCCCCGTCGTCCTCGCGGGCGGCGATCAGGGCGCTGGTGAGGTCCTCGCCCGGGTCCCGGCGGCGCGCGGCGGCGATGGTGCCCATCAGCGCGACGAGTTCGCGTACGGCGGCCATCGCCTCGGCCGGGGTGGTGTCGGTCGCGACGATCACCGTGTTGGACAGGTGGTGCAGCCGGACCCGGTGCTCGGGGTCCACCCCGAGGAGTTCGCAGATGACGCTCATCGGGAGCGGGAGGGCGAAGTGGGTGCGCAGGTCGGCGATCCCGTCGGGGGCCGCGGCCGCGGCGCGGCCGAGGTCGTCCAGCAGCGCCCTGGTCAGCTCCTCGACGCGCGGTCGCAGCCGTTCCACCTGGCGGGCCGTGAAGGCCTGGCCGACCAGGGCACGGAGCCGGCGGTGGTCGGCGGCGTCGGCGGTGTGCATGCCCTGGGCGTCGGCGAAGACCCGCAGCGGCCAGTCCCGGGGGATGCTGCCGTCGTGCAGGGCGGGGCAGTGCCGGGGGTCCTTGGCCACGTCGGGGTGGGCGAGGAACTGCTTGAGGGCCTCGTGCCCGAGGACCACGGCGCCGGGGACCCGTCCCGGGAGCAGGACGTCCGCGACGGCACCCGCCGCGCGCAGCCGGGCGTTGAGGGCGTGCGGGCAGCCGCCCGCCGGGTCGATCACGTGCGGGGGGCGGGTGGCGTCGCGCGACAAGCCCGTTCTCCTGACCTGGTGGACGAGACCCGGTCAACAGTGCCGCGTGGAGGGCGGGTTGGACAAGCCCGCGGGTGCGATGGAGTCGGCCGTGTCCCGCGTGCCGGGGTGGGGCGGGGCGTCGTAGGCTCGGGGCATGCCGGAATCACAGCGGACTCTTCGAGGCAAGGTCGCCCTCGTGGCGGGGGCGACGCGGGGTGCGGGCCGGGGCATCGCGGTCCAGCTCGGAGCGCAGGGCGCCACCGTGTACGTGTCGGGGCGCAGCACCCGGGGCAGGCGTTCGGAGTACGACCGGCCCGAGACGGTCGAGGAGACGGCGGAGCTGGTCACCGCGGCGGGCGGGCGGGGCATCGCCGTGGTCGCCGACCATCTCGTGCCGGAGGAGGTCGAGGCGCTCGTCGGCCGGATCCACGCGGAGCAGGGGCGTCTGGACGTCCTGGTCAACGACATCTGGGGCGGGGAGAAGCTCTTCGAGTGGGACAGCACGGTCTGGGAGCACGACCTGGACAAGGGCCTGCGGCTGCTGCGGCTGGCGGTGGAGACCCATGCCGTCACGAGCCATTTCGCGCTGCCGCTGCTGCTGCGCGAGCCGGGCGGGCTGGTGGTGGAGATGACGGACGGCACCGCCGACTACAACGCGACGCGCTACCGGGTCTCGTTCTTCTACGACATCGCCAAGTCCGCGGTCCTGCGCATGGCGTTCGCCCTGGGGCACGAGGTGGGGCCGCGCGGGGCCACCGCGGTGGCGTTGACGCCGGGGTGGCTGCGCTCGGAGATGATGCTGGAGCACTTCGGGGTGACGGAGGAGAACTGGCGGGACGCCCTGGAGAAGGTTCCGCACTTCGGCATCTCCGAGACCCCCTCGTACGTGGGCCGGGCGGTCGCGGCGCTGGCCGCGGACCCGGAGGTGTCCCGCTGGAACGGGCAGTCCCTGTCCAGCGGGCAGCTGGCCGGCATCTACGGCTTCACGGACCTCGACGGCAGCCGGCCGGACGCCTGGCGTTACCTGGTCGAGGTCCAGGACCCGGACCGGCCGGCGGACACCACCGGCTACCGCTGAGCGGGCCTGCGGAAGAGGGCCGTCCAGAGGAAGGGCTCGCCGAAGGCCGGGGAGGTGTCCGGCTCGTCGTGCATGCGGCGCAGTTCGATCTCGGTCAGGTCGGAGAAGATCCAGCGCAGCGACTCCGGCGTGTAGGCGAGCCCGCCGTCGAGTCGGGCCTGCCGGTAGAAGTCCGCGTCGGCACGCTCGGAGCCCATCGCTCCGGCGGCGAAGCAGGTGAGGGCGAGGTGGCCGCCGGGGGCGAGGGCCCGGTCCAGGAGGGCGCGGTAGCTGATGCGGCGGTGGGGCGGCAGGTGGTGGAAGCAGCCCGAGTCGTAGATCAGGTCGTAGGGTCCCTCCAGTTCGGCCGCGGTGAGCGCGAAGGCGTCGCCGCGGTGGAAGCGGATGTCGGCGCCGGCCGCGAGGGCGCGTTCCTGTGCCCAGGCGACGGCCGCGGGCGACAGGTCGACGGCGTCCACCTCGAAGCCGAGGGAGGCGAGGTGGAGGGCGTTGCGGCCCGGGCCGCAGCCCAGGTCGAGGGCGCGGCCGGGGGTGAGCAGGCCGCGGTCGAGCCAGGAGACCAGGTTCTCGTCCGGCTTCGCGACGAAGAACGGCACCTGCCGGGAGCGGTCCGCGTAGAAGCCGTCCCACCAGTCGGCGCCGCCGTCCGTCCAGCGGTCGGCCTCCGCGGCGAACAGCCCGTCCAGCAGGCTGAGCACATCGTCCACCGAGCGTATGTTCCGGTCCATGAACTCCCCTTTCCCGAGAGCTCGATCCTAGGCGAGCGCGGCACATGAGCCCAGGTCAGAGGCGATGTCCCGGTTCCACCGGAGGGCCTTGGGCGGCTCGCGGGGGGCCGTCGGCGGCCACGGCGGACCCGGCCCCCGCGACGGGCCCCGGCGGGCGCCCGTACGCCCGCCGAGGGCCTTCCCGGGGGCATTCCCGGGCGGGCCGGGGCGACTTCCCGGCGCCGGGAGCCTCAGGCCCGGCGGCCGGTGCGGGTCTCGATGAGCCGGGCCAGCCCGTCCAGGACGCACCGGAGGCCGAAGGCCCACACGGCCTCCGGGTCGTAGGCGCCGACGGCGCCGCCGACCCGGGTGCCGAGCGGGTACTGCTCGGCGTCCATGGCCTGCTCCAGCAGCGGGGCGCTGACGGCCCACCACTCCTCGTCGCTCTGCCGGCTGTTGTGGTCCGCGGCGTCGGCGGCGGCCAGCGCGTTGGCGTGGACGAAGCCGAGGAGGTGGGTGAGGGCCGCGTCCATCTCGGGGTCGGTGAGGCCGATGCCGTCGAAGGCGGCCAGCTCGTACTCGTACTTCGCGATCACCCCGGGCCCCAGGGGCGGGCGGGTGACGGACAGGTCGGCGAGCCACGGGTGGCGACGGAGCAGGTCGCGGTTGTCGTCGGCGACGCGCGTGACCTGCTGCTGCCACGGCTCCCCGGCGGGGGCGGGCCGGCGGTCCATGGACCGGTACGTGTCGTCCAGCATCAGGTCGAGCAGCTCGGCCTTCCCCGGCACGTACGTGTAGAGGGTCATCGGGGTGACGCCGAGGCGCTGGGCCAGCGCCCTCATGGTCAGTGCGGCGAGCCCCTGCTCGTCGGCGAGCGCGGTCGCGGCGCGGACCACGGCGTCCACGCTGAGGCCCTGGCGCGGTCCGCGCCGTCCGGGCTGCGGGGCCTCCTGCCCGGTCTCCCGCCACAGCAGTTCCAGCGTGCGGACGGGATCGCCCGCCCCGCTCCGGTCCTTCGGCATCTCCGGTCCCCTCTCGCGGCGATTAATTGACTACATCGTATAGAGTACAGCGTATAGAGTAAGCTCGAGACAGTCGCCCACGCGAGGAGCTCCCGTGCAGATCACCAGTACCGCCATATCCCTGAACGTCGACGACGTCCCCGCCTCGGCATCCTTCCTGGCCGGCCACTTCGGCTACGAGGAGGCTCGCGCGGCCGAGGGCTACGCCTCCCTCACCCGCCCCGGCGGCCCCGAGGTGATCTTCCTCCGGCGCGGACTGGAGGTCCTGCCCGAGGGCTTTCGCGACCAGCACGCGGGCGGCCTGATCCTGGCCTTCACCGTCACCGGTCTCGCGGCCGAGTACGAGCGGCTGCGCTCCGAGGGCGTCACCATCGCCATGGAGCCGCGCGAGGAACCCTGGGGCGAGCGGCTGTTCCAGGTCGCCGACCCGAACGGCGTGATCATCCAGCTCGTGGAGTGGGCCGCCGAGGCCGCCGGCGAGCAGTCCCGTGACGGCATGGACGACCAGGAGCAGCGCGCGTGAACCGAGCACACCTCGCCGACGGCCACCAGGTCATCCAGGTCCGCGGCGCCCGGGAGAACAACCTCGCGGACATCTCGCTGGACATCCCCAAGCGCCGGCTGACGGTCTTCACGGGCGTGTCCGGATCGGGTAAGTCCTCCCTCGTCTTCGGCACCATCGCCGCCGAGTCCCAGCGCATGATCAACGAGACGTACACGGCGTTCATCCAGTCGTTCATGCCGAGCCTGGGCCGGCCGGACGTGGACGGCCTGCACAACCTGAGCGCCGCCATCGTGGTCGACCAGGAGCGGATGGGAGCCAACTCCCGCTCCACCGTGGGGACCGCCACCGACGCCTCCACCATGCTGCGGATCATCTTCTCCCGGCTGGGCACGCCCCACATCGGCACCTCCAGCGCCTTCAGCTTCAACGCGCCGGACGGCATGTGCCCGCGCTGCGAGGGCATCGGCCAGGTATCCGACATCGACGTGGACCAGCTGGTGGACCGCGAGCTCTCGCTCAACGAGGGCGCGATCACGGTCCCGGGCTTCGCCGTGGACTCCTGGTACTGGCAGGTCATGGCGAACTCCGGTTTCTACTCCCCCGACACGAAGCTCAAGGACTTCACCGAGCAGGAGTGGGCCGACTTCCTGCACAAGGCCCAGGTGAAGGTGAAGGTCGGCTCGAACAACTTCACGTACGAGGGGCTGATCACCAGGATCAGCCGTTCCTACCTGTCCAAGGACCGCGAGTCCATGCAGGCGCACATCAAGGCCTTCGTGGACCGGGCCGTGGTCTTCGCCGACTGTCCGGACTGCGCGGGCACCCGCCTGTCCGCCGCCGCGCTCTCCTCCCGCATCCAGGGGGTGAACATCGCCGAGTGCTCGGCGATGCAGATCAGCGACCTGGCCGCCTTCGTCCGCCGGATCGACGACCCGGGCGTGGCCCCGCTGCTCGCGAACCTGCGCGGGCTGCTCGAGTCGCTCGTCGAGATCGGGCTGGGCTACCTCAGCCTGGACCGCCCCTCCGGCACCCTGTCCGGCGGTGAGGCCCAGCGGGTCAAGATGGTCCGCCACCTGGGGTCTTCGCTCACGGACCTCACGTACGTCTTCGACGAGCCGACCACCGGCCTGCACCCGCACGACATCCAGCGCATGAACGACCTCCTGCTGCGGCTGCGCGACAAGGGCAACACCGTGCTCGTCGTCGAGCACAAGCCCGAGGTCATCGCCATCGCCGACCACGTCGTGGACCTCGGCCCGGGCGCGGGCACGGCGGGCGGGCAGCTCTGCTACAGCGGTGACGTGGCCGGGCTGCGCGCCTCCGGCACCCTCACCGGCCGCCACCTCGGGCACCGGGCGCGGCTGCGGAAGACGGTGCGCCCGCCGCGCGGGCACCTGTCCGTGAAGGGCGCCGACCTGCACAACCTCAAGGACGTCAGCGTGGAGGTCCCCCTGGGGGTGCTGACGGTCGTCACCGGGGTCGCGGGCTCCGGGAAGAGCTCCCTGATCCACGGCTACCTGGCCGGACGGGAGGGGGTGGTGGTGGCCGACCAGTCCCCTATCCGTGGCTCGCGCCGCTCCAACCCGGCGACGTACACGGGGCTGCTGAACCCGATCCGGACCGCCTTCGCCAAGGCCAACGGGGTCAAGGCGGCGCTGTTCAGCGCCAATTCGGAGGGGGCCTGCCCCCACTGCAACGGCCTCGGGCTGGTCTACACGGACCTGGCGATGATGGCCGGGGTGGCCTCGGTCTGCGAGAAGTGCGAGGGCAAGCGCTTCACTGCCGAGGTGCTGTCCTACCGGTTGCGCGGCAAGAACATCAGCGAGGTGCTGGACATGCCCGTGGCGGAGGCGCACGCCTTCTTCACCACGGGGCAGGCCCGGGCGGTCCTGGGCCGGCTCGCCGACGTGGGGCTGGGCTACCTGCGGCTCGGCCAGCCGCTCAGCACCCTGTCGGGCGGTGAGCGCCAGCGCCTCAAGCTGGCCATCAGCATGGCGGAGAAGTCCTCCACCTACATCCTGGACGAGCCGACGACGGGGCTGCACATGGCGGACGTGGACAAGCTCCTCGCGCTGCTGGACCGGCTCGTGGACGACGGGAACTCGGTGATCGTCATCGAGCACCACCAGGCGGTGATGGCCCACGCCGACTGGCTGATCGACATCGGCCCGGAGGGCGGACACGCCGGGGGCGAGGTCGTCTTCGAGGGCACCCCGGCGGCCCTGGTGGCCGGCGGCGACACCCTGACCGCCCGCCACCTGCGGGAGTACGTCGCCTCCTAGGCCCTGTCGTCACAGTGGCGCCTGGCCCGCGGTGCCACTTTGACGACAGGGCCTAGCCCTGCGGGAAGTGCAGTTCGCGACCGGCGCCCAGCGGGGCGAAGTGCCGTTCCACCTCGGCGTCGGTGACGGCCTCCAGCGCCGCGGGTGACCAGCGCGGGTTGCGGTCCTTGTCCACGACCTGGGCCCGGATCCCCTCCACCAGGTCGGGCAGGACCAGCGCGCGGCACGACACCCGGAACTCCTGGGCCAGCACCTCCTCCAGGGCCCCCAGGGCGGCGGCGCGGCGCAGGGCGGCGAGGGTGATCTTGAGGGCCGTCGGGGACTTGGCCAGGATCGTTTCGGCGGCTTCCTTCGCGGCGGGGTCGCCGTGGCGGAGCAGCCGTTCCACGATCTCCTCGACGGTGTCCGCCGCGTAGCAGTGGTCGATCCAGTGCCGCCGCCCGGCGAGCTCGCCAAGCGGGGGCGTGGCGGCGTACCGCGGCAGCACCTCGTGTACAGGTGCGGCGGCGAGGGCGGCGGTGAGGTCCTCCAGGCGGGCCGCGGGGACGAAGTGGTCGGCGAGTCCGCAGAGCACCGCGTCGGCGGCTCCCACAGCGGCGCCGGTGAGGGCCAGGTGCGTTCCGAGCCCGCCGGGGGCGCGGGCCAGCAGGTAGGTGCCGCCGACGTCGGGGACGAAACCGATCCCCGTCTCGGGCATGGCGACCCGGGAGCGCTCGGTGACGACGCGGACGCTGCCGTGGGCCGAGACGCCGACTCCGCCGCCCATCACGATGCCGTCCATCAGGGCGACGTACGGTGTCGGGCAGCGGGCGATGCGGGCGTTGAGCCGGTACTCGTCGTGCCAGAACCCCACGGAGGCCGTGGCTCCCGCCTTGGCGTCGTCGTAGATGGCCCGGATGTCCCCGCCGGCGCACAGGCCGCGCTCCCCGGCCCCGCGGATCAGGACCTGCTCGACGGCGGGGTCCCGCTCCCACGTGCTGAGGGCCTCGTCGATCCGCCGCACCATGGGGTGGGTGAGGGCGTTGAGGGCCTCGGGACGGTTGAGGGTGATCACCCCGGCCCGGCCCCGGATCTCGCACAGAACGGTGTTCCCGGCGCTGTCGTCTTCGGTCTTCACGTCGATCAGTATGTCCGCGCGGTAGCGTGAGCCGGTATGAGGAAGATCATTCTGTGGATGTCGGTGTCCCTGGACGGATTCTTCGAGGGTCCCGAGCGGCAGATCGACTGGCACCTGGTCGACGACGAGCTGCACCGGCACTTCAACGACCAGGCGCGGACGATCGGCGCCTTCCTGGAGGGCCGTGTGAGCTATGAGCTGATGGAAGGCTACTGGCCGACCGCCGACCAGGACCCCGCCGCCTCCGCGACCGAGGCCGAGTTCGCGCGCATCTGGCGGGACACCCCGAAGTACGTGTACTCGCGCACCCTGCAGACGGTCGGACCCAACGCCCAGATCGTCCGCGACGTCGTCCCGGACGAGGTCGCCGCCCTGAAGGCCGCCCCCGGCGGTGACCTGGTGGTGGGCGGGGCGGACCTCGCGGCCTCGTTCCTGCGCCACGACCTGGTGGACGCCTACCGGATCTACGTCCACCCCGTGCTCATCGGGCGCGGCCGGACGCTCTTCCCGCCGTCCGCCGCCCGTACGCCGCTGCGCCTCGACGGGACCCGCACCTTCGGCAACGGCGTCGTCGAGCTGCGGTACGAACGCCCGTAGGCGTGGCGGATCCGGGGGTCCGGCGTCTCAGTTCCCGGCCCGGCCGCGCTGCACCGGCGAGGGGCAGAGCACCTCCACCCAGACGCTCTTGCCACCCGGCCAGGGCTGCGATCCCCAGCCTCGGGACAGCCGTTCCACGATCAGCAGGCCGTGCCCGCCCGGCCGGCCGGGCCGGGGGACGCTCGGGCGCGGGGGCGCCGGGTTCCCGTCGGTCACCTCGATCCGCAGCCGCTCCTCCGTGCAGTCCAGCAGGAGTGCGCCCGGCCCGCCGCCGTGCAGGCAGGCGTTGGCCACCAGCTCCGACACCAGCAGGAGGACGTCCTCGGCGGCCTCCTGGTCCTCCCGCTGCCCGGCCGGGAGCCAGTGCCAAGCGGTCAGCGCCGTGCGGGTGAAGTCCCGGGCGCGCGTCACGACATCGGTGGCCCCGTCCAGTACCAGGTACCAGGTCCGGTCGGGTGACCCCCGCTCTTCCATGACGCTCAGGCTCCTCCGTGTCGACGCGGAGTCGTCTCCGCGTGTCCGCTTGCCGCGGGCCGGGGGCTAGGGGGGGTCCGCCGGACCCGGCTCGCCCAGCGCCGCCGCCACGTCGGCGTGCACGGGGAAGACCCCGTCCGCGCCGGTGATGCGGAACATGCGGGCGACCGAACCGTGCAGGCCCACCAGTTCCAGGCCCGCACCGGCCTCCTGTGCCGTGAGCCGACCGTGCAGCAGCACGTTCAGCCCGGTGGAATCGCAGAATCCCAGGTCCGTGAGGTCCACCAGCAGCAGGCCTCCCGCGGGGACCGAGGATTCCAGGACGTCGCGCAGCGGCTGGGCCGTGTCGTGGTCCAGCTCTCCCGCCAGCTCGACGACGACGGCTCCGTCCACCGTCCGCACCGCGACGGTGAAGCGCTCGCTGTCCGCTCCCGGAACCATCCGGCATCATCCTTCCGTTCTACTCGCCTCTTCCCGGAAGCCGCGGGGATACGCATCCGGGAAACGTGATGTGCGACACGCGGGACGGACTCCGTGGCGCAGGCGGGCGGGGCCGCCGTCCGCCCGGCCCGCGCGGCCGGCCGCCGTCGCGGGTCCAGGAAGCTCGTGCCGTTTGTGCCGGTCAGGGCCGGATCAGCGGGGGCCCGAGCGCGGCCCGAGGACCCGCTCCAGGGCGTCCGCGGGAAGGTACTCGGAGGGGCCCGGTCCAGCGGTGGCGGCCCTCCAGGCCGATGCTGTTCCACAGGTCCTCGCCCAGGTCGACGGGCGGGTTCGGGGCGGGGTCCGCCGCCGGGTCCTCGCCCAGCCTGGCGGCGACGTCCTGGCGCAGCCGCGGGAGAAGGGCGTACAGCCGGTCGCCGGGACAGGCCGTGTCGTTGAAGTCCCGGTGGCCGTGGATCTCCTCCGGGGACAGCCCGTACTGGCCGCAGACGTGCGCGCACAGCGCGACGAGGGCCTCGTACTGCTTCGCCGGCGGTTCCACGCTGGTGTAGGTGCCCTCGTTCTCGATGCCCACCGACACGTTGTTCTGGCCGACGCAGTGGGCGGAGCGGACCTGCCGGGCCCCCGCGGCCAGTTCGGCGAGACTGTGGTGCCGCCCTTCGGTGATGAACGCGCCGCGGCTGATGGTGAAGTGCTGGCCGGTGTCGATCCACCCCTGGGTGTCCATGTGGTAGTTCTGGATCGCCCGGGCCAGGGCGAAAGCACGTTGGCGGGTGTAGTCCTCCACGTTCGTGGTGGCCGTGTGGTGGACGACGATCCGCTGCGGCGGCGTGGAGAGGATGACCACGGGCTCGGCCGCGGGCCGGGCGCCCCAGGCCGCGCAGTCGAAGATCTCCGGGCCCGTCGCGGCCGAGGCGTGCGCGGCGGCGGTCCGCGGCCACACCGCCGCCGTCCCGAGCCCCAGCGCACCGGAGAGGATCGTGCGGCGGGTGACGCGCCGCAGCTGGGACGGGGGGATCTCGGCGCGCATGGGGAACTCCCTCTCACCGGCGGGGGACGACCGCGGCGGCTGCCGCGCACCCCGCCCAACGAGCGGACGATCAAGAGGCAACGTCCCTGCAACGCCGATGGAGCAGCCCGTAGGCCGAACGGACGCCACGCGTCGGCGGCGCGCGCGGGCGGGCCCAGGCAGGCAGGCGCGGGGGCCGGTCCCGTACGGCGCAGCTCAGCTCGGAGCGGTCGCCGCCTGCGCGGTTCAGCGCGTCGATGGCCGTGACCCGCCCGATCGGGTCTTGCGGTCGGGGCGGCGCCGGTCGAGGCGCGTCGCGGTGTTGCCGCGTTCGCCGGGTCCCCGTAGCCATGCGGTCTGCGTCACGGAACCGGCCCTCCGGGAGTGCCCCTGCCCACCGGGGCCCGCGCCGTCCCCGCCCGCCGGGCGAGGCGGGCGGGGACGGCGCGGGGGCGGTGCGGGAGGGGCGTCAGCCGGTCGGGAAGTCGTCGGCGGTCCGGATCCGGTCGCGGATCCAGACGCCGGCCGGCTTCAGGGAGGCGGTTCCGGCCCAGGGGCCGTTGCCGTTGCAGGTGCCGGTCTTGAAGACGGCGCCGGAGCGGAAGTCGTCCGAGAAGTTCCAGTTGACCCAGCTGATCTTCTTGGCGGCCATCAGGTCCAGGTACTTCTGCGACATGGCGAAGTCGTCCGGGCCCTCGCCCGCGTAGTCCTGGGTGCCGAACTCGGTGACGAACACCGGGATCCGGTCGGCGGCCCGGGAGAGAGCGTTCAGGTAGGCGTCGTCGTGCGAGGCGGCGTAGAAGTGGAAGGTGTACATGATGTTGGGGGCGTCGACCGGGTTACCGACGGTCTCGGACTCGTCGGCGCCGTCCGATATTCCGAGCGAGGACCAGGCGCGGGTGCCGACCAGGACGGGGGCGTCGGCGTCGATGGCGCGGATCACCGGGATGATCTGCTCGGCGTAGCTCTTGATCTTGGACCAGGTGACGCCGTTGGGTTCGTTGGCGATCTCGTACAGGATGTTGTTCCTGCCCTTGTGGCGGTCGGCGATCGCCTTGAAGAAGGTCCTGGCCTTCGACAGGTTGGCGTTCGGGTCCCCCGGGTCGAGCATGTGCCAGTCCACGATCACGTACATGCCCCGGGCGGAGGCCTGCTCGATCAGGGCGTGGGCGAGGTCGGTGAACTTCCGCGGGTCGGTCTCGTAGCCGCCCTCCTGGACGTAGGTGGAGACGCGCAGGACGTCGGCGTTCCAGTCCCCGGCGAGGGCGTCGAGCGAACCGCCGGTGAGGCACTGGGCGTACCACTGGGTGCCGTGGGTGCTCATGCCGCGGAGCTGGACGGGCCGGCCGTACTGGTTGCAGAGCTTGGTTCCGCACACGGCGAGTTGGCCGTTGGCCGCGACCGGGGTGGCGCCCGGCCGGGGCGGGGCGGTGCCGGGGTCGACGGCGAGGTGGTCGACGTTGGGCCCGCCGGCCGCGCCGGTGGCGGTGGCCCGCACGGTGTTGGCGCCGGCCTTGAGGTGGGCGGTCAGGGAGGTGGTGGCCCATGAGGTCCAGGCGCCGGTGCCGTCGAAGGCCTTGGCGGTGGCGACCGCCGTGCCGTTGACGGTGAGGGTCATGGGGCGGCCGGCGGTGGTGCCGTTGGCGTAGCGGAGGGTGAGTGCGGCGTTGCCGGCCTGGGCGGCGTTCACCGTCCACTCGACGTAACTGCCCTTTGTGTTGTCGTAGTTGACGAATCCGCTGCCCGTGTGGCCGGCGTGGTCGGACTCGACGAGGCCCTTCGAGACGAAGGCCCTCTCGGCCTCGTGGACGACGGCGGCCGCCGGAGCGGCGGCGGCTTCGGCGGTCCGGGGCGCCGCGGCGGCGGTGGGGGCCGGGGCCGCTGCGCCGGGCGCGCCGGCCAGGCCGACGAGCAGACTTCCGGTGAGAGTTCCGGCGGCCGCGAGGGCGCGCAGCCGAAGGCGTGGGGGTCTCAAGGGTCTCTCCATCCCGTTGACGGTGCTGCGATCGTAAGGAAAGTTTCCTAACGACAGGAAGGGAATAGCAGCCTCCGGGGAGCGGCCACAAGCCCCCGCACGCGATCCGTTACGGGTGCGGTGCCGGTCTCGGCGGTCCGTGTGGGGCTCGCCGGCGGCCCGCCGGTGACGGCGGGTACGGCGTACCGGCGCGGGCCGGCCGGTCGGCACCGCCGGGCCCGGGTCCGCCGGTGCCTCGTGGAGTCCCCTGCGGGTACGGACACGGAACGCGGCAGCTGACGCCGAACCGGTGACGGATCTACGGGCGTCGTTGGCTCGTTGTCGACCGTGGTGCGGTCCCGGTGTGCGTGTTAATTTGCGCCCGTGGCCCATGCGACCTGGGAATCCCAGCCGATATCCTTCGACACCACCGGGTTCGAACACCTCGACGGAACGCGGTGGTTCGACCCGGACACGCGTGACGTCGTGGTGCTGAGCATGCAGCCGAGCCTGCCCCGCAGCCCCGTGTGGCTGTACGAGATCGACGTGCTGCGCCGGCAGCTCGCGCGGACCCACGCCGCTCGCGTGTTACCCGGCCCCGCGCCCGCCGCCGCGCCAACACCCACCGCGACGCTCCTCGAAGCGGACTCCGTCCTGCTGGGCGGCTCCATGGCGCTGTACACGCTGGTGGCGGAGAAGCTGCCCAGGTCCGCGACCGGGCGCCTGTTCCGGGCCTCGTTCGTGCTCGCCAAGGCGGACCGGACCGCCGTGCTGACCGGCCAGTTCGAGGAGTGGCAGATCAGCGGCATGCGCGAGTCACTGGTCCACCTCAAGACGGGCGCGCCCTCCAGGAAGGACGGCGGGCACCCGTACGACCCTCAGCTGCCGTACGAACCGAGTGACGATCCGGCCTGGGACGCCGAGTTCCCCCACCACCCGCTGACGAAGGCGCGGGCCTGGGTGCGCACCGTACGAGAAAGTGCCGTGGTGGCACGGGAGTTCGCCGCACTGCCCGGCCTCCGGGCCGGCTGAGGTGCCCGTCGGGGAGCCGCCGACACCTCTGCTGTGGGAGGTCGGCGACGTCGTGGCCGGTCAGTACGAGGTGACGGGCGTGCACACGGACGGCGGCATGGGCCTGGTCTACCGGGTGTGGCACCGGGAGTGGGACACGGACCTGGCCGTGAAGTGCCCGCGGCCCGAGCTGTTCCGCACTCCCGAGCAGCAGCGGCTGTTCGTGCGCGAGGCCGAGACGTGGGTGTCGATCGGTCTGCATCCGCATGTGTGCGGCTGCCATTACGTACGCGTTCTGGGCGGCGTCCCGCGGGTGTTCGCCGAGTACGTGCCGGGGGGCAGCCTGCGGGACCGGATCCGTGACCGGCGGCTGTACGCGGGCGGTCCGGCACAGGCCTTGGCCCGCATCCTGGACCTGGCCGTCCAGACCGCCTGGGGTCTGCAGCACGCCCATGAGCGCGGCCTCGTCCACCAGGACGTGAAGCCCGCCAACGTCCTGATCGACACCGACGGGACCGCCAAGGTCACCGATTTCGGCATCGCGAGGGCGCACGCGGCCGGAGGCGGTGAACTGGTCACCGGCGGCGGGATGACCGTGGCGTACGCCTCGCCCGAGCAGGCCGCGGGGGCGCCGCTGAGCCTGCGTACCGACATCTACAGCTTCGCGGTGTCGGTCTTCGAGATGTTCACCGGCGAGGTGACCTGGCTGATGGGCCCGGTGGTGGGCGAGGCGCTCGCGGCGGCCCGTACCGAGGGCCCGGCGCGGGTGGGGGGTCCGGAGGGGCCGGTCTTCCTGCCGGCCGGCGTCGCCGGCCTGCTCGCCCGCTGCCTGGACGAGGATCCCGCGCGCAGGCCGGATTCGATGGCCGCCGTCGCGGAGGAACTCGTCGTCCTCTACCGGGAGCTGACGGGGCACGCCCATCCGAGGCCGCCGCCGCGCGCCGCGGAACTGCGCGCCGACGAACTCAACAACCGGGCCCTGTCCCTCCTCGACCTGGGCCGCACGACGGAGGCCGGTGAGACCTTCGAGGCGGCCCTCGAAGTCGATCCGCGCCACCCGGAGGCCACCTACAACGCGGGCCTGGCGCGCTGGAGACGGGGCGCCACCACCGACGAGGACCTGATCTCCGCGCTCGAGGCCGCCCGCGCCGACGCGCAGGACGCCGAGCGGGTGCGCCCGCTCCTCGACGAGGTGCACCGGGAGCGGGGCGCGGCCGGCCCCGGCGCCGTCGGCGAGGCACGGGAGCTGCCCTGGTACCCGTACCAGAAGCCCGACGTCGAGATCCGGCTCACGCGCGACGGACGCCGCGCGCTGACGGCCTTCGACGGCACGGTCCGCCTGTGGGACGTGGGCACCGGCCGCTGCCTGCGTGAACTGGACGGGATGCGCCGCTCCGTGGACCTCGGCCCCGACGGACGGCAGGCCGTGGGCGTGGGCTCCGACGGCCTGGTGCGGCTGTGGGACCTCGGCGACGGCCGCTGCCTGCAGACCTTCACGCCGGCCTATCGCTCCGGCTCCACCGGGGTGCACCGGCCCCGGCTCCTCCAGGAGCCGGGGCTGGTCGTCGCCGGCACCACGGACGGCACCGTCCTCGGCTGGGACGTCGTCACCGGCCGGGTCCGCTACACCCTGGAGGGTTTCCACAGCGGGCCGGTGCAGGCGACCTCCGACGGCCGGCGGCTGGTGTACTTCGGGGGCCCGGGCATGGTGTCCCTGCGTGACCCGGAAGGAGCGCGCGAGCAGACGGTCCTGCCGGTGCGGAACATGTTCGCATCCCCCCTCTGCCTCGCCGCGGACGGGCACACCGCGGCTGTCGCCCTCCTCGGCGGCGGCATCCGGGTGTGGGCCCCGCACACCGGTGAACCCCTGCGCTCCCTCGACGCCCGGGCCGACTGCCTCGACCTGAGCCCCGACGGCCGGCTCCTGGCGGGGGCGGGCCGGGACGGCGGGGTCCGGCTGTGGGACGTCGCCACCGGCCGCACCCTGCGGACCTACCGCGGACACCGGGAAGGGGTCGAGGCCGTGGTGTTCCTCGACGACGGCCGGCACCTGCTCTCCGCCGGGCGGGACGGCACCGCACGGAGGTGGCGGCTGCCCGAGCCCTACACGGCGGCCACACGGCTCAGCCGCCCGCGGCGGCACGACGAACTGAGCAGCCTGGACGGCAGGGTGGCGGCCCTGGTCGAGGAGGCGGAACAGGCGCGGCGGCTCGGCCGCAGCGCCGCCGCCCTGGACCTGCTCACCCGGGCCCGCGCCGTCCCCGGCCACGAACGGGCCCCGCAGGCGCTCGCCGCGTGGCGGGCCCTGGCCCGCGACCGCCGCGTCACCCGGACGGGACTGCGCGCGGCCTGGCCGGCGAGGGTCCTGGCGCAGTTCGACTCCGGGGCGACCCTGGCGCTGTCCGCAGACGGCCGGACGGTGGCGGTCCGGCTCCCCCACACCCTCCACGTCCTCGACGTGGAATCCGGTGAACCCGGACCGGTGATCGAGGGCCTGCCGGACAGCCACGGGATGAACGTCCTCAAAGGCGTCCAGTTCACGCGCGACGGACGTACGGTGCTGACGGCGAACGCCGACGGCTCACTGGACGCCTGGTCCGTGGCCACCGGCACCCGCCAGGTCTCGCTCCGGCTCACCCTGGGCGCGGCCGCGGCCCGGTTCACCGACGACGGGCGGCGCGCCCTCGTATGGGGTGCCGACCACCGCGTACGCCTGTGGGAGCTGGCGAGCGGGACGTGTCTGCGGACCCTGGACGGGGACCACGGCTGGTCCGCGGAACTGTGGCTCGCCCCGGACGGCCGGACCGCCGCGACCAGCGGGGCCGGGAACACCGTCCGGCTGTGGGACCTGGACACCGGCCGCTGCCTCCGGGTGCTGCGGGGCCACACCGCCCCGGTGCAGGCCGTCTGCGCGGACACCGGGCGACGGCTGCTGCTGTCCTGCGGCGGCCCGGACGACGCCCGGATCCGGCTGTGGGACACCGGAACCGGAGCCTGCCTGCGGGTGTTCGACGAACAGCCGGGACCCGCCCGGGCCGTCCGGCTGACGCCCGACGGCCGCTTCGCGCTCTCCCGCGGCGCCGAGGGGCCCATGCGGCTGTGGGAACTCGCCACCGGCCGCTGCCTGCGCGTGCTCGGCGGGCCGAAGGACGGCTTCCGGGACGCCCTGTTCGGCCCGGACGGCTGCTCGGCGCTGTCCGCCGCCGCCGACGGGACCGTACGCGTATGGGAACTCGACTGGCAGCTGGCCGCAGACGATCCGCCGGGCGGGGCAGCCGGGCCGCGGACGAGCGGGACGGCAGACACGACCGAGACGACGAAAGGGGCCGCCGTGTACGGCCGTAAGCGGGACCGGCACACCTCCGCGGGCGCTGCCGGGGAACTGGAGCCGCTGCTCCGGGCGCTCGTGCGGATGACCGGCAACCCGGAGCTGGACACCCAGGACGCCCGGCACCGCCGGGACGCCCGGTCCGGCGACACCGACGCCATGATCCGCCTGGGCGCCTCGCTGCTCGACCAGGGCCGCACGGCGGACGCCGCACAGCAGTTCCGCCGCGCGGCGGAACTCGGCAGCCCGTTGGCGATGCACAACCTCTCCGTGGTGCTGAAGCGGACGGGACAGGAGGACGAGGCCGCCCAGTGGGAGCGGCGCGCCGCCGAGCAGGGGTACGCCCCCGCCATGGTCCAGGAAGGCTTCCGCGCCTTCCGGGGCAACCGGATGGACGAGGCGGAGCGGTGGCTTCGCAGGGCGGCCGAGCAGGGCGAGGCGGAAGGGATGCTGGTGCTGGGCATGATGCTGGGCGAGAAGGGCCGCACGGCGGAGGCCGAGAAGTGGCTGCGCGCCGCGGCCGACCAAGGTGATCCGTCGGCCATGTTCAGCCTGGCCGCGCTGGTGCAGCGGGAAGGGCGGCAGGCGGAGGCCGAACAGTGGTACCGGCGCTCCGCCGACAAGGGGGAGCCACAGGCGATGAACAACCTCGGCAACATCCTCCGGTACAGCGACCGTGCCGCGGAGGCCGAACAGTGGTACCGCCGCTCGGCGGAGGCGGGCGAGCCCATGGGCATGCTCAACCTCGGCGAGGTGCTGGAACGTTCACGCCCGCAGGAAGCCGTGCAGTGGTACCGGCAGGCCGCCGCGAAGGGCTCGGCGAAGGCCGCGGCGCACCTGCGCCGTCTCCTGTCGGGCGGACCCGCCTGACGGGCGCCTCGCGCCGGGCGTCCGTCGGTCATCGCCGCGCACCGCGCCGTGGGTCTCGGCGGCCTGCTGTTCCCCGGCCTGCACGCAGCGGCGCCGGCGGGCCCGGCCGCGCGCGCCTGCGCCTACGCGGGCAGCGCGGGGAACACGACCACCGAGCCGTCCTTGTCGCGGGCCATCTCGATCGCCACGTCTGTCGTGCGGCTGTTGACCGTGACGCCGTCACCCAACGTGTGGATCCGGTGTGCCGCGCTCATGAGGCGATCGACCTCACCGGTCGTGAAGACGGGTCGCAAACCGTTCGGGCGGGCCAGTTCCAGTGCCGACAGGCGTACCAGGACGCCGGCGATGCTCGACTCCAGTTCGTCGAGGCGCTGCTGATCGCGCTTGAGTGCGCGGGTGAAGTTCTGGAACGGATTGCCGGCGTCGCTCTGGGCGTGCTCGACGGCCTGGAGGACGACCACCCGCCGCTTCAGCGCGATGGCCAGGGAAGCGAGTTCGAGGTGGGTGCGGAACCTGCCGCCGTGGTCGTCGACGCCGGGGAACGACTTGGTCAGCGTGCCGAGTTCGACGGCCTCGCCCTCGGGCAGGCTGTCCAGCGCGCTCTGCCATCGGGCAAGGCGGCGGTCGGCTTTGCCCAGCGCCGTGTTGATGGCATGCACCGCCGAGTCGAGTCCCAGCGAGACACCGGGCTTGCCCTGGTCGAGCAGAATGGCAGTCGCTTTGTCGATGGCGTCCCGGCAGCCGTCGAGTTCGCTGTGCTCGTCGTCGAGCTTCTCCTCCTGCAGTTGCTCCAGCAGTTTCGTGATGTGTTCGATGGCCTGCTGGCGCTTGTGGTCGGCGTGCGCGCTCACCCCCACCGCCACGGCCATGAGCACGAGCGGAGCGGCCACGGTGAGCGCTGTCCCGCCGGCGGCCGCGGCACCGGCGGTCGCTCCGGCCCCGCCGACCGTGCCGGCCGCTGCCGCTCCTCCGACCGGCACGAACCGCGCTTTGGAGGCGATCTGGCCCGTGGAGTTCACGAGTTCACCGTAGATGCCACCGGCCGCCCCCTTGGGCACCATCGGGCGAAGGATGCCCTGCCCGAACTGGGCGGCGACCTTCGCCGGGACCACCATGCGGTACAGGCTCTCGCCGGAAGCGGTCGCTCTGGCCACCGTGAGGGAACTCCGCGCCGATTGCGTGATGAACTGTGACAGGTGCTGCGCCAGGGGACTCGCGGCGTCGAGCGGGATGCCCCGGCCGCGGTCGATCTTGTCGGGCAGCGGATGTACCTCAAGCGTGACGATCGGCTCGTCGGCCAGGACGGCCAGTACGCCGCGCAGTTCAGCCAGGCGCTCAGCCGTCATCGAGTCGCCCGCGGTCAACCCTGGCACTCGGACCTCAGCGGTCGCCAGCGTCCACACGGGCACGCTCGTCTTGTGGTCGTCAGTCATCGTCTCCCCCTTGTTCTCCGACAGCAGCCTACGTCTGACGTCGAACGTGAAGCACTGACCGCCCAGCTCCCCAACCGGTCCCCAAAAACGATCGAAGGGCCGTTTCAGATTGCTCTGAAACGGCCCCTGACCTGCGACTCTTTCGAGTCGGGACGACAGGATTTGAACCTGCGACCCCTTGACCCCCAGTCAAGTGCGCTACCAAGCTGCGCCACGTCCCGTTGTGCCTCCGGCTGTTCCTCCGACTGGGTTTCCCCGTCCCGGCGGCACATGCAGAACATTACCCCACGGCGAGGGGTGTGCATGCACCGGTAATCGGCGACCGGCAGGATGAGGGGGTGAACGCACGGGACAGGGACGATGCGGGGCGGGCGCGCAGCGCCCGGCCGAGGGACGGGCTGGGGCGGCCGCTGCCGTACGGGGCCGAGGGTGTGGAGCGGCAGCCCGAAGGAGTGGTCCGGTCCCCCGCCGGGACGGTGCGCGAGGCGCAGCGGCTGCTGGACGCCGGGATGCCCTTCCACGCGCACGAGGTGTTCGAGGACGCCTGGAAGTCGGGGCCGCCCGCCGCGGCCCCGCTGTGGCGGGGGCTGGCACAGCTCGCGGTCGGGCTGACGCACTCCGCGCGCGGCAACGCCGTCGGCGGGGCGCGGCTGCTGTCGCGCGGGGCCGCCGGGATCGAGGGGCTCGACGGGGAGCCGTACGGGATCGACGTGCCGGGCCTGGTCCGGTGGGCCCGGGAGCTGGCCGGCCGGGTGGCGGAGGACGGCCCGGCCGTCGATGCCGCGCGGGAGGCGCCGAGGCTAGGCGGCGGGCTGGAGTAGGTCCCAGCGGTTGCCGTACAGGTCCTCGAAGACGGCGACGGAGCCGTACGGCTCGTGGCGCGGCTCCTCCAGGAAGCGGACGCCCTCGGTGGTCATCCGGGCGTGGTCCCGGGCGAAGTCGTCGGTGTAGAGGAAGAAGCCCACCCGGCCGCCGGTCTGGTCGCCGACCCGGGAGCGCTGGGCCTCGTCCTTGGCGCGGGCCAGCAGCAGCGCCGTCTCCTTGGCGCCGGGCGGCCGGACCACGACCCAGCGGGAGCCGTCGGGGCGGGCGGTGTCCTCGGCGAGGTCGAAGCCGAGGGCGCGGGTGTAGAAGTCGATGGCCTCGTCGTAGTCGTGCACCACGAGGGCGGCGAGGGCGATGTGTGCGGGCATGACCCTATGGTGCATCGAGGAGGATCACGTCCAGGGTCCGGGGGCCGTGCACTCCTTCCACCCGGTCGAGTTCGATGTCGCTGGTCGCGGAGGGGCCGGAGATCCAGGTCAGCGGGCGCGCCGGGTCGAGGCGTGCGAGGGCCTGCGGGACGGAGTCCACCACCTGGCCGGGGACGCGGACCACGCACACGTGGTGGTCCGGGATGAGCGTGATGCGCCGGCGCCCCTGGTCGGGCCCGCCGTCCAGGACGATCGTGCCGGTCTCGGCGACGGCGAGGGCGCAGCCGGTGACCACCGCTCCGGTGCGGTCCAGCTCGGCCGGGGTGGACGCGGCCCGGTCGTGGATCCGGGCCGGGTGGGCCGCGGAGAGCCAGTGCGGGGGCAGGGCGGGCGGTACGAGGACGCTCCGGTGCGGGGCGAGCAGCCGCGCCAGCAGCGCCGGGAGGCCGTCCTCACCGGTGCGGTGGACGTGCGCCCGGTACTCGGTGAGGTGCGCGGCGAGCAGGTCGGTGCTCTCGGCCGGGGTGGGGGAGCCGTGGACGCGGAGGTAGTCGCGCGGGATCTCGCCGTCCGGCCCGGAGGCGGCCCGGCGGATGCGCGCCAGGATGCGGTCCTTGCTGCTCATCGCGGAGTCCCCCGTTCCCGGGCCCACCAGTCGCGGAAGGACTCCGCGGGGACGGCGGGCAGCTCGCGGCTGTCGGTCCAGGCCCGGCCCGGTCCCGGGAGCCGGCGCGGGCTCAGACGGCGGGCCCGTGCCAGCAGGCGTTCGCCCGCGCGCAGGGCGGCGGGGCGGTCCAGGAGCAGCCGGGAGGCGCGCATGGCGGCCCGTTCGGCGGCGTGGCCGTGTGCGGGGCGGATCCGTACGCGGATGCCGTCACGGGTCACCGGTCCGCCCTGCGCCACCCGTTCGCGCAGGTGGACGAGGACCTCCGGGATGTCGATGGCGACGGGGCAGACGTCGTAGCAGGCGCCGCAGAGGGTGGAGGCGTACGGCAGCGAGGCGTCGATGTCGCTGGCCGTGCCGCGGAGTTGGGGGCTGAGGACGGCCCCGATGGGGCCGGGGTAGACGGAGCCGTAGGCGTGTCCTCCGGCGCGTTCGTAGACCGGGCAGACGTTGAGGCAGGCGGAGCAGCGGATGCAGCGCAGGGCCTGGCGGCCGGTCTCGTCGGCGAGGGTGTCGGTGCGGCCGTTGTCGAGGAGGACGAGGTGGAAGGCGGCGGGTCCGTCGCCGTCCGTGGTGCCGGTCCACATGGTCGTGTACGGGTTCATCCGTTCGGCCGTGGAGGAGCGGGGCAGGGTCTGGAGGAAGATCTCCAGGTCGCGGAAGGTGGGGACCACCTTCTCGATGCCGACGACCGAGATCAGGGTCTCGGGAAGGGTCAGGCACATCCGGCCGTTGCCCTCGGACTCGAAGACGACCATGGTGCCCGTCTCGGCGACCATGAAGTTGGCTCCGGACACGGCGACCTTGGCGCGGAGGAACTTCTCGCGCAGGTGCAGGCGCGCCGCCTCGGCCAGTTCCCGCGGGTCGTCGCCGAGTCCGTCCGGCGCGGGCCGGCCCCAGCGGCCCATCTCGGTGCGGAAGATGTCACGGATCTCGGCGCGGTTGCGGTGGATGGCGGGGACCAGGATGTGGGAGGGGCGGTCGTGGCCCAGCTGGACGATCAGCTCGGCGAGGTCGGTCTCGTAGGCGGCGATCCCGGCCGCCTCCAGGGCTTCGTTGAGGCCGATCTCCTGGGTGGCCATGGACTTGACCTTCACGACCTCGCGTTCGCCGGTGGCGCGGACGAGGCCGGTGACGATGCGGTTGGCCTCGTCCGCGTCGGCCGCCCAGTGGACGGTGCCTCCGGCGGCCGTCACCGCCTCCTCCAGCTGGAGGAGGTAGCGGTCGAGGTGGCGCAGGGTGTGGTCCTTGACGGCCTTGCCGGCGGCGCGCAGCCGGTCCCAGTCCGCGAGTTCGGCGACGGCGCGGGCCCGCCGGTCGCGGATGGTGTGGGTGGCGCGGCGGAGGTTGGCGCGCAGCACCTGGTCCCGTACGGCCTCGCGGGCGGCGTCGGGGAAGGCGGGCATGCCGAGGTGGGTGGTCGTCGGCCCGGTCATCGCAGGGGTTCCTCCTCGGTCGCGGCCAGGATCTCGGCGAGGTGCAGGGCCCGGAGCGGAGCTGCGGTGCGGCGCAGGAGGCCGTCGAGGTGGGCGAGGCAGGAGTTGTCGGCCCCGCACAGGACGTCCGCGCCGGTGGCGCGGGCACCGGCGATCTTGTCGGCGCCCATGGCGGCGGACACGTCGGGGTTCTTGACGGAGAAGGTCCCGCCGAACCCGCAGCACTCCTCGGCTCCGGGCAGCTCGACGAGGTCGAGGCCCTTGACGGCGGAGAGCAGCCGGCGCGGCCGGTCGCCGAGTCCGAGTCCGCGCAGGCCGTGGCACGAAGGGTGGTAGGTGACGGTGTGCGGGAAGTACGCCCCCACGTCGGTCACCCGGAGGACGTCGGTCAGGAACTCGGTGAGTTCGAACACGCGGGGGGCCAGGGACTGTGCCGCCTGCGCCAGCTCGGTGCCCCGCCCCTCCTGGGAGGCCTTGCGGCCGATGCGGGGGTAGTGCTCGCGGATCATCGCGGCGCAGGATCCGGAGGGGGTGACCACGTACGGGTACCCGGCGAAGGCCCGGGCCGTGCGCAGGACCAGCGGTTCGCTCTCGCGCCGGTACCCGGTGTTGTACTGGGGCTGGCCGCAGCAGCTCTGCGCGGCGGGGAAGTCCACCCCGACGCCGAGCCGCTCCAGGAGGCGGACGACGGCGATGCCGGTAGCCGGGTACAGCGCGTCGTTGACGCAGGTGACGAACAGGGCGACACGCATGACGGGCAGAATAGCCGGGTGAAGAAGTTCTCAGTGATCGGCATCGGTGCGGGTGACCCCGCCCACCTGACCCTCCAGGCCGTCAAGGCGATCGGCGCGGCGGACGCGTTCCTCATCCTGGAGAAGGGTGACGAGAAGGCGGATCTGACCGGGCTGCGGCGCGCGATGCTCGACGAGTACGCCCGCCCCGGCCACCGGCTGGTGGAGGGCCGCGACCCGGACCGCGACCGGACCCCGGCCGACTACGCGCCGACGGTGGACGGCTGGCGCAGCGCGCGGGCCGCGCTCTTCGAGCGGTTCATCGCGGAGGATCTGGCGGAGGGCGAGACCGGGGCGTTCCTGGTGTGGGGCGACCCTTCCCTGTACGACTCCACGCTCGCCATCCTCGACGAGGTGCTGGAACGGGGCCGGGTGGCCTTCGAGCACGAGGTCGTGCCCGGCATCAGCAGTGTCTCGGCGCTGCTGGCGCGGCACCGGACCAACCTGAACCGGGTGGGCCGGCCGGTCCAGATCACCACCGGGCGGCGGCTCGCCGAGGGCTGGCCCGAGGACGTGGACGACGTGGTGGTGATGCTGGACGCGCGGCACGCCTTCACCGCCCATCTGGACCAGGACCTGTTCATCTACTGGGGGGCCTACGTCGGCACCCCGGACGAGATCCTGGTCTCGGGGAAGCTGGCCGAGGTCGCCGGGCGGATCGAGGAGCTGCGGACCGAGGCCCGGGCCCGCAAGGGCTGGATCATGGACACGTACCTGCTGCGGCGCGGCTGAGCGGCCCGGACAGGAAGCCGGGGAGCGCGGAGGCGAGGCGTTCGTACTCCCCGGGCCGGTTGTAGATCTGCCCGCAGAGCCGGATGCCGCCGCCGCCCCGGCGGGGCCAGATCAGCACCCGCGTGCGCAGCTTCGCGGCGATCTCCTCGCGCAGGGCCCGGGCGGCGTCCTGCGTCTCGGCGAGCCCGGGCGGCAGGAGCAGGGAGCGCAGCGGGAGGCCTTCGGTGTGCGGGAGGGCGGTGAATCCGGGGATCCGGGCGAGGAGCTGCGCGCCGTGGGCGGCGAGGGCGGCGTTGTGCGCGCGGACCTCGCCCGCGCCGAGGCGTTCCAGCAGGTCCAGTCCTTCGGGGGCGGCCAGCCAGCCGGTGTAGTCGGCGGTGGCCCGGTACTCCACGGACCGGGGGAAGCCGCGGTGGTCCTCCCAGGAGGGGGAGAGCGCCCGGACCCGGGCCCGGTGGGCGGGGGCGACGGCCAGGACCGCGCTGCCGGAGGGGGCGTACCCCCACTTGTGCAGGTTCCCGAACCAGAAGTCGGCGCCCTCGGCGACCGGGCGCGCCAGCATGCCCGGGGTGTGGGCGCCGTCGACGACGGTGGTGACGCCGCGGGCGGCGAGGTCGGCGAGGAGCCGGGGGCCCGCGACGATGCGGGCGGTGGGCGAGCTGACGTGGTCGAGCAGGGCCACCCGGGTGCGGGGGGTGAGCGCGGCCAGCACGGTCTCGCGTACGGCTTCCTCGTCGGGCAGGTGGGGGTCCAGGGCCACGGTGGTCACGGGGGCGCGGCGGGCGGCGGCCGCGACGACCGTGCCGTAGCCGTGGTCGGTGACCAGGATCTCGTCGCCTTCGGTCAGGGGGACGGCGTCGAGGGCGAGGTTGGCGCCCTCGGTGGCGTTGGCGATGAAGGCGATGCCCTCGGGGTCGGCCCCGAGGTGGGCCGCGATCCTGTGGCGGGCCAGGTCCAGCCGGTCGGGGACGGAGTCGAAGAAGGCGTCGGGGTCCGCGTGGGCCTCGGCGCGCAGGGCCTCCTGGGCTTCCTGCACGGGGACCGGCACCGCCCCGTAGGAGCCGTGGTTGAGGTGGGCGGTGCCCGGGTCCAGCCGGAAGAGGCCGGGGCCGCCCGGGAAGACGGACGGGGTGGCTGGCTCGGTCACGGGTACCTCCGGGTGGCATGGGCGGTGTTCTGCTTCCGCAGCATGCCGGGGCGGCGCCGGGCGCGCGAAGGCCAATCGCGCGGGAGTGGCCTGCCCGTGGGCCGGGGGCGGGTGGCCGGTTCCGCGGGAGTGGTGGTCCCTGGGCGAGGGGGTGTGCGGGGCGAGCCGGGCCGGGAGCCCGGTTCCGGACCACCGTCGAGGCGGTACCGGACCGCGGTCGGTTCGCCGCCGCCGGCCTGCCGGGCCGCCAGGTCACCAGGTCGGTCCCCACGGATCCGACACGAGGTACGAGGCCGGGGGGCGCTGGTGCACGGCTCGGCACGGGACGACGGCCGCGGCACGCTCACCGCGCGGCCGGCGCCTCCCGCCCGCTCGTGGCCGCGTAGTACTGGAGGTCCTGCACCTCGACCTTGTGGTCCACCGGATAGGGCAGCTCCACCTGCGCCTTGGTCCTGCCGTCGCGCACCACCTGCGCCGAGCTGGTGCCCGCCTTCAGCGGCAGCAGTTCGGCGTGGAGGCCTGCGGGGGCGTCGTGGGATGCCTTCACGGAGCCCACCGTCGTACGGACGACACCCGGCGCGGCGAGGAAGCTGAGCACCTCCACCGTGTCCCGGGGCGCGGCGCTGCCCTTGCGCAGCGACATCACCAGCGACTGGTCCCCGGTCGGGTCGGCCGCCGCGAACTGGGTGCGCGCCGTGAGGTAGAGCGTGTCCCGGACGATCTTCGGCCAGCTGCCCGTCTTGAACCTCGTCAGGTAGTAGGAGGTCAGGTCCAGGTAGGCGTAGCCGTTGTGGAGGGAGGGGGCGAACTGGGTGCTCTCGGAGTAGTCGTTCCAGGTGGTGAGCTGTACCCAGTCGGCGCCGTCGTCGATGGCGTGCTTCCACGTCGACCGCAGGGTCGCGGTGTTGCCCGCCTCGTCGTAGATGCCCTGGTTGGGGCGGACGTCCTGGACGGACACGGGCTGCATCCAGATCTTGCCCATGCCGTGCGCCCGCCGGATGTCGCGCGCGGCGCTGTCCTGGCCCACGTAGCTGCGGCTGCCCCATTCGGAGAAGCCGTAGCTGATCTGGGCGAAGTCCGTGCTGTTGGCGTGGAAGTCGAGGAAGAGCGGGACGAAGGCGGTGCGGATGCCGTGGCGGGACGTGAGGGCGTCCATGACCCCGGTCCACCAGGCCACGCTCTTCGCCTCCGCCTTGAAGGGGGAGACGACGAGCCGGCCGTCGGCGAGCCGGTGCGCGGCGGGCGACTTCCCGAGTGCGGCGACTGCGTCGGCGAGGACGCCCGGGTCGTCGGTCTTCAGCGAGGTCATGTCGGGCATCAGCATGATCTTGAAGGCCGGGTCCACCGAACGGGCGGCCTCCATCAGGAGGGTGGAGCGCTCCCAGTTCTTCCCGGAGAGGGAGAGCATGTCGAGGGTGAACCCGTCGATGCCCGCCGCCCGGGCGGTGCGCACCTCCTGCTGAAGGTTGGCCAGCTCCCAGTTGCCGCTCTTGGGCGGGACGGGCAGCGGCCGGTCGCGCAGCAGGCCGCCGTACTTCTCGTGCTTGCCGCTTTCACCGTCCGGGTTCAGGTAGTTGCGGGTGTAGTAGTCGGCCTCCGCGCCCACGTTGTCGAGGGACAGCGGGTACGGGGTGAAGTAGTGGGCGAACACCAGCTTCCGGCCCGCTTCCCCGGAGCGCAGGGCGGCGGGCTGGGGCATGTCGAAGGGCAGGGCTCCGGTGGGGCGCTCGGCCGCGGGCTCCCCCGCGCCCTCGGAGCCGCCGTCGGCCGCGCCTCCGGGGGGCTGCGGGCTCTGCGACGGCTGCGGGGTGACCGGGCCGGAGGGTGCGGGCGAGGCCTCGGCGGTGGGGCCGGGGAGCAGGGGCGCGTCGGCGCCGGGGGGCGGACCGGCCTGTGCGGAGGCCCCGCCGAAGGGGTCCCAGGCGATTCCGGTGGCCGCGCAGACACCGACGAGGAGGAAGACCGAGATCGCCGTCGCCAGCAGGGTCCGGCGGCCCCGGAAGCCCGGGCGGCGGCGGTGTGAGGGACGGGCGGCCCGCCGGCCGGCCGTCCGTCGCCCGGCGCGCCGGTCCGTGCGCCCGTCCGTGCCCGGCTCCGCTCGCCGGTCCGCTCGCCGGTCCGCTGTCATCCTGGTCCCTCCCCGGAATATGCCCCGAGTGGGGGCTGCACAGCAGTAGAGCCCATTACCGGCTGCCGGACAACCGTTCCCAGGAGTCGGGGCCGGACACGTACGTCAGCGGGACCACGGCACCTACGCCGACCGGAGGGGTTCGGTTCAGACGCGGTCGGCGGCCATCAGCAGGTACGGGAAACTGCCGCCCCGGTAGGCGTGTGAGGGCCTCGCCCGCAGCTCCCCGCAGGGGATGGCTTCGGCGGTCAGGTCCTGCACGGCCACCGGGACCAGCCGGGTGGCGGCGAGCTCCTTGGAATAGGCCACCCCGCGCACCGGCCGGCGGCCGCGGCCCGGTACGGGACGGGACCTGCGCGGTCCGGTGGGCCACCGGCACGGCGGGCACGGCGCCGACCGGCAAGGGAACGGGCACGGGCGCGGGCACGACAGCGGGCATGCCGGGCCCCTCGGCAGCCCCCGTACGGCCCGCCGGTGGCCCCCCTGCCCCGGCTCCCCTCCGGAATACGTCATTCCCCTGGCCCTCGGGCCCAGTTGGCGCATAATCGTCGTCACGCGGCCCGAACGATCCCTGTCGCCGCGCTTGGTCACGTATGCAATGGGGGGCATCGTGCCGATGAGGGATTCGGGGTCGACCGGATCACTGCCCGCTTCGTCCGCGGAGCTGTCCCGGTTGCTCACCGCCGTCCGGCGGGGGCGGGTGCTGACCGTGACGGGAGGGTTCCGAGAACCGCGGAGCCTGCTCGTCCGGGAGATCGCCCGGCGGCTCTCGTCCAACTTCTACGACGGGTCGGCCGTCGTCGCCATGGATCCCGTCCTCGGCGTCTACGGGGTCCGCGAACTGACGGCGCAGCTCGGCTGCTTACCGGGCGTGCGCCCGCTGCCGTGCGGGACGGCGAACGCCGCCTCGTGGCTGGCCGAACGGGACATGCTGCTCGTCCTGGACGGCACCGACCAGCTCGGCCCGGACGCCCGGGTCTGGCTGGGGAAGCTGCTCGCCGTGGCCCCCGGGCTGCGGATCCTCGCCGCCGGCCGGTCGCCGCTGGCCTTCGAACAGGAACGGATCCACCGCCTCTGACCCGCCGGATACGGCTCCGCCCCGGCCGGGCACCTGGCCGGCCGGGGCGGAGCACGTCACGGGCGCGTCACCTGGGGGTGGCACGCGACGGCGGAACGGGGCGCAGGGCTCAGCCCAGGGTCGCGATCGCCTGGTTGAAGGTCGCGGACGGGCGCATGACCGCCGCGGCCTTGGCGGCGTCGGGCTGGTAGTAGCCGCCGATGTCGACCGGGGAGCCCTGGACCGCGATCAGCTCGGCGACGATCTTCTGCTCGGACTCGGCCAGCGACTTGGCCAGCGGGTCGAAGGCGGCCGCCAGCTTCGGGTCGTCGGTCTGGCGGGACAGCTCCTGCGCCCAGTACAGGGCGAGGTAGAAGTGGCTGCCGCGGTTGTCGATGCCGCCGAGCTTGCGGCTGGGCGACTTGTCCTCGTTGAGGAAGGTGCCGGTCGCGCGGTCCAGGGTGTCGGCCAGCACCTGGGCGCTGGCGTTGCCGGTGGTGACGGCGAGGTGCTCGAAGGAGACGGCCAGCGCGAGGAACTCGCCGAGCGAGTCCCAGCGCAGGTAGTCCTCCTTCACCAGCTGCTGGACGTGCTTCGGCGCGGAGCCGCCGGCGCCCGTCTCGAAGAGGCCGCCGCCGTTCATCAGCGGGACGACCGACAGCATCTTGGCGCTGGTGCCCAGCTCCAGGATGGGGAAGAGGTCGGTCAGGTAGTCGCGCAGCACGTTGCCGGTCACCGAGATGGTGTCCTCGCCGCGGCGGATCCGCTCCAGGGAGTAGGCGGTGGCCTCGACCGGGGAGAGGATCTTGATGGTCAGACCCTCGGTGTCGTGGTCGGCGAGGTACGTCTTGACCTTGGCGATCAGCTGCGCGTCGTGCGCGCGGTCCTCGTCGAGCCAGAAGACGGCCGGGACGCCGGTGGCGCGGGCGCGGGTGACGGCCAGCTTGACCCAGTCCTGGATCGGGGCGTCCTTGGTCTGGCAGGCGCGGAAGATGTCGCCGGCGGCGACCTCCTGCTCCAGGACCGTGGTGCCCGCGGCGTCGACGAGGCGGACGGTGCCCGCGGTCGCGATCTCGAAGGTCTTGTCGTGGCTGCCGTACTCCTCGGCCTTCTGCGCCATGAGGCCGACGTTCGGGACCGAGCCCATGGTGGACGGGTCGAAGGCGCCGTGGGCACGGCAGTCGTCGATGACGACCTGGTAGACGCCCGCGTAGCTGCTGTCCGGGAGGACGGCGAGGGTGTCGGCCTCGGCGCCGTCCGGGCCCCACATGTGGCCGGAGGTGCGGATCATGGCCGGCATGGAGGCGTCGACGATGACGTCGGACGGCACGTGCAGGTTGGTGATGCCCTTGTCGGAGTCGACCATCGCGAGGGCCGGGCCCTCGGCGATCTCGGCGTCGACGGAGGCCTTGATCGCGTCGCCCTCGGGCAGGGCGCCCAGGCCGTTCAGGATCGCGCCGAGGCCGTCGTTGGGCGACAGGCCGGCGGCCGCGAGGGTGGCGCCGTAGCGGGCGAAGGTCTTCGGGAGGAAGGCGCGGACCACGTGGCCGAAGACGATCGGGTCGGAGACCTTCATCATCGTGGCCTTGAGGTGCACGGAGAACAGCACGCCCTCGGCCTTGGCACGCTCGATCTGGTCGTTCAGGAAGGTGCGCAGCGCGTCGACGTGCAGCACGGACGCGTCCACGACCTCACCGGCGAGCACCGGTACGGACTCGCGCAGGACGGTGGTGGCGCCGTCGGCGTCGACGTGCTCGATGCGCAGGGTACCGGCCTCGGCGATCACCGCGGACTTCTCGGTGGAGCGGAAGTCGTTCTCGCCCATGGTGGCGACGTTCGTCTTCGACTCGGAGGTCCAGGCGCCCATGCGGTGCGGGTGGGCCTTGGCGTAGTTCTTGACCGAGCCGGGGGCGCGGCGGTCGGAGTTGCCCTCGCGCAGGACCGGGTTGACGGCGCTGCCCTTGACCTTGTCGTAGCGGGCGCGGGCCTCGCGCTCCTCGTCGGTCTTCGGGTCGTCCGGGTAGTCCGGGAGGGCGTAGCCCTGGCCCTGGAGCTCGGCGATCGCGGCCTTGAGCTGCGGGATCGAGGCCGAGATGTTCGGAAGCTTGATGATGTTGGCTTCCGGGGTCTTCGCCAGCTCGCCCAGCTCGGCGAGGGCGTCGTCGATCCGCTGGCTCTCCTCGAGGTGCTCGGGGAAGCTGGCGATGATCCGACCGGCCAGGGAGATGTCACGGGTCTCGACATTCACACCGGCCGTCGACGCGTAGGCCTGGATCACAGGCAGGAACGAATACGTCGCGAGGGCCGGGGCCTCGTCAGTGTGCGTGTAGATGATGGTCGAGTCAGTCACCGGATGCTCCGCTCCACAGTCTGCGTCTCTCGTCTGCAACATTGCTCGACATCAAGATATCTCCTGACCGGGCCGGTCTGGACAGCCCCCTGCCACATGCGCCGCGAGACGCGCGTCACCCGGGCAGGTCCCGGAACGGCGTGGGCGCCGCCGCCGACGTGTCCGCCGGCGGCGGCGCGCACCGGCGGCGGGGCCGCGGTTCGGGCCGGGGTTGCGGCGGTCAGAGCCAGCCGTTGCGGCGGAAGCCGCGGTGGATGACCAGGCAGGCGACCACCATGACACCGACGACGGCCGGGTACCCGTAGGTCCAGTGCAGTTCCGGCATGTGCTCGAAGTTCATGCCGTAGACCCCGCAGACCATCGTCGGCACGGCGACGATGGCCGCCCATGCCGTGATCTTCCGCATGTCCTCGTTCTGGGCGACGGTCACCTGCGCGAGGTGGGCCTGCAGGATCGAGTCGAGGAGGTTGTCGTAGGCGCCGATCTGCTCGGTGGCCCGCGTCAGGTGGTCGGCCACGTTCCGGAAGTACGCCCGGCACTCCGGCGGGACGACCGGTATCGGCTGCGTGGCCAGCTGCTGGAGGGGACGGTCCAGCGGGGCCACCGCCCGGCGCAGTTCGAGGAGTTCCCGCTTGAGCTGGTAGATCCGGCCGGCGTCGCCGCGGCCGCCGTGCTCGCTGAACACCGCGGTCTCCACCGCGTCCATGTCGTTCTGCACCGCGTCCGTGACCGCCACGTAGTCGTCGACCACGTGGTCGGCGATGGCGTGCAGGACCACCGCCGGACCCGCGGCCAGCTGCTCCGGCGCGGCCTCCAGCGCCTCGCGGACCGGGCCGAGGGTGCCGCGGCCGCCGTGGCGGATGGTGATCACGAAGTCCTCGCCGGTGAAGGCCATCAGCTCGCCGGTCTCCACGACCTCGCTGGTCGCGGTCAGCTCCTCGTGCTCGACGTAGCGCACGGTCTTGAAGACGGAGAACAGTATGTCGTCGTAGCGCTCCACCTTGGGGCGCTGGTGCGCGTGCACGGCGTCCTCGACCGCGAGGGGGTGCAGGCCGAACAGCTCGGCGAGCCCGGCCAGCTCCTGCTGCGAGGGCTCGTGCAGCCCGATCCAGACGAAGCCGTGACCCGTCTTGCGGACCCGGTGGAGGGCCTGCTCGGCCTCGGCGCAGCCGTCCTGCCGCACGCCGTCCTGGTAGACCACGCAGTTGACCACCGCGCTGCCCAGCGGGGAGCGCGCGGGATGGCTGAGGTCGACGGCCCGGCGGTAGCCGCGGCGCACGACCCGGCGCAGGCTGCTGAACATGGACAACGGCGTACTCCCCTTCGGCGGATCACCGGCAAGTCTGCCACCGTCCCGGGGGCCGCCCCGCCGCAGCGCCGCGCCGCACGGACGGGCCTGCGTCAGGCCCTGTCGATGAACACGCTGGTCGACTTGACCCGGGCGGTGGCGCGCGCACCCACTTCGAGGCCGAGTTCCTCCACGGCCTCCCGGGTCAGCAGCGACACGATCCGGTGCGCTCCCGCCTGGATCTCCACCTGCGCGTCGACGGTACCGAGCTTCACGCCGGTGACGATCCCGGGGAAGGCGTTGCGGGCGGAGGTGTACGGGGCCTGCTCGCCGTCCCCGCCCTCCTGCGCGACCTCCACGCAGAACGCGGCCAGGTCCGGCCCGTCCACCATCCGCCGCGTGCCCTCCCGGCGGGTGGGGAAGCGTTCCGCGTCCGCCCACCGCCGGGCGGTGTCGACGCTCACACCGAGCAGCCGCGCCGCCTGGCCGATCGTGTAGGACTCCATGCCCGCAGCTTAGGGTGCGCGGCCGCAGCCGGCGGCGCGCCCGGCCCCGCCCGCGCGCCCGGCCCCGCCCGCGCGGCCGGTCCCGCCCGCCGGGCGTCAGAGCAGTGCCTCCGCGGCCGCCTCCGCGATCACGTCCGCCACCGCGGACAGTACGGGCGAGTCCAGCTTCCACTGCTGCCAGTACAGCGGCACGTCCATCGGCCGCCGCGGGGCCAGCAGCAGCAGCTGCCCCGCCCGCAGCAGCGGGCTCGCCTGCGGTTCCGGTACCAGCCCCCACCCCAGTCCGGCGACCACCGCGTCGCGGAAGCCCTCCGAGGTCGGCATGTGGTGCCGCACCGGGCCGGCGCCGGCGGAGGGCCGCCCCGCCAGCTCCCGTACGAACGCGTCATGGAGTTCGTCCTTCCGGTCGAACACGACCGTCGGCGCCTCCTGCAGGTCCCGCTCCAGCTCCCCCGTCAGGTGCCGGGCCGCGAAGGCCGGACTGGCCACCGGCAGGTACCGCGCCAGCCCGAGCCGCCGTACGGTGCACCCCGCCACCGGGTCCGGCGAGGAGGTCACCGCCGCCATCACCTGGCCCTCGCGCAGCAGGGCCGTCGTGTGCGACTCGTCCTCGCGGTGCAGCTCGAAGCAGACCGGAGGATCCTGCGGCACCCGGGACAGCGCCGGCAGGAACCAGGTGGCGAGGGAATCCGCGTTCACCGCGATCGGCAGGCGTACCGGCCCCATCCCGTGGGCCATCCCCAGCTCGGCGCGCGCGTCGCGCTCCAGGCGGGCCAGCTGCCGGGCGAAGCGGATCACCACCTGCCCGGACTCCGTGGCCCGCACCGGCTTGGTGCGCATCAGCAGCACCCGCCCGGTCCGCTGCTCCAGGGCCTTGACGCGCTGGCTGACGGCCGAGGGCGTCACGTGCAGGGCGGCGGCAGCGGCGTCGAAGGTGCCTTCGTCGACCACGGCCAACAGCGTCCGCACCTGGTCCAGAGGAAGCTCATCCATCATGAGCGCTAATGGTACGTAAAAATCTTTAGCTGTACTGAACCATCGATGCTCCATAGCGTCGGTGCCATGACACACGGCATCACCACCGCGGCCCTCGCCGGTTTCGGCACCGGACTCTCCCTCATCGTCGCCATCGGCGCGCAGAACGCCTTCGTCCTGCGCCAGGGCGCCCGCCGCCATGCGGTCCTCGCCGTCGTGGCCATCTGCGCCGTCTCCGACGCCCTCCTGATCGTGCTCGGCGTCGCCGGGGTCGGCGCCTTCGTCACCGCCTGGCCGGCCGCCCTCACCGTGGTCGGTCTCGCCGGGGGCGCCTTCCTCGTCGGCTACGGGGTCCTCGCGGCCCGCCGGGTGCTCCGCCCCACCCCCGGCGCCGGCCTGACCACCGCGGGGGCCTCGGCCGCGTCGGGCCGCCGGGCGGTACTGACCTGCCTGGCGATGACCTGGCTCAACCCGCACGTCTACCTGGACACCGTCCTGCTCGTCGGCTCGCTCGCCGCCGGCCGCGGGGACCTGCGCTGGGCCTTCGGCACCGGCGCCGTCCTGGCCAGCCTGACCTGGTTCACCACCCTCGGGTACGGGGCCCGCCTGCTCAGCGGCCTCCTCTCCCGGCCCTCCGCCTGGCGGGTCCTCGACGGGCTGGTGGCCGCCACCATGGTCACGATGGGCGGCCTCCTCCTGGCGCGTGCCTGAACCGCGCCGGGTCCGCGCCGGGTCCGCGCGGATGTGACCCGGCCGGGGTGGTCAGGTCGCGCTGCCGAGCCGGGTGTAGGCGGCCGCGACCTTCGTGAGCCAGGCGACCTCCGCGGTGAAGTTGCCGGTGTCGCGGTCGTCGAAGTCGCCGACGTCCTTGCTGTCCTGGGGGACGGTGCCGGTGCGTTTCGCGTGCAGGGCCTCTTTGATCTGGGCCGCTTCGATGAAGGCCTGCCGGACCTCCGCGCTCCCGTCCCCGCCCGGCCCGCCGCCGCTGCCGTCCCCGGTGGTGCGTTCGATGTACGGGCGCAGTTCCCGCCATCCGTCCCGTATTTCGACGACCCGGCGGTGGAGCCGGTAGTCCAGGTCGGAGACCGAGGTGCCGGGCGGCTCCAGGGCGATGCCCGGGGAGGCCTCGTACAGGTCCCGCCAGAGCGGGTAGAGGGCCCGGTAGGACCGGTAGGTCCGCGTCCACTCCAGCAGCCGGGCCGTCGCCGGGCCCCAGAAGGACACGGTCAGGCTGAGCGAGAGCGCGATGATGCCCAGCATGTTGAGGACGGAGGCGAATGCCTCCTTCCACGGCCCGATGCCGAGTCCGGCCGCGATGGCCAGGACGTTGGCCGTCCTGACCAGTTGGTAGACGAAGAGGATCACCGCCGCGACGGACAGCATGTGCAGGCCTTGCCGCAGCGAGGAGTTGTCGGTCATCCGCAGGTACGGGCCGCACTGGCGGAAGATGGTGACGCAGGGGATCGCCTGGGAGGCGATGAAGGCCAGGAGGTAGGCGAGGAGCAGCGGATCGCCGCTGCCGTCGAAGTCCAGCGGTTCCCGGCCGGGACCGCCGGAGAGGAAGAAGAGGCCCGCGAGGAGCGCGTTGAGGGCGACGCCGGCGACCAGCCAGTAGCGGGTCTTGCGTACCGCCTCCTCACCGGTGGCCGCCCATTGCAGAAGGATGAGCTGGGCGCTGATGCAGAAGGTGACCGCCGCCATGTGCATGACGAGGATGGCGAGGTTGCCCACGCCGAAGAGGCTCGCGCAGTCCATGGCGACGGCGCCCATCGTGAAGGTGAGGCACTGGAACAGCAGGGTCGTGATCAGCGTGCGGTAGGCGCCGTCCTTCCAGCTGCGCCGTCCCTGGCACAGCCGGTAGGCGAGCGCGGCGTACGACGAGAGCGCGGCGATGACGAAACAGAGGGTTCTGATGGTGTTCACGGTGGGGCTTTCCTGCAGGTGCCGGGGGTACGGCGAACGGCTCAGCCGGCGTTCTCGGCCGGGTGGACCACGAGTCCCGTGCTTTCGGCCGCGACGTCGACGGCATGGTCGCGGAAACGCGGCGTCGGCCCGGTTCCTCGCGGTGCCGGACGCATCCTAGGGGGTGTCGACCGCGGTCGCGTCGGCGCCCGTCGTACGCCTGGTGGACACGTCCCTGCGCGAACCGTACCCGCCGGGCGATCCGGCCCCGACTCCGCCTCCCCGGCTGCCCGCCCCGCCGGGCCCCGGGCTCAGGGGCCACCGGAGGAGCGGGCGGGGGTTCCGGAGCCGGGGGTGGGGGCGCCAACGCCCTTCGCCGGCCTGCCCGGTGGCCTCGGGCTCCTCGAACAGGCCGGCGCCGCCCCCTCGGGGAGGGTGGGTGCGAGGCGCGAGGTCGCGCATGCGCGCCCCGCCCGGCGGGACGGTGGCAGCCCGACCGTACGGGCGCTGCCGTGATCCAGTCGTGGCGTGGGGCCCAGCAGCCGCTGATGCGGCGGAGGCGATCCGCGGGGAGGACGCGTCCACTTCGGCGACCCCGGCGTCAGGCCACCGGTCCGGAAGTGGCCGCGGCCCCGGACGGCAGCGGCGTCCGCGCCGCCGGGAGCAGCGGAGAGGGTCAGCCGTCCACGGCCGCGAGCCATGCGGTCAGCAGCTCGCCGACCTCCTCGGGGCGTTCCTGCTGGAGCCAGTGGCCGGCTCCGTCCAGGATGTGGGTGGCGTGGAGGTTCGGCATGGTGTGCTCGAACGCCTCGATGACCTCGCCCTGCATGATGACGCTGCCGTCGAGGGCGCCGCCGATGAACAGGGACGGCTGGGTGATCGGGGCCCCCGCGTGCGGCTGGAGGTCCTCCCAGTCCTGGTCGAAGTTGCGGTACCGGTTCAGCGCGCCGACCAGGCCGCTGCGCTCGAACTCGCCCGCGTACACGTCGAGGTCGGCGTCGGACAGCCATGCGGGGTGCGCCTCGGGGAAGCGCTCGCGCATCCGGTGGCCGGCCGGGACCAGCACTGCCGGGGGCTCGGCCGGGCCCGCCATGGTGTCGGCGGACATGGAGGCGTAGAAGCCGCGCAGCCAGCCCCGGACGTCGGGTTCGATCTCCGCCTCGACGCGGCCGGGCTGCTGGAAGTAGGACACGTAGAACTCGTGCCCGGGAGGCGCCATGCGCGCGAACACCTCGGTCGGCCTGGGTCCGCCCGCCGGTGCGTAGGGGACGGACATCAGGGCGACGGCGCGGAAGGTGTCCGGGGCGAGCAGCGCGGAGTTCGCGGCGATGACCGAGCCCCAGTCGTGGCCCACGATCACGGCCTGCTCCTCACCGAGGGCCTCGACCACGGCGACGTTGTCGGCGACCAGGTCACCGATCCGGTAGCCGGACACGTCGGCGGGCTTGGAGGAGCGCCCGTAGCCGCGTACGTCGATCGCCACGGCCCGGTAGCCGGCCGCGGCCAGCACCGGGAGCTGGTGACGCCAGGAGTACCAGGACTCCGGGAAGCCGTGCACCAGCAAAACCAGCGGGCCGGCGCCCTGCTCGACCAGATGGATCCGGCCCGCGGGGCCCTCGACGGTGCGGTGGACGGGCTCGGGGGTGGCGCTGTTCGCCATGAGGATCATCCTCCAACGGATGCACGTGAAGTAACAGGAGGTGATCACGATGCACGTCAGGCACGTCCGCCGCTGTCCGCCGGGCTGGGAACGTCCGGATCCGGACGCATACGCCGGACCCGGCAGTCTGTCCGGCTCCCGGGCAACGCGCCGGCGCACTTGCGGACAGCTACGGTCCTCGATCCCGGGTGCGTCCGGTCCGCTGCGCCGGCCACGGCCGCGTCACCGGTCCGCGCACGAGCGGCTCCCCCGGACCCGGACCCCGCGGCGTTCCAGGGGCGGACAGACGAAAAAGGCCGCCCTCTCATGGATGAGAGAACGGCCTCCGACCTGCGTTTCCGCACAGTCGGGACGACAGGATTTGAACCTGCGACCCCTTGACCCCCAGTCAAGTGCGCTACCAAGCTGCGCCACGTCCCGATACCCGTTGACCTGGGGTTTCCCCTGGTTGAACGCGCAGGAGAACAATACCGCACTTCGCGGGGTGGTCGCGCGCGGCTTTCCGGCCCCGCCCCGATCCGCCCCGAGGGAGCCCTGCCTCCGGTGAACCGGAGGTCTCCTGGTGGGTGCACGGCACGGTGACCGGCGGCGGCTCACCCCCTGGCCGTGCCGCCTCGGTCCGTGCCGCCGCCGCCCAGCTCCGGATGGGCGGCGGACAGCCGTTTCGGGGCCGCCTGCAGCCAGGAGTCGGTCAGGATCGAGCGCAGCTCCTCCGCGTCCTGCACCGCCGCCAGCCGCACCCGCAGCCACGCGTAGTTGTCGTCGTGCCCCGCACGGACGAAGAACTTCTCCGGCTCCGCCGCGATCAGCTCGGCCCGGTCCTCCTGGGGGCACTTGACCCCGATCGAGGTGTCGTCGTCCGCCAGCGCGGCGAAGATCTTGCCGCCCACCCGGAAGGCCGGCATGCCCCAGGCGGGCTTCTCACTGCTGTCCGGCAGCGACAGTGCGATCGTACGGACGTCCTGCGCGGTCGTGACCATCCCCGTGGCTCCTCTCCGGCCTCCCGTGGTCCCCTACCGACGACCGCCGCCCGCGGCGCTCAGGGCCGCCGGTCCTCCCTCGCGTGCAGCAGCGCCACCAGATCCGCCGCCAGGGCCTTGACCGTGGCCAGGCCCTCCGTCCCCCAGCGCCTCGGCACCACGTCCACCGCGCACACCGTGCCGAGGACGACGCCCTGCCGGTCCGTCAGCGGGGCGCCCACGTAGGACCGCACCCCGCTCTCGTCCACCACCGCGTTGCCGGCGAAGCGGGCGAAGTCGCGTACGTCCTCCAGCACCAGCGCCCGCCGCCGCACCACCACGTGCGGGCAGTAGCCGTGGTCCCGGGCCAGCACCCGGGCGGGGTAGCCGCTCGCCGGGGCCTGCGGGGCATGGTGCAGGCCGGCGAAGAACTGCCGTTCCTCGCCGATGAAGTTGACCCCCGCGTACGGCGCCTCCAGCGCCTCGCAGACCCGCCGGGCGAAGGCGTCCAGCTCCGCGTCCGTCCGCTCCCCCAGACCCAGTTGGCGCAGCCGCACGACCCGTGCGGGCGCTTCCCGGTCCACCGGTGTGAGCAGCAGGTGTCCGGTCGATTCGTAGTACGTCATGACGGTTCCCCCGACTCCGAAGACAGTGCAGGTGTCGATCTTGTTGTGGACAGGCACAGGAGGTGCCGGACGAGGGCGGCCAGCGCCCCGGTCCCGGAGCTCGGCAGGCGCGCGTCGCACCGTACGACCGGCACGTCCGGCCCGAGCCCCACCGCCTCGCGCACCTCCTCGGGCGCGTAGCGGTGACCGTCGTCGAATTCGTTGACGGCGACGATGAAGGCGATCCCGCGCCGCTCGAAGAAGTCGACGGCCGGGAAGCAGTCGGCGAGGCGGCGGGTGTCGGCGAGCACCACCGCCCCGAGTGCGCCGCTGCACATCTCCTCCCACAGGAACCAGAAGCGCTGCTGCCCGGGCGTGCCGAAGAGGTAGAGCACGTGCCGCTCGTCCAGGGTGATCCGGCCGAAGTCCAGGGCCACGGTCGTCGTGGTCTTCTGCCCGACCCCTTCCAGCGGGTCCGTGGCCTCGCCGAAGCCGCTCAGCAGCTCCTCCGTGCTGAGCGGCTCGATCTCGCTCACCGCGCCCACGAAGGTGGTCTTGCCCGCGCCGAAGCCGCCCGCGACCAGGATCTTCAGGGTCGCGGGGGCCGGTACGTCACAGTCGTCTACGCAGGCCATCGAGCACCGCCAGGAGCAGGGACCGGTCGTCGGCGGCGAAGGATCCACCGCCCGGGTACCGCGGCGACTGCGCCATGACGGCCCCGTGTTCCATCAGGTCGGACAGCAGCACCTTCACCACACCCGCCGGGAGCCGCAGCTGCCCGGCCACTTCGGCGACCGTGACCGCCGCCGCGCCGGCGCAGAGTCGCAGCGCGAGGGCGTGTTCCGCGCCGAGCGGGCCGCGCGGCCGTACTCCGGTCGCGGTCACCAGCGACAGCAGGTCGAGCGCCACGCCCGGGCGGGTCCGCCCCCCGCTGGCCGTGTACGGACGCATGACCCGGCCCGCCGAGTCGTCGAGCCACGGCGTGTCCCGTCCCTTCGCGCAGGCCCCCCTCGCCCGGGCCCTCACTGCTCCGGGCCGGCGACGGGGCGCCGCGGCGGGGCCGCCAGGTACGGGCGCACGCTCTTGACCAACATCGCCATCTCGTAGCCGAGCACCCCGGCATCCGCCTCGCGGTCGGCGAGGACCGCCAGGCAGGTCCCGGAGCCGGCCGCCGAGACGAAGACGAGGGCACTGTCGAGTTCGACCACCACCTGGCGGACCTCGGCCCCGTCGGCGAACCGGGATCCCGCGCTGCGTCCCAGCGAGTACAGGCCCGAGGCCAGTGCCGCCATGTGGTCCGCGCTGTCGGCGTCCAGGCCGTGGACGCAGGTCACCAGTCCGTCGGCGGTGAGCAGGACGGCACTGCGCGTGTAGGGCACGCGTTGCACCAGGCCGCTGAGCAGCCAGTCGAGGTCCGAGAGCCGACTGCCGGTCTTCGTCGCCACTTCGCCGCCCATGGGGGTGCGCTCCTTGCTGAGGTGGGGGGTGGGGTTCATGTCCGGTGCTCCGACTGCGCGCGGCCGAAGCCCCGTTGGAAGGCGGCCATCAGACCCGGGTCGTGCAGGGGCTGCTCGGCGCCGTCGACCCGCCGGGGCGCGGGGGCCTCGCGCAGCTGCGGCGCGAGGTGCTCCTGGGCCCGCCGCCGCGGCAACGCCGGCCGGTCCTCCGCCGGCGGCCCGGCCGGGGGCGGCTCCAGCGCCGAGCCCTGTGCCCGGGACGCCGCCTCGGCCCGACCCCATGCCGAACCCTGCACCTGCGGCCCACCCCGGACCGGGTCCTGCGCCGACAGGGGCACCGGGCCCTGCGCGGGGGCCGGGGCCGTGTCCGACGCCAGGGCCGGGGCCGTGTCCGACACCGGCGCCGGGGCCGTCTGCTGTGCCTGGACCCAGGCCTGGCCGTCTGCCGGGGTCGAGGCCGCCGCCCCGGACGGCTCCTGCGCCCGGAGGTCGCCCCAGCCCGGGCCATCCGCCTGACCCCAGGCCGGATCGTGCACCTGCGGCGCACCCGGGCCCGACCCCTGGAACGGGTCGGTCACCGGGCCCTGCGCCGTGTCCTCCGCCGGAGACAGCGGCGCCGGAGCCGAGGCCCGGCCGCGTGCCGGAGCCCGGCCCCGGTCCTGCGCTGCCCCCGGGGCCGCCGTCTGGGACGGCACCCGTGCCGGGGCCCAGGCCGCGTCCCGGGCCTGGACCGGGGCCGCGGCCGGCGCCTGGGCAGATGCCTCCGCCCAGGGCGGATCCTGCGCCGGAGCCGAGGTCGGAGCCTGTGTGCGGGGCCAGGCCTGGCCGTGTGCCGCGGCCGACGACGCCCTGGACTCCTGTGCCCGGGCCCCGGCAGGGTCGTCCGCCTGGGCTCCGGCCGGGGCCTGTGCCGGGGTCGGCTCCTGCGTGGGCGGCGGGGCCGGGGCGTGGGCGCCGTACGGGTGCGGGGGCCCGGTGCGGGCCGGTGCCGGGGCCCGGCGCTGCTTCTCGCTGCGGAGCCGTGCCGTGGCGGGGTCCGCGTCCCCGGCCGGAGCGGAGGTCCGTACGGGCGGCGGGGCCGGTTCCGGAGCCCCGTTCCGCTGCTGCCCGCCCGACCCGGCATCCGGACCGGACCGTTCTCCCGGCCGGGGCGAGGGCAGGCCCCCGAGCCGGTCCTGCGCCCAGCTCTCCGTACGCGGGTCGCCGCCGGGCCCGGGCCCGGCCCCGACCGGGTTCTCGGCCCGGCCCCCGGCCCGGCGCACACCCGCCGGAGGCGCAGCCGCAGGCTCCGGGGAGGCGGCGGTGGAGGTCCAGGGGGGCGGGGCCTCCTGCCGGGGCAGCGTCACGCGTACGGGCTCCAGCGGCGGCGCCCCCGCCCCCTCCCCGGTCCCCCAGGAGGTGGCGCGCGAGCCCGCCGCATCGGCGGCGCCCGGCGCCTCCGCGCCCAGCAGCTCCTGCGGCAGCACCAGTACGGCCAGCACCCCGCCGTAGATGTTCGACTTGAGCTCGACGGCGATCCCGTGCCGGCGGGCCAGCGCCGAGACGACGAACAGGCCGATGCGGCCGTCCGCCAGCAGGTGCCGGACGCTGATCTGGTCGGGGTCGCCGAGCAGGGCGTTCATCCGGTGCTGTTCCTCCGCGGGCATGCCCAGCCCCCGGTCCTCGACCTCGACCGCGATCCCGGCGGTGACCCGCTCCGCGCGCAGCACGACGTCGGTGTCCGGGGCGGAGAACACCGTGGCGTTCTCGACCAGTTCGGCCAGCAGGTGCACCACGTCGGCGACCGCGTGGCCGCGGACGCTGCCTCCCGAGGGGGGCACCACCTTGACCCGGGTGTACTGCTCCACCTCCGCGACCGAGGAGCGGAGCACCTCGCTCAGGTCGATGGGCCGGGTCCACTGGCGGCGGGAGGCCGCGCCGCCGAGCACGGCCAGGTTCTCCGCGTGCCGGCGGATCCGGGTCGCGAGGTGGTCGACGTGGAAGAGTTCCCGGAGCAGGTCCGGGTCCTCGACCGAGTCTTCCAGTTCGTCGAGCAGCGAGATCTCCCGGTGCACCAGGGACTGCAGGCGCCGCGCGAGGTTGACGAAGACCTCGACCTTCCGTTCGCTGTCGGACGGCGTGGCCGGGCCGGCCAGCCGTACGAGGGTGGCGTGCGCCTGTTCCCGGGCGCCGCGCAGCTCCTGCGAGAGCAGCCAGAACTCGTCCACCCCGGCCGGGTCGGCTCCGACCGGCGGCGCGCTCGGCCCGCCGCGCACCGGGCGGGGCGGGACCTCGCCCCGCCCGAGCCGCTCGGCGGCGGTCCGCAGCTCCTGGCGGCCGCGCACGCTGGACCGGCGCAGGGCCTCGCACCGGTCCTGGACGGCCTTGGCGGAGCGCTGCGCCCCGAGCAGGGCGGCGGCGAGCGCGCCGGCGACGAGCAGCGCGCAACCGGTGAGCACCGGCCACAGCCGGGGGTCGCGGTCGCCGGCTCCCCCGCCGAGCTGCAGGGTGAAGATCACCGCGGCGGCGCCGCTGAGGCCCGCGGCGAGTGTGGGGAGCAGGGCGGCACGGAGCAGTTGGGGGCGTAACTGCCGCCCCGGACCGGTGACGGCGTGTCTCGACGGGGAGTGGCGGGCGGCTCGGAGTCCGGACATGGGCGTCCTCGGTACGTGGGGCCCGGCCCCCAGTAGTTCCCGGGGCCCGGTGTTGATCACCGGATACCCACGCTAGACCGCATGCTCCCGCCCGGGACTGCCAGTTGGGGAAGTTCAGGGGGGTGCTTACCGCTCCCGGTGGAGCGCTCGCACGACAGCCCGAATCCGCCGGTCGCCCCCCGGCGGCTCCGGGGCATCACGGATTCCCGGTGTTCCGCCGGCCGCCCCGAGCCCGACCGGCCCGGCCGCCCCGCCCACCGCAGGGTGCCCCTGCGCCCGCCGGCCCGCCCCGATGCGTGCGCGGGGGCGGGCCGGTCGGGGCGGGTGCGGTTACGAGCCGACCGCCTCGGATTCCTCGCGGGTCGCGGCGGCGGGCCGGCCGCTGACGGCCGGCCGGGGGGAGGCGGCGGGCGCGGACTCGGGCCGCACCGGGCCCGCGGCCACGAACGGGCGCCACCACGGCACCGCCGGGACACCCGTGGTGCCGGGCTCGAAGGGCTGGCCCGGAATCGGCAGGGCGACGGCGGCCCCCGCTCCCCCGGCCGCGGAGAGCGTGCCCTCGCCGGGCTCGTCCCACGGGTGCGGGGCCAGGTTGAAGGTGCCCCAGTGGATGGGCAGCATCGTGCCGTGCGGGGTACCGCCCTGGAGGTCGAGGTGGGCGCGCATGCCCTCCTCGGGCGTCATGTGGATGTCGGGCCAGTACTCCGAGTAGGCCCCGATCTGGATCATCGTGGCGTCGAAGGGGCCGTGCTCGGCGCCGATCTCCGCGAAGCCGGGGAAGTAGCCGGTGTCCCCGCTGTGGTAGATGCGGTGCTCGTCCCCCGCGACGACCCAGGAGGCCCAGAGGGTGTGCTGCTGGTTGCGCAGGCCGCGGCCGCAGAAGTGGCGGGCGGGGGTCGCGGTGAGCGAGAGTCCCGCGATCTCGGTGCTCTCGTTCCAGTCGAGCTCGCGCAGCCGGCCGGCCGGGACCCCCCAGCGTTCCAGGTGCGCGCCGACGCCGAGGGGGACGGCGAAGACGGTGTCCGTACCGGCCAGCTCCTTGATGGTCGGCAGGTCGAGGTGGTCGTAGTGGTCGTGCGAGATGACCACCACGTCGACCTTCCCCAGGGCGGCCAGCGGTACGGGCACGGCGTGCAGCCGCTTGGGGCCGACGAAGGGGAAGGGGGAGCACCGCTCGCCCCACACGGGGTCGAACAGCACCCGCCGCCCGTCGATCTCCGCGAGCACGCTGGAGTGCCCCATCCACGTCAGCCGCAACCCGCTGACCGGCGGCTTCGCCAGATCGGCCAAGGTCGTCGGGTGCACCGGGATCGGGGCCCCGGGGCTTCGCCGGAGCCGCTGCTCCTTGTGGAAATAGATCTTGGCGAACTCCTTCATCGACCCGGAGGGCCTGGTCCGGGCGCCGACCGGATTCTGGAAGACGCCGTCGGCGAAGTTCGGCGAGCGGCGGATCCGCTCCAACCGGGCGCCGGACGGGTCCGCGCCGAAGGCTTCGGGCCGCAGCGCGCGCAGCCGTGGACGCAGGGGACGGGAGCCGGTCAAGGCGCCTCCTGGGAGGAAGGGGGTTCTGCGTGGTCGTAGGGGTCTACGACCATCCCAACGCACACCCGCCCCCAAGGATTCCGCTTCCGGCCCCCGTACACACGCATTTTCGGCCGTCCGCCCGCCTTTTCCGGCCGCGCACCCCTCCGTGCGCGACCTCGTCCCCGCGGTGCGGCCCGTGCCTACAGGGGCATCAGGTCCGGCCGCTTCGCCTCCACGTGGTCCCCGGAGGACTCCCCGCGCAGCCGGCGGCCGATCCACGGCACCAGGTGCTCGCGCGCCCACTGGATGTTGTCCCGGGTCACGTCCACCGATCCGCGCGGCTGCTGCGGCGGCCACGGCTGGTCCGGGTCGGCCGGCACCTCCAGGCCGAGCACCTGCGCGGCGCGCAGGGCGACCCGGGTGTGTCCCTCGGGCGAGAGGTGGAGCCGGTCGGCGTCCCAGGCCCGGCGGTCCTGCACGGATCTGAGCGACCAGAGGTCGAGGACCGGGCAGCCGTAGCGGTCGGCGATGGCGCGCACGTGTGCGCTGTACGTCGCCACCTTGCCGCGGAGGTGTCTGAGGACCGGCACGCCCCGGGTGTCGAAGCCGGTCGTGATCATGACCTGTCCGACGGATGCGGCGAGGTCGGCCACGGCCGCCTCGAACCGCTCCGCCACGTCGTCGGGATCGCTGCCGGGCCGGATGATGTCGTTGCCCCCGGCGCAGAAGGTCACGAGGTCCGGTGCGAGGGCCTTGGCCCGCGGCACCTGTTCGGCCACGATCTGGTCGAGGAGCCGGCCGCGCACGGCCAGGTTCGCGTACCGGAAGTCGTGCTCGTCGCGCTGATCGGCCAGGAGCACGGCGAACCGGTCCGCCCAGCCGAGATAGGAGCCCCCTGGTCCAGGGTCCCCGACGCCCTCGGTAAAGCTGTCCCCGATCGCCGCGTACGAGCCGATGGTCTTGAGTTTCGTCGTCGTCGCTGCCACGGGACACCATCCTTCACCGCCGTGGGCGACCTACGCCAACGTAAGCAGGGGTTGACGGACCGTGATCTGTACCACCTGGTGGACAAGGAACAAGTACACGTGAGGCCGGGACCCCCCTCGGGTCCCGGCCTCACGTGTGTCCTTCTTCCGGCGGCGGGTGCCGTCAGAGGCTCGCGCCCTTCGAGCGGAGGTAGGCGATCGGGTCCATGTCCGAGCCGTACGACGGGCTCGTGCGGATCTCGAAGTGCAGGTGCGGGCCGGTCGAGTTGCCGGTGGAGCCCGACAGGCCGATCTGCTGTCCGGCGGTGACGCTCTGGCCGGAGGAGACGGAGAGCGAGGACAGGTGCGCGTACTGGGAGTACTTGCCGTCCGCGTGCCGGATGACGACCTCGTTGCCGTACGAACCGCTCCAGCCGGCCGAGACCACGGTGCCCGCACCGACGGCCTTGACGCTGGTGCCGGAGCGGGCGATGAAGTCGACGCCGGTGTGGTAGCCGGAGGACCACATGCTGCCGGAGACCTTGTACTGGGTGGAGACGCCGCCGGCGACCGGGGCGACGAAACCGGCGCCCGCGGGAGCCTTCGCGGCGGAGCCGGAGCCCTGCTGCTTCGCCGGGGCGGCCGAGTCGGCCGAGGGCTTCTTGGCCTTGGGCGCCGAGGAGGCGGAACCGGAGGACTTCTGCGGGGCGGACTTCTGCGGGGCGGCCTGCTGCGTAGCGGCCTTCTTCTCCGGGGTCGCCTCGGCGGCGGACCGGGCCGGGGCCTCGGCCGGGGCGGAGGCGCTCTGCCCGCCGAGCGTGAGCTTCAGGCCCGGGTGGATCAGCGACGGGTCGGCGCCGACGGCCTCGCGGTTGTCGGCGTACAGCTGCTCCCAGCCGCCGGTGAGCCGGCGCTCGGCAGCGATCTTGGAGAGGTAGTCGCCCGGCACGACCGTGTACACGCTCGGTGCCGCCTGGGGAGCGGCCGGGAGCTGGGCTGCCTGCGGAGCGGCCTGCGCGGCCGCCTGCACGGCCTGCACCGCCGGGGCGGTGGCGGTGGCGGTCGCGGCGGCCGGGGCCTGCGCGGCGTGGGCGCCGGCGGCACCCATCAGCGGCAGTGCGAGGGCGGCGCCCCCGGTGCCGGCCACGGCGAAACCACGCGATATGGGACCGGACTTGGGGCGGCGGTGCTTTCCCTTTGCGGGCATGACGAATTCCTCTCCGTCGCCTGCGAGGTGAGCTGTCGGGTTCGGACTGGAGATGTCCGGCCGTACCCACGGGACCCGTTGGACATGGGTCACATATGTACGACTTCACCCCAAGCCGTCCCGGTTCAGAGATCCGGAACAGCGGCTTACCTGGTTCCCCCGCTCCTGCCGCGCGCATGAATAGTCGGGTGCGGTTTCCGGGCGGCGGCAGGATTCGGCGGTCCACCCGGATCGAGGGCGAAGCTAATCGAGCGGGGCCGCACGGAACAAGCTGTGAATTTCCTGACGGATTCACAGGAGTGAGGGATCGACGGAATTCCGGTCACCCTGTGTCCATTCCCCACCGCCAACAACCGTCCCTGCCGGGCAATTCGGCATTCGTGATCAGACACTCACGGTCACCGTATGATCTGGCTCACGGGGAGGCGCCCGATCTGGCCTCCGTACACGGCAAGTTGTCGCCAAGTAGCCTAATTCGGACACCCACGACGATGCGGAGGAGTACCCGTGACCCAGCAGATACCCCCGGCCCCGCCGACGCGACCCGGACCGGAGCCGGCACCGGAGCCGGAGCTGGCCGGAGTGCGCAATTTCCGTGACGTGGGCGGACTCCCGACCGCCGACGGACGATGGGTCAGGACGGGACGACTGTTCCGAAGCGGACATCTGGCACATGCCACCGAAACCGATGCACAGTTCCTCGTCTCGCTCGGCCTGCACACCATCTTCGACTTCCGCAACGACGCCGATCACGCCCTGGAGGGTCCGGACGTCGCACTGCCCGGCGTGCGGAACGTGAACATCCCGCTGTCGGACCCCGCCGACGGCCGGGAGTTCTGGAAGATGGTCCGCGACGGCGACCTCGACCAGCTCCGCTCGGCGCTCGGCGACGGCAAGGCGGCGGCCCGCATGGCGCAGTCGTACCGCACCATCATCGAGCGCCGCACCGCCGAGCACAGCCGGGTCGTGCACGCCCTCGCCGAGGACAGCGTCCCGGCCCTGATGCACTGCGCGGCCGGCAAGGACCGGGCCGGGCTGTCGGTCGCCGTCACGCTGCTCGCGCTCGGCGTCGAACGCGACGCCATCGTCGCGGACTACCTGGAGTCGAACGCCCCGCACCGGCGCTACCGGGTGCGCCGCAGCGGCGAGCCGGTCGCGGCCCACTCCCCCGAGGTGATGGAGCTGCTCGCCCCGCTGTTCGACGCGCGCGCGGAGTACCTGACCGCCGCCTTCGACACCATCGACCTGCGGTGGGGTGGGGTCGGGCACTACCTCTCCGACGGCCTCGGACTCGCCCCCGCGACCCTGGACCGCCTCCGCGACCGGCTGCTGACCGCCCCCTGAGGACCCGGCCGTGCGCGCGCTCACAGGCCGCGGCCCTTCCCCGGCACCGGGGTGGAGGGCCGCGGTCCGTACGGAGCGGCGGTCAGCGGTTGGCGACCGCCTGCTTCACCAGGGTCCGGCCGAAGTCCCACATCAGGCCCGACCCGCCGTGCGCCTCGTCCATGACCTCGCGGAAGGCGCCGACGAACCGGTCGACGTCCTGCTCGTCCAGGACCAGCGGCGGGATCAGCTTGATCACCTCCAGGTGGTCCCCGGAGACCTGCGTGAGAATCCGGTGCTTCTGCAGCAGCGGGACGACGACCATCTGCGCGAACAGTCCCTTGCGCGCCGCCTGGAGCACGGTCCACCGGCTGCGCAGCCCCAGCGAGGACGGTCTGCCGAACTCGATGCCGATCATCAGGCCGCGCCCCCGCACCTCGTGCAGCAGCTCGTACTCGCCGACCAGGGCGGCGAGCCGCCCGCGCAGCAGGTCGCCCGTCGCCCGGGCGTGCGCCACGAGCTCCTCGTCCTCCATCACGGAGAGGACGGCGAGCCCGGCTGCCATCGCCTGCGCGTTGGAACCGAAGCTGGCGGAGTGCACCAGCACCCGGTCCATGGACGAGTAGACCTTCCGGAAGATCCAGTCCTTGCCCAGGGTCGCGCCGACCGGCACGTAACCGCCCGACAGCGCCTTGGCCACGCACACCAGGTCGGGCTCCACGCCCGGTTCGTTCTGGTACGCGTAGAAGTCACCGGTCCGTCCGAGTCCGGTCTGCACCTCGTCCGCGATCAGCAGCGCCTTGTGCCGGTGCAGCAGCTCCTGTGCGGCCAGGAGGAAGCCCGGCGGGGATTCGATCACCCCCTTGCCCTGGACCGGTTCGACGACGAAGGCGGCGACGTCCCCGCGCTTCAGCTCCCGCTCCAGGGCGGCCAGGTCCCCCAGCGCGATCTTCGTGTCCGGCAGCAGCGGGGCGAAGCCCTCCCGGAAGCCGTCCTCCCCGTTCACCGACAGCGAGCCCGTGGTCAGCCCGTGGAAGGCGTGGTCGCAGTAGAGGACCCGCGGCCGCCCGGTGGCGTACCGGGCGAACTTCAGGGCGGTCTCCACGGCCTCGGTGCCGCTGTTGCCGAAGAAGACGCGGTCGAGGTGCGGGCTGTACGAGAGCAGCTTCTCGGCCAGCAGCCCGGGCAGCGGCTGGCAGTCGAAGCGGGTGAGGTCCGCGAGCCGGGCGTCCAGGACGTCGTGCAGGGCCCGGCGTACGACCGGATGGTGGCGCCCCAGGCCCATCACCCCGAACCCGGCCAGCATGTCCAGGTAGTCGTTGCCCTCGGCGTCCCAGAAGTGGGCTCCCTCGGCCCGCTCGTAGACCTTGTCGAAGCCGATGGTGTGCAGCATCCGGGGCAGTTGGGGGTTGAGGTGGCGGGCGTGCAGCTCGTACCGCTCGCCGCCGCGCCGGGCCAGCAGGGCCCGCAGGTCGAAGCCGTTCCCCCGGCCGCGGCCGTCCCGTGCGTCGTCGTCCGGGCCCTGCGCGGCGGCGGTCATGCCGGTCCCCGCGAGGGTCCCCGGCTCCCGCCGATCGTCTCCCGGGCCGCCCGCAGGGACTCCTTGAGGGACCCCATGGTGGCGAGGACGGCGGTGGGCTCGTACCCGCAGTGCGCCATGCAGTTCGCGCAGCGCGGGTCCTTTCCGCGGCCGTACTTGCTCCAGTCGGTGTCGTGGACGAGTTCGCGGTACGTGGGCACGTAGCCGTCGCTCATCAGGTAGCAGGGACGCTGCCAGCCGAAGAGGGAGTAGTTCGGAATGGCCCAGGCGGTGCAGGGGAAATCGGCCTTGCCTTCGAGGAAGTCCAGGAAGAGCGGCGAGTGGTTGAGCCTCCAGCGCCGCCTGTTGCCGCCCGCGAAGGCCTTCTTGAAGAGGTCACGGGTCTGCTCCACCCCCAGGAAGTGCTCCTGGTCGGGAGCCTTCTCGTAGGCGTAGGCCGGCGAGATCATCATCTCGTCCACCTGGAGGTCGTCATTGAGGTAGTCGAGCACCTCGATGATCGTCTGGGGTGTGTCGGTGTTGAAGAAGGTGGAGTTGGTCGTGACCCGGAAGCCCCGCCTCTTCGCCTCCTTGATCGCCGCGACCGCCTCGTCGAAAACGCCTTCCTTCGCCACCGACGCGTCGTGCCGCTCGCGCAGGCCGTCGATGTGCACGGCGAAGGCGAAGTAGGGGGACGGGGTGAACTTCTCGATCTTCTTGCGCAGCAGCAACGCGTTGGTGCAGAGGAACACGTATTTCCGCTTCGCCACCAGCTGCCGGACGATCTCGTGGATCTGCGGGTGCATCAGGGGCTCGCCGCCCGCGATGGACACCATGGGCGCACCGGACTCCAGCACGGCACCGACCGCTTGGGCGACCGGCATGCGCTGCTTGAGGACCCCGGCGGGGTGCTGGATCTTCCCGCACCCCTCACAGGCCAGATTGCACGCGTAGAGCGGTTCCAGCTCGACGATCAGCGGGAACTTCTCGCGCTTGCGGAGCTTCTGTTCGAGAAGATAGGTCCCGACCCTGATGGTCTGGCGCAGCGGCATGGCCATCTGGCTCACCTCCTGGGGAGCAGCAAAGAACGGTGCCAGTCGTAGAACGCGGGCAGTACGGCACGCAGTACACGGAAGGCCGATATTCCACCGCGGACCGTGCCGATGCGGACGAGCTCGTGCTCGGGAGCGTCCACGACCACCCGGACGGCCGCAACCGGGCGGCTGCCGCCGCCCGTGGCGGTCCACAGCGTGGCCGCGGACTCCATGTCCACGGCGATGGCGCCGGTGGCGCGCAGCTGCGCGCGCTCCTGGCCGCGGACGACGTGGTCGGATCCGGTCAGGGGGCCGATGTGCACGGTCCGGCCGGGTGCGGCCCGGGCCAGTGCCTCGGCGAGCAGGGCGGTGCCGGTGCAGGTGACGTCGCCCTGCGGGTCGCGGGTCCGCTCGGCGAGGACCAGGTCGCCGGGGTGCATGCCGGGGACCAGTCCCGCGCAGAAGCCTGTCGCGAGGACGGCGGCCCGGTCCATCCCGGGCCGGTCCAGGGCCCGTCCGACGACCCGCCCGGCCGCCCGCGGACCCATGCCGGTGCGCAGCAGGGTGTGCCCGGACCCGGCCGGCGTGCGGGCTCCGCGGGCCGCGCTCCGCAGCGCGGCCTCCTCGATGCGCAGCGCGCAGGCGACCAGCAGCGGGGCGGCCGCCTCGGCGGAGATCACGTCTCCCCGGCCCCGGCAGCAGCCCTGCGCTCCACGGGGGCCGGGAACCCGGCTGCCGACACGGCCGGCACCGACGCCGCGGATGCCGCCTGCGGTGCGCACGCCGCGGGCGGCTCTCCGTGCAGGTAGCGGCCGAGCGCGGTGAGCGGGAACACCTGCCGGTACAGGTGGTAGTTGATGGAGAAGTCCCAGGGGAAGCCGGTGCCCGTGAAGTACGGCTCGTCCCAGGAGCCGTCCTCCTCCTGCGTCCGCACCAGGTGGGCGACGCCTCGCCGCACGGCCTGGCTGTCCCGCTCGCCGGCCGACAGCAGGGCCATCAGCGCCCACGCGGTCTGGGAGGCGGTGGAGGCCCCCTTGCCGGCCCACGACCGGTCCTTGTAGGAGCGCTGGTCCTCGCCCCAGCCGCCGTCCGCGTTCTGTACGGATTCCAGCCAGCGCACCGCCCGCCGGATCGCGGGATGTCCCGGGGCGATGCCCGCCGCTGTCAGCGCGGGGACCACCGAGCCGGTCCCGTACACGTAGTTGGTGCCCCAGCGGCCGAACCAGCCGCCTTCCGGCTCCTGTTCGGCGAGCAGCCAGGCGATGCCGCGCCGGGTGCGGGTGTCACCGGCCATGCCCTCGAAGGCGAGCATCTCCACCACGTGGGCGGTGACGTCGGCCGAGGGCGGGTCGATGACCTCGCCGAAGTCGCAGAAGGGCAGCCGGTTGGGGAAGGGGCTGGTGTTGTCGGCGTCGAAGGCGCCCCAGGCTCCGTTGCGCGACTGCATGCCCAGGTTCCAGGACACCCCGCGGGCGATGGCCGCCTCGACCCGGGCGGGGTCGGGGTGCTTGATCCTGCGGAGCGCGAGGACCACTTCGGCGGTGTCGTCGATGTCGGGGTACGTGTCGTTGTGGAACTCGAAGGCCCAGCCGCCGGGGGCCAGGGCGGGCCGCCGCACGGCCCAGTCCCCGCTGCGGACGATCTCCTCGCCGAGCATCCAGTCGGCGGCCTTGACCAGCGCCGGATGGTCGGGCGGCAGCCCCGCGTCGGCCAGGGCGATCGCGGCGAGGCAGGTGTCCCAGACCGGCGACTGGCAGGCCTCGATCATCCGGGCGCCGTCCTCGCGCCACACCGCGAACCGGTCCAGCGATTCCAGGCCGGCCCGCATGACCGGGTGCCGCAGGTCGTAGCCGAGGAGGTGCAGGGCGATGACGGAGTAGACGGCGGGCGGCTGGATCCCGCCCCAGCAGCCGTCGTTCTCCTGACGCTCGATGATCCAGCGGCCCGCGGAGGCCATGGCCGCCTTGCGCAGCCGGCGCGGGGCGAACCGCCGGTAGACGTGCAGGGCCCGGTCCACCCGCTGGAAGGCCCCCTCCCAACTGGCCAGCGGGGCGAGCCGTTCGGGCGGGTTCGGCACCCTCGCGTCGGCGTGCAGCTCGTCCAGGGCGAAGGGGGCCGGGCGGACCGGGCGCATCGCGGAGACGACCGTCAGCGGGACGATGGTCTGCCGGGCCCAGCAGCCGAAGTCGTAGATGTTCAGCGGGACCCACGGGGGCAGGAACACCAGCTCGGGCGGGAGTTCGGGGAGGTGTTCCCAGCTCCACCAGCCGAAGAGGGCCAGCCAGATGCGGGTGAAGACCCGGGCGGCGGCGATCCCGCCGTGGGCGCGGATCCAGGCCGAGGCGCGGACCATGTGCGGGGCGTCCGGCGCGTCACCGGCGAGGCGCAGGGCCACGTACGCCTCGATGGTGGCGGAGAGTTCGGGCGGGCCGCCGTGGAAGGTGGCCCAGGTGCCGTCGTCCCGCTGCTCGCCGCGGATGAACAGGGCGGCGGCCGCGGTGGTCCTCTCGTCCCGGATCCCGAGGAACTGGCGCAGCAGCAGGTCCTCGGCGTCCATTGTGACGTTGGTCTCCAGGTCGCCCTTCCACCAGCCCTGGGGGTCCTGGCGTGCGAGCAGCTGCCGGGTCGCCCGTGCGACGGCCTCGCGCACGCCCTGCGGGTCGTCCTCCGGCGGCGGGGGCGGGTCCGCGGCGGCTGCCCGTACGGGGTTCCGGCCCGGGGCGGGCGCGCCGGGCGGCGCGGCCGTGCCCGGGCCGCCCCGGCCCGTCGCGTCCGGCGGGATCCCCGTCGCCGGACGGGAGGCGGAACGCGGCACGGCGTTCACCTCGCTGGCGGCGCCGCGGGCGTCCGCGGCGTCGTCGGTCGTCGCTGTCATGGCTTCCCCTTAGAACAGTGTCCTCTGCTGTGCTGGGGTCTGCCGTCGGCCGGTGCTCGCCGCCCTCAGGCGGCGGCGCCGGCCGGCGACTCGCGATTCATATCTGGGACCGGGTGGCGATCACCTCTTGCGCACGACGACGAAGTCGGCGAGGGCGACGAGCTGGTCGCGCACCCGCTGGGGCATGTCGACGTCGTCCAGGGCCCGGATGGCGACGGCGTGCTGGCGGCGGGCCTCGTCGGCGGTCCACCGGCGGCCGCCGGCCGCCTCGATGAGCGCCGCCCGGGCGGCGAACTCCTCCTCGGAGAAGTTCTCGAAGTCGTTGCTCTTGGCGTCGGCCGAGAGCAGCTCGGCGAGTTCCTCGCAGGCGGGTCCGCCCGCCGCGAGGGCGGCGACGACCGGCAGGGACTTCTTGCGCTGGCGCAGGTCGCTCCAGGTCTGCTTGCCCGTGGCCTCGGGGTCGCCCCAGATGCCGAGGAGGTCGTCGACGGCCTGGAAGGCGAGGCCCAGGTGGTAGCCGTACTCCTCCAGCTTGTCGGCGGTGCGGTCGTCCGCGCCGCCGAGGACGGCGCCGATCGAGACGGCGCAGGCGAGGAGGGCGCCGGTCTTGTTGCCCTCCATCTCCAGGCACTCCTCGACGCTGACGCTCTCGCGGTGCTCGTACGAGATGTCCTGCGCCTGCCCGTCGATGAGCTTGCGGGTGGCGGTGGTCAGCCGGCGCGCGGCGCGCCCCGCCTCGACGGTGCCCAACTCCAGCAGCACCTCGTTGGCGAGGGCGAAGAGCGCGTCGCCGACGAGGATGGCCTGGGCGGGGCCGTGCACCTTCCACACCGTGTCGCGGTGGCGGCGCTGCTCGTCGCCGTCCATCAGGTCGTCGTGCAGCAGCGAGAAGTTGTGCACCAGCTCGACCGCGACCGCGCCGGGCACGCCCACCTCGGCGGCGGCGCCCGCGGCCTCGGCGGAGAGCAGGGCGAGTGCGGGGCGGACGGCCTTGCCGCCGTCGCCGTCCGCCGGGTTGCCGTGGGCGTCGATCCAGCCGAAGTGGTAGGCGGCGACGGTGTCCATGGGCGCCGCGAGCCGGTCAACGGCGGCCCGGAGCACGGGGGTCGTCAGCGTGCGGCCGCGCTCCAGGAGGGCGACCGTGTCCGCCTTCTCGGCTCCCCTTCCGGCTGTGCCCACACCGGCACCCGTGTTCTCGACAGCCGGATTCCCCGGGTTCACTGGCTCTCCTCTGGTTCCTGTACGTGCTGTGCTGGTCGTGCTGGTCGTCATGCCGTCTCCTGCAGCGGGTGTTCCCGGGGGCGGCCGAGCGCGGCGAGTGCGGCGTGTGCCGCGCTCAGTCCGCTCCGGACGGCGCTCTCCATGGTCGCGGGCCAACCGGTCGCGGTCCATGCACCGGCGAGGTAGAGCCCCGGCGTGTCGGTCCGCGGCCCGGGGCGCAGCCGGCCGACGCCGGGGGTGGGGGCGAAGGTCGCGGTGCGTTCCCGGGTGACGAAGAAGTCCCGTACCTTGGCGCCGCGCGCGGCGGGCAGCAGCCGCTCCAGCTCGGGCAGGTACTTGTGCCGCAGGACCGATACGGGTTCGTCGATGTCGTCCTGGGCGACCGACTGGGACAGTGCGAGGTACTGGCCTCCGTCGGGGAGCCCGGAGGAGTCGGTGCGGTCGAAGACCCACTGGACCGGGGAGCCGAGGGCGGCGAAGAAGGGCTGCTTGAGCACCTTGCGGTCGTAGACGACGTGGACGTTGAGGATCGGCGCGGTGCCGATGTCGAGGAGCTTGTCGGGGTCGGGCAGGGCCCCGGCGGGCAGCAGTGCATGCGCCTCGCGCTGCGGGACGGCGAGGACGACGGTGTCCGCGTCGAGGGACTCCTCCTCGGTGTCGACGCGCCAACCGCCCTCCGGGACGGGGGACACCGCGGTGGCCCGGGCGCGCAGGACCGTCCGCACGCCGGCCGCGGCGAGCGCCTTGCCGGCGAGGGTGTCGTGCAGGTCTCCGAGCGGTACGCGGGCCCAGCCGATGTCGGCGGCGCCGTTCTCGGAGAGCAGGCCGGTCTTGAAGACCATGGCGGCGAGACCGAGGGAGGACTGGTCTGCGGTGGCGTTGAGGGTGGCGACGCCGACGAGGTCCCAGAGGGCCTCGATGGTGCGCGGGGACTGGCCGTAGCGGCCGAGCCAGGTCGCGAAGTCGATGCCGTCGAGCGCCGGGTCGGCGGGGTCGAGGCGGCGCAGCGCGAGGGCGGCGCGGCCGACGCCCGCCCGCTCGGCGAGGGAGAGGTGCGGGTAGGTGGCCAGTGACGCGGCCAGGTGCAGGGGGACGGGCAGGGCGCTGCGGCGCAGCCGGCCCAGGCGCGGTCCGCGGGGGTGCGCGACGTCGAGGACGGGGACGTCGAGGCGGTCCTGGAGGGGGGCGAGCGCGGCTCCGTCGACGCGGTCGAGGAACCAGCGGTAGGCGGTGCAGCAGCGCAGGTACACGTGCTGGCCGTTGTCCACGGTGAGTTCGCCGCGCTTGAAGGAGAAGGCGAGCCCGCCGAGCCGCGGGCGGCCTTCGAGCAGGGTGACCCGGAGTCCGGCGTCGGCGAGTTCGAGCGCGGTGGTGACCCCGGCGAGTCCGCCGCCCACGACGACGGCACGGCCGGCGCCCGCCCGGCCTCCGTTGTCGGTGCCGTTGTCGGTGTCGGTGTTGCTCATGCGCCCTCCCCCGTCGTGTGCTGCCCTGCCGGAGCGGCCTGCCGGCGGGCAGGCGCGGGTCCGGGCGCGCCGGTGGCCGCGGCGCGGCCCGCGTCCGTGTGCGCGGCGCCCGTACGGTCGGACGCGGCGGCCCGCGCGGGGGTTGCTTGCCCGGCGCGCGGGAGCGCCGGGGCGGAGGTGGTCCGGGTCATCAGGTCCGCCTCCTCGTGCTCTGGCGGGAGATGGTCCGCGCGTCGAGGCCGGACAGGCCGCGCACGGCGACGTAGGCCTTCTCGTGCGTCGGCAGGGAGACGCGGCCGCGCAGCACGGCCTCGGGCTCCCGCTCGATGCGGTCGAGCAGGCGCCGGTAGATGCCCGCCATGGCGGCCACGCAGGCACCGCTGCGGCGGTCGAGCAGGGGCAGCAGCCGGTACCCCTCGACGAACAGGGCGCGGGCGCGCCGCACTTCGTGGTGGACGAGCCCGGCGAAGTCGGCGCCGGCGGGTGCCCGGTCGCCGTGGAAGCCTTCGGAGCAGCCGAACTTGGCGAGGTCCTCGGCGGGCAGGTAGGTGCGTCCGTTGGCCGCGTCCTCGCGGACGTCCCGGAGGATGTTGGTCAGCTGCAGGGCGAGCCCGAGGGTGTCGGCGTATTCCCCGGCGCGCGAGGCGTCCGAGCCGGGGACCGCGGTGTGCACGGTGCCGAACACGCCGAGCGAGAGCCGGCCGATGGCCCCGGCCACGCAGCGGCAGTAGGCCTTGAGGTCGTCCCAGGTCTCGTAGGTCTCGCCGCGGACGTCCATCAGGACGCCGTCGATGAGTTCGTCGAGGCCGCCGAGCGGGATCGGGAAGCGGCGTGCGGCGTGCGTGAGCGCGACGGCGACCGGGTCGGTGTCGTCCTCGTCGACGTCCGCGGAACGGATCCGTCCGAGCAGGGCGCGGGTCTCCTCCAGGCGGGCCAGCTTGGCCTCCGGGGCGAGCGTGCCGTCGCCGATGTCGTCGACGCGCCGGGAGAAGGCGTACAGGGCGCTCATCGCCTGCCGCTTGTCCGTGGGCAGCAGCCGGATGCCGTAGGCGAAGTTGCGCGCCTGCGAGCCGGTGACGGCCTCGCAGTAGCTGTAGGCGGCCAGGACCGGTGCGGACGGGTGTGCGGGGCCCTCCACGATCGGGCTCACCTCTTTCTCGGCGCTGTGCGCAGGACGGCGGCCACCTCGCGGATCAGGCCGCTCTTGGTGGGCTTGGGCGGGCCGGGAAGTACGTCGAAGCCGGCGGCGGTGACGGCTCCCAGGGCGGCGCGCCCGCCTCCCACGAAGCCCGCGAGGAGCAGCCGGAGCCGGCCGTGGACGCTGCCCACGAGCGGTCCGCCCTCGTCCAGGAGGTCGCGGGCGCGCTGCGTCTCGAAGGCGATCAGGGACCGTACGGAGGCCCCGGCGGACGGAGCCCGCAGGTCGGCCTCCGTCACGTGGAAGCGGCGCATGTCCTCGGCGGGCAGGTAGATCCGGTCGCGGCCGAGGTCCTCGGTGACGTCCTGGAGGTGTTCGGCGATCTGCAGGGCGGTGCACACGGCGTCGGAACGGCGGATCCGTTCGGGGGTGCTGGTGCCGGTGAGGGACAGGACGAGGCGGCCCACCGGGTGGGCGGACAGCTCGCAGTAGGCGGCGAGGTCCTCGTACGTCTCGTAACGGGTGACGCGCTGGTCCTGGCGGTTGGCCTCGATCAGGCCGAGGAAGGGCTCCGGGGTGAGGCCGTGGGCGCGGACGACGGGCCGGAGGGCGAGGAGCAGCGGGTGGCGGGGGTCGCCGCCGGAGCCGCCGAAGACGCGCAGCAGGTCGGCCTCGAAGGCGTCGAGCACGGCGAGCCGGTCGTCCGCGGCGGCGGGGTCGAGGCCGAGGAGCTCGGCGTCCCTGCCGCCGGGGAGGAGGTCGCCGTCGCCGATGTCGTCGACGAGGCGGGCGTACCCGTAGACGGCCATGAGGCCCTCGCGCCAGGCGCGGGGAAGGAAGGCGGGGGCGACGGGGAAGTTCTCCGTCCGGGCCTTGTCCAGGGTGGCGCGCGTGTGATCGGTGTCGGGCAGGGGGCGGGTGCTGTACCCCGGGGTCACCGCCCGCCGCCCGGGGCGGGGACGGCCGTAGTGCCTGGGGGCCGGAGAATTCCCGTAGCCATTGCCGTCACATCTCCCGTTCTACACTGCCGACCTAATACATCCTATTTCGGACACGCCGCCAGGTATTCCCCGGGGGTCCCCGGGCCGTTCACCTGCGGGGAATCGTCCCCTCTTGTCCCCGATTCAGGACGGCTTCAGCTTACGCTGTACAACGGCGCGGAAGCCTCTGGGGTATTCGCTCCGCCACTGAATGTCGTCCTGCTGCGCGTAAGGACATGCCGAGGCCCCCGCCGCGCTGAGCGGTGGGGGCCTGCGGGGGTCCGCCGGGGGGCGGCGCGCAGGGCGCCGCGGCGCCCGGATCAGCCGTTGGTGGCCTTCTCGTATGCCGAGACGACTTCCTCCGTGGGCCCGTCCATCAGGAGTTCGCCCTTCTCCAGCCACAGCACGCGGTCGCAGGTGTCGCGGATGGACTTGTTGTTGTGGCTCACCAGGAAGACGGTGCCGGCCTTCTCCCGCAGTTCGCGGATACGGTCCTCGGAACGCACCTGGAAGCTGCGGTCACCGGTGGCCAGCGCCTCGTCGATCATCAGGACGTCGTGGTCCTTGGCTGCCGCGATGGAGAAACGCAGACGCGCCGCCATGCCAGAGGAGTAGGTGCGCATCGGCAGGGAGATGAAATCGCCCTTCTCGTTGATGCCCGAGAAGTCGACGATGCTCTGGTACCGCTCCTTGATCTGCTCGCGGGTCATCCCCATCGCGAGACCGCCGAGAACGATGTTGCGCTCGCCGGTGAGGTCGTTCATCAGTGCGGCGTTGACACCCAGCAGCGAGGGCTGGCCGTCGGTGTAGACCTTGCCGGACTCGCAGGGCAGCAGGCCCGCGATGGCCCGCAGAAGCGTGGACTTGCCGGAACCGTTGGAGCCGATGAGGCCGATGGCCTCGCCCCGGTACGCGGTGAAGGAGACCCCGCGCACGGCGTGGACCCGGCGGACGCCCGGGGCGTCGCCCTTGCCCCGGCGGAGGATCTTGCTGAGGGCCGCGGTGGCCGCGCCCCTGCCGGCGCCGCCGGTGTTGACCCGGTAGACGATGTGGACTTCGTCCGCGATCACGGTGGGGACGCGCCCCTTGGTGTTGTCAGCCACGGCCGTAACGCTCCTCAGACTTCCAGAAGTACACGAAGCCGCCGAGGCCGATCACGGCGGCCCAGCCCACTGCGAAGAGCCAGACGTGCGGGGGCAGGTTGCTGCTGCCGTAGTCGTCGATCAGCGCGAACCGGATGAGGTCCATGTAGATCGCGACCGGGTTCCACAGCAGCACGTCACTGATCCACTGCGGCTGGTCCTTGAGGTAGATCCCGATCGGGAACATGACCCCGGAGGCGTACATCCAGGTACGCATCACGAAGGGCATCAGCTGCGCGAGGTCGGGGGTCTTGGAGCCCATCCGCGCGAAGATCATGGCGAGGCCGGTGTTGAAGACGAACTGCAGCGCCAGCGTGGGGACCACCAGCAGCCAGGACAGCCGCGGGTAGTTGCCGAAGCTGACGGCGATCACGAAGACGACGACCATCGAGTACAGCAGCTGCTGGAGCTGCTGGAGCGAGAAGGACACCGGCAGGGCGGCGCGCGGGAAGTGCAGGGCCCGCACCAGGCCGAGGTTGCCGGAGATCGCCCGGACGCCCGCCATCACCGAACTCTGGGTGAACGTGAAGACGAAGATGCCCATCATCAGGAACGGGACGTAGACGCCCTCCGGCATCTCCCGGCCCGCGCCGAGGATCAGGCCGAAGATCAGCCAGTAGACGGCCGCGTTCAGCAGCGGGGTCGCCACCTGCCAGACCTGGCCGAGCTTCGCCTGGCTGTACTGCGCGACCAGCTTGGCGCGGGAGAAGGCCAGGATGAAGTGGCGCCGACCCCAGAGCTGCCGCACGTACTCGCCCAGACCGGGCCGGGCGCCGCTCACGGAGAGGCCGTACTTCCGGGCGAGCTCCGCGGGGCCCAGCCCCGCGTCTTCGGACGGCGGCCTGCTCGTGGCGAGGGCGCCGTCGTGGGTTGTGTCACTCACAAGTTGAAACTTTCGTCTTCAAGATGCGGCCGGATCGGGCATCAGGCTGGTGGCACGAGGCCCGTGATCGCGCCATGGTCCCAGACGCGGGGTCGTCAGATGACAGGTGGTCTGCCCAGCCGGGTCAGCCGCCAGACCGTGCGCCATCTCATGGGGCGCCGGGGACCGCAGGGAGTGGTCCATCCCTCCCTGAAGCCGCCGAACCAGGCCTTGAGAGCCGGTACCGAAGGCCTGCGCAGGAGCGTCAGCAGGAGCCAGACGCCCAGGTAGACCGGGACCAGCGGAGCGGGCAGGTTGCGGCGGGCGAGCCACACCCGGTTACGGGCAACCATACGGTGGTAGACCGCGTGCCGGGAGGGGGCGGTGGTCGGGTGCAGCAGCACCATGTCCGCCCGGTAGTCGATCAGCCACCCTGCGTCGAGCGCCCGCCAGGCCAGGTCGGTCTCCTCGTGGGCGTAGAAGAACTCCCCCGGCAGCGGTCCCACCTGATCGAACACCGACGTGCGGACGGCGTTGGCGCCGCCCAGGAAGGTGGTCACGCGGGAGGAGCGCATCGGGTCCGAGGCGCGCAGCCGGGGCACGTGCCGGCGCTGGGTCTCACCGGTCTCCGGATCGGCGATCCGGAAGCTGATGATCCCGAGCCGGGGGTCCTCGGCGAAGGCCTGGCGGCACAGCTCGGCGGTGTCGGTCCGCTCCAGCAGCCCGTCGTCGTCGAGGAAGAGCAGCGCGTCCACGTCGCGGCCCCCGGGGCCGAAGGCCTCGATGCCGACGTTGCGGCCGCCGGGGATGCCCAGGTTCTCGGGCAGCGCCACGGTACGGACGCCCTCGGGGAGGCCGGTGACCTCGACGCCCTGGCCCACGACGACGACCTCGACCGGGTCGCCCTGCTGCCGGGCCACCGAGTCGAGGAGCGCCTTGAGCTCGTCGGGCCGGTTGCCCATGGTGATGATCACGGCGCCCAGCCGCATCGGGGCGCTCACTTGAGCCTGCTCGAGGCCAGGATCGACACCAGGTGCAGCAGGGTCTGGAGCAGCGCGATGCCGGCCAGTACGGCGACACCCAGCCGGGAGAAGAACAGGTCGCCGCGGACCTGGTCCAGGACGGCCAGCACCAGGATCAGCAGGGAGGCCTCGATGCCGAGGACCAGGCGGTGGAACTTGAGCGCGGCGGCGGCCCGGCGGGCGAGGGCCATGCCGGAGGAGCGCGGCTCGGCCGCGGCGTCCTGGACCACCGGCTTCCCGGCCTGGTGGCGCGCGACGCCCACCAGATCGGTCTCGGCCTTGATCAGGATCGCGCCGAGCGCCGCGAGGGTGCCCAGGAAGGCCCACAGCCAGTCGATGCGGCCGCTGCCCCACAGGTCCGCGGCGCGCAGGCCGAAGCCGACGAGGACGGCCGCGTCGCACAGGTAGGCGCCGACCCGGTCCAGGTAGACCCCGGAGAGCGAGAACTGCTTCTTCCAGCGGGCGACCTCGCCGTCGACGCAGTCGAGCAGCAGGTACATCTGGACGGCCACCACGCCGAGGACGGCACCCCAGACGCCCGGCACCAGCAGGGCCGGGAGGGCGAGGACGCCGGCGAGGGTCATCAGGTAGGTCAGCTGGTTCGGCGTGACCTTGGTGGTGACCAGGACGCGGGTGATGCGCAGGGAGATCTCGCGCATGTAGAGGCGCCCGCCCCAGTGCTCGCCGCTGACCCGGTCCTTGACGCCCGCCGGGTGAACGACGGGCCGGAGTTCAGCTACGGATGGTCTTGGCATAGTCGGCGTAAGCGTCCCTGATCTCGGCTGCGGACAGGTTGAGGTGCTCCAGGATGGTGAAGCGTCCCGGACGGGTCTGGGGGGCGTACTCGACGGCCGCGACGAACTCGTCCACGCTGAACCCGATCTCCTCGGGCAGCACGGGCAGTCCGTGGCGGCGCAGCACCTCGACGAAGAGCCCGGACTTCTCCGCGGCCCCCCGCAGGTGCATGGCGAAGGCCGCCCCGAGTCCGACCTGCTCGCCGTGGAGGGCCGAACGTCCGGGGTACAGCAGGTCGAAGGCATGGCTGATCTCGTGGCAGGCGCCCGAGGAGGGGCGGCTGTCGCCGCTGATCGACATGGCGATGCCGGACAGCACGAGGGCTTCGGAGAGCACCGTGAGGAACTCGTCGTCGCGGACGCCTCCGGGGTGGCGCAGTACGGACTCACCGGCGGTGCGGGCCATGGCTGCGGCGAGGCCGTCGACGGCCTCGTCGGTGAGGCGGTGCGAGAGCTCCCAGTCGGCGATGGCCGAGATGTTGGAGATCACGTCGCCGATCCCGGCGCGGATGAACCGTACGGGGGCGTCCTTGATCACGTCGAGGTCGATGACCATCGCGATCGGGGTCGGCACGCCGTAGGAGCCGCGGCCGTTGTCGTTGTCCAGGATGGACACCGGCGAGCAGATGCCGTCGTGGGAGAGGTTGGTGGCGACCGCCACCATGGGCAGCCCGACCCGCGCCGCGGCGTACTTCGCCACGTCGATGATCTTGCCTCCGCCCAGGCCCACGACGGCGTCGTAGCGGCGGCCCTTTATGTCGTCGGCCAGCTTGACGGCGGAGTCGATCGTGCCGTCGACCACCGGGTACCAGTCGGCGTGCGGCAGCACGGGTTCCAGTTTGACACGCAGCGCCTGGCCGGAGCCTCCGCTGATCGCGATCGCCAGCTTGCCGGACGCGGAGATCCGCTGGTCGGCCAGGAGGCCGGCCAGGTCGTCCATCGCCCCGCAGCTGATGTCGACGACGACGGGCGAGGGGATGAGCCGCGTCAGTACTGGCATGCGATCGTCCGGCCCTTGGCGAGGTCGTCGTGGTTGTCGATCTCGACCCACCTGACGTCGCCGATGGGGGCCACGTCGATCGTGAAGCCGTCGTCGACGAGCTGCTGGTAGCCGTCCTCGTAGTACAGGTCGGGGTCGCGCTCGAACGTGGTCTTCAGTGCCTCGGCCAGCTGCTCGGCGGCCTCGGGCTCGATGAGGGTGACGCCGATGTACTCGCCCGTGGCGTCGGCCGGGTCCATCAGCTTGGTGATCTTCCGCACGCCCCGGCCCTCGGCGGTGACGACCTTCATCTCCTCGTCGGCCAGGTTCTTGACCGTGTCCAGCGCGAGGATGATCTTCCGGCCGTCGCCGCGGGCGGCGAGCAGGGTCTTCTCGACCGAGACCGGGTGGACGGTGTCGCCGTTGGCGAGGATGACGCCCTGCTTCAGGACCTCACGCGCGCACCACAGGGAGTAGGCGTTGTTCCACTCCTCGGCCTTGTCGTTGTCGATCAGCGTGATCTTGACGCCGTACTTGGCCTCGAGCGCCTCGCGGCGCTCGTAGACGGCTTCCTTGCGGTAGCCGACGACGACGGCGACCTCGGTGAGGCCGACCTCGGCGAAGTTGCCGAGCGTCAGGTCGAGAACCGTCAGGCTCTCCTCCTGGCCCTCGGGACCGACGGGCACGAGGGCCTTGGGCAGGGTGTCGGTGTAGGGACGCAGGCGGCGTCCGGCACCGGCAGCGAGTACAAGGCCGATCATGCTGGTTCTCCTTCGTCATGTACGGCGGGTGCTCCGGAGGAGACCCAGAAGCGGATGCTCTCCACGAGCACCACGAGTGCCACGAACACGGCCATGGCCGTGAGCGCGACGGGGAACGCGTCCCGGGGAAGGACTGCGGCGAGGACCACGGCCAGCAGGACCCGGCCTTCGTGACCTCCGGTCGTCCACACCAGCCACCGCGGCGGCGCGCCGGTGCCACCGCGGATCCGGTAGACCGTGTCGTAGTGATGGTAGGCGACCGCCGCGATCAGGCCGAATGCCGCCGGGAGCGCCCCCGGCACGTCCGCGTGGAGGGCGAGGGCGAGGACGGACACGTACTCGGCGGCCCGGAACAGCGGCGGTATCAGCCAGTCGAGCGCGCCCTTGAGGGGGCGCTCGAGGGACTTCCCGGCGGCGATGCCGTAGAACACGGCGGTCCCGATCAGCCAGGGAGCGCCGTACTCGCTGTCCACGGCGGAGCCGACCATCAGGACGGAGCCGACGAGGGCGTACACCAGCGGGCCGGCGGGCAGCCGCCCGCCGATCAGCGTGGCCCAGGCCTGGGCCACCGGGCCCGAATCGGTGAGCTCGGCCAGGGCGGCGGCTGCCCGGTCGGTCCTGCGCGCCTTGCGCGTCAGCGAGCGCAGCACCCGGCCGGCGGTGGTGTAGAGGGCGCCGAAGGCGCAGCCGATCAGGAGGGCGTAGAAGACGGTGCGCGGGGTGGTGACGGCGGTCAGCACCGCGATCATCGCCCAGCGCTCACCGATGGGGAGGATGATCATCCGCCGGACCCAGACGGTCCAGCCCACGCTGTCGAGCCTCCCGGACAGGGCGGCCGTGGGGCTCGTGTTCGCGGTCGCGTCGTGGTTGGCCTCGTTGAAGGAGAAGTCGACGACGTGGCGGCAGGTCATGAGGATCATGGCGCCGAGGGCGAGGGCCCAGACGTCGTCCCCGTTCCGGGCGGCCCCGAGCGCGAGGCCCGCGTAGAAGGCGTACTCCTTGGCCCGGTCGAAGGTCGCGTCGAGCCAGGCGCCCATCGTCGAGTACTGGAGCGAATAGCGGGCGAGCTGCCCGTCGGTGCAGTCCAGGACGAAGGAGACGAGGAGCAGCACACCGGCCGCCACGTAGCCCCAGCGGTCGCCGGTGGCGGCGCAGCCGGCCGCGACGAGCGCGGTGAGCAGTGAGGCGGTGGTGACCTGGTTCGGGGTCAGGCCGCGGCGTGCGCACCAGCGGGCGATGTAGCGCGAGTACGGGCTGATGAAGAAGGTGGTGAAGAAGCCGTCCCGGGACTTCACGGCGGTCCGCAGGCGCACGGCCTCCTCGTCCACGGCGGCGACGGCGGCGACGGCCGCGTCCCGCTCCGCGGCGGTGGCCGGCACGGCGGCGACGAGCGTGCCGAGCTCGGGCCGCTGGACGGTGGCCCCGGCGGCCTCGGCCTCAGCGGCGAGCCGGTCGGCGTAGGAGCCGGCGCCCGTGGCGGCGGCCGTGGCGGCGGCCTTGTCCAGGGCCGTCCGGGCAGCGGGCTGGACGGCGAGGGCCCCGCTGACGGCGCAGGCGTCGAACCGCGGGTCGGTCAGCGCGAGGCGCAGGGCGTGGACGTGGCCGACGAAGGCGCTGTCCACGACGGCCACGCGCTGGTCGGCGGGGACGGTGGACAGCATGGCGGCGGCCTCTTCAGGACCGGCGGCGGGGCGCACGTCGAAGCCGAGTCCGCGCAGCTCGTCCGCGAGCGGTGATCCGGGGACCGGCAGGCCGGTGAGGATGACGGTCGGCAGACGAACTCACTCCTTGCGACGGATTCTGGACCGGCGCCTGGTCGGGCGGCGGCACGTCGGCAGAGGCTATCGGATGAATGGAAGCGGGGGTTCACCACCCGTTTACGCCCCGACGAGCCGAATATCCGGGACCCCGGGTCGGGCGTGATCATCATCGACGACCGCGCGCAGAGATCACAAACCGGCCCGGATGTTAAGGTGGCCGCTGACGCGTGCGCCTCCCGCACAAGCGTCCTGGGCATCCAGAAGTGGCCGTCCAGAGGTGACCGAGCGAGAAGGAGGTGGGGTTGATGACCGTCGTCAAGGTCGCGGCCATGGGCAGCGAACTCCGGCACACCCCCCTTTCCTTCCGGGCACCCGGCCAGGCCCGATCCGACGGCTGAGCAAGCCGCACCGCTGATCGCGCCTCGTCGGCCGGGGCCCCCGTTCGAGGGTTCACGTTGACCGACAACACCCACACCACCTCCGACACCTCCGGGCACGCCTCCGCCGACGCCCTCCACGAGGCGTTCTTCGCGCTCCACCACGGCCTGCCCCGGCAGGCCCCCGGTTCGGACGCCACCACCCGGCACCTGCTGTCCCTGTGCGGACCGCTGCCCGAGCGGCCGCGCGTACTGGACCTGGGCTGCGGTCCCGGCCGCAGCGCCCTGCTGCTGGCGGCCGAGGCGGGCGGCGCCGACGGCGCCGAGGTCACCGCCGTCGACCTCCACCGGCCCTTCCTCGACGAGCTCCGTACCGCCGCGGCGGCCCGCGGGCTCGACGGCCGCGTCCGCACCGTCGAGGCCGACATGGGCGCTCTCCCCTGCGAGGACGGCTCCTTCGACCTCGTCTGGGCGGAGGGCTCCGCCTACACCATCGGCTTCGACACCGCGCTCGAGCGGTGGAAGAGGCTGCTCGCCCCCGGCGGCACCCTCGTGCTGACCGAGTGCGAGTGGACCGTCGCGGATCCGTCCGCCGGCGCCCGCGCCTTCTGGGACGAGCACTACCCGCTGCGCTCCACCGCGGGCAACCTGGCGGCCGCCCGGGCCGCCGGGTACCAGGTGCTCGGCGTGCACCACCAGCCCGGCTCCGACTGGGCCGAGTACTACGGCCCGCTCGCCGAGCGGGTGCGCACCTTCCCGGCCCCGGCGACCCCCGCGGCGCGGGCGGCGTCGGCCGCGACCCGCGAGGAGCTCGACGTACGGGTGCGCCACGGCCACGAGTACCGGTGCACGGGCTACGTCCTGCGTCCGGTGAGCGCGGGCGACGGCGGCACCTGGCGGACCCGCCCGGAGACCGGGGCCGACACCGCCGCCGTCCGGGAGGTCGTCCGGGCGGCGTTCGAGACCCCGCTGGAGGCGGATCTCGTGGACGCGCTGCGCACGGACGACGCCTGGGTGCCGGGTCTGTCGTACGTGGCCGAGGGCCCGGACGGGTCGGTGGCCGCGCACGCCCTGCTGACGGCGTGCGCGGTCGACGGCGTGCGGGCGCTCGCCCTGGCGCCGGTGGCCACCGCTCCCGCGCTCCAGCGCTCGGGGGCCGGCAGCGCGGTCGTCCGGGCCCTGCTCGCCGCGGCGGAGGAGCGCGGCGAGGCGCTGGTCCTCGTCCTGGGGCATCCCGGGTACTACCGGCGCTTCGGGTTCGTCCCGGCGTCGCGCTTCGGCATCCGGGCGCCCTTCGAGGTGCCTGACGAGGCGCTGATGGCGCTGGTGCTGGACGATTCGGTTCCGGTGCCTGCGGGGACCATCGCGTACCCGGCTCCCTTCGGCCTCTGACCCCCTCCGCTGCCGAGGACGCGCCCGGCCCTGTGATCTGCCCCTCGCCGTTTACCACGCGGCGAGGGGCAGACATGCGCGGATCACCGAAGTAGGGACAAGCCGCTTTTGTACGGCAGACTGAAGGCCGAAGTCCGAAGCGAAGGATGGGTATGCCGACCACACCAGCCACCGCCGCGAACGGCGCGTCCAACGGCACCGGCGCTCAAGAAGCGATCATGCTCGAACTGGTCGACGAGTCCGGCAACACCATCGGCACGGCGGAGAAGCTCTCCGCCCATCAGGCGCCCGGGCAGCTGCACCGGGCGTTCTCGGTGTTCCTCTTCGACGAGCAGGGCCGTCTGCTGCTCCAGCAGCGCGCCCTCGGCAAGTACCACTCCCCCGGCGTGTGGTCGAACACCTGTTGCGGTCACCCCTACCCCGGGGAGTCGCCCTTCGCGGCCGCGGCCCGGCGGACCCACGAGGAGCTGGGGCTGTCCCCGTCGCTGCTCGCGGAAGCGGGCACCGTGCGCTACAACCACCCGGATCCCGCTTCGGGTCTGGTGGAGCAGGAGTACAACCACCTGTTCGTGGGACTTGCGCAGGCGGCGCTGCGGCCGGATCCGGCGGAGGTGGGTGACACCGCCTTCGTCACCGCCGCGGAACTGGCGAAGCGGCACGCGGAAGTACCGTTCTCGGCCTGGTTCATGACCGTGCTCGACGCGGCGCGGCCCGCCATCCGCGAGCTGACGGGCGATGCGGCGGGCTGGTAGCCCGTACGCCGTCCGGAGGGCCGGAGCCGGTGGATCGTGCGTGGTTCGGACGATCGGAGCCGGTGGGCCGTACGCGGTTCAGACGACCGGAGCGGTGGGTACGACGGGTCCCGCGGGCGAGGCCGGGCCGGCGGGTCCGGCCGGGGCGGGCACAGTGAGCGGCAGGGCCGCCCAGATCACCTTGCCGCCGGTCGAGGTGTGCTCGACGTCGCAGACCCCGCCGGCCTCCCGCGTGACCTCCCGTACCAGGAGCAGCCCCCGGCCGCCGGTCTGGCCGAAATCGGCCTCCAGCGCCTTCGGGCGGTACGGGTGGTTGTCCTCCACGGCCACCCGTACCCACTCGCGGCCGATCGCGACCTCGACGGCGACCTCCGGCGAGAGCAGTGCGGCGTGCCGGACCGAGTTCGTCACCAGCTCGGAGACGATCAACAGCAGGGAGTACACGAGGTCCTGCCGGGCGGGCACCCCTTGGCGCCCGAGGAGGTCCCGGACCGCCCGGCGGGCCTGCGGAACGGATTCTTCTACGGCGGGCGCGGTGAACCGCCACACCCCTTCGTAGGCGAGGGGGTGTGCCGGAGCCTCCGGCTCACCCCCCCTGGCCGGCGGGACGCTCCCGCTGAGGTCCATGTTCCGTCCCCCGTCTTCGCGCTCGATCGTGTCCACGCGTCAAGAGTGGGGAACGCGCTCGTCCGGACCGAAGCACTGACCAGAAGTCAGCGTGATTCGGACGCTTTCTGAACACTGGCGTATGACAGAGTCAGTTGTTCGACTGTTCCTGATCTTCTACCGGTCGGTTCTCCGCCGCCTGGCGCGTACCGTCCGCCGGGCCCGGCCCGGCCGGCGCCTCGTCTTCGCTGACCAAGCCCAGGATGCGCCGGGCGCCCAGGCCCGTGGCGATCAGACTGAGCCCGTCGAACAGCAGCGCGAGGGAGAAGAAGGTTCCGATCACGTACAGACTGTTGCCCGGCCAGTTGGACAGGATCAGGACGCCCAGCAGGATCCCGAAGGCGCCCTGGACGAGCGCGAGCCCGAAGTTGGTGCCCCGCACCACCAGGGCACCGACCAGCCGGAACACCCCGCCGGTGAGGAAGAGCAGGGCGGCGAACATGGTCAGCGCCTCGGCGCTCGCCTCCGGACGGCGCAGGATCACGAAACCGGCCGCGAGGTTGATCGCGGCGACGATGACGGCGAGCCAGAAGTAGTTCCCCCTACGGGACTGCACGGCCTGCAGCAGCCCCACCACACCGCCGATGAGCAGCAGCCAGCCGAAGAGGAACATCGAGGTCAGCGTGGCCACGCCGGTGTAGACCAAGCCGACCAGACCGGCCAGCACGAGGAGCACTCCGAGCAGGGCCAGCAGTCCGAAACTGCGCCCCAGCTTCTTCTTCTCCCGCCGGGGGTCGCGGTCCCTCTCTTCGGAACGGTCTGCGCCCATGAGCGTGCCACCTTCCTCGCACCCCCCGAACGGACTCCCTTGATCATAGGATCGACGGCCCGGGATAGCATCCGGCGCATGGAAGCAGCCCTGGACGCAGCCCTCCCCTGCACGGTCGCCGACGGGGTGGCCACCGTGGTCATCAACCACCCCGCGAAGCGCAACGCCATGACGGCCGCGATGTGGCGGGCGCTGCCGGAGCTGCTCGCGGAACTGGCGGCCGACCCTGCCGTACGGGTGCTGGTGCTCACCGGAGCCGGGCCGACCTTCTGCGCCGGAGCGGACATCTCCTCGCTGACCGGGGACGAGGACCCGCAGGCCCTCGCCGTCGCGGCGGAGGAGGCCCTGGCGGCCTTCCCGAAGCCGACGCTGGCGGCGATCCGCGGGTTCTGCGTGGGCGGCGGCAGCCAGCTGGCGGCCGCCTGCGACCTGCGCTTCGCGGAGGAGGGGGCCTCGTTCGGGGTGACCCCGGCGAAGCTCGGCGTCGTCTACCCGGCGTCCTCCACCCGGAGGCTGGCGGGGCTGGTGGGCCCGGCGTGGGCCAAGTACCTCCTCTTCTCGGCCGAGTTGATCGACGCCGAACAGGCGCTGCGCGCGGGGTTCCTGAACGAGCTGGTGCCCGCCGGTGACCTGGACGAGCGGGTGGCCGGGTTCACCCGCGTCCTGACCTCCCGGTCGCAGCTGACGCAGGCGGCGGCCAAGGAGTTCGCCGACGGCAGGACCGACCGGGACGGCCACTGGGCGGCCGAGGCCGCCGGCAGCGGCGACACCGCGGAGGGTGTCGCCGCCTTCCTGGAGCGCCGCGCGCCCGTCTTCCGCTGGCCTACAGCGGACTGACCCCCCGCAGCCTCGCGACGATCTCGGCCGGGGCCTTGTCCGGGGAACCGGCGTCGTAGGGCGGCTGCGGGTCGTACTCCGTCATCAGCTGGACGGTCTGGGCGAACGTGTCCCCCGCGATCCTGCCGAGCAGGGTGAGCCCCATGTCGATCCCGGAGGACACCCCGGCGGCGGTGACGTACTTGCCGTCGAACACGACGCGCTCCCCGGTGGGCCGGGCGCCGAACTGCGGCAGCTGGTCCAGGAACAGCCAGTGGCCGGCAGCCCGCCGCCCGTCGAGCAGTCCGGCCGCGGCGAGCAGCAGGGAGCCGGTGCAGACGGAGGTCGTCCAGGTGGTGGTGGCGTCGACGGCCCGCAGCCATTCGATGACGGCGGGGTTCTTCATCTCCACCTCGGGGTGCGGGCCGCCGGGCACGATGACGATGTCGGGCCGGGTCACTTCGCCGAGCGCCTTGTCCGCGACGAGCGCGAGCGCGCCGTTGTCGGTCCGCACGGGACCCGGCCGCTCGGACACGAAGACGACCTCGGCCCCCTCCAGCCGGCCGAGGGTGTCGAAGGGGCCGATGGCGTCGAGGGCGGTGAAGCGGTCGTAGAGCAGTACGGCGATCTGCATGGCTCCTCCGGAGCGGTCGGGTCGGGTCGGGTCGGTCGGCTCGATGCGGTCTGCCGGCCGGTCCGGGTCCGGTCGGTCGGTGCGACCGGGTCCGGTCGGGTGTGGTCCTGTCGGGCCCGCCCGGTCAGGCCGGACCGGTCGGGGGCGGGCCCGGGCGGGTGGGCGGACGCCGGGGCAGGGGTCGGAGGCGGGTCAGGGGCCGAAGCGGCGGCGGTATTCCGCGGGGGGCTGGCCCAGGGCCCTCACGAAGGCGCGGCGCAGCGCCTCCGGCGTGCGGTACCCGCATGCGCGGGCGACCTGGGCGACGCCCGTGGAGCTCTCCTCCAGCAGACGGCGGGCGTGCTCCACCCGCACCCGTTCCACGTACCGCCCCGGCGTCACCCCCGTCTCCGCCTGGAAGGCGCGCGCGAAGTGCCGCGGCGACAGCCGGGCCCGGGCGGCGAGCGCCTCCACGCCGAGGTCCCCCTCGGGGTGCTCGGTGATCCACTGCTGCACGTCCCGCAGCGGCTCCCGCCGGGCCGTCTGCGCCTCCAGCTGCGCGCTGAACTGCGCCTGGTTGCCGGGCCGGCGCAGGAACACCACCAGGTGCCGGGCGATCGTCAGCGCCACGTCCCGCCCGTGGTCCTCCTCCACCAGCGCCAGCGCGAGGTCGATCCCGGCCGTGACCCCCGCCGAGGTGGCCACGGGCCCGTCCCGCACGTAGATGGGGTCCGGCTCCACCACGACGCCCGGGTAGTCCCGCGCCATCCCCTCGCAGGCGTTCCAGTGCGTCGTCGCCCGCCGCCCGTCCAGCAGTCCGGCCTCGGCGAGCAGCAGCCCTCCCGTGCACACGGACACCAACCGCTCCGCGCGACCCCCGTACGCGCGCAGCCAGTCGGTCAGCCTCGGCTCGAAATCGGCCGTGAAGCGGCCCCCGGGCACCAGCAGCGTGGTCCCGGGTCCAGGCCGGGCGCCCTCCAGGTCCGCGTCCGGGACGAGCGTGAGCCCGCTGCTCGTACGGACCGGCCCGCCGCCGGGCGACACGGTGCGGATGGCGTACCCGGCCCGCCCCGGGAAGTGGTCCACGGCGGCGAACACCTCCACCGGCCCGGTCACGTCCAGGCTCTGCACCCCGTCGTAGAGAACGACCAGTACGTTTCGCAACACCATGACCCCATGGTGTGACGCCGGCCCGATGGCCGCAATGACGTGCATCCCACCTTTACTGCCATCCGGGGGCGCGTCCGGGCCCGGATAGGATCGACGGACCATGACTGCAACCCTCGTCGCCAAGAAGCTCACCGCCGCGCACGGTGAGCGCACGCTCTTCGCCGATCTCGACCTCGTCGTCGCGCCCGGCGACGTCATCGGTCTCGTCGGCGTCAACGGCGCCGGGAAGTCCACCCTGCTGCGCCTGCTCGCCGGACTGGACACCCCGGAGACGGGTGAGCTGCGGCTCTCCCCGCCCACCGCCGCCGTGGGGCACCTCCCCCAGGAGCCGGAACGCCGGCCCGCCGAGTCGGTACGCGACTTCCTGGCCCGCCGAACGGGCGTGACCGCCGCGCAGGCGGAGCTGGACGCGGCGACGCAGGGCCTGGTGGACGGCACGCCGGGCGCGGACGACGCGTACGCGACCGCGCTGGACCGGTGGCTGGACCTCGGCGGGGCCGATCTCGACGAGCGGGCCGAGGAGGTCGCGGCCGAGCTCGGTCTCACGGTGGGCCTGGACCTGCCCATGACGGCGCTCTCGGGCGGTCAGGCCGCCCGCGCCGGCCTCGCCTCGCTGCTCCTGTCGCGCTACGACGTCTTCCTGCTGGACGAGCCCACGAACGACCTGGACCTGGACGGCCTGGAGCGGCTGGAGCAGTTCGTCAAGGGGCTCCGCGCGGGCACGGTCGTGATCAGCCACGACCGCGAGTTCCTGACGCGGACCGTCACCAAGGTCCTCGAACTCGACCTGTCCCAGCAGCAGATCAACCTCTACGGCGGCGGTTACGAGTCCTACCTGGAGGAGCGCGAGCGCGCCCGTACCCACGCGCGCGAGGAGTTCGAGGAGTACGCGGGGAAGAAGTCCTCCCTCGAAGGCCGCGCCCAGATGCAGCGCAACTGGATGGACAAGGGCGTGCGCAACGCCCGCCGCAAGGCGGGCGACAACGACAAGATCGGCAAGAACCTGCGCGGCGAGTCCAGCGAGAAGCAGGCCGCCAAGGCCCGCCAGACGCAGCGCGCGATCGAACGGCTGGACGTCGTCGACGAGCCCCGCAAGGAGTGGGAGCTGCGCATGGAGATCGCGGCGGCCCCGCGGTCGGGCTCGGTCGTGGCCACCCTGCGCGAGGCCACCGTCGAGCGCGGCGACTTCGCCTTCGGCCCGGCCAGCCTGCAGATCGACTGGGCGGACCGGGTTGCGATCACCGGGGCCAACGGCGCGGGCAAGTCCACCCTGCTCGCCGTCCTGCTGGGCCGCCTCGCCCCGGACTCCGGCTCCGCCACCCTCGGCTCGGGGGTGCTGATCGGCGAGGTCGACCAGGCCCGCGGCCTGTTCCTGGGCGACGAACCCCTGCTGGAGGCGTTCTGCGCGGCGGTCCCGGACACCGAGCCGGCCGAAGTGCGCACCCTGCTGGCGAAGTTCGGCCTCAAGGCGGCCCACGTCCTGCGCCCGGCGGCCACCCTCTCCCCGGGTGAGCGCACCCGCGCGGCCCTGGCCCTGCTCCAGGGCCGCGGGGTGAACCTGCTGGTCCTGGACGAACCCACCAACCACCTCGACCTGCCGGCGATCGAGCAGCTGGAGGCGGCCCTGGAGGCGTACGAGGGCACGTTGCTGCTGGTCACGCACGACCGCCGGATGCTGGACGCCGTCCATGTGACCCGCCGTCTGCGGGTGGCGGACGGCAAGGTCACCGAGCTCTAGGCCGTCTCTTCGCGATCGTGCCGGGCCCGCGCTGCCCGCCTCGATGACCGGGGTGCCGGAGTCCCGGAGTCCACGGCTCCGCGGATCCGGTCCCCCTGCGCCGTCATCGGCCCTGTCCTTCGGGGGCCCGGCGCTTGCGGGCCAGCCTGCGGGCCACGAAGGTGCGCGGGAGGTGGCGGGCGGCGAAGGCGTAGGCGCGGTAGCGGCGGCCGGTGATGCTGACCGGGCGGCGCAGCGCGAGATCGCGCAGGGCCCGGTCGACGACGGCGTCCGGCTCCAGCCAGACCGCGTCGCGCAGGGCGCTGACGTCCATCCCGGCCCGTTCCTGGAACTCGGTGCGGGTGAAGCCGGGCACCACCGCCAGCACCCGGACCCCGTACGGCTCCATGTCCACCCGGAGGGATTCGCTGAAGGCGGCCACCCAGGCCTTGGCGGCCCCGTACGTGCCGGTGGGCAGGAGGCCTGCCACCGAGGAGACGTTGAGCACGGCGCCGCAGCGGCGCTCGCGCAGGCCCGGCAGCACGGCGTGGGTGAGCCGCAGGGGCACCTTCACCAGCAGGTCGAGCATCCGCTCCTCGTCCTCGACGGGGCTGTACGGGAAGGGCGCGGACAGTCCGAAGCCCGCGTTGTTGACCAGGATGTCCACGGGCCGGGCCCGGTCGGCGAGCCGCTCGGCGACGGCCGTGCACTCCCGGGCGTCCAGCAGGTCGGCGGGGAGCACTTCGGACTCCGTGCCGAACTCGCTGCCGAGGGCGTCGGCGAGGGCGTCGAGGCGGTCCTTGTCCCGGGCGACGAGGACGAGGTCGCAGCCCTTGGCCGCGAACCCGCGGGCGAAGGCCGCACCCAGCCCGGCACTGGCCCCGGTGATCAGAACGGTGGTCAAGAGTCTTTCACTTTCTGGGCGAGCGGGTCACGGGGTGAAGGCCGTGGTGGTCGGCGAGGCGTAGGCCTGGGCCACGTCGACGAGGAAGCGGGCCTCGTCCTCCAGGCCGTTGCCCTCGCCGGAGGTCTGGATGGCGGCGGGCAGGGTCAGCGCGGAGGCCTCCGCGGCCCGGCCCGGGAGGCCGGCGAGCTTCGCCTGCCGTGCTTCCTTCAGTACGCAGGCCAGCGCGGCCGCGGTCCGCCGCTGCTCGGGGACCCCGCGTCCGGTGACGTGGCCGCGGGCCAGTTCCGGGACGCCCGGGGCGACGTACTCGCCGAGGATGAGGATCGCGTCACGGGTCTCGATGACCTTGCGGTACACCAGCAGGTTCCGTGGGACGGGGGGCCACAGCAGCTCCACCAGCCGGCCGGCCCGCGGCTTGTTGAGGGCCACGTGCGGGACGGCCTGGACCAGGTCGCGCCACAGCGGCCAGAGCTGCCAGGCGGTGGAGATGTCGGCGGTGGTGCGGCGCAGGGTGAACAGGGTCGGCACCAGGATCGCGGCGGCGCGCAGCAGTCCGTGCAGGTTCATCAGGAGCGGCAGGGCGGGCATCGCCCAGGTGCTGCCGAAGAGGGCCTTGAGCAGGTAGGCGAACCAGAACAGGCCGGCCAGCGCGGTGCCGAGGCCGAACAGCCGCAGCCCGGCGGCGAGGCCCCGGCTCTCGGTCCGCCGGCTGTAGCGCCAGCACAGGGCGACGCAGACGGTGTTGGCGATGACGTGCGCGGAGATGAGCACGAGCCAGTACGCGAGGGAGGGCACCGGGTCGCCCACCAGAGGCATGGTGTGCGTGCCGTGGCCGGGTGCGGTCGCGTCCAGGGCGAGGAGCGCGGTGACCCAGGCCACCGTCGCGATGCAGGAGGCGAGCTGGAGGCGGCGGCCGCGGGTGGCGGCGGCCACGAAGTAGAGCACGGCGCCCGCCGACAGGACGCCGATCAGATTGCGGACGATGCCGACGGTGTGCGAGTGGTGCGGGTCCCGCATCGCGTAGGTGACGACGGCGGGAAGGTTCAGGGTCATCGCGGCGGCGGCGGTGGCGACGGCGAACCACAGGCCGCGCTGCTGCGGGGAGCGCAGTGCTCCCGGGGCGCGCAGCAGCACCGCGATCCACAGGCACACCACGCTCGGGACGGCGAGCCAGTCGCCGATGGCGGTCAGGTCAGCCCCCATGGCTCCCCCGCTCGTGCCGCTCGTATCCCATCGCGGACTCCAGCCGGGACAGGGTGTCCCCGGCGCGGACGGCCGACGGGGGTGCGGAGTTCGCCGTGCGGATGCGGATCATGCTGGCGAGCATCTCCGCCTCCTGCTCCTGGCGGGTGGTGTAGTTCGTGCGCCCGAGCACCACCGGCGCGTGCCCGTCGATCTCCTCGCCCAGCAGCGAGTTGTGGCCGAACAGGATGTGGCCGAGTTCGTGGAGGACGATGTGTTCCCGGTGGAGCGGGGTGGTCTGCGCCTCGTAGAAGACGTAGTCGACACTGGCCGTGCCGACCCACAGCCCGCAGACCCCGGACTCCGCCGCCTCCTTGGGGAGCGGGTGCAGCCGGATGGGGCGGCCGCGCTGCTCCGCTATGCGCTGGCACAGCCCGTCGAGGGAGAAGGGTCGGGTCAGATCCAGATGGCCGAGAATGTTCTCGCACCTCTTGCGCAGGCTGAGTTGCGGGTAGGGCATGTGATCCCTCTTCGGACCCTTTCGCGGGCAGCGTCGGTAGGCGTGTGTGGGCATGGGCATGACGTCCTGTGCCTTCAAGGCGGCCTCGGGGAATGCGGTCCTGAGGGGAAAGCGGAAGCCCGTTCGCCAGAAGACGAACGGGCGTTCCTTCATGCCTACAGATCTTGTACGGGAATTGGCAAGGCGTTCCCCCGCACGAGGTGCCTATTCGGCCATTCCGTACGGAGTCCCCCACGTCCCGGGTGGCTGCAAACCCTCCCCGGGGCCGCGGGTTCAGCGCTTGCGGCGCTCCTCCGGGCCCGTGAGGCCGGCCCTGCGCAGGGCGTCGGCCATGGCACTGTTGGCGGGCGCGGGGGCCGAACCACCCGAGCCGCCCCCCTGCCGCGGGCCCTGACCCTGGCCGCGCCGGCCGCCCTGGCCCTGACCCTGCCCCTGGTTGCTGCCGCCCTCGCGGGCACCCGCACCACCGCGCTGCTGCGGCGGACGGCCGCCGCCGCCCTGCCGCTCGCGCCGCTCCTGCCGGTCCTCGCGCTGCCTCGGCGCGCCCGCGCCGCGCTCCGCCCCGGCCTCGTCCTCCAGCCGCAGGGTCAGGGAGATCCTCTTGCGCGGGATGTCCACGTCCATGACCTTGACGCGGACGATGTCGCCGGGCTTCACCACGTCCCGGGGGTCCTTGACGAAGTTCTTCGACAGCGCCGAGACGTGGGCCAGGCCGTCCTGGTGGACGCCGATGTCGATGAACGCCCCGAAGGCGGCCACGTTCGTGACCACGCCCTCCAGGATCATCCCGGGGGTCAGGTCTCCGATCTTCTCCACGCCCTCCTTGAAGGTGGCCGTCTTGAAGGCGGGACGCGGGTCTCGGCCCGGCTTCTCCAGCTCGCGCAGGATGTCCGTGACGGTCGGCAGGCCGAAGGCCTCGGTGACGAACTGCTCCGGGCGCAGGGAGCGCAGCACGGCGGTGTTGCCGACCAGTGCCGCCACCTCGCCGCCCGCCGTCTTCCCCATGGCCCGCACCACCGGGTAGGCCTCCGGGTGCACGGCCGAGGAGTCCAGCGGGTCGTCCCCGCCGCGGATCCGCAGGAAGCCCGCGCACTGCTCGTACGCCTTCGGGCCGAGCCGGGCCACGTCCTTGAGGCCCTTGCGGCTGCGGAAGGGGCCGTTGGTGTCGCGGTGGGCCACGATGTTCTCGGCGAGGCCGCCACTGATGCCCGACACCCGGGAGAGCAGCGGGGCGGAGGCGGTGTTGACGTCCACCCCGACACCGTTCACGCAGTCCTCGACCACCGCGTCGAGCGAGCGGGAGAGCTTCACCTCGGACAGGTCGTGCTGGTACTGGCCCACGCCGATCGACTTCGGGTCGATCTTGACCAGTTCGGCGAGCGGGTCCTGGAGGCGGCGGGCGATGGAGACGGCGCCGCGCAGCGACACGTCCATGTCCGGGAGCTCCTGCGAGGCGAAGGCGGAGGCCGAGTACACGGAGGCGCCGGCCTCCGAGACCATCACCTTGGTCAGCTCCAGCTCCGGGTGGCGCGTGATCAGGTCCCCGGCCAGCTTGTCGGTCTCCCGCGAGGCCGTGCCGTTGCCGATGGCGACCAGCTCGACCGCATGCTCCTTCGCGAGGCGGGCGAGCTTGGCGAGGGACTCGTCCCACTTGTTGGCGGGCACGTGCGGGTAGATCACGTCGGTGGCCACCACCTTGCCGGTGGCGTCCACGACGGCGACCTTCACGCCCGTACGGAAGCCCGGGTCGAGGCCGAGGGTGGCGCGGGTGCCCGCGGGGGCCGCGAGCAGCAGGTCGCGCAGGTTCGAGGCGAAGACCCGCACCGCCTCGTCCTCGGCGGCGGCGCGCAGCCGGGTCCGCAGGTCGATGCCGAGGTGCACCTGGATCTTCGTACGCCAGGCCCAGCGGACCGTGTCGGCCAGCCACTTGTCGCCGGGGCGGCTCTGCTCGGAGGGGGTCGCGATGCCGAAGCGGCGGGCGACCATGCCCTCGTACGTGGACGGGCCGGGGATCTCGGCCGGCGGTTCCGGTTCCAGGGTGAGGTCGAGGACCTCCTCCTTCTCGCCGCGGAGCATCGCGAGGACGCGGTGCGAGGGCAGGGCGGTGAAGGGCTCGGCGAAGTCGAAGTAGTCGGCGAACTTGGCGCCCGCCTCCTCCTTGCCCTCGCGGACCTTCGCGGCGAGCCGGCCGCGGCTCCACATGCGTTCGCGCAGCTCGCCGATCAGGTCGGCGTCCTCGGCGAACCGCTCGGTGAGGATCGCCCGGGCGCCCTCCAGGGCGGCGGCGGGGTCGGCGACACCCTTGTCGGCGTCGACGAACGCGGCCGCGGCGGCGGCCGGTTCCACCGACGGGTCGGCCAGCAGGCCTTCGGCGAGCGGCTCCAGACCGGCCTCGCGGGCGATCTGCGCCTTCGTGCGCCGCTTCGGCTTGAAGGGCAGGTAGATGTCCTCCAGCCGGGCCTTGGTGTCGGCCGCGTTGATCCGCGCCTCCAGCTCGGCGTCGAGCTTGCCCTGCTCCCGTACGGAGTCCAGGACCGCCTTGCGCCGGTCCTCCAGCTCGCGCAGATAGCGCAGCCGCTCCTCCAGGGTCCGCAGCTGGGCGTCGTCGAGCATCTCGGTCGCTTCCTTGCGGTAGCGCGCGATGAACGGCACGGTGGAGCCGCCGTCGAGCAGCTCGACGGCGGCCACGACCTGCCGCTCCCGTACGCCGAGCTCCTCGGCGATCCTGCCTTCGATGGACATCGTCACGATCGGGTCCCGCCTGCCTTCGTTTGCACTGGAAGGCTGCCAATTGTGGCAGGTGGCAGTGGCGGACGCGGGGAACCCTGCTGGTTGGCGCCCGGGACGCCGGTCAGGCCTTGCCGAAGAGGCCCGGGGGGAAGGCCCCGGCGCCGACCGCCCTGGCGACGAAACCGCCGCCGAGTTCGTGGAGACGGGCCAGGCCCTGCGCACCGAGGTGCTCGTACGGGGCCGCGTCCAGGCGGTCGGTGTCGGCCTCCACGCGCTCGCGTACGGCCTTGCCCTCCTCGGTGAGTTCCCCGTCCGCGTCGAGGATGCCGCGGGCGCGGAGCCGGGCGGTGGCGGCGTCCAGGTCCTCCTGGTCCCAGCCCCGGGTGGCCTTGATCCACTTCGCGCTCATGCCGCGGCCGGTGGCGGAGTGGCTGACCAGGGCCTCGACCGGGTCCAGGCCGGCGATGAGCAGGGCGGCGAGGTGGCCGTCGCCGCGGTGCTCGCGCAGCAGGCTGGTCGCGTGCCACAGCCGCAGGTGGGGCTCCTCGGGTACGGGGAGGTCGGCATGGGCGGCGTAGAGGGTGCGGGCGTGCCGGGTGCAGCCCTCGGTGGCCCGTATCGCCAGGGCGGCGGCCTCGGCGAGCTCGGGGGACCCGACGACCTCGTCGCCGAGGAGCCGTCGCAGGGTGCTGTCGGCGGCCCGCAGCCGGGCGGCGAGCGCCTGCTCGGGCGTGGCGGTCTCCCACACGGCGGGCAGGTGGCGGGCGACCAGGTCGTGCCGGTAGTTGGAGAAGGCTGCGGTGACCGCGCCGGCGCCGACCGCGCCCATGGCCGCGGAGCGGCTGGCGAGGTTGACGGCGGCGGGGTGCGTGACGCCGAGGGCGGCGAAGTGCTCGGCGAGGTCCGGCGAGAAGTAGATGGTGGCGTGCAGCGGGTTGATCGCGGCGTGCCAGCAGCGGCGGGCGGCGAGCGCGGGAAGTGTCATGCCGGGTAGGTTACCGACTGCTCAGTATGTCGACCCCCCTCCCGGGTCCTCCGGTTCTTTCGGGGCCGCCCTGCGATGTCGCTGGGACGCCCTGCGGTGTCGCTGGGACGCCCCTGCGGGGGCTGGCGGGGTCGCCGCCACGGCTGCGGCCGGGTCGCAACCACGCCCGGGGCCGGGAGCACGGGCCGGTCCCTGCTTCGGCCGCCGGACGGCCGTCCGGGCCGTTGGCGGGAAGGCGGTCCGGACGGTCGTCCGGGCCCTGGCGGGGACGCGGTTTCCGGTCGTCCTGGTGCGGGGTGCCGGGGGGAAGTCGGGGCCCGGGCGGTCCGCCGTCGCCGGCCGGCGGGTGCCGCGGGGCAGGCCGGGGACCGGGCGGGGCCGCACCGCGGCGCGCACGCGCCCCGTCCCGTGACGGCCGAATGGCGATCGTGTGACAGCAGGGGCCGTAGACATGACCTGGGGCGCCGAGGGTGAATACGGTCGAGCGACGCGTCATCGAACTGAGCTGTCTCCTCTACCCCTTGGAGTCCTTCGTGCACCGCAAAGTCATCGCCCCGAGCGTGCTCGCCGCCTCCCTCCTGCTGGTGATCCCGGCTTCGGCGGCCGGCTACGGCCCGGGGGCCCCGGGTATCGGCGACCCCTACTACCCGGCCAGCGGCAACGGCGGATACGACGTGTCCCACTACGACCTGCGCCTGCAGTACCAGCCGAAGACCGATCTCCTCGAAGGCACCGCCACCCTGCTGGCCACCGCCAAGCAGGACCTGTCCCGCTTCAACCTCGACTTCGGCCTGAAGGTCAGCGAGATCCGCGTCAACGGCGCCAAGGCGAAGTTCACCACCTCCGGCGCCCACGAACTGGAGGTCACCCCGGCCAAGCCGCTGGCGCGCAACACTCCGCTCAGCGTCGTCGTCAAGTACGCCGGAAAACCCTCCGAGTTCAAGGTCGACGGCTGGTCGGCCTGGGCGCGCACCCCGGACGGCGGGGTCGCCGCGCAGGAGCCGGACTCGGCCGTCTGGTGGTTCCCGAGCAACGACCACCCCCTGGACAAGGCCACGTTCGACGTGTCCGTCAACGTCCCGGACGGCACCCAGGCCATCAGCAACGGCGTGCTCCAGTCGCAGACCTCGAAGCTGGGCTGGACCCGCTTCAACTGGCGTTCCAACAAGCCGCAGGCCACCTACCTCGCCACCCTGGCCATCGGCAAGTTCGACATCACCACCGACAGGACGGCGAACGGGCTCCCGGTCCTCAACGCGTACAGCAAGGACCTCGGCGACAACGCGGGGGCCGCGCGCGCGAGCGTCGAGCGGACCACCGAGGTGGCGGAGTGGCTGGAGGGGGTCTTCGGGCCGTACCCCTTCAACGCCCTCGGCGGCTACGTGCCCAACGTGACCAGCGGCTACGCCCTGGAGACCCAGACCCGGCCGTTCTACAGCCCGCGCCAGTTCAGCAACGGCGCCAACGTCTCCGTGGTCGTGCACGAGCTGGCCCACCAGTGGTACGGCGACAGCGTCTCCGTCGACGGCTGGAAGGACATCTGGGTCAACGAGGGCTTCGCCCGCTACAGCCAGTGGCTGTGGTCGGAGAAGGAGGGCGAGGGCACCGCGCAGGAGCTCGCCGACTGGGCCTACGCCTCACGTCCGGCCGAGGACCCGTTCTGGCAGGTCAAGCCGGGCGACCCGGGGGCGGAGAACCAGTTCCACGGGGCCGTCTACGACCGCGGCGCGATCGCCCTCCAGGCGCTGCGCAACGAGATCGGCGACGAGAAGTTCTTCCAGATCCTCAAGGGCTGGCCGGCCGAGCGCGCCTACGGCAACGCCAAGGTCGGCGACTTCGTCCGGTACGCGGAGCAGGCCTCCGGCAAGCCGCTGGCCCAGCTCTTCGAGACCTGGCTGTACACCCCGGGGAAGCCGGACGTTTCCGCCCTGAACCCGGCGCAGCCCTCGGCCCGCTCGCCGCGGTCCGCACCGCCGGCCCAGGGCGCTCCCGCCGCCGGGCAGGTGGAGCCGAGGTCCTGGAAGAAGATCGCGGCGACGAACTCGGTCCACGAGCACGGCCGCGGCTCCGGCAGCGGGCACGACGGCCACTGACGGGGTCAGCGGGCGGCGCCGCGCCACCGGGCCCGCGCCGCCCGCGCGATCGGCAGGTACCGCAGCCGCTCGGGCAGCAGCGGTACGAGCAGCCGTACGACCGTGCTGAACCGCCGGAGCCTGCGCTCCTGGGCCGGGGTCCACTCCAGCCCGATGGCCGCGCGGGCCTCCGGCGGCATGTACCCGACGGTGACGAAGGCCCGCAGGCGCAGGAATGCCACCCGCAGGACCGGCCAGGTGAGCAGGAGCAGCAGGCGCACGGCGACGGAGCCGACCTCGGGGCGGGGCAGCGGCACGTCGGTGGCGACCAGTTCCCGGGCCACCTTGGTGGGCTCGATCTCCTCGGCCAGCATGCGGCCCCAGTACTCCCAGTACGCCTCGATGCTCTGCGGCATGTCCCGGTCATGGATGCCGAGGATCCGGCCGACCTGGAGCCATTCCCGGTACAGCTGCCGCTCCTGGGCGGGGGTGAACCGGCGCAGCAGGTAGCGGCCGGCGTAGAGGTAGACCGGGAAGCCCGTGGCGTGCACCCAGCCGTAGCAGGCGGGGTCGAGGGAGTGGTAGCGCCGGCCGCGGGTGTCGGTGCCCTGGATCTCCTTGTGCAGCCTGCGGACCCGGCGCCCTTCCTCGGCGGCCTCCTCGCCCCCGTACACCCACAGCTGGACGGAGCGCAGCGAGCGCTCGCCGCGGCCCCAGGGGTCGGTGCGGAACACGGAGTACTGGTCGACCCCGGCCCCGATCGCGGGGTGGGCGACCTGGAGGGTGAAGGCGGCGGGCAGCATCAGCAGGGCCCTGACGTCCCCGGCGATGGTCCACAGCACCCCGCCGGGCGGCGGGGGCGCGGGGTCGGTGCGGTGTCCGGCACCGGCCCGCGCACCGGGTCCTGCGGGCTGCTCCGTCGTACTCATGTGTCCAGTATGACCGGCTGCGTTCGCGGGTCTCCCCGCGATGTCCCCGGCCGGACAGAAAGTCGCTGCACGGGTGTTACCCAGAGGTAACCGTGGCTGCTTGGATGACGGAGCCGATCTTCCCCCGCAGGAATGATGGAGACCCCCATGCCCCAGAGCTCTCCCCGTCGTCACCGCGCCGCCGCCGCGGCCGTCGCGGCGGTCGCCGCCGGCGCGCTGGCCGCCACGACCGCGCCCGCCGCCACGGCCGCCGAGTCGGCCTCGGCCCCGCGGCTGAGCGTCCTGTCGTACAACGTGTTCCTGATGAGCAAGAGCCTCTACCCGAACTGGGGCCAGGACCACCGGGCGGCGGAGATCCCCCGGGCCTCCTTCTACCAGGGCCACGACGTGGTCGTGATCCAGGAGGCCTTCGACAACTCCGCCTCGGACGCGCTGAAGGCCAACTCGGCCGCCCAGTACCCGTACCAGACCCCGGTCGTCGGCCGCAGCAAGAGCGGCTGGGACGCCACGGGCGGCGCCTACTCCTCCACCACCCCGGAGGACGGCGGCGTCACGGTCCTCAGCAAGTGGCCGATCGTGCGCAAGGAGCAGGTGGTCTACAAGGACGCGTGCGGCGCCGACTGGTGGTCCAACAAGGGCTTCGCCTACGTCGTCCTGAACGTGAACGGCGCCAAGGTGCACGTGGTCGGCACGCACGCGCAGTCCACCGACCCGGGCTGCGGCTCCGGCGAGGCGGCGCAGATGCGCGCCCGCCAGTTCCGCACCATCGACTCCTTCCTCGACGGGAAGAACATCCCGGCGGGCGAGCAGGTCATCGTGGCGGGCGACATGAACGTCGACTCGCACACCCCCGAGTACGCGTCCATGCTCGCCGACGCCGACCTGGCGGACTCCGACTCGCGGACGGGGCACACGTACTCCTTCGACACCGCCCTGAACTCGATAGCCCGGTACCGATACCCCACCGACCCGCGCGAGGACCTGGACTACGTCCTCTACCGCAAGGGCAACGCCCGCCCGGCGGGCTGGGAGAACAACGTGGTCAAGGAGCAGTCGGCGCCCTGGACGGTCTCCAGCTGGGGCACCTCCTACACCTACGACAACCTCTCGGACCACTACCCGGTGATCGGCCGCTGAGGGGCCCCGTAGCCGGACGAGGCTCCAGCCGGGCGTGGGCTCCTCAGCGGACACCTCTTCCGCCGGAGCCCACCTCGGCGCCATCCGAGCCTGCGCGGACGGCGCGGAATCAGCGCGGGTGACACCGGCAACACCGGCCCGGCCAGACAGAGTCGGCTGTCAGTCCAGGGGGAGCGCCTGGTGCGCGGCCACGATGGCGTCGATACGGTGCGCAAGGTCGAAGTCAGCTCCGGTCAACCGGTTCCCCGCGTCGTGTGTGGTGATGGACGCGCGCAGGTGATCGATGCGCAGGTCGAGGTCAGCGTGATGCTGAACCCGTCGGGACCGGTCCGCAATCGTCACGATCGCGGCCACCGCCGCGTGGTAACGGATGGGGTACGTACGGGTGATCGAATCCCCGTCCTGTTCCCAACCGGGCAGCTTCCCCAGCCCTTCGGCGATCTCCTCCTGCGTCAACGGCCGCGGTACGCCACCCATGTCAGCTCCCCTCGGTCACGGGCGCCAGGACCTCGGCAAGGTCCCGGCCTACGGTGGCATCGTGCCACGGTCGCATGGCCTGTTCCAGGGCGCCGAGTTCACGGAGCATGCGCGCGGACCCGGTTTCTGCCGCGATCTCTACCGCCGCTCGGGCGATCTCTACCGCCTGCTCCGGCTCCAGGGCGCCAGCGGCCGCGGTGGCGTGCCGGGCGAGGTAGACGCCGCGGTCCCGGCGGGCGGTGGCAGGGACCGCCGCGAGGACCTGGGACCACAGGGATTCCGCTTCGCGTCCGAGGCCGAGCCTCCCGTAGCAGGTGGCCCGCTGAACCTCCAGGTATCCGGGGGTCCGACGGCATGCGTTACCCCACGGGAGGTCGTCATCGACTCGGGACAGGAGTCCGCCAGCGGCATCGATCAGCCGGTCGACGGTCCTCCGGTCACCGGTCAGGCTGGCGCCGTGGGCCTGCTGCTGCATGGCCATGATCCGCACTTTCGGGAAGATCCGGTCACCGTGGAGCGCCGCTTCGCACAGGTCGATGACGCCGTACCCGTCGCCGAGGTCGGTGCGGACCTGCGCGAGGTTGACGAGGGAGTAGCCGACGAGGTGCGGATCCCGGGATCGGGCCGCGATCTCCTGCGTTATCCCCCGCCAGAACGCGGCGGCGCCGAGGTCACCGGCGTCCTGGTAGAGCCAGCCGACGAGCGCGGCGTACGCGGCGCCGACGCGGAGGAGTCCGCGGCGGGTCTCGCCCTTCGCTGACCGGACGAGTTTGTCAATGAGCTGGTACTGCGCGCTGACGGTTCCGATGAGGTCGTGGGGGCCGAGGAACATGTCGGCTCGGTAGTGCCCTTCGAGCTGCTGCTGGAAGTAGTCGATGAGCGCGGGGTCGACGTGCTGGGTAGCGACGGGGCCGGGCACGAGCGCTGCGGCGGTGACGGATACGAAGGTCCTGCGCTTCACGTCTTCCTCTTGGTGTGCCTCGGGTCGGAACCAGTCGGCGGGCGCCGTGAATCCGAGGTCCTCCGGCCACTGCCCGAGCGCGTCGTGCAGCACGGTCGCGGTTTCCTCCGGCGGCCAGCCGGGCGCGCCGCCCTCCCACCGGCGCCACGTGCGGGCGCTGACGGTGAAGTGGGGGTCGTCGAGGAACCGTTGTCCGTGTGCCTGGAGCGCTGCCGCCGCGGCCTCCATGCTGCGCCACCCGACCCGGAGTCGGGCTGCTCGGAGCGCGTCGTTTCGGTGGCCCATGGCCCCAGTCTGAGGTGTCATCACATCAGCCCCCGGCCGTGGCCGCTACGTGGCCGCGGATGGCCACGTGATGGCCTATCTGCCCCTCCGCGTGCCCGGCCATCATCCTCCTGTGGCCGTTACTCCCGCAGGAGAACGGCCGTCTCACCCGCAGACGACGGTAGGGAGCGCCGGACATGGCGAGCACGATCAAGACCGAGCACCTGGAGCTGTTCCCCCGGCGATGGCCGGTCCCGCCGGACACGTGCGAGGAATGCCATCGCCACGCGATGGAGCGCATCCGGGCACACGGCGCCCGCGATTCGTCCCGCGTGAGCGACCTGAACGTCCTGATCCGCCGACACCACCCGGAGGCGGCGCGATGACCGAGGCGTACGAGGACGTCCCGCACCACCTGCTCCGCAAGCGCGTCCGCGACATCGCGTCCGGAGCCGAGGGCGAGCTGATGGCCGTGGTCAACGAGACCGTGTCGAACACGGGCGTCGAGCGGTGGGCGGAGCTGGCGTACATCCGGATCGCGTCCGGCCGCGAGATCACTACGGCCGTCGCCAACATCGAGGCCGCCGGGTGACCGGCTGCCCCGGGCACCCGCTGTCCGTCACCGCCCTGTCTGGCGGGGAGCGGGGTGACGGGCTGGGTATGTCGACATTCCACAGCCCCGGTCCGGTGGGCGGGTGCACGCCCACCGGACCGGGCCGTTGGGGTTACGCCCGGCGAACGCCTTCCGGTTCCCCGGGTGCCTCCCCGCCGGGTCCCTCGTACGGCTCCTCGTACAGCCCGTCGATCAGCGCCCCGTACTTCTCGCGGACCACGCGGCGGCGGAGTTTGAGCGAGGGGGTGAGCTCACCGGTGTCGGGCCCCCACTCCGCCGTCAGCAGCCGGTACCGCTTGATCTGCTCGGTGCGGTTGAGCCGGGCGTTCGCGGCCTCGACCGCGCGGGCGACCTCCTCGCGGACGGCGGGGTGTGCGGCGAGGGCGGCGGGGGAGGCGGCCTCGATGCCGCGTGCGGCGGCCCAGGCCGGGGCCAGTTCCGGGTCCAGGACCAGCAGGGCCACGAGGTAGGAGCGGCCGTCTCCGTGGACCATGGCCTGCCCGATCAGCGGGTGCTCCTTGACCGTGTTCTCCACCAGCGCCGGCGAGACGTTCTTGCCGTTCGAGGTGATGATCAGTTCCTTCTTGCGGTCGGTCAGCCAGAGGAACCCGTCCTCGTCGAGCCGCCCGATGTCCCCCGTCGGGAACCAGCCCTCGGCGTCGGCCGCGCTCTCCAGGGAGCCGTCGGGCCGCAGGTAGCCGCCGAAGACGGTCGCACCGCGGGTGAGGATCTCCCCGTCCTCGGCGAGCTTCAGCTCCACCCCCTCGATCGGGCGGCCCACCGAGCCGAGCCGGAAGGCGTCCGGGCTGTTGACCGTGCACACGCCGGAGGTCTCGGTCAGCCCCCAGGCATCCATGATGGTGATGCCCCAGCCCGCCCAGAAGCGGACCACGTCGATCGGCATCGGGGCGGTGGCGCTGGCCGTCCACACGAGGCGGTCCAGCCCGGCGAGGCCGAGCAGCGGGTCCAGCACCCGCTCCTTGGTCCGGGCGTACGTGGCTTCGAGCGCCGCCGGCACCTCCTCACCGCGCTCCCGGTGGCCGGCGCGCGTGCGGGCCAGGTCGTTCGCCGCCTCGATGGCGGCGCGCTGCTCCTCGGGCAGCCGCGCCAGGACCGCCCGTACGGAGGCGGCGAGCTTCTCCCACACCCGGGGCACCCCGAAGAACTGCACCGGGTGCAGCTCGCGGACGGCGGCGGACACGGCGGCCGGATCGGCGCACAGCCGTACGTGCGCGGCGCGCAGCAACGGCAGGTAGATCCCGAGGATCCGCTCGGCGATGTGCGCGAAGGGCAGGTAGCACAGGTGCTCGGCGTGCTCGGGCAGGGCCACGTTCCGGTCGAGGCGGACAGACTGGAGCATGAGGTTGCGGTGGGTCAGCCGGACGCCCTTGGGGTCGCCGGTGGTGCCGGAGGTGTAGACGACCGTCAGCGGGTCCTCGGGGCGCCAGAACTGGTTCTCCGGGTCCTGCCAGGCCTTCTCGAAGGCGTCCGCGCCGTCCAGCCGGACGCCGCTCGCGTACACGTCCTCGTACGCGCGGTGCGGTCCCGCCTCGGCCGCCTCGGCGACGACGAGCCGTTCCAGGGGCACGCCGGGGTCGTCCAGGAGCGGCTCCCAGCGGGCGAGTTCGCGGGCTCCCTCGACGACCGCGACCCTGGCCCGGCTGTGGCGGGCGATGTGCGCGACCTGCTCGGCCGCGGAGGTCCCGTAGACGGTCACGGGGACGGCGCCGAGGTGGACGAGGGCGAGGTCGCTGAGCCAGTGCTCGGGGCGGTTGCCCATCATCAGCAGCACGTGTTCACCGCGCTCGACGCCGAGGGCGCGGTAGCCGGAGGCGAGGACGGCGACCTCGCGGCGGGCCTCGGCCCAGGTGAGGGTGGTCCACGGGGCCGTTGCGGGGCCGGCGCGCCACGAGAGGGCGGGCAGGTGCCCGTACGCGGCGGCGTTGCGGGCCAGCAGGGCCGGGAGGGTGAGCTCCTCGGGCCGTCCGGGCAGTCGCAGGTTCGTGGTCATGGGCAGCTCCTGGCCGTTTCACATCGTTGGTGCGACAGCAATACTGTTGAACCCAAGCTGTGGAGCAGAGAGCGAGGCGCAGACGATGACCGACCGGGCACCCGAGCCGATGCTCACCGTGGACGAGCTGGCGGCCCGGGCGGGCGTCACCGTCCGCACCGTACGGTTCTACAGCACGCGCGGGCTTTTGCCCCCTCCCGCGATCGGTCCTCGCCGGGTGGGCCACTACGGTCCGGAGCACCTGTCCCGGCTGGCGCTGATCGAGGAGCTGCAGCACCAGGGGATGACGCTGTCGGCCATCGAGCGGTACCTGGACGCCCTCCCCGACGACCTGAGCGCGCACGACCTGGCCATCCACCGGGCGCTGGTGGCGAGCTGGGCTCCGGACGCGGCGCTGGAGGCCTCGCGGGCGGAGCTGGAGAAACGGGCGGGGCGCGGCCTGTCGGACGGCGACGTCGAGCGGCTGACCGCGATGGGCGTACTGGCCCCCTCGGGGGACGGGTTCCGGGTGGACGTGGGGCTGCTGAGGCTGGGCGTCGCACTGCTCGACGTACCCATCGCGCACGAGACGATCCTGGCGGCCCGGACGGTGCTGATGGAGCACACCCGGTCGGCGGCGCACGAGCTGACGGCGCTGTTCCGGGACGAGGTGTGGGGGCCGTTCACCGAGGGCGAGAGCGATCCGGAACGGGTGGAGTCGATGAAGGCCCTGTCGGCGCACATGCAGCCGATGGTGGTGCAGGCCCTGGTGACGGCGTTTCAGCGGTCGCTGCGGGAGGAACTGCGGGCGGCGTTCGTCTCGGAACCGGAACGGACACCGGACGTCGGCCCGCAGGCCTGAGCGGCAACTGTCGGGCCGTGCGGATAGGTTGACGGACATGGCTGTCATTCATCGCACCACCATGTCCCCCGGCAAACTCGAACTCCTCACCGGCTGGCTGCCCTCACGCCCCTGGTACCAGGGCGCGGAGGGCGCCGTCCCGCAGCTCGCCAAGGCGGGTGGCTTCCGGCTGGACGACCCCGAGGGCGAGGTGGGCATCGAGTTCATGGTGGTCACGGACGGCTCCGGTGACGCACCGATCGCCTACCTGGTGCCGGTCACCTACCGCGGGGCCCCGCTGAAGGGCGCGGAGGAGGGCCTCATCGGCACGTCCGAGCACGGGGTGCTGGGCCGCCGCTGGATCTACGACGGCGCCCACGACCCGGTCCTGGTGGAGCAGCTCCTGGCGCTGATGGCGGGCCGGACGACGGCGCAGGACCAGAACGCGAGCGACGCCCCGGACCCGACGGTCGAGGTCCGCACCGAGGGCGAGGGCGTACCGGAGGACCTCACCGGCCCCGGCGAGGTGGCCGACACCGCCGGAGCGACCGTCGTCACGGTGGGCCGCGCGTCCGGGGCGGGGCCGGTCCTGCGGCTGACCGTGACCCGGGTGCTCGGCCCCGGGGCCGCCGCCGCGGACGGTCTGCTCGGGCAGGTGCTGGCCGGCTGGTCCGCCCCGGACGGGACCGGGGAGCGCGGGGTGTTCGCCTTCCTGAGCGGCGCCGGCCAGTAGGGACGGAACGCAACGGAACAGTCCCGGGCCCGCCTCCACGGGCCCGGGACGGCCGCGCCGGCCGGCCTACGTCCCGCCGCGCTAGTCGGCGTACGTCTCGCCGCGCTCGGCCTTCGCGACCAGCGAAGCCGGCGGGGTGAAGCGCTCCCCGTACGTCCCGGCCAGCTCGCGGGCACGGGCGACGAAGCCCGGCAGGCCGCCCTCGTAGCCGTTGATGTACTGGATCACGCCGCCGGTCCAGGCCGGGAAGCCGATGCCCATGATGGAGCCGATGTTGGCGTCGGCGATCGAGGTGAGGACCCCTTCGTCGAGGCAGCGGACGGTGTCCAGGGCCTCGGAGAAGAGCATCCGCTCCTTCATGTCCTCGAAGGGGATCTCGTGTCCCGGCTTGGCGAAGTGCTCGCGCAGCCCCGGCCAGATGCCCGCCCGCCTGCCCGACTCGTCGTACGCGTAGAAGCCGGCCCCGCCGCTGCGGCCCGGGCGGCCGAACTCGTCGACCATCCGGTCGATGACGGCGTCGGCGGGGTGCTCGGCCCAGGTCCGGCCCTCGGCCTCGAAGGCCTTGCGGGTCTCGTTGCGGATCTTGCGCGGCAGGGTCAGGGTCAGCTCGTCCATCAGCGAGAGCACCTTGGCGGGGTAGCCGGCCTGCGCGGCGGCCTGCTCGACGGAGGCGGGCTCGATGCCCTCGCCGACCATCGCCACGCCCTCGTTGATGAACTGGCCGATGACCCGCGAGGTGAAGAAGCCCCGCGAGTCGTTGACCACGATGGGCGTCTTGTTGATCTGCCGGACCAGGTCGAAGGCGCGGGCGATGGCCTCGTCACCGGTCTGCCCGCCCTTGATGATCTCGACGAGCGGCATCTTGTCGACGGGCGAGAAGAAGTGCAGCCCGATGAAGTCGGCCGGACGCGAAACCCCCTCCGCCAGCCCGGAGATGGGCAGGGTGGAGGTGTTGGAGCACAGCAGCGCGTCCGGTGCGACGACGTCCTGGATCTCCTGGAACACCTTGTGCTTCAGGGCGGTGTCCTCGAAGACGGCCTCGATGACGGCGTCGCAGCCCGCCAGGTCGGCGGCGTCCGCGGTGGGGGTGATCCTGGCGAGCAGCTCCTCGCGCTGGGCCTCGGTCGTACGGCCCCGGGAGACGGCCTTGTCGAGGAGCTTCTGCGCGTACGCCTTGCCCTTGGCCGCGGCCTCGGCGGTGACGTCCTTGAGCACCACCTCGATGCCCGCGCGGGCGCAGGAATAGGCGATGCCGGCGCCCATCATGCCCGCGCCGAGGACGGCCACCTTGCGGACCGTGCGCGCGGGGACGCCCTGGGGGCGGCTGCGGCCGGCGTTGACGGCCTGGAGGTCGAAGAAGAACGCCTGGATCATGTTCTTGGCGGTCTGGCCGGTGACCAGCTCGGTGAAGTAGCGCGCCTCGATGGTCAGCGCGGTCTCGAAGTCCACCTGGGTGCCTTCGACGGCGCAGGCCAGGATGTTGCGCGGCGCCGGGTACGGGGCCCCGTTGAGCTGCTTCTTCAGGTTCGCGGGGAAGGCCGGCAGGTTCGCGGCGAACCTCGGGCTGGACGGCGTACCCCCGGGGATCTTGTAGCCGGGGACGTCCCAGGGCTGCTTCGACTCGGGGTTGGCGTCGATGAAGGCGCGGGCCTTGGCGAGCATCTCCTCGGGGGTGGCGGCCAGTTCGTGGACCAGGCCGTTGTCCAGGGCGCGCTGCGGGTTGTACTGGGTCCCCTGGAGGAGGACCTTCAGGAGCGCGTCGGCGATGCCCATGAGGCGCACGGTGCGGGTGACGCCGCCACCGGCGGGGAGCAGGCCGAGGGTGACCTCGGGCAGGCCGATCTTGGAGCCGGGCGCGTCGAGGGCGACGCGGTGGTGGCAGGCGAGGGCGATCTCGTAACCGCCGCCCAGGGCGGCTCCGTTGATCGCGGCGACGACGGGCTTGCCGAGGGTCTCGATGCGGCGCAGGGAGCGCTTGATGGCGGTGCCGGTGTCGAAGGCCAGCTGGGCGTGCTCGGGGCGCAGCCGGATCATGTCCTTGAGGTCGCCGCCGGCGAAGAAGGTCTTCTTGGCGGAGGTGAAGACGATGCCGCGGATCGAGTCCTTCTCGGCCTCGGCGCGGTCGGCGACGGCCTCGATGGAGTCCTTGAAGGCCTGGTTCATGGTGTTGGCGGACTGGTCGGGGTCGTCGAGGATCAGGGTGACGACGCCGGTCTCGTCCTGTTCCCAGCGGATCGTGGTGGACTCGCTCATGGTCACTGCTTTCGTGTCGGTCCGTGCGGAGGAGGGTCTGGGGACAGGACGTTTCAGAGGCGCTCGACGACGGTGGCGACACCCATGCCGCCGCCGACACAGAGCGTGACGAGCCCGTAGCGCTTGTCCTGGCGCTCCAGCTCGTCGACGATCGTGCCGAGGATCATCGCGCCGGTGGCGCCGAGCGGGTGGCCGAGGGCGATGGCCCCGCCGTTGACGTTGACCTTGTCGAGGGACAGGCCCATGTCCTTGACGAAGCGCAGCACCACACCGGCGAAGGCCTCGTTGATCTCGACCAGGTCGATGTCGTCGATGGTCAGCCCGGCCTTGGCGAGGGCCTTGCGGGTGGCGGGGGCGGGACCGGTGAGCATGATGGTGGGCTCGGAGCCGGACACGGCGGCCGAGACGATGCGGGCGCGCGGGCGCAGCCCGTTGCGCTCGCCGGCCTCGCGGGAGCCGATGGCGACGAGCGAGGCCCCGTCGACGATGCCGGAGGAGTTGCCCGCGTGGTGGACGTGGTCGATCTTCTCGACCCAGTGGTACTTCTGCAGCGCGACGGCGTCGAAGCCGCCGAGCTCGCCGATGTCCGCGAAGGACGGCTTGAGCTTGGCGAGGGTGTCGGCGGTGGTGCCCGGGCGGATGAACTCGTCGTGGTCCAGGACGACCAGGCCGTTGCGGTCGGTGACGGGGACGACCGACTTGGCGAAGCGTCCCTCCTTCACGGCCGCGGCGGCCCGCTCCTGGGAGAGGGCCGCGTACTCGTCGACGTCGCGCCGCGAGAAGCCCTCGATGGTGGCGATCAGGTCGGCGCCGATGCCCTGCGGGACGAAGCCGGTGTCCCAGTTGGTCATCGGGTCGGCGAACCAGGCGCCTCCGTCGGAGGCCATGGGGACGCGGGACATGGACTCGACCCCGCCGGCCAGCACGAGGTCCTCCCAGCCGGAGCGGACCTTGGCGGCCGCCATGTTGACGGCTTCGAGCCCGGAGGCGCAGAAGCGGTTCTCCTGCACGCCCGCGACGGTGTCCGGGAGTCCGGCGGCGATCGCCGCGATCCGGGCGATGTCGGAGCCCTGGTCGCCGACCGGGCCGACGACGCCGAGCACGATGTCGTCGATGGTGGCGGGGTCGAGCCCGGGGTTGCGCTCGCGCAGGGCGTCGATGAGGCCGACGACCAGGTCGATCGGCTTGGTGCCGTGCAGGGAGCCATTGGCCTTGCCGCGGCCGCGCGGCGTGCGGATCGCGTCGTATACGTACGCTTCGGTGCTCACTGGTCAAGCCTTTCGGAGGTTTTCCAAGGGGAGGGGCAGGCGGGGGTCAGCCGAGCAGGGAACGGCCGATGATCTCTTTCATGATCTCGGTGGTGCCGCCGTAGATGGTCTGGATACGGCCGTCGGTGAAGGCCCTCGCGACCCGGTATTCGGTCATGTATCCGTAGCCGCCGTGTAGTTGCAGGCAGCGGTCCGCGACGCGCTTCTGGAGCTCGGTGGCCCACCACTTGGCCATCGAGGCGTGTACGTGGTCGAGTTCGCCGTTCGCGTGGTCGGTGATGCAGCGGTCGAGGAAGGTACGGGTGACGGCGCACTCGGTGGCCATCTCGGCGATCTCGAACCGGATGTGCTGGAGCTTGGCGAGCGGGCGGCCGAAGGCCTCGCGCTCCTTGACGTACTGCGTGGTGATCTCCAGCAGGTACTCGGCGGCGGCGATCCCGGCCATCGCGATGCCCATCCGCTCCTGCGCGAGATTCGTCATCAGGTGGACGAAGGCGCCGTTCAGCTCGCCGAGCAGGTTCTCCTTGGGCACCCGGACGTCGTGGAAGAACAGCTCGGCGGTGTCCTGGGCCTTCTGGCCGATCTTGTCGAGGTTGCGGCCGCGCTCGAAGCCCTCGGCGCCGCGCTCGACGACCAGCAGCGACAGGCCGTGCGCGCCGCCCTCGGGCGTGGTCCTGGCGACCACGATCACCAGGTCGGCCAGGATGCCGTTGGAGATGAAGGTCTTGGAACCGTTCAGCACCCAGTGGTCGCCGCGGTCCTCGGCCGTCGTACGGATGCCCTGGAGGTCCGAGCCCGCGCCCGGCTCGGTCATCGCGATGGCGGTGACGGTCTCGCCGGAGCAGAAGCCGGGCAGCCAGCGGCGCTTCTGCTCCTCGGTGGCGAGCGAGGTGAGGTAGGGGCCGATGATGTCGTTGTGCAGGCCGATCGCGAGCCCGGGGGTGCCCGCGCGGGTGAACTCCTCGGCTATCACGGCGGCGTATCGGAAGTCGGTGTTCCCGCCGCCGCCGTACTCCTCCGGGACGGCCATCCCCAGCAGCCCCTGCCGGCCGGCGGCCAGCCAGGCTTCGCGGCTGACGATGCCGTCCTTCTCCCACTGCTCGTAGTGCGGCAGCACCTCCTTGGTGAGGAAGGTGCGGACGGTCTCGCGGAACGCCTCGTGGTCGGCGTCGAAGATCTGGCGCTTCATCGGACGGTTCGCTTCATCGGAGGGGCTCCCAGGGGTGTCGTGCCGGTCGGGGGGTTCGGTGAGCGGGATCGGGCGGCTGCGGCCCCCCGGCGGTGGAGGCTGCCGTCCGGGGCCGCCGCGGGGCGGAGTGCGGCGGTCAGGCCGGGCGGGTCGGCGGCCGGTCGGACCGGCCTGTGCTCGGGCGGACCGGGCCGGCCTGTGGGCAGGACACCCCCTAGAGCCAGTTCTTGACGGTTTCGATCAGGCGGGCGGGGTCGGGGCCGACGGGCGTGACGTCGAGCATGGTGACGCCCGCCTCCCGGAAGGCCTCGACGCGGTCGCGTACGTAGCCCTCGGGTCCGCACAGCGTCATCAGCTCGCAGAACTCGTCCGGGACGGCGGCCGCGGCGTCGCGCTTGCGCCCGGAGAGGTAGAGCTCCTGGATCCGGCGGGCCTCCTCCTCGTAGCCGTAGGCCACGGCGAGGTCGTTGTAGAAGTTCTTCCCCACCGCGCCCATCCCGCCGACGTACAGCGCGATCTGCGGTCGCGCGAGGTCGCGTACGGCCGCGGCGTCCGCACCGATGGCGAGCAGCCCGCCCGCCACCGTCTGGAGCGGCCCGAGGTCCGGGGACCGCGCGGCGGCGCCCTCGGCGAGGGGGGCGCCCCACACCGCACGGGCCTTCTCCGGGATGAAGAGGGTGGGCAGCCAGCCGTCGGCGATCTCGGCGGTCAGGCGGACGTTGGCCGGGCCGAGCGAGGCGACGTACACGGGGATCGCGTCCCGGACCGGGCGGGTGAGGATCTTCAGCGGCTTGCCGTGCCGGCCGCCCTTCTCCGGCGGCAGCGGCATGTCCGTGATGCCGTGGTGGTCGATCGTCTCGCGGCGCCAGATCCGGCGGCACAGTTCGACCGTCTCGCGGGTCCGGCCGAGCGGCTTGTCGTACGGCCGGCCGTGCCAGCCCTCCACGACCTGCGGTCCGGAGGCGCCGAGGCCCAGCATCGCCCGGCCGCCGGAGACCGCGTCGAGACCGGCGGCCGTCTGGGCGATCAGGCCGGGGGTGCGCGAGTACACGTTGAGGACCGCCGAGCCGATCTTCAGCCGCTCGGTGCGGGCGGCGAGGTACCCCATGATCGTCGGGGAGTCGAAGCCCCAGGCCTCGGCCACCCAGACGGCGTCCAGGCCCGCGGACTCCAGCGCCGCCGCCTCGTCCGCGGCCCGGCGCGGATCGCCCGCGTAGTCGAGCATCATGGAGAGTTCCATCAGGCTTCCTTCGGGAGCAGGGCCGGTACGTCCCAGTCGGCGGCCACGGAGGCGGCGTGCGCACCCGGCAGGGCGGGGCCGCTGCTGACGGCGGCCGGAGTGGCGGAGAACCGCGGCGCGGGCGCGGGTTGGGTGATCCCGCCGAAGTCGGTGAAGGTGCCGCGGGCGGCCAGGTGCGGATGGTGCGGGGCCTCGCCCAGCGACAGCACCGGGGCCACGCAGGCGTCGGTGCCCTCGAAGACCGCCGTCCACTCCGCGCGCGTACGGGTGCGGAAGCGGGCGGCGACGGCTTCGCGCAGCTCGCCCCAGCGGGCCAGGTCCTTGCGGGCGGGGGCCTGGTCCTTGATGCCGAGCAGCTCCACGAAGGTGTCGTAGAACTGCTGCTCCAGCGCGCCGACGGCCATGTACCGGCCGTCGGAGGTCTCGTAGGTGCCGTAGAAGGGGCAGCCGCCGTCGAGGAGGTTGGCCCCGCGCCGGTCCTGCCAGCCGCCGGCCGCCACCATCCCGTGGATCATGGCGGTGAGGTGGGCGGTGCCGTCGACGATGGCCGCGTCGACCACCTGCCCGGTGCCTGCGGTGCGGGCGTGCTGGAGGGCCGCGAGCACGCCGATGACCAGGTAGAGGGAGCCGCCCGCGTAGTCCCCGACCAGGTTCGCGGGGACGGCCGGGGGTCCGTCCGCGCTGCCGATCATGCCCAGCGCGCCGGTGACGGCGATGTACGCGATGTCGTGCCCGGCGGTGTGGGCCAGCGGCCCTTCCTGGCCCCAGCCGGTCATCCGGCCGTAGACGAGCTCCGGGTTGCGGGCGTGGCAGTCGGCCGGGCCGACGCCGAGCCGCTCGGCCACCCCGGGGCGGAAGCCCTCGATGAGGACGTCGGCCCGCTCGACCAGGTCCAGTACGCGGGCGGGGCCCTCCGCGGACTTGAGGTCGACCAGGACGGAGCGCTTGTTGCGGTTGGTGACGTCGAAGGCCGGATCGACGGCGAGCCCGCCGCCGCCGGGCCGGTCCACCCGGACCACGTCCGCGCCGAGGTCGGCGAGGAGCATGGCGGCGAACGGTCCCGGGCCGATGCCCGCCAGCTCGACGACGCGCACTCCGGCGAGCGGGCCGTTCCCTGTCACTGCCATCGAGCCCCCAGCGTTGTCGGTCGCACGGTGTGACACAACTGATGTAACACCAGCGATGCTAGGAACGTGTCCCACTCAGCACAAGAGCAAGCGCTTAGCCGTTTGCCCCGGTCCGGGCGTCCAGCTCCTTGACCTGCCGCTTGAGGGCCACCGTCCGGTAACTCTCCTCCACCCACTCGCACAGCACCTCCACCGAGGGCGTCCCCTTCTCCCCCAGGGGTACGGAGACCCACCCGGACCGGCCCAGACCGTACCCGGAGGGCGCCGCGCCCGGAGCGGTCATCGCGTGCCCGTGCAGCGCCTCGTCCTTGAGCTTCACGGAGAGGCCGGGCTGCTGGGGACCGTCCACGGTGCCCAGGAAGACGAAGATCTTCTTGTTGACCTTCGTCACGCAGTCCTCGGGCCCCCACGGATGGTCCTCCCACGCCTCCGGGAGCCCGAGAGCGAACTCCCGCACCGCCTCCCACTTGCGCACCGCAGCCTCCCGAGCCTTCATGACGCCTCCCACCTACCGCAGGTCACACCTGCCCGCACGGACAGCCGTTCCTCACGCTAGCCTCAGCCACCGACACCAGCTGGGAGGAGCGGTCATGAACGCACAGGTTCGGCAGGACCATCCGGAACGGCCGTACGACGTCGTGCTCTTCGGCGCGACCGGATTCGTGGGAGCGCTGACCGCCGAGTACCTCGCCGCGCACGCACCGGACGGCTGCCGGTGGGCCCTCGCGGGCCGGGACCTCGCCCGGCTGGAGCGGCTGCGCGAGCGGCTGGCCGCCGTCGATCCCGCCTGCGCGAAGCTGCCACTGCTGCGGGTGGACGCCTCGGACACGCAGGCCCTGCGCGAACTGGCCGCCTCCACCCGGGTGCTGGCCACGACGGTGGGCCCGTACGTCTGGTACGGGGCCGGACCGGTCGCCGCGTGCGCCGAGGCGGGCACCGACTACGTGGACCTCACCGGCGAGCCGGAGTTCGTGGACCGGATGTACGTCGAGCACGACGCGCGGGCGCGGGAGACCGAGGCCCGGATCGTGCACGCCTGCGGTTTCGACTCGATCCCCGCCGACCTCGGGGCGTACTTCACGGTCCGTCAGCTCCCGGAGGGCGTACCGCTGAAGGTCGACGGGTTCATGCGCACCAACGCCCTCTTCTCGGGCGGGACCCTGACCTCCGCCCTCACCGCGCTCAGCCGCGGCCCGCAGACCCTGACGGCCGCGCGGGCGCGCCGGCTGCACGAGCCCCGGCTGCTGGGGCGCCGGGCGCGGGGGCCGGTGGGTGCGCCGCGGTTCAGTCGGGAGACCGGCACCTGGGCGCTGCCACTGCCCACGCTGGACCCGACGGTGGTGGCCCGTTCCGCCGCCGCGCTGGAGCGGTACGGGCCGGACTTCCGCTACCGCCACTACGCCTCCGTCAAGCACCTGTCCGTCGCGGTGGGCGGTACGGCCGCGGTGGGCGCGGCCGTGGCCCTGGCCCAGGTCCCGCCCGCCCGGCGGATGCTGATGAACCGCTGGGAGCCGGGGCAGGGACCGGACGCGGAGCGGCGGGCCCGCAGCTGGTTCACGCTGCGCTTCGTGGGCGAGGGCGGCGGGCGCCGGGTGTTCACCGAGGTGGCGGGCGGTGACCCGGGCTACGGCGACACGGCGAAGATGCTGGCCGAGTCTGCGCTCTGCCTGGCCTACGACCCCGTACCGGAGGCCGGGGGGCAGCTGACGACGGCCGTGGCGATGGGTGACGCGCTGCTGCCCCGGCTCCAGCGGGCCGGGATCACCTTCCGGGTGGTGCACTCGCGCTGACCCCGGCCCGCCCCGGCGTCCGGGAGCCCGTACCGCGGACCCCGGGGCCGGGCGGAGGCGACGGTCAGGAGGCCTCGCGCAGGGCGCGGCGGCACAGCGAGTCCGCGTGGCGGGTGGTCTCCGGGATCCGGTAGCGGGGGCTCAGCGCCAGGGCGTGGGCGCAGGCGTTGTCCAGCGAGACGCGGTGGCCGACGGAGACGTACACCGGCTTGATCCCGTCCTGGGTCCGCAGGGCCCGGCCGACCTCGGCGCCGTCGGCCGCCAGCAGCGCGGCCCCGTCGCCGCGCCGAGCGCCCGGTTCCTCGCAGGTGAAGGTGAACGGGTTCTTCGCGACGCCGATGGCCGGCAGTCCGGTGACCACCCCGAGGTGGCAGGCGAGGCCGAAGCCCCGGGGGTGCGCGAGGCCGTAGCCGTCGCAGACGACGAGGCCGGGCGCCCGGGTGAGCGCCCCGAGGGCCTCCAGTACGGTCGGCAGTTCCCGGAAGGCGAGCAGGCCGGGCACGTAGGGGAAGCTGACCCGGCCGACGGCGGTGGCCTCCTCCACGACCTCCAGGGTCGCGGCGTCGAGCACCACGGCCGCGGCGGCCACCAGGTCCCGCTCGTCGTCGTAGGCCACGTCCACGCCCGCGACCAGGCCCTGCCCGGGGGGCGGGCCGGGCTCGGTGAGCACGACCTGGTGGCGTAGTTCGTCCTGTATCGCCCGGGCCTCGGCCTCGTCGGCGGGGGTCTTCGCACTCGTCATGATGGAGCGAGAGTAGCCTGGCGATCATGTTCGTCATGGAGCTCACCTACACCGCACCCCTCGAAGCCGTCGAAGAGGAGATGGACGCCCACATCGCCTGGCTGGACGGCCACTACGCGGCGGGCGTCTTCCTCGCGTCGGGCCGCAAGATCCCGCGCGACGGGGGCGTGATCCTGGCCGGCGGGGTCTCGCGTGCGGAGATCGAGAAGATCGCGGCCGAGGACCCCTTCACGGTGGCGGGCGTCTGCGCCTACCGCATCACGGAGTTCATCGCCACGAAGACCTCCGCGGACCTCGCGACGGTCCGCGAGAACCCCCTGGTCTGACCGACGGGCGGAGCCCGGCCCCGTCCGGCCGGCTGCGCCCCGTCTCGGCTCGGCACAGCTCGATCTGGATTCGATTCGACCGTCAGGACACCACTGACCCGCGGCCGTACGGACGCCCGGCCCGCGCCGACGCGGCGGGCGGCCGGACGCGGCCGCGCCTCACGACTTCCGAGGAGAAACCGGTGCTTCCCCGCCTCGCCGAGCCCGCCGACATACCCGAGCTGATCCGGCTGCGCGCCGTCGCCCTGGAGGCTCTGGGGGTGGAGCCGGGCCCGCCCGACGCCGCCTGGCGGACGATCGCGGCGGGCTGGTTCGCGGAGCGGGTGGGCGAGCGGCCCGCCGTGCGCTGCCTGGTCGTCGGCGCTCCCCCCGGCGGACCGCTGCTGGCCTCCGGCATGGCCTGGATCACCTACCACCTGCCCGGTCCAGCGGGGCCGGACGGGCGCCGGGGCTACCTGGACGGCATCGTGACGGACGGGGCGGCCCGCGGCAGGGGACACGGCCGCCGCGTCGTCGACGGACTGCTGGAGTGGCTCGGCGGCCTCGGCATCGGCTACGTCCAGCTGCACGCCAGCGCGGACGGCGAGCCGGTGTACCGGGCCGCGGGCTTCACGCCCGGCCGCTACCCGGGCATGGACCGGATCACCCCGGCTCCCTGATCAGCGGCGTTCCAGCCGGGCGACCCGGCCCTTCTCCCCCGCCGCCCAGCAGGCCGCGTCGGCCGTGCAGTCGACGGTGTCGAAGGAGCCCGCGTCCAGCGCCCGCCAGCTGCGGCCGCCGTCGGTCGTCACGTCCGTGCCGGTCGGGCCGACGGCGAGGGCCGTGCCCCGGGCGTACGGGTACCAGGCGGCGCCCGAGCGGTAGGCCGGCGGCGGGGTTGCCGCCTGGCGCCAGGTGCGGCCGGCGTCGGAGGAGACGGCCGCGGCCTGCGGGGAGGCCTGGCCCGTGCGGTAGTCGCCGCCGACGGCGAGGCCCGTCGTACGGTCCCGGAAGGCCAGGGCGAAGACCCCGCGTGCGGGATCGCCCGCCGGGACGGTGGAGTCGGCGACGCGCCAGGTCAGGCCGCGGTCCGCGGAGTGCAGGACCCGGGCGGCGGCACCGCCGCCCGTGGCCAGCCAGACGTCCCGGGACCCGGCGCTGACCAGGCACTGTCCGCTCGCCGCGAAGCCCGCTTCGCCGGGCAGGGCCGGGGGCATCCCGTCGCTCGGCAGCACCCGCCAGCTGCGGCCGCCGTCCTGCGTGGACAGGATGCGGAACTTGCCGTCCACCGGGTCGCTCATCGCCAGCCCGTGCCGGGCGTCGAAGAAGGTGAGGCAGTCGTAGAAGGCGCGCGGGTCGGGATTGCGGAAGGTCTCGGTCCAGGTGGCGCCGCCGTCCTCCGTGCGCAGCACCCGGGAGGCCTCGCCCTCCCCGATGGACAGGGCCACCGCGCGCCGCGCGTCGAAGGCTTCGATGTCCCTCAGCTCCAGCCCCTCCGCGACGGCGCCCGGCGGGGAGACGTCCCGCCAGCTGCGGCCGCCGTCCACCGTGCGCAGGACGGTCCCCTTGGAGCCGGCCACCCACGCCGTCGACCGGCTGACCGCTGCCAGTCCCCGGAACCGCGCCTCCTTGCCGGTGTCCTTCAACGCCCAGCCCGCGCCGCGCAGTTCGGCCAGTTCGGCCAGTTCGGCCGAGGCTCCGGCCGGGGACGCCTGGGCGGGTGCCGCCGCCATCCCCAGCGCCACAGCCGCCGCGCACATGCCAACTCCCAGAAGTCTCATGGCGCCGGAAGCTAACGCACCCCGGATCGGCCGTCCAGGGCGCCTCGCGGCCGCGGCCCGCCTGGGCCCGGGGCCGCCGGGTGCACCGGTCGCCCGGCCGCCGACGGGCCCCGTACGCTTTTGCGTCGGCCGGCCGCCGGTCGGTGCGCACCGGGCGTGGCGGCCCTCGGCGGATGAGCCGCGAACGCTTCGGGGCGGCACCTTGCTCCGCCGGAGTGAGCGGTTACCAGCCCTTCTTCACGCACTTCAGGGTGTACGGAACCGACTACTCCGCCTTCCCGCACTTCCGACCGAACGGTCACTCTGTGCGATCACACGGACAGGTTCCGGCCAATCGGTGATACAGCTCACGTCATCCCCCGTGCACGGATTTGCCGATTCCGGCGTCTATCCGGTTGCCGGACTTCACCCTCAGCCCGGCAGCAGATCCGCCGCAAGGGAGTGAGCCTTGATCACTGTCATCGAGCAGGCCGTTCAGGCCCGTCTGGTCGCCACCGCGCCGAAGGTCGAGACCGTGACCGTCACCCTCTGCTACGACCGTGCGGATCCTTTCGCCGTGCGCATGGCGTTCCCGGCCCCCGCCACGCTCGAGGGCATCGAGGTCTCGTGGACCTTCGCGCGCGAGCTGCTGGAGTCGGGGCTGGACCGCCCGTCGGGCAGCGGGGACGTCCGCGTGCGCCCGTACGACGCCGACCGCACCACGGTCGAGTTCCACGCACCCGAGGGCGTGGCGATCGTCCTGATGACGACCGCGGAGCTGCACCGGTTCCTGGAGCGGGCCGCGACCGTGGTGCCCCCGGGTCTGGAGCACCTCTACCTCGACATGGACCACAGCCTCGCCGAGCTGATGCGCGACACCTGCTGACCGTCCGCGCCGCCGCCCGGGCCCGCCCGGCGACGGCCCCCGCTCCCCCGGCCCCGTAAATCCGTTTGCGGCCGAATCCGGCCGCCCGTAGCTTCGTAGACGCCCCACTGCCGCCGAAACGGAGCAGGACATTGCTCGTCTGAGGTCCGAGACACCGACCGCCCCACCGTGACCTTCCGCGTCACCGGCTGACCGTCGGCTGTCTCCCCGCGTTGCACGTACCACTCACGCAACCTGGAGGCCTCTATGAGTCACGCCCCTGCTTTCCTCACCTGCTCCGCGCTCTCCTTCGAATGGCCCGACGGCACCCCCGTCTTCGACGACTTCCACCTGGCCGTCGGCCCCGGTCGGACGGGCCTGATCGGACTCAACGGCTGTGGGAAGTCCACCCTGTTGAAACTCGCCGCCGGAGAGCTGACCCCGTCCGGGGGCCAGTTCTCCGTCGCCGGCACGGTCGGCCACCTGCCGCAGAACCTCACGCTCGACACCGCGCTGCGCGTGGACGAGGCGCTGGGGATCCGTGCGGCGCGCACCGCCCTGCACGCCATCGAGGCGGGCGAGGCCACCGAGGCCGACTTCGCCGCCGTGGGCGACGACTGGGACGTGGAGGAACGGACCCTGGCCACCCTCGACCAGCTCGGCCTCGCAGGGATCGGCCTGGACCGCACCGTCGGCGAACTGTCGGGCGGCGAGGGCGTCCTGCTGCGACTGGCCGCCCTGCTGCTCGCCCGCCCCGACGTGCTCCTGCTGGACGAGCCCACCAACAACCTGGACCTGCGCGCCCGCCGCCGCCTGTACGGGGCGGTCGAATCGTGGAACGGGGTCATGGTCCTGGTCAGCCACGACCGGGAGCTGCTGGAGCGCGTCGACCAGATCGCCGACCTGCACGACGGCGAAGTCCGCTGGTACGGAGGGAACTTCACCGACTACGAGGCGATGATCGCCGCCGAACAGGAGTCGGCCGAGCGGATGGTCCGGGTCGCGGAGGCCGACGTGCAGCGGCAGAAGCGCGAACTGGCCGACGCCCACGTCAAACTGGCCCGGCGCAAGCGGTACGGCCAGAAGATGTTCGAGAACAAGCGCGAGCCGAAGATCGTGATGGGTGCCCGCAAGCGCGCGGCGCAGGAATCGGCCGGCAAGCACCGCATCATGCACACCGAGAAGCTGGCCCAGGCCAGGGAACGGCTCGGCCAGGCGGTCGACGCGGTGCGCGACGACGACGAGATCCGCATCGAACTGCCCGCCACCCAGGTGCCGCCGGGGCGCCGCGTGCTCACCCTGAGCGACCTGCGCCTGGCGCACGGGGCGGCCGTACGCGGCGAATGGGAGCTGCGCGGACCGGAGCGGATCGCACTCGTGGGCCGCAACGGCTCCGGGAAGACCACCCTGCTGCGCACGATGGCGGGCCAGCTCGCACCCGAGTCCGGCGAGGCCGTCACCCACGTGAGCACGCGGTTCCTGCCGCAGCGCCTCGACGTGCTCGACGAGAGCCGCTCGGTGGTGGAGAACGTGGCACGGTTCGCCCCGCAGGCGACGAACAACCTGATCCGGGCGCGGCTCGCGCACTTCCTCTTCCGCGGCGCCCGGGCGGACCGGCCGGCCGGCACCCTGTCGGGCGGCGAACGCTTCCGGGCGGCGCTGGCCGCGCTGCTGCTGGCCGAGCCCGCGCCACAGCTGCTCATGCTCGACGAGCCGACGAACAATCTGGACCTCGCGAGCGTCCGGCAGCTGACCGGCGCACTGGACTCGTACGAGGGCGCGCTCGTGGTGGCCAGCCACGACGTGCCGTTCCTGGAGTCGATCGGCATCACGCGGTGGCTGCTGCTGGACGGCGACCTGCGGCCGACCACGGCCGAAGAGGTACGGGAGAACCTCTGGCACGAGTGACCGGCCGGCCCCGGATGGCCGACAGACGGCCGTCCGGCGGGCTTGGCGGCGCGGGATGACGCGGGGTGACGCGAATCACGCGGGGCGAGGCCCCTGCGCGGCGAAGCAGCGCGCCGAGTCCGCTTAGGGCCGGGCGCCCGGGGGAAGGCGTACACCGGCAGGGCCTGGCCCCGCCCGGGCCCGGGCTCCGGTCCCGGTCGTCAAGGCGAGGACCCGTGCACCACCTGAGGGTATGACTTTGCCAGCCGCACTTCCCCGCCCCTGACCGGGCTCAAACTGCATAGATAACTGGATGTAACCGGACATATGGGTGAGTGGGGCTTGGCTGGCCTTGATGTCGCGCTTAACCTACGACTCCGTAGGCTACGGAACCGTAGGTAATTCGCTTTGCACCCAGGAGTACCCGTGACAGTCACCTCTCCCCACCTCGGCAGCTCGGAGGCGTGGACCGACGCCAAGTTGCTGTTCGCGCTGGAAGAGGTGGTCGAGAAAGAACTCAACCGCCACCTGCAGGTGACCAAGGACTGGATGCCCCACGAGTACGTCCCGTGGAGCGACGGCCGGAACTTCCCGGGCTTCTTCGAGGACGGCGAGGCCTGGGACCCGGAGCAGTCCAAGGTCACCGAGATCGGCAAGATCGCGCTGGTCGTGAACCTGCTGACCGAGGACAACCTTCCCAGCTACCACCACGAGATCGCCTCGCTGTTCGGGCGCAACGGCGCGTGGGGCACCTGGGTGCACCGCTGGACCGCCGAGGAGGGCCGCCACGGCATCGTCATGCGCGACTACCTGCTGGCCTCGCGCGCCGTGGACCCGGACAAGCTGGAAGCGTTCCGGATGCAGCACATGTCGGAGGGGTTCGAGTCCGACAACCGGCACTCGATGCTCCACTCGGTGGCGTACGTCGCCTTCCAGGAGCTCGCCACCCGCATCTCGCACCGCAACACCGGCCACCAGTCCGGTGACCCGGTCTGCGACCGGATGCTGGCCCGCATCGCGCAGGACGAGAACCTGCACATGGTCTTCTACCGGAACCTGCTGGGCGCGGCCTTCGAGCTCGCCCCGGACCTGACCATGCAGGCCGTGCGGGACGTCGTGGTCAACTTCCGGATGCCCGGACACGGCATGCCCGGCTTCGAGCGGATGGCCGCGCAGATGGCGATCGGCGGGGTCTACAACCTGCGGATCCACCACGACGACGTGCTGAGCCCGGTGATCCGCTTCCTGAAGATCATGAACATCGACGGGCTCGGCCCCGAGGGCCAGAAGGCCCAGGAGGAGCTCGCGCTCTTCATGAACGGCCTGGACTCCGAGGCCCGCAAGTTCGACGAGCGCCTGGCCGCCCGCGCCGCGCGCATCGCGGCCCGCAAGGGCTGATCCCGGGCGCGGAGGCTCCGTCTCCGGCCTGACCCCGGCCACCCCCTCGGCCCGGAGGCTCCGCCTCCGGGCTGACCGGTTTCCGCTCGCTCGCCCGGGTGACGCCGATTGCCCTGGCGGAGCCGCGCTCTGCCAGGGTTTCGCGTCATGACCTCGCTCCGGGTGGACATCGACCAGCTGACCCGCCTGACCCGCGCCCTGGACTCCTCCCTGCTCTCGCTGCGGGAGGCCCGGCAGGCACTGGACCACGTACGGGCCGACCAGCTCGGCACGGCGGACCTGGACGCCGCCTGCGACGGCTTCCAGGAACGGTGGGCCCACGGCGCGCGGGAGCTGACCAGACGCGTCAAGCGCGTACGGGAGGGCGTGGACCGCAGCGCGCAGGAGTACGCGGAGCTGGAGACGGCCGTCCGCGAAGCCTTCCGCCGTGCGGCGGCGGACGCCCGTGGCTGAGCCCGCCGCCCTGGGCTTCGACCCGGCGCCGGGGAACCCCGCGGCGGTGCTGGCCCTGGCCAAGAAGCTGAACGCCTCGTCCGCCTCCCTGGGGGAGGCGGCTCGCGTCGTCAAGGCCCTGGTCTCCCAGAGCTCGGCCTGGCAGGGCGAGGCCGCCACCGCCTTCCGCGCCTCCCTCTCGGACGAGCTCCCCCGCTACCTCGGCTCGGCCCACACCTCCCTCGCGGAGGCGGCCCGCCGGCTCACGGCCTGGCACGACACCCTGGTCGCCCACCGCGCGCTGGCCGCCCGGTACGAGTCCCAGGCCGCCGCCGCGAAGACCGAGGAGGCCCTCGCGGACGCCCGCCGCCTGGCCCGCGAGCTCGCCTCGGAACACGCCGCGGCGGCCCGCCGCGTCGCCCACGCCCTGGACAAGGCCACCGACCGACTGGCCCCGAAGGAACCGGGCGTACTGGCCTCGATCTGGCACAAGATCACCGACGACCCGGGCGACGCCCTGTCGAACGCGTCGGCGGTTCTGGGTGCGGTCGGGGCCGGCGTGGCCCTGCTGTGCCCGCCCGCGGGCCTGGCGGTGATGCTGGTCGCCGGCGGGCTGTCCGTGGCCGCGCTGGGCACACACCTCGCCGACCCGAGATTCCGGAAGTCCCTGTCGGACGGCTTCACGAAGGGCGAGTTCGACGCGGACTTCTGGAAGAGCGGCGTGACCCTCCTCGGCGACACCGCAGGCTCGGTCCCGGGCCTCGCCGCGGTCGCCTCAGGAGCCAAGGCAGGCACAGCAGCCGCCCGCGCGGCCCTCTCCGCCGCCCCGGAAACCAGCGCCCTGGCAAGCCTGGGGACGGGGGCGGGTGAATTCGGCCGGACCACGTGGTCGACGGGTCTCGCCATCCAGGAGGTCGAAAACCCCCTCCTCACCTGGGCGGTGCGGACGACGGACCCCACGGTCCGGAAGTCTGTGGGACTTGCTGGGCCGGTGACGGGGGCGGTCACGGGTGGTGCCGGGTTTCTGTCGGACAGCGATGCGGTCGAGCAGGCATCCACTACGGCAGATGGCGTGCGCGGGGTGCTGGACGACGCACCGTCCGCGGCCGCGAAGTCCGCCAGTGCCTGGGCGGTGATGAGGCCGTGATGCACGACGTGCAGGTCCCCGCACTCTGGTTCCGGCTACCGCCGGGCTTCCACGACATCGGTCCGCGCGATCGGCCGGTGCTCGAAGTCGTCGCTGAGGCTCTGGGTGGTACAGAGAGCCGCCGGCAAATCGCGCAGCTCATGGACCGCATGGACGCTCTGGTGGCTCACCAGGTGGTGCGTACCTCGATCGGACTGCATCCGGAGGGCGATGGAGGTGTATCGACCTCACTGTTCTCACTGACCATCCGGCAAGCGGACCACCCCAATCCTCGGGTGACCGTGGCCCGGACCGCCCTCGCCATCGCCCGGTCCTCGCTCTGGAGCAGCGCGACGCGCAAGGTCATCGAGCTCGCTTCTTCGAGCCCGTGCTGCCTCGTTGCTGGGCTCATCACCCCCGATGAGGTGGACGGTTGTCTGTTTCAAGCCAGAGTCGTCACTGCGGACCCGGCGGGACGTCACATCATCATCCTGGACCTCACCAGCACGGCGATCGAGCACGCCGAGGCATACACAAGCATCCTGGAGGCCGTCACCCATACGGTCAGCTTTTCGAACCCCGAAGCTCGCGCTCCGAGTTCAGCAGGCACCTCGCGCATCCTAGAGGTGCTTCTGTGACACCTGTGATGACCAAGGTCGCATGGGACCACCCCCAGACGCCCGTCGGCTACCAGCGCTTGGTGGTCCGCCGTGCCGCATGGCTGGTGGGGCTGCTTTCTTCAGCTGTGATCGCCGGAGCCGGCCTCGTACTGGGTCTGCTCCCGCACGCCCTGCTCATTTTCAGCAGTGTGGTCGCCGTCGTCGTCCCATTCCTCCCCGTAGTGGTCGTCGCGTTCTGCCGCCGACGACGCATCGCCTCGATCCTCCAGACATACCCGTGGTGTGAGTTGCCCTATGAGACCGATCCACAGACGGCCTCGCTCGTCGTCATCCGGTTCACGGACCAAATCGCCTCGACGTTTCGATTGTTCCCGTTCCCCGTGCAACTGGCGGCGGACGCACACGAGCGCAGTCCACGGCTCTGGTTCGCCGGGGACCCTCGCTTCGGCGGGGTCGTGTCGCCCGTCGGGGGGCACTACCCCGTACGGGTCGTGCCCCATGCGCCGCGGCGGGAGGAGTGCGGTGGCGACGGGTTCGATCTCGCGCTGCGGGTCGGGCTCGTGCGGCGGAGTGGGAAGGGGACGCGGACCTGATCAGCCGCGGGGGCGCAGGGCGAGGCGTTCGGATTCGGAGAGTCCGCCCCAGACGCCGAAGCGCTCGTCGTTGGCCAGGGCGTACTCCAGGCACGCCGCCCGCCCCTCGCACGACCCGCACAGCGCCTTCGCGTCCCGCAGGGACGAGCCGGGCTCCGGGAAGAAGAAGCTCGGGCCCGTCTGGGCACAGAGGGCGAGGTCGTACCAGGCGGGGGCGGAGGTGGTGGAAGCGGTGTTCATCGACATGCCGGAGATACTGATCGCCGCCGATGGACGTCCGATCAACGCCTGATCAACACCCGGCTCTGCCCGGCCCTACGCGCCGTCCTCGTGCTTCGCCCGGCTCGGCTGGACCCGCTTCGGCTCGCCCGGCATCTTCGGGTAGTCCGGCGGGTACGGCATGTCGCCCAGGCCGTGGTCGTGTTCGTCGCGTTCGGCGAGCTCCAGTACGGCGTCCAGGGTGAAGGCGTGCTCGTCCATGTCGGCGTGCAGATCGCCCAGTTCGGCGAAACGGGCCGGCATCGTCACGATGTCGAAGTCCCGCGGCTCCGCGTCGTCGACCTCGTCCCAGCGCAGGGGCGCCGACACCGGGGCGTGCGGGCGGGGGCGGACGGAGTAGGCGGAGGCGATCGTGCGGTCGCGGGCCGTCTGGTTGTAGTCGACGAAGATCCGCTCGCCGCGTTCCTCCTTCCACCAGGCCGTCGTGACCTTGCCCGGCATCCGGCGTTCCAGTTCCCGCCCGAGGGCGATCGCGCACCGCCGGACCTCGGTGAAGGTCCAGCGCGGCGCGATCGGGACGAAGACGTGCAACCCTCGGCCGCCGGAGGTCTTGGGCCAGCCCCGCAGGCCCAGTTCCTCCAGCAGAGCGCGCAGTTGGTGGGCGGCCGCCACGGCGTGGTGGTAGTCGGTGCCCGGCTGCGGGTCCAGGTCGATCCGCAGTTCGTCGGGCCGGTCGGTGTCTTCGCGCCGCACCGGCCAGGGGTGGAAGGTGAGGCAGCCCAGGTTGGCCGCCCACAGGACGGCCGCCGGCTCGGTCGGGCAGATCTCGTCGGCCGAGCGGCCGCTCGGGAAGGCGATGTGGGCGGTCGGGATCCAGTCCGGGAGGTTCTTCGGCGCACGCTTCTGGAAGAAGGACTCGCCCTCCACCCCGTCGGGGAAGCGCTCCAGGGTCGTGGGGCGGTTGCGCAGGGCACGCGTGATGCCGTCGGCGACCGCCAGGTAGTACTCGGCGACGTCCCTCTTGGTGAGGCCCCGCTCCGGGAAGTACACCTTGTCCGGGCTGGAGAGGCGTACCGTCCGCCCACCCGCCTCCAGCTCGATCGCATCTCCGGCAGCACCCATGACCGCCACGGTAGGCGGGCCCGGCCGGGTGCGCATACCGGGCGGGTCCGGACGTACCACCGCAGAATCGAGGGCATGGATCTACCGGTGATGCCGCCCGTGAAGCCGATGCTCGCCAAGGCCGTGGCGAAGATCCCGCCCGGGATGCAGTACGAGGCCAAGTGGGACGGCTTCCGCGCCATCGTGCACCGGGACGGGGACGAGGTGGAGATCGGCAGCCGCACCGGGAAGACCTTGACCAGGTACTTTCCTGAGCTGGTGGTGGCGCTGAAGGAGAATCTGCCCGACCGGTGCGTCGTGGACGGTGAGATCGTGATCGTGCATGGCGGACGTCTCGATTTCGACCGGCTGACCGAGCGCATCCATCCCGCGCAGTCCCGCGTCACCCTCCTCGCCGGGAAGACCCCGGCCAGCTTCGTCGCCTTCGACCTGCTCGCGCTCGGCGAGGCGTCGCTCCTCGACACGTCGCTCGCCGACCGCCGCGCCGCCCTCACCCAAGCCCTGTCCACCGCTCGGCCCCCCGTCCACGTCGCGCCCGCGACCACCGATGCCGCGCTCGCGCAGGAGTGGTTCGAGCGGTTCGAGGGCGCCGGGCTCGACGGGGTGGTCGCCAAACCGCTCGACCTGCCCTATCGGCCCGATGCCCGCCTGATGTTCAAGATCAAGCACGAGCGTACGGCCGACGTCGTCGTCGCGGGTTTCCGTTTCCACAAGAGCGGTCCGATTGTCGGATCACTGCTGCTCGGGCTGCACGACCAGCACGGCGCCCTCCAGCACGTGGGCGTGTGCGCCGCCTTCCCGATGAAGCGCCGCGCCGAGCTGGTCGAGGAGCTGGAACCGCTCCGGATGGCCGACGTCTCCGGTCACCCGTGGGCCGCCTGGGCCGAGGAGGAGGCGCACGAGAGCGCCCGGCTGCCCGGTGCGCAGAGCCGCTGGACCGGGAAGAAGGACCTGTCCTGGGTCCCGCTGCGGCCCGAGCGGGTCTGCGAGGTCACGTACGACCACATGGAGGGCGACCGCTTCCGGCACACCGCCCAGTTCCGCCGGTGGCGGCCCGACCGGGTGCCGGAGAGCTGCACCTACGCCCAGCTCGAGGAGGTCGTCGGCTACGACCTCGCCGAGGTGCTGGGCCCCGTCACCTGACCGCGGGCACCCGGCCGCGGGCACCCCCGCCGCGAGCGCCCCGGCCGCGGCTTGCTCAACCGGCCGTCAGTCTCTCCCACTCCGCCCGGTCCGGCCCGACCGCGTTCGGCGCGTACTCCGGCCGCGCGGCCAGCCAGCGCGCCACCCGGGCCCGGACCTCCGGGTCCGCGTACGCCCGCTCCGGCGGCTCCGCCAGGTGCCGGACCCTGGCCCGCGCCCGCATCACCTCGGGGTCGTCCAGGGCGCAGTCGAACAGCGCGGCGATCTCGCGCGCCGTGCCGGTCCGCGCGACCCTGGTCGCGAACCGCTCCCCGATGGCCGCGTCGGCAACCACCTGGAAGTCGAACCACGGCTTCAGGGTGCGCACGGCCCACGCGTGGTGGTCGGCGGCGAACTGCTCCGAAGCGGGCTCCTGGTGCGCCGTGCGGGCCACCCTGCTCGCGGCCCACAGGGCGAGCGAAGTGCCCTGCCCGAGGGTCGGGTTGGTGTGCGTGATCGCGTCCCCGACCGGTACGAGTCCCGTCACCACCGGGCCCCGGTCGTCGACCAGCGCGCTCCACCGGTTGTCCAGGCTCGCGGTGGCGACCACCCCGGACAGCGGTTCGGCGCCGAGTCCCAGCCAGGCGGCGCCGGGCGGGAAGCAGCGGGCGGCGGCCTCGAAGACGGCGGGGTCGCGCAGGGCGGAGCGCGTGGAGTCCCCGGTGTGCACGATCAGGGTCACCGCGAACACCCGGTTGTCGGCCGGGAAGACGGCGCATCCGGCGAAGGTCCCGCCGGCCACCGCCCACGGGCGGCGCGGCCCGTCCTCCACTCCCCCGGGCAGCTGGTACCAGCGGCAGAAGTACGCCAGCCCGGTGCGGTGGCGTTCCACGACGGAGGGACGGCAGCCCGCTGCGGTCAGCCAGCGCTCCACGCCGCCGCGCCGCCCTCCTGCGTCCACCACGAGGTCCCCCGGGTGGCCGCCGGCCTCCGTGGTCACTCCCGTCACCCGGACCCCTGATGGTGTGGTCAGGCTGGTCAGGCCGGTGACGGGTTCCCCGTACCGTGCGACGACACCCGGTTCGGCGCGCAGGGCGGTGGTCAGGGCGCTTTCCAGCAGGATGCGCCGGGCCTGGATCATGACGAGGTCCTCGTCGCCGGGCCGGGCGGGCGGGCGTACGTCGAACCAGTCGAGCTCGTGCCGTTCGCGCGCCCCCAGCCGCAGCATCTCCTCGTATACGTCGGGGAGTTCGTTCCGCAGGACCGTGCGCGCGGCCCCGAGGAGGACGTGGGGCTGGGTCGCCTGGGGTACGGCCGGGCGGCGCCAGCCGAAGAAGTCGCGGTCGAGCGCGGTGCCCGGGGCCCGGGTGTCGCGTTCGAAGAGTTCGACCGTATGCCCCCGCCGTGCCGCCAGCAGGGCCGTGGCCGGCCCTCCGACACCTCCGCCTATAACCAGCACATGTGCCATGTGAACGCCCCCTGAGCCGTTGAACCGCCGAACCGTACGACGATCAGACCGCCCAGAGCCTGCACGGACGGCGTCGGGCCCAAACCCGTACAGGCATCCGATAACGGACCAGCGCCCTACCGCCCGGCCGGCCCCGGGCCTGCCTCCGGATCCGCCCGTGCACCGGCCCGGTGGACCTCCAGCGCCCGCCGGGTCTCCTCCTCGACCAGGTCGGCGTTGAGAGCGACGGCCGCCCGCACGCCCTGGGCGGCGGAGCCCGCCACCTGCTCCATCGGGGCGGTCACATTGCCCGCGGCCCAGACCCCGGTCAGGGCGGTCGCCCCGGTCGCGGGATCGGAGGCGACGCAGGTGGCGACCACCTGGCCGTCGCGTTCGACACCGACGGTCGGCAGGCCCAGGCTGGTGAGCACGCCCGCGCGGGCCACGAACCTGGGGGCCACCACCAGCGCCCGGCACGCCACGGAGGTCCCCCCGGCCAGCGCCACCCCGGTCAGCCGGTCCTCACTGACGTCGAGGCCGGTCACCTCGCCCTCAACGACCGCCACGCCCAGGGCCGCCAGCAGCTCGCGGTCCTGGGCGGTGAGCGGCCAGGTGTGCGCCAGCAGGGTGACGTGCTCGCTCCAGTTGCGCCAGAGCTGGGCCTGGTGCACGGATACGGGGCCGGTGGCCAGCACGGCGAGCGGCTGGTCCCGGACCTCCCAGCCGTGGCAGTACGGGCAGTGCAGCACGTCGCGGCCCCAGCGCTCCCGGATGCCCGGCAGCCCCGGCAGTTCGTCCACCAGGCCGGTGGCGACCAGCAGCCTCCGGGCGCGGACGGTGGAGCCGTCCCCGCAGCGGACCAGGAACCCTCCCCCGGGCAACCGGTCGGCCGCGACGGCCGTGACGGCCCGGACCTCACCGCCGTAGCCAGTCACCTCGGCGCGCCCCCTGGCCAGCAGGGCCGCGGGGCTCTGGCCGTCCTGGCCGAGGTAGCCGTGCAGGTGCGCGGAGGGGGCGTTGCGCGGAGTCCCCGAGTCCAGGACGAGCACCGAGCGCCGGGCCCGGACCAGGGTCAGCGCCCCGGCCAGACCGGCGGCCCCGCCGCCCACCACCACCGCGTCGAACCGCTCGTCCGTGTCCATGCCGTCCTCGCCGCCCTTGCCGCCGATGCCGCCGCTGTCGTTCCTGGCGTCCATGTCGTCCATGTCGTCCATGTCGTCCATGTCGTCCATGTCGGCGAGGGTCCGCCCGTGGCCCCGCGCTTGACAAATTCTGTTGCCGAAGCAGCAAATGGAGGCATGGCCACCGAGGAGCAGGACGAAGAACTCGCGGGTGTGCTCACCTCCGTCGGACCACGACTGCGCGCCCTGCGCCGGCAGCGCGGCACGACATTGGCGCAGCTCAGCGAGTCCACCGGCATCTCGCTCTCCACGCTGTCCCGGCTGGAGTCCGGACAGCGCCGCCCGACGCTGGAGCTGCTGCTCCCGCTGGCCCGGGCGCACCGGGTGGCGCTCGACGAGCTGGTCGGAGCGCCCGAGACCGGGGACCCGCGCATCCGCCCGCGTCCCTTCGTCCGGCACGGCTCCACGTACGTGCCGCTGACGCGCGGCCTCGGCGGCGGGGTGAGCGCCTTCAAGCTGATCCTCCCGCCGCACGAGGGGCCGCCGCCCGAACTCCGCGTCCACGAGGGCTACGAGTGGCTGTACGTGCTGTCCGGGCGGGTACGGATGCTGCTGGGCGAGCACGATCTGATCCTCGGCCCCGGCGAGGCGGCCGAATTCGACACGCACACCCCGCACGCCTTCTTCAACCCGGGTCCGCAGCCCGCGGAGTTCCTCAGCCTGTTCGGTCCGCAGGGCGAGCGGATCCACGTCAGGGCCCGGCCCAGCACCCCACCGAAAGGACGGCCATGAGCAGCACCGACCCCCGCCCCGAGCATCCGGAACGCCCTGAGCGGGCCGTCCCGCAGCCCAATGCCGTCGTCGGCGTCGGGCTGGTCGTGGTGGGCCCGGACGGCCGGGTGCTGCTCGGCCAGGCGCACGACGGCCGCTGGGAGCTGCCCGGCGGCAAGGTCGACCCCGGCGAGGGCTTCGAGCAGGCCGCGGCCCGCGAACTCGCCGAGGAGACGGACCTGCGGGCGGCCCCCGAGGGGATCCGGGTGCTCTCCGTCCAGATCGACGCGAAGTCGGGCACGACCCGGCTCACGGCGGCCGCGGTCACCACCACCGCGCAGGGCGTGCCCGCCGTCACCGAACCGCACAAGATCGTCCGGTGGCAGTGGTTCGCCCCGGCCGAGATCCCGGCGGCCCTCTACGCCCCCTCGGCGGGCGTCCTGCGTGCCTGGCGCCCGGACCTCACGACGCTGCCGGACGTGTCCTCGTACGCCTACCCGACCTCGACCTCGACCGCCTGAGGGCAGCCGGCGAGGCGGCCACCTGGCGGCGACGGCAACCGGAACGGGCCCCCTGCCCTCTGCCCCCGCCCGGCCACGACCGGGGCCAGGGGCCGGGGCACGCCATCTCGTCCACCGCTACCGTGGCCCCATGTCTACGGTTCCGCCTGGGGTGGCGGCCTTCGTCGCCACGGCATCCCGGCTGTCCGAACGGACGCCGGACGCGATCCGGCAGGCCACCGCCGCGGCGGTGGCATCCGGCGCGTACGACCATTGCGCCGTGCCCAAGCTTTCCGCCGCGGAGTTCAGTGCACTGAACAGACAGGTCCGACATGCCCTCGCCCCGCGGGGCGAGGAGCTGAGCGCCGGACGCCCGGGCGGGCTGCGGTCTGCCCTCGCCTGTGCGACCCGGACCGCACAAGCGGTCTGGAGGCGCGACCGGCTGACCACCGACCAGACGCCTCTCTCACCGAGACGTTCACGGCCCACGTCGTCCCACTGCCGCCCCGTGGTTGCGGATCTGGCGTCAGCTCATTCCGATGGGCGGATCATCCCTACCCCGCGCAAAGGGACGGGCCGCCTACGCCGTCACGGCCGCCGCCGTCGCCAGGCTGGCGGCCGTGATGGCCACCTGCATGTCGCGGATCGCGGCCCGCACTCCCTCCGCCGCCCACTGCCCGGCGGCTATCTCGGCCGCGCGCGCGACGATCTGCTTGCGCGGCTGGCCGGGGAAGGCCAGGCGGTGCAGTTTCGCCGAGTGGACGAGGGCGATCAGACCGGCCGTCCGCACGTCCGGCTCGGCGCCCTCGAGGACCACCGCCTCCAGCCGCTGCCGCAGTTCCCGCTCGACCGAGCCGTCGGACTCCGGGTAGCGGCGCACCGGGAACATGCCGAGCACCTTGTGCTCCTGCTCCGTGACCACGCCCCGCCCGCGCAAGCTCTCCAGCGTGGCGCCGACCGCCTTGGTGTGGTCCTTGGTCAGCCAGTCCGTGACCCGGCGCTTGCTGCGGCCCCGCAGCCACGCCTCGATCAGCAGGATCCGGCCGTCGAGCAGCTGCTCCCCGGTCGGCGTCGGATCCGTCAGCTCCAGGTACTTGCCCGCCACGGACACCCGTTCGGCCAGGACCAGTTCCAGCAGGATGCCGCCCGCCACCGCCCAGCCCGCCGTCTGCCGCTGCTTGGCCGACCCGGTCTCGTCGTCCAGCGACAGCAGCATGACCTCTTCTGCCAGTGTGATCGCCATGTGTAGTACCCCCGTTGCGCTTGTGCCTCGGTGGGAAGAACGCCCGCCGCCCGCCGATGGTTCCACGCCGGCCGCACCGGTCACGGACCCGCCGGGCCGCACCGGCTTCTGACCCCCGACGGTCACCCCGGCAGCGCCGGCCTCGGCGCGAAGTTCCCCTCGCCCAGGTCCTCGGCCAGCAGCCGCTTCGCGATCGCGTCAGCCGCCACCCGCAGTTCGGCGCTCCGCGGCCGCCCCCGGTCCTTCTCCAGCTGGTCGCCGAGCCAGTGCGCCCAGGCCGCCGAGATGACGTCGGCCTCCCGCTGGCCTCCCGGGGTGAGCGTGAAGAAACTGCCCTCGTGGGTGAGGTAGCCCTCCTCGACCATCCGGTCGAAGGCCGGGAGCAGCACCTCCGGCGGCAGGTGGCGCCGTCCGGCGATGAGCCCGAGGCTGGCGTAGCCCACGGTCCGGGTCATCAGCTCCACCTGCATGACGGTCCACGCCCCGGCCATGTCCAGGCGGGTGTCGGAGCCTTCGACGATGGCCCGCGCTTCCTGCGGCCCCATGGTCCGCACGAGTTTGCCGACCGCCAGCTCCAGCAGCTTCGCCGAGTTCCCCGAGGCCGTCGCCGGTGAGGCGAAGCCGTCGCCCATGTCCGTGGAGCCCGCCCGGGCGCTGTCGCGCAGCTTGACCTGCTTGAGGAAGAGCGCCACCACGAAGCCGAACACCGCCACCGGTACCGTCCACAGGAACACCGTCTGCAGTGCCTCCGCATACGCCGCGATCACCGGGCCGGCCTGCGCCGGGTCCAGCCCGTGCACCCCCTCCGGGCTCTGCGCGGCCCGGCCGAGCACCGCCGGGTCGGTTCCGGTGGCCCGGGCCGCCTCGCCGACCGCCGTCTTCAGCCCGGGCCCCAGGCTGTTGGCGTAGAGGGTTCCGAACACGGCGGTCCCGAAGGCGCTGCCGAGGGTACGGAAGAAGGTGACGCCGGAGGTGGCCGTGCCGAGGTCGGCGTAGTCCACGGTGTTCTGCACGGCGATGGTGAGCACCTGCATGCACAGGCCGATGCCGGTACCGAGGACGAACATGTACAGGGACTCCAGCCAGGTGCTGGTCCCCGGCCCCATCAGCGACAGCAGGTACAGGCCGACGCCCATGACCGCGCAGCCCACGATGGGGAAGACCTTGTAGCGGCCGGTCTTGCTGGTGACGTTGCCGCTGAAGACGGAGGCGATCAGCAGGCCGATGACCATTGGCAGGGTCCGCACCCCCGAGATGGTGGCCGAGTCCCCGTCCACGTACTGGAGGTAGGTCGGCAGGAAGGTCATCGCACCGAGCATGGCGAAGCCGACGACGAAGCTCAGGACGGAGCAGACCGAGAAGACCGGGTTGCTGAACAGCCGCATCGGGAGCATCGGTTCTGCGGCCCGGACCTCCGCGCCGCAGAACAACGCCAGTGCCAGGACGCCGCCCGCGAACAGGCCGATGATCACCCCGGAGTTCCAGGCGTACTCGTTGCCGCCCCAGCTCGTCGCCAGGATCAGGGCGCTGGCCCCGACCGACACCAGCGCGATGCCGAGGTAGTCGATCACGGTCTTGCCTGCGGCGCGCACGGAGGGGATGGTCCGCGCGGCCGCGATCACCACCAGGATCGCGATGGGCACGTTGACGTAGAAGCACCAGCGCCAGCTGAGGGAGTCGGTGAACAGCCCGCCCAGCAGCGGTCCGATGACGGTGGCCACGCCGAAGACGGCGCCGATCGCGCCCTGGTACTTGCCCCGTTCGCGCAGTGGCACCACATCGGCGATCAGCGCCATCGCCGTGACCATCAGGCCGCCCGCGCCGATGCCCTGCACGCCCCGCCACAGGATCAGGAGGGTCATGTTGCTGGAGAACCCGCACAGGAAGGAGCCGCTGATGAAGATGACCGCCGAGATCTGGAAGATCAGTTTCCGGCCGAAGACGTCGCCGAACTTGCCGACGAGCACCGTGGCGACGGTCTCCGCGAGCAAGTAGGCCGTCACCACCCACGACATGTGGTCGCCGCCGCCGAGGTCCGCCACGATCGTGGGCAGGGCGGTGCCGACGATGGTCTGGTCGAGCGCGGCCAGCAGCACGCCCAGCATGATCGTGCCGAAGATGACGTTCCGCCGCCGCCGGTCGAGCACGGGGGGCGCCGCACGCGGTGCGGCAGGGGCGTCAGCGGGGGCAGTGGTCACATCTCGCACTCTCACAGCGCCCCCGCCGGGCCGCATGCGCACTGGGCCGTACGGGGGAGCCGCTGCGAGGGCCCGTACGAGCGGCCGGGCGGGGGCCGCACCAGCGACCGATCGCGGACCCCGGCGCGAGGCCGTACGGGACCGAACGCGGACCCCGGCGCGAGGCCGTACGAGCGGCCCGGCGCCGGGCCCTCGGCCCGGCCCGGCGGAGGTTCAGCGCAGGTGGGCCAGGCCCGGATGGGCCGCCGCGTAGCCGTCCACCAGCCGGCGCGCCACGCCCACCGAGTCCACCAGCGGGTGCAGGGCGAAGGCCTTCACGGCGTCCGCCCGTGACCCGCTCGCCGCGGCCGCCAGGACCTCCCGTTCGACGGCCTTGACCGCCGTCACCAGCCCTACGGCGTGCAGCGGCAGCGGGGCGACGGCCACGGGGTGGGCGCCGTTGGCGTCGACCAGGCAGGGCACCTCGATGACGGCCTCGTCGTCGAGCACGGACAGGGTGGAACGGTTGCGGACGTTCAGGATCAGCGTGGCCCGCTCGTCGCGGGCGATGGCCCGCATCAACGCCAGCGCGACCTGCTCGTAGCCCCCGGACTCCAGGTCGCTCCCGTCCCGGTCCCCGGCCCCCGCCGCCTCGCGGTTCTCGGCCATGTACGTGGCCTCGCGCTCGGCCCTGGTCCGGTCCCAGGCGGCGAGCGCCTCCCCGGCCCGCAGCCCGGCACGGCCGGCCTCGGCGTAGAATCCGCGCTGCTGGTCGCGCAGGAAGGCGCCGCGTGTCTGCTTCGCCTCCTGATAAGCCCGTACGGTGTCACGGTTGAAGTAGTAGTAGTGCAGGTACTCGTTCGGGATGGCGCCCAGCGAGCGCAGCCACTGCGCACCGAAGAGCCTGCCCTCCTCGAAGGACTCCAGCGCCTCGGTGTCGGCCAGCAGCCGGGGCAGTTCGTCGCGGCCCCCGATGCGCAGCCCGCGCACCCAGCCCAGGTGGTTGAGGCCGACGTAGTCGATCCAGGCCTCCTGCGGCCGGGCCCCCAGCAGCCGGGCGATGCGCCGGCCGAGCCCCACCGGGGAGTCGCAGATGCCGATGACCCGCTCCCCGAGCTCCTCGGCCATGGCCTCGGTGACCAGTCCGGCGGGGTTGGTGAAGTTGATGACCCAGGCGTCGGGGGCGGTCCTGGCGATCCGCCGCGCGATCCGACGGGCCACCGGCACGGTCCGCAGGCCGTACGCGACCCCGCCGGCTCCCACCGTCTCCTGGCCGAGCACGCCCTCGGCGAGGGCGACCCGCTCGTCCGCGGCGCGTCCCTCCAGGCCGCCGACGCGGATGGCCGAGAAGATGAAGTCGGCCCCGCGCAGGGCCTCGTCGAGGTCCGTGGTGGCCGTCACGGCCGGGGCGTCCGGCACCGCGGCCGCTGCCGCCTGGTCGGCGAGCACCCGGGCCATGGCGGCGAGCCGCGCGGGATCCTCGTCGTAGAGCGTCACCTGGGACACCCGGCCCTCGGCGCGGTCGCCCAGGAGTGCTCCGTAGACGAGCGGTACCCGGAACCCGCCCCCGCCGAGGATCGTCAGCCGCACGCCCCTACCGCCCTTTCGCCGCACACCGCACCGTGCCACGATCCGTGGCACCCCCGCCGCGCACGCACACGCCGGGGGACCAGTGTCCCCCGGGCGGTCACTCCCCCAGCGGCGGCACGGCGCGCAGGCGGGTCGGCTGCTGGTGCGGGATCCCGCCGCCGCGGACCGGGCCGAGCTGGGCGCCCTGGGGGGCGGAGAGGATCAGGGTGATCCGGGTCAGCCCCATCTCGTCCAGCATCCGGCTGCTTTCGGCCACCATGCGGCAGCGCACCAGCCCCCACCCCGGGTCGGGGTGGCGCACGGTCCGCACCGCCCCGTCGCGCTCCGCGACGCCGGCTCCGTGCGTGCTCAGCCAGTGCGGCACCCCGTACCGGTAGGCCGCTTCCATGAAGGGGTCGCGGGCCACCTCCTGGCGGATGCTGCGCAGCCCCTCGTCCTCGGGGGCCCCGGCCAGTGCGGTCGCGAACTGGGCCAGGAGCGGCACGCACCAGGCGGGCTCGTGGTCCTCCAGCACCGCCGCCGCGTCCGGGTGGAACAGCACGAAGCGCAGGAAGTTGTCGTCCGGCAGGGCCGTGGGATGCGGCCGTACGGACTGGAAGAGCTGGTCGAAGGCCGAGTTGGTCAGCGCGACGTCCCAGCGGTGGTCCACCAGGAAACTCGGGTACGGCACGGACTCCATGAGCGCCGCGTAGTCGCACAGGTAGTCGCGCTGGGCCGGGTCGTCCGGCAGCCGGCTGTCCTCGGAGGCCCGCCAGGTGAGCGGCGGATCACGGTCCACCATGACGCGGAAGAGCCAGAAGCACTGCCGCTCGCTCATCTCCAAGGCCTCGGCCAGGGCGAGCAGTTTGCGGTCGGTCCACTCCTTGACCAGGCCCCGTTCCCAGTTCCCGTACGCACGGACGCTGATGCGCAGCCGTGCGGCGAGGTCCTCCTGGCTCAGGCCCAGCTCCTCGCGGCGCTGGCGCAAAATCTCCTTGCGTCGCTCCGACCGCACGGCGCCGCGCGCCGACTCATCGCCCGCCAGGCGCTCCTCGCCGGCTCGGGCGAGGCCATCGGACGGGCCCACCGCTGCGAGATGTGGCACCGAGAGCTCCCCCTCCTCACGGTCTGGATCTTCATTGCCTGTGGCGATCCTGCTACCGACTTCATTCGAGTGTCAACTATTGTGGCAATTCCAGCCTCCCGACAGCTCATTCCCGCCACAGCTGTGGCAAGTTCTGGTCCTCCGGAGGCGGAGCGGATAGATTCCAGAGGCCGACCACGTGCCCGTACCGACCTCGCGCGATCTAGGAGAACCACTGGTGACAGACGGCTTCCCGGCTCCCGTCGCGGTGGCCAACGCACCCCTGGCAGCCACCGTCACGCGGGTAGCCGAACTCGCGGGCAAGATGGGCCGCGAGCTGAACCAGGTCTTCGACCTGCGACGGCTCTCGGAGGCATCCGGCGTCCCCACGGACGTGGTCAGGACCCTGCTGGAAGGACGGCCGGCCGGTGAACCGGACCTGCAGGCCCGCTTCCTCCAGCGCCTCGACCTGCTCCGGCGCACCAGGGTCAAACCCAACGGCCGCAGGTACACGCAGCAGGAGATCGCGGACGGCGCCGGCATGTCGCGCCAGCAGGCGGGAGCCCTGATCAACGGCGACCGCCGGCCGACCATGGAACACTGCGACGCGATCCAGCGCTTCTTCGGTGTCCACGCGGGGTTCCTCACCGCCCACGACGCCGACGCCCTGACCGACGCGCTCCAGCGGACCGAACAGCAGCTGCTCCAGGACTTCGCGGGCCGCGCGCGGGAAACCGTACCGGCCTCGGCCGCTTCGGCGGGCGATCCACTGGCAAGACTTCTCCAGAACCACGGAGTGCGGGGCATCGCCTGGCGCGCCGCCCAACTGCCCAGCGACAAGCATCGGGACAAGGTGACCGAATGGCTGGACATGCTCCTCGAAAGCGTCAAACCGAACGAATCCTGACCCAGGCGAAAGTCTGGGTCTGATCCTTGAGTCCTGATCCGGATCCGCGCCGACGGGGAGAACGGTGAGCATAGGCAGAGAGCAGCGGCGGTTGTGCGGGGAGCTGGTGGCCGGCATCCGGCTCACCGCGCCCGTGGAACCCGTGGACCTCTACGCCGCCCTCTGCGAGGGCATGAGCAGACACCGTGGCCGCCGGGTGGACTTCCGGATGGCCTCGTTCCCGCCGGGGACGGCCAGCGGCCTGTGGCTCGACATGGCGGACCGCGACCTGGTGGTCATCGAGGAGCGCACGGCGCCGGACCACCAACTGGTGATCCTGGGGCACGAGCTGTGGCACATGAAGGCGGGCCACTGCAGCCATCACGTCGACGGCGCCGCCGTCGCCGCCCGGCTCCTGACGGACGAGGCGGACATCGGCGAGACGGTCCGTCGGGTCGCGGCGCGCACGCGCGCCGACGTCCAGGAGGAGACCGAGGCGGAAACCTTCGGTTTACTGCTGGGCAGCAGGTGCAGGACCTGGCTGGCCGGTTCGGCGAGCCACCGGGCTCCGGCCCAGCGTGACCAGTTGGCGGGCCGGATCGAGGCCTCGCTCGGATACCGGGGGCACAGGAACGACCGTTGAACGGTGAGGACTACTACATACCGGCAGCCGCGATGGCGGTCGCGCTCGCCTTCAAGATCCCGGCGCTGCGCCACAACTGGCGCGACCCGCTGCTGCGCTCCGTCTGCGCCCTGCTGACCCTGGCGGGCGCGGTGTTCGCCTTCGCCGCCCCGCCCACCATCGCCGCGGTGAACCGCTGGACCGGCATCGTCAACGTCTCGGCCCCGCTGGTGTACTGCCTGATCACCGCCTTCAGCGCCTCCTGCCTGGTCCTGATGGTCAACTGGCGGGGCGGGCCCGCCGAGGAGACCAGACGGGTCTCGCGGCGCTGGATCCTCGGCTACAGCATCGTGATCGTCACCCTCGTGGTGCTGTTCGCCCTCGGCGACACCCCGCAGGAGCGCCTGCGCGACTTCGACACCTTCTACGCGACGACGCCCTACATCGGGCACATGATCACCCTCTACCTGCTGGCGCACCACGTGGCCGCCGTGGTGATGGTGGTGCTGTGCTGGCGCTGGTCCCTCCAGGTCCGCGGCTGGCTCCGGGTGGGCCTGGTCATCATCGTCTCGGGCTACATCTTCAACCTCGGGTACGACGCCACCAAGATGTCCGCCGTCGTCGCCCGCTGGCTCGGCAACGACCTGGACGCCCTGAGCACCTACGTCGCCCCGCCGCTCGCCTCCCTGGGTGCGCTGATCAGTGCCATCGGCTTCGTGGTCCCGCTCGTCTGCCAGCGCCTCTCGGACAGCTGGCACACCTGGCGGACCTACCGCCGGCTCGGCGCGCTCTGGCACGAGGTGCAGATCTCCGCTCCCAGCGGCACCCCTTCCGTCAAGATGTCCTGGTGGTCCGCCGCCGAGCTGCGCGTGATCCAGCGCGAGTCGGACATCCACGACGGGTTCCTGAACCTCGGGCCCTACTTCGACACCCGCCACCGCGACGACGCCTACGAGCGCGCCGCCGCGGCGGGGGCCGACGAGGAGACCGCCCGCGCGGTCGCCGACGCCGCCATGGTCGCGGCCGCCGTGCAGGCCCGCTCCGCGGACCCCGAGGGCAAGGTCATCGTGGCGAGCGAGGAGACCGTCCTCGACACCGCCGACGGGCCCCGCGACCTCCTGAAGATCTCCCACGCCCTGCGGCACTCGCCGGTGGTCGCGGCGGTCCGCCAGCAGGCGGCACTGTCGGGCAGCGGGCTGTAGCCGTCCGGACGGTCAGCGGGCGGCGGCGGACGTCAGCGCCGGGAACAGGTCCTGGAACGGCGCGGCCGAATCGATCCCGTCCCGTCCGTACGGTGCGTCGAAGCTCCACACCATGAACAGCAGGAACACGATCAGCGCGCTGAACAGCCCGGCCAGCAGCAGCTCCCGCCCGGAACGGCGGATCTGCAAGGTGAAGATCAACCCGACGGTGACCACCCCGCCGACCAGCAGCCCGAACCACACCACGCTCGGCAGCGTGGACTCCGAACTCTGCGTCCGCGAGTGCCGTGCGTCGTCGGCGGCGGCGATGTGGTCCAGGAGCGGCTGGTAGGCCTGCGCCTGCAGCTCCGTGGCGGGGCTCTGGTGGGTGACGTCGCTGCGCAGCTTGCCGAGCAGCTGGGCACCCTCGGCGGAGGCGCTCTCGCCGGAGGTCATCAGCGGCCAGTCCACCGCGACGGTGTGGGAGACGTACGCGTCCACCTCGCCGCGGATCCGGTCGCGCACGGCGGCCGGGTAGACGTCGGCGCGCTGCGTGACCTCGTACAGCGCCTGGGCCTCGCGGCGCACGCTGTCCTCGGCGGCGCCGCGCGCCTCCCAGACCCCCGCGATGGCCAGGCCGAGCACGATCGCGTAGACCACCCCCACCATCATCGTCATGTACTCGATGACGTCGGGGGTTTCGCTGGTGTCCTCGTCATCGGCGGCCCGGCGGTGCCGGATCGTGGTGATGGTGAGGACGAGGGCGCAGACGAGCGCCATGGCGATGGCCAGGACCAGCCATTCGGACACGTGGATTCTCCCGGTGTGGATCGGTGGTGGGGTGCGCGGGATCAGCCGCGGCTCTTGGAGCGCGGCCGCAGTGCGGCGGCCGCGAGTACGGCCGGGGTGGTGACGACCACCATGAGCATCACGGTGGACATGCCGTCCGGGCCGCGCCGCTGCAGGGCGGCCGAGCGGTACGGGCGCACGTGGAAGGCGCTCGCGGGCGCGGCGGCGGCCCTGGGACGGGGCGGGCCGGCGGTGTCGGCCGGGGCGGGCTCCGGGCCGGCCGCCGGCCCCGGGGCGGCGGGCTCCGGCGGCTTCGGGTCCTCAGCCACCGGCCCGGCCGCGGGGTCCGCGGCCGGCGCGGGCCGCTCCGGCCGCCCGGCGGGCCGCGGGGACCGCCCCGGGTGGTGGACGGTCGGCCGGCCGGTCCCGGGCAGGACGGCCGGGAGCGAGGGCCGTGCGGAAGGGCGTACGGAGGGCGGCCCCGGCTGCCCGGCCGGAACGCACACGTCGATCCGGGCTCCCCGGCCGTTGCCGTCGCCCGCGACCGCCACGTGGCCGTGCAGCGGGCAGAGCGCCGCCACCAGGCCCGCACCGGCGAAGTACTGCCAAGCGGTCACCGCGCGTCCTCCCGATTCCGCAACACTTGCAGGGGTTACGGCTGAAAAAACGATCACGGCCCCGCTTCGATACGCGGCAGACAGGTCAAGATCCCTCTCGCAGGGTTCACTTCAGGCCATCGGCGGCACCAGCCTGCCCCCGATGGCGGAGTCGGAGCGTGGGGAGCGGCCTGTCCGGACCGCCGCGCACCCCGTGGCGCACCGGCTGCTGAGCGACGTCCTGGCCCGCGGCCCCGTGGTGCGGGTGCCCCGTGCCGGGGTGGTGGTGGGCGGCGCCCGTCCCACCCCGGAGGTACTGACGGACCCCGAGCGCTGGACCAGGACGGGACCGGGAGCGGCGGGCGGGGTGTGGACGGCGGTGCCCGGCCCGGGGGTGCCGATCCCGGGCTACGAGAGTCTGTCGGTGCGTGCCGTGCTCCCGGCGTCCTGATCCCCGTCCCGGCCGCTGCGCCCTCCGCGGCCCTGTCCACCGCGCTGTCCGGCGGCCCGCCCGCCGGTCCGCCCCGCTTCCGCCGCCAGGATCCGCAGCGCCGCCTCGGAGGGCGAGCCGGCTTCCGCGGTGTAGGTGATCAGGCTCTGGTCGGGGTCGTCCGGCAGGTCCAGGCTCTCGTAGGCGAGGGTGAACTCGCCGACCAGGGGGTGGCGCAGGTGGTAGCCGCCGTGGGTCTTCTCCCGCACCTCCTGGGCCGCCCACAGCCGGGCGAATTCGGGGCTGCGGTCGGTCAGTTCCGCGATGAGCGCGGCGAACCGCGGATCGTGCGGGTGCCGTCCGTGGTCGAAGCGGAGGTAGGCGACGAGGTCCTGGGCCTTGCGTTCCCAGTTGACGAACCGTCCGCGCACCTGCGGGTCGAGGAAGAGCAGCCAGGCCTTGTTGCGGCGCTCGGCGGGGAGCGCGCCGAAGTCGGTGACGAGGGTGGCGAACAGCGGGTTCCAGGCCAGGATGTCGGTGCGCCGGCCGATGACGAAGGCGGGCGTCCCCGGCATCGAATCCAGCAGCCTGAGCAGCCCCGGCCGGACCTCCTGGGCCTGCTCGGACGCGGCCTCACCGCCCGCGGGCGCGCCGGCGCCCGCGCCCCCGCGTCCCGCCGTACGCGCCAGCCGGGCGAGGTGGGCGGTCTCGGCCGGATCGAGGCGCAGGGCGGCGGCGACGGCGCCCAGGACGGCGTCGGACGCGTTCTCTGCCCGGCCCTGTTCGAAGCGCGTGTAGTAGTCGACGCTCACCCCGGCGAGCTGCGCCAGTTCCTCCCGGCGCAAGCCCGGCACCCGGCGGCGGCCTCCGTAGGAGCGCAGTCCCGCTTCCTCGGGCCGGATCCGCGCCCGCCGGGACCGCAGGAAGTCGCCGAGTTCCGCACGGGGGCCGTTCTGGTTCATACCCATGATTTTACGGCGGTGGCTCAGTCGACCGAGAGGGCCGGGCCGGTGACCATGAGGCCGAGGTCGTGGCCGGCGTAGGCGAAGAACGCGAACATCACGAGGGCGGCGCCGCCCAGCGCCAGGTCCTTGGAGAACTGGGTCTGCTCCATCATGCGGGCCTGCGGATCGCTCTCCTTCCAGAAGGGGTGCATCAGCAGGGCCGCGGCGAAGCAGAAGGCCGCGAGGGCCAGCGCACCGAGATCGGCCCAGATTCCGAAGGCCATGCTCACCGAGCCCGCCAGCATGACCAGACCGCTGACGAAGGTCGCGGGTACCGCCATGGGCACCCCGCGGGATGCGGTGTAGCCCGCCATCTGCCGGGTCCGGGTCACGTGGGCGACGCCGGAGGCCGCGAACAGGGCCACGAAGAGCAGGCGGCCGATCAGCACGAGGACGTCCATCGAGACCTCCCTGGAGATCACGCACGGGAGTGCATGTCTATCGCTTGTGCCGGCTTCACTATGATCCACTCGTCCGGCCCGGTCCGCCACGCCACGGGCAGCCCGGACAGGCCGGAATCCGGGGCGGACGCCCTGATGGAGGGCTTGCAGGCGGATCCGGAACGGCTGGCGGCCATCCCCTCGGCCGCCTCCGCCGGCCATCCGCCCGAGCCCGTCCAGCAGGCCCGCGACCTGCTCGTCCCCGGGGGACACCGGCCCCGGCTTCGAAGCCCGCACAGGCGGACCGGCGGACCGCGCCGCCACCGCACTCGAGGAGGCCTGGGGCACGGAGGCCTCGTACGTCGCGACGGGCGGCTCGATCCCGCTGGTGAACGGCCTGCCCAGGGCCGCCCCGGAGGCGGAGGTCCTGCTCTTCGGCGTGCAGGACGTCTGCGGATTCCTGGCCCTGGGCGCCCTGATGTGACGCTCCGCCGACTGTCGCGGGGTCACATAGGCTGGTCCGCATGTCCGATGCCGTCGTCCTTGCCGAGCCGGGCCGCGAACCGCCCGTCGCCGTCTGGGCGGTGCTGCGGCGACCGCTGCGCTTCCTGGGCTCCTGGTGGCCGTGGCGGTGCTGGGCGTACCTCGGGAGCGGGTTCCTCGTCGGGTACGCCGCCCTGATCGTGCTGGCCCTGCTCGTCGGCCTCGGGGTGCTGCTGGCGGTGGCCGGGGTCGGGCTGCTGCTCCTGCTCGGCGCCGTCGCGGGCGCGGTGCCCCTCGGGGCGCTGGAGCGGCGGCGGCTGCGGTGGGTGGAGCCCGGCCGTGTGCCGGACCCGCACGCGTCGCTGGCCGGAGCCGGGCCCGCCGCGTGGCTGCGGACGCGGCTGCGGGAGCGCGCCACCTGGCGCGAGCTCGGCTACGCGGCCCTGCTGGGGCCGGTCTTCGGAGCGGCCGGGCTGGGGGTCGTCCTCCTGATGGCGTTCGCCCTGATCCTCGTCGCCACCCCGGTCACCGTCTGGGCCATCGCCCCGGACACGGTGATGCTGATCCCCGGCCGGCCGGTCTCCGGCCCGCTGGAGGCCCTGGGCGGCACCGCCGCGGGACTGGTCACGCTCGCGGTGGCGGCGTACACGGGCGCCCTGCTCGCCGGGGCCCAGGTGAAGACCGCCCGGCTGCTGCTCGGGCCGCGCGAGGAGGACGACCGGGTAATGGAGCTCACCCGCTCCCGGGTCCGCCTCGTCGACGCCTTCGAAGCCGAACGGCGGCGCATCGAAAGGGACCTGCACGACGGCGCGCAGCAGCAGCTGGTCGCGCTCAGCATGACCCTCGGGCTCGCCGAGCTGGAACTGCGCAAGGTCCCGCAGGCCGGCGACGCCGCCGCGCTAGTGAGCCGGGGCCGCGGCGAGGCGAGGGTGGCGCTGGAGCAACTGCGGGACCTCGTACGGGGGATCCACCCGCAGGTCCTGACCGACCACGGGCTGGCGGCGGCGGTGGCCGAGGTGGCCCTGCGCCATCCGGTGCCGGTGTCCGTGGACCTGGATGTGCCGCGCCTTCCCCAACCGGTTGAGGTGACGGCGTACTTCACCGTCGCCGAGGCGCTGGCGAACGCCGCCAAGCACAGCGGCGCCTCGCACGTCGCCGTCGTCGGCAGGGTCGAGGGCGGGCGGCTCACCCTCCGCGTCACCGACGACGGCCGCGGCGGGGCCGATCCCGCGGCGGGGGCGGGCCTGACGGGACTGGCGGACAGGGTGGCGATGCTGAGGGGCCGACTGGTGGTGTCCAGTCCGGTCGGCGGACCGACCGAACTCAGGGCGGAGGTACCGTGCTCCGGCTGATCCTCGCGGAGGACTCCGTACTGTTGCGCGCGGGGCTGACGGAACTGCTCACGCGCGGTGGTCACCGGGTCCTGGCTGCCGTCGGCGACGCCGAGGAGCTGGTGCGGGCCGTGGCAGCGGAACGGCCGGACGCCGTCGTCACCGACGTCCGGATGCCGCCGGGCCTGCGGGACGAAGGGCTGCGGGCCGCGCTCGAACTCCGCTCCCGGGACGCCTCGCTGCCGGTCCTCGTCCTCTCGCAGTACGTGGCCACCGCCTACGCGACGCAGCTGCTCACGGGGGCGTCGGCGGCCGGGCTGGGCTATCTGCTCAAGGACCGGGTCGGCGAGGTGGCCGAGTTCCTCGACGCCCTCGAACGGGTCGCGGCCGGCCAGACGGTGATCGACCCCGAGGTGGTCCGGGTCCTGCTCAGCCGCCGCAGCACCGACCGGCCGCTCGCCCGGCTGACCCCGCGCGAGCGGGAGGTACTGGCGCTGATGGCCGAGGGGTACAACAACCAGGCCCTGGCGGGCCGGCTGTTCATCACCGAGGCGGCGGTCGTCAAGCACGCGTCCAGCATCTTCACGAAGCTCGACCTGGACGCCACGGAGGGCAACCGCCGGGTCCTCGCGGTCCTCGCCCACCTGTCGGGACAGCAGGCCTGAACGCTGCCCCCGGCAGGGTTCACCACCGGTGCGCGGGCACCGCGGGCGCCTCGGCGCCGGACGCCCTGCGCGTGACCAGGAGGCCGGCGCCCAGGGCGGCGAGCAGCAGCACGCCGACGGCGATCCAGAGCATGGTGGTGTAGGCGTCCATCAGCTGCCCGGCGAGCCCCTCGGGCAGGTGCGGGACGTCGCGCAGCCGGCCGATGACGACGGTGCCGAGCACCGCCCCGCGGATCGCCTGGCCGACGTGCTGGGCCGTGGCGACGGCCCTCGAGGCCCCGCCCGCGTGCGGCGCGGCGACCCCGGCGGTCGCGGTGGCGAGGAGCGGCATCAAGGCCAGACCCAGGCCGAAACCCGCGAGGAGCATGCCGGGAAGCCCGTCGGCGGTGTACGAGTCGCCGGTCGTCATGCCGGTCAGCAGGGCGAGGCCGAGGGCGGTGACGGCCAGGCCCGCCACGATCAGGACGCGGGGAGCGACGCGGCCCAGCAGGCGGGCGGAGACCTGGGTGGAGGCGATCACGGCCGCCGCCGCCAGGGGCAGGTGGGCCAGCCCGGCCTCGAACGGGGCGTGGCCGAGGACCTGCTGCACGAAGGAGCCCGTGGCCGGGAGGAGGGCGAGCACGGCGAAGCCGGGCACGACCAGGGTGAGGACGGCGCCGAGGCCGCTGCGGTCCCGCAGGACGGACGGCGCGAGGAGCGGGCCGGGCGCGGTGGCCGGCCGCAGCAGGAAGGCACCGAGCAGCAGGGCGCCGCCCACGACCGGGAGCAGGGTCACCGGGGTGGCCCAGCCGGCCGACTCGGCGTCGCCCAGGCCGTAGGTGAGGGCGAGGAGCCCCGCGGAGCCGAGCAGCACGCCGGGTCCGTCGAAGCGGGCGCCGGTGCGGCCCGGGAGGCCGGGCAGCAGGGCGCGCACGCCGATCACCGCGATCAGGGCGAGGGGGACGGCGGCGTACTGGGACGCGCGCCAGTTCAGCGCCTCCAGGAGCCAGCCGCCCGTGAAGAGCCCGAACGCGCCGCCGCCCGCGGCGATCGCGGCGTAGATCCCGAAGGCCCGGCGGCGCGCCTTCGGGTCGGTGAAGCCCGTCAGCACCAGGGACAGCGCTGCCGGTGTCAGCAGGGCGGCGCAGGCGCCCTGCAGGGCGCGGGCCGCGATCAGCAGGGTGGGGTCGCCCGCCGAACCGCCGAGCGCGGAGGCCGCCGCGAAGCCGGCCAGGCCCAGGAGCAGTATCTTCCGTGCTCCGGCGAGATCCGCGAGGTGTCCGCCGGGCAGCAGCAGGGCGCCGAAGGCGAGCACGTAGGTGCTCGTGACGGGGTTCAGGGCGGCCGCGTGGAGGCCGAGGTCGGCTTGGAGGGTGGGCAGCGCCCGGTCGAAGGCCGACGCTTCGGGCAGCACCAGCAGCTGGGTCAGGGCGATCACGAGCAGGCCCCACCAGCGCCTGGGGCGCGGGGCGGCCCGGTCCTGGAAGGAGGCCGGGAACGGCGGCGGGAAGGCCGGCGGCCCGAATCCCTGCACCGGGCCGGAGTGGCCCCGTGCCGCGGGCGCGTACGCGGGCGGCGGGGGCAGCGGCTGCTGCCGCGCGGAGGGGATGCGCGGGTCCTGCTCGGCGGCGGGGCGTCCGGGGCGGCCGCGGGGGCGTAGTCCAGCAGCTGTGCGGCGTGGCGGCCGAGTTGGGCCAGGACGGTGCCGGGCAGCCATTCCCCGGCCTGGTCCTCCGCCGTGCGGGCGGCCACCTCCTCGGGGGGGGCCGCTTGGCCGGGTCCTTGTCCAGGCAGGCGCGGACGAGGTCGACGAGGGACTCCGGTACGCCGGTCAGGTCGGCCTCCTCCTCGGCGACCCGGAAGAGGTGGGCGTTCAGGCCGGTTTCCGCGGCGCCGAACAGGAGGCGCCCGGTGGCGGCGTGGACGAGGACGGCGCCCAGGCAGAAGACGTCGCTGGCGGAGGTGAGTTCGCGACCGCGGACCTGCTCCGGCGACATGAAGCCGGCGGAGCCGATCAGCATGCCCGTCCGGGTGTGCGGACTGTCCCCGGTCAGGCTGTCCATGGCCCGCGCGAGGCCGAAGTCGATGACGCGGGGGCCGTCGACGGTGACGAGGACGTTGGACGGTTTGAGGTCGCGGTGGATCAGGCCCGCCCCGTGCACGGCCCGCGGGGCGAGGGCGAGACGGTTGGCGAGGGTCCGGACCGAGCGTTCCGGCAGCGGGCCGAAGTCCTCGGCTACCGAGGTGTGCAGGTCGGGTCCGGGAATGTACTGGGTCGCGACCCAGGGGACCGCGGCTTCGGTGTCGGCGTCGAGCACGGCCGCCGTCCAGCTCCCGCCCACCCGCCGCGCGGCGGCCACTTCACGGGCGAAACGCCTGCGGAAGTCCGGGTTCCCGGCGAACTCGGCCTGCACCACCTTCACGGCCACGGTACGGCCGCCCTCGGAGCGGCCCAGATGGACCAGGCCCATGCCGCCCGCCCCCAGCCGGGCGATCAGTCGGTACGGTCCTCTGCGGCGCGGGTCTTCGGCGGTCAGCTGGTCCACGGGAGCAAGGTGGTCGAACCGTCCGGCGGCCGGGGCCTGTCAGGCGGAACGCGTATCCCGCCCTTCCGCCGGTCCTTCCGCCGGCCCGTCCCCCGGTCCGTCCGCCCGCCGGGTGCGGAGGGTCCGGAAGGAGCCCGTCACGATGCGCGAGGCTCCCGGTACGGCCGCCGAGCGGGCCCAGACCGCCAGCAGCAGCGGCAGCGCCAGGTAGCCGAAGCGGCCGGCGGGGGCCAGCAGGAAGGCCAGGGTGAGGCCGAGGGCGAGGCGGTCGGCCGCCGCCACCAGCGAGCGCGGCGGCCGCACCAGCAGCGAGAGCGCCACGACCAGGCCGCCCAGGACGAACAGACCTGCCGTCAGATACCAGCCCCAGTCGCCCAGTTCGGCCAGCAGCCGCCCCGGCAGCGGACTGCTCGCCGGGGTCGCGACCTCCGCCCGCCCGGTCGGGAAGGCGAAGACCTGCCGCCACAGTTCGCCCGGCTGGAGCAGCGCTCCGGGCAGCACCAGCAGGACCGTACCGGCCGCCGCCACCAGCGCGCAGCGACCCGCCGCCCGCCCGCCCCGGCAGGCCGCGAGCAGCGCCACCGCCACCGCCACGGCGGGCAGCGCCGTCCACTTGAGCGCGCACGCACCGGCCAGCGCCGCTCCGGCCAGGGCCGGCCGGCCACCCGCGGCAGCCGCCAGCGCCAGGCAGCACAGCCCGGCCAGCGGCAGGTCCACCCCGCTCACCGCCAGCGGCAGGGCCACCACCGGGGAGGCCACCAGGACGGCCGGCAGCACGGGCCGGGCGCCTCCCAGCACCCGCCGGGCCGCCCACAGGCACCCGAACAGGACCGCCGCGCACCAGATCCGGGCGTCGCCGAGCAGCCGCACCGGCCAGCTACCGCCGTCGCCGCCGAGCAGCGCCCTCGGGATGCCGAGCAGGGCCATGCCCGGGAGGTAGGGGGTGTACTCCTCGACGCGCGCGGGCTGGTCCACGTACGGCCGGCCGGACTCCAGCAGGAGTCGCCCCGACCGCTCGATGACCGTCACCTCCGACTGGCCCTGCCCGGTGAGCACGAGCCAGACCAGGGGTAGTACGACGGCCCCCAGCAGGGCGGCGGCGAGCGCCCCGCGGCGGCCGAAGCGGGTCGCCACGGCCGCGGCCAGGTACCCTGCGGCCGCGCACCAGCCCCAGAGCCGGTGCGGTTCCAGCGCGGAGAACAGCGGGAAGGACAGGGCCCAGGCGGCGGCGAGCAGCCAGCCGAGGCTCCGGTGAACGGTGCGCGAAGGGGTCATGCGGCCATTCCAGCCGCGCACCCCCCGGCGGGTCTGCACGCCCAGGCGGACTCTTCACGGTGGGGTTTTCCCTACCCGTACGGGAGGCACGTACGGGAGGCACGTACGGGAGGCACGTACGGGAGGCACGTACGGGAGGCACGTACGGGAACGGCCTGCGGGAGCCGCGTACGGGAACGCCGGCCGCAACCACGTACGGGAGGCGTGTGCGTGAGGGCCGACGGGTACGCGTGAGGGGCGCGACCCCGGTGGGTCGCACCCCTCATGCGCTCGACGGACGCCCGCTACGGGCGGGCTGCCGCCTCAGGCGGCTTCGGGGGAACCGCCGAAGCGCTCCCGGTACGACTCCAGGTCCTCTTCGGTGATCTTCGCGAAGAGCACCGGCGGCACGGTGAACGGCGTCCCGGCGGGAACCGAGTCGAGCGCCTTGGCCTGCTCCGGGGTCACCCACGTCGCCGTGTCGCCCGCGAGCGTGAACGCGGAGCGCATGGCGCGCGCCGAGGCCGGGATGAGGGGCTCGGAGACCACCGAGTAGAGGTGGATGAGGTTCATCGCGGTGCGCAGGGTGAGGGCTGCGCCCTCCGGGTCGGTCTTGATCTCCAGCCAGGGGGCCTTCTCCTCCAGGTAGGAGTTTCCGGCCGACCACAGGGCGCGCAGCGCGGCCGCGGCCTTGCGGTACTGGAGGTCGTCCATGTGGCCCTCGTACTCGGCCAGCAGCTCGGCGATCTGCTCGCCCAGCTTGGCCTCGGCCCCTCCGGCCGGGTTGCCCGCCGGGACCTCGTCGCCGAAGCGCTTGCGGGAGAACGACAGCACGCGGTTGACGAAGTTGCCGAGGGTGTCGGCGAGGTCCTTGTTGACCGTGGCGGTGAAGTGCTCCCACGTGAAGGAGGAGTCGTCGGACTCGGGCGCGTTGGCGATGAGGAAGTAGCGCCAGTAGTCGGCCGGGAGGATCTCCAGCGCCTGGTCGGTGAAGACGCCGCGCTTCTGCGAGGTGGAGAACTTTCCGCCGTAGTACGTCAGCCAGTTGAAGGCCTTGACGTAGTCGACCATCTTCCACGGCTCGCGGACGCCGAGCTCGGTGGCGGGGAACATCACGGTGTGGAAGGGGACGTTGTCCTTGGCCATGAACTCCGTGTACCGGACGTCCTCGGCCTGGTACCACCAGGACTTGTAGTCGCGGTTCGCCGGGTCCAGGTCCGACCACTCCTTCGTCGCACCGATGTACTCGATCGGCGCGTCGAACCAGACGTAGAAGACCTTCCCCTCGGCCGCCAGCTCGGGCCAGGTGTCGGCCGGGACCGGGACGCCCCAGTCCAGGTCGCGGGTGATGGCGCGGTCGTGCAGGCCCTCGGTCAGCCACTTGCGGGCGATGGAGGACGCCAGCTGCGGCCACTCCTCCTCGTGCTGCGCGACCCAGGCCTCGACCTCGACCTGGAGCTTGGACTGGAGGAGGAAGAGGTGCTTGGTCTCGCGGACCTCCAGCTCGGTGGAGCCGGAGATGGCCGAGCGGGGCTCGATCAGGTCCGTGGGGTCGAGGACGCGGGTGCAGTTCTCGCACTGGTCGCCGCGGGCCTTGTCGTAGCCGCAGTGCGGGCAGGTGCCTTCGACGTAGCGGTCCGGGAGGAAGCGGCCGTCGACCGGCGAGTACACCTGCCGGATCGCGCGCTCCTCGATGAAGCCGTTCTTCTCGAGCTGGCGGGCGAAGTGCTGGGTGATCTCGCGGTTCTGCTCCGAGGAGCTGCGGCCGAAGTAGTCGAAGGACAGCGCGAAGCCGTCGTAGACCGCCTTCTGGGCGTCGTGGGCCTGCGCGCAGAACTCGGCGACCGAGAGACCGGCTGCCTTGGCGGCGAGTTCGGCGGGGGTGCCGTGCTCGTCGGTGGCGCAGATGTAGAGGACGTCGTGGCCGCGCTGGCGGAGGTACCGGGAGTACACATCCGCCGGAAGCATCGACCCGACCATGTTGCCCAGGTGCTTGATCCCGTTGATGTAGGGAAGCGCGCTGGTGATCAGGTGTCGAGCCATCCTCGGATGCTCCATTTCATATATGCGGTACCACGTGGCCTGCAGGGCGATGATGCGGTTCATCGTATCGAACCGCCCAAAGGCGACGTCCCGCTTTTTCACTGGGTGGACATACGCGAAAGCGAGGGCAGTGACCTCTCCGTCACGGCCCTCGCAATGGGCCAATGTTACAGCCGGTGGGACGTGCCGCCGACCCGTCAGTCGCGGCCGCCGCCCCGGTCGTCGAGTGCGGTGACGGCGGCGCCGCCCGCGAGCCGCGCGGTCAGCGAGACCGCTGCTCCCTCCGGTCCGGCGGGCGCGCTCAGGGTCCGGCCCTCCGCCCGGGCACGGACGGCTCCGGTCGCGGTGATCCCGGCCACCTCCCGACTGCCGGCGGCCAGCAGGTACCAGCGGCCGGCCGGCGACCGCCACCGGGTGCCCGCGAGCACGTGCCGGCCGAAGCGCCCGCAGGCCGCCGTGGCGCGGGCCCGGGTCACGTCCTGGGGCGGCCCGGCCGCCGGACCGAGCCGCACGAGCACGTCGCCGGTCCCGGCCCAGCCGGAGGCCCGGGTGCAGGACCACACGGCACGGCCGCCGCCGTCGGGCAGGTCCGAGGCGGCGAACTCCCAGATGTTGACGGCGCGGACCGCGTCGCCGCCCATCTCCCGCAGCCGGCAGGCGGTGGGCGCCCAGGCGGCCCGGGCGGCCGCCCCGGTGGCCTCGCGCGGCTGCCGCGCGGGGACGGCGCCCGGCCCGTCCGGCAGCGGGGTGTGGGTGAGGTGTACGGGGGTCAGCGCGCCCAGGTCGGTGAGGACGAAGGCGTGTGCCTCCACGATGCGGGCCGAGGAGGTGACCTCCAGGGCCGGCCACGCCGCGCAGGCCCCCGTGGCGGCGGGCACCTCCACGGGTGCGGTCACCCCGTCGGCGGCGACGGCCGGCGGCCTGGTGTCCTCCCCGGCCCGGAGCAGGTCACGGGTGCCCGCAGCGGCGATCCACGGGGCGGGCACGCACACCTCCGACCGGGCGCTGCTCGCGCGGGCGGTGGCCACCTGGTCCGCCGCGGCGGGACCGCCTCGGCCTGTTCGAGGGCGGTGGAGCGGAAGCGCGGTGAGGTGCTCACGCCTCCGGCAAACGAGTGAATCCTGGGATGGTCACACCCCGTGCACCGCCATGGTCGACCGGCATATGCATATGCGCTGGCTGATGCCCTGCTCGATCTACATCGATCACCGACCGATCATCACCGAACGTAATATTTCCAGGTTTCTTCTCTGCGCCCCCTCGGTGCGCCCGCGCTGATTCCCTGGGCCGCACAGGGGATGAGGTGGAACGGTGAGCGATGGCGGACCCGAGGAGTCCGGTGGGGCCGTGGGACTGCCGAGCCGGCGCCGACGGCCGACACCCATGAGCCAGTGGGACGCGGCGGCGCGCCTGTCGTACTGGGCCTTCCACGCCGACAGACGGCCTGCGTACATGCGCTTCACCTACCTGCACCTGGGCTCCGACGCGGCGGCCGAGGCGACGGTGGACGCCGCCTTCGACTCGATCATGAACGAGTGGCTCCGGATGCTCCACATGGACCGGCTCGACGCCTACGCCTGGACCGTCCTCAAGCACTGCATCGTCGAAGGGCAGCGCCGCCGCGCCCCCTGGCAGCAGCGGCCCGAGCCGATGGACATCAGCGCCTTCGAGGCCGCGCTCAAGGGGGCCCACACGGACCAGTACGAGGTGCTGGCCGACACCATCCGCTTCTACTCCGCCGTCTCCCGCCTCGCCGAGCGGCAGCGCGACGCCGTGCTGCTGCGGTACGGGCTGCGCTGCTCCCCCGGCGAGGCCGCCGCCGTGATGGGCGTCGACGAGGGCACGGTCGGCTCGTACCTGGGCCAGGCGCACCGGCGGCTCTCCCGGCTGCTCGACGCCCCCGCGGAATCATGAGCGGCCGCGACCGGCACGGGCCACGGGGTGCAGAAGGCGCCCCCCGCTCCCTCGCCGAGTTCCTGGCGCGGGCGGGCGTCCGCGACCGCTACCCGCACTACGACCTCGGCGCCGCCGAGGCCCGCCTGCTGCGCGCTCCGCACGCCCCCGGCGCCGTGACCCGCACCCGCCGCCGCTCCCACGGCTGGAGCGACCCCGCCCGGGACCGCCCGCTCGACGCGGAACCGGCCCGGCGCGACCTGAAGGCCGCCTGTCTGGCCTCGGTGTGCGCGCCCGAGGCCAGGACGCAGCTCGGCTCGTTCGTCGCGCACGCCCACACCGACCTGGCCGGCGCGGTCGTCTTCGGTTGCCTCCTGCACCTGGCCGGGCTGCGTGAGGGCGCCCGGTTCTGGTGGCAGTTCGCCGCCGGTTCCGGCAGCCCGGGGACCGCCTCGGCGGCCTACTGCCTCTTCCTCGACCACTCCCGGCGCGGCGAGCACCACGACGCCGGGCACTGGGCCCGTGAGCTGGGCCGGCGCGGCTTCCGCCCGAGCGGCCGCCGTGACCTGCGGGAGGTCCGGCTGTGTGCGCAGGCGGCCGTCCTGCGCTACGTGGACCAGCTCGACGATCCCGACCTGGGCCCGGTTCCCTTGCCGAGGCCCGGGCTGCCCGGGGTGCTGGCCGCGTTCCTGCCCCTGCCGCCGGCCGCTGCGCCGGCGGCTCCGCCCCGGCCGGCCGCCGGTCCGCTGCGCCACCCCGCGCTGACGGCGGCGGCCCGCGGGACCGTGGTCGGGGCCGGGACCGGCGGGGCCCTGGCGGAGGCCCACCGCGCGTTGGCCGTCGTACGGGTCCTGGAACGGCACCCGCTGGGGGTGGGGGCCCGCCAGCTGGGTCGGGAGTCCGGCCTCGCACCCGCGGAACTCGGGGCCCTGCTGGTGATGTTGTGCGAGGAGGAGTACGCGTACCGCCCGGGCGCCGGGGTGTTCGCGTCCGGCCCGGCCCTCGACCGGCTCGCCGCTCCGGGCGGCAGCGGTCTGGCGGGCCAGCTCCAGCGCACCCTGGCGCTGGCGCGGGACAGCGCGGGGGCGGCGGTCTACCTGAGCCGGTACGCCGAGGGCGAGGTCCGGATCACGCAGATGGCCGACGGGCCCGGTGCGCCTCCCGTGCGCGAGTGGGTGGACTTCCGGGCCGCCGCGCACGCCAGCGCCGTCGGCAAGTGCCTGCTGACCCAGCTCGACCACGACCGCCGCGCCGACCACGTGGCCCGCCACCGCCCCACGCGGCTGACCCCGCAGACCATCACCGACAGCCGTGCCCTGTTCAGCGCCCTGGACGCGGTGGCCCCGGGCGCGCCCGTCTTCGACCTGCGCGAGTACGCCCCCGGGGTGGTCTGCGCGGCGGTCCCGATCGCCACCGGCGACGCTGCGGGGAGCCTGGCGCTGTCGCTGCCGGCCGGCCACGCCCACCGCCTGCCCTCGGCGACCGGGGCACTGCGCCGCAAGGCCGTCCCGGTGCTCCTCGCCCTTCTGCTGAGCGGCGCCATGCCCCCCGACGCCCCGGCCGCCGCGACCCCGGCGGACCCCTTTGCCGACGAGGCCGCCCCGCCCCGTGACCAGCAGCCGCAGCACCGGCCGGCGGGGGCCCCGGCCACCCCGGAGACCCTGCGCCACCTGCGGCGCCTCTTCCGCACCCCGCTCACCGGCATCGGCATCGGCACCGTGCCCGATGGGCCCCACCTGGTCAGCGACACCTCGTCCGCGGCCGTCTACCTCTTCGAGGCCGCCCCGTGCACCGGCCACCCCCGCCTGTCCCTCCCGCACACCTTCACCGAGGTCGCCCCGGGCAGCCTCGCCACCCCGGACGGCCTGGTGGTCCTGCGTACGTGAGGGGGTCGGGGCGGAGAGCCGGGGAGGGGGTGGGGCCGGGCCGGGGCCGCAACGCAAAAGAACCCCACCGAAGTGGGGTTCCTGCTGGTGTCCGAGGGGGGACTTGAACCCCCACGCCCGATAAAGGGCACTAGCACCTCAAGCTAGCGCGTCTGCCATTCCGCCACCCGGACCAGGTGATCGGCCCCGGTTTCCCGCGGCGACATGGACAACAATAGCAAAGGATCGGCGGGGATCCGACCACATATTCCGCGGGCGGCTGTCCGCCACGCCGCGCTGACCTGCAGTCATACCCAGCACTCCGCCGCGAGACGATTCGTCTCGCGGCGGTGGGTGGACCTGACGATGCGGCTCAGGGGCAGCGGATGACCTGGCCGGCGTACGAGAGGTTCCCGCCGAAGCCGAAGAGGAGGACCGGGGCCCCGGAGGGGACCTCGCCGCGCTCGACCAGCTTGGACAGGGCCATCGGGATGCTGGCGGCCGAGGTGTTGCCGGAGGTGACCACATCGCGGGCGACCACGGCGTTGACGGCCCCGATCTTCTGCGCGAGCGGCTCGATGATCCGCAGGTTCGCCTGGTGCAGGACCACCGCGGCGAGATCCTCCGGGGCGACCCCGGCCCGCTCGCACACCTTGCGGGCGAGCGGCGGGAGCTGGCTGGTCGTCCAGCGGTAGACGGACTGGCCTTCCTGTGCGAAGACCGGCGGCGACCCCTCGATCCGGACCGCGTGGCCCATCTCGGGCACCGAACCCCACAGCACCGGGCCGATGCCCGGCTCCGCGCAGGCCTCGACGACGGCCGCGCCCGCACCGTCACCGGTGAGCACGCAGGTGGTGCGGTCCGACCAGTCGGTGATCTCGGTCATCTTGTCGGAGCCGATGACCAGGGCACGGGTGGCGGAGCCGGCCCGGATCGCGTGGTCGGCGGTGGCCAGGGCGTGCGTGAAGCCCGAGCAGACCACGTTGAGGTCCATGACCGCGGGGCCGCCGCGCATGCCCAGCTTGGCGGCGACGCGCGCGGCCATGTTGGGCGAGCGGTCGATCGCGGTGGAGGTCGCGACCAGGACCAGGTCGATGTCGTCGGGGGTCAGGCCGGCGCTCGCGAGGGCCTTGCCCGCCGCCTGGTAGGCCAGCTCGTCGACCGGCTCCTCGGGGCCGGCGACGTGGCGGGTCGTGATGCCGACCCGGGACCGGATCCACTCGTCGGTGGTGTCGACCATGGCCGCGAGGTCCTCGTTGGTGAGCACTCTCGCGGGCTGGTAGTGCCCTAGCGCCACCACGCGTGAACCGGTCATGGGCGGGGTCCCCCCTCGTACGGAAGTCAGGATCACCCAGCTTTGCCTGCTACTGGTGGGTACGGGGGCGCGTGACCCGACAGGATTCCTGCACTGGAATTTGGAGATTCCCGAGGATCTTGCTGCCGGGAGCCGCGCGGGAAGCGGAACCGGGAGAATGACCTTGTCGGATGGATTCGGGAACAGAAGGGGTGGGCTGATCACCATGGGACGGGTCACCGAGCGCCGCCGTGTCGTCCGGATCCGGAACGGCGTCGCCGGAAGCCGGCCGGACACACTGGTGGCCGAGGAGCCGCTGGAGATACGGCTGAACGGCAAACCGCTGGCGATCACGATGCGCACCCCGGGCGACGATTTCGCGCTGGCGGTGGGCTTCCTGGTGAGCGAGGGGGTCCTCGGGGCCGCCTCGGACGTGCGGGCGGTCACCTACTGCGAGGGCGCGGACGAGGACGGCGTCAACACCTACAACGTCGTCAACGTGCAGCTGGCCGCTGGGGTGCCCGTGCCGGACATCACCCTGGAGCGGAACGTCTACACCACCTCCTCCTGCGGTCTGTGCGGAAAGGCCAGCCTGGACGCGGTCCGTACGGCGACCCGCTTCCCGGGGGCCGCGGCCGCCGACCCCGTACGCATCCGCGCGGAGCTCCTCGGCACGCTCCCCGACCGGCTGCGCGCTGCCCAGAAGGTCTTCGACCGGACGGGCGGGCTGCACGCGGCCGGACTGTTCTCGGCGGAGGGCGAGCTGCTGGACGTACGGGAGGACGTGGGGCGGCACAACGCGGTCGACAAGGTGATCGGCCGAGCGCTCCAGGGCGGCGGGCTGCCGCTGACCGGGGCGGTCCTGCTGGTGTCGGGCCGGGCCTCCTTCGAACTGGCGCAGAAGGCCGTCATGGCGGGCATCCCGGTGCTGGCCGCCGTATCGGCCCCGTCCTCCCTCGCGGTGGACCTGGCGCTGGAGTCGGGACTCACGCTGGTGGGGTTCCTGCGCGGGGCGGACATGAACATCTACGCGGGCGAGGAGCGCGTCCTCGTCTAGCCGGCCGCCTCGCCGCCCTCTCCCCGCCGCTCAGCGGTTGCGCCGGGTCCGGCGGGAGGGGGACGAGGCCGCCGGCTTGGGGTCCGGGGGCTCGATGCGGTGGAGGTCGAGCGTGGCCGGGACGGGGGTGGAGCCCGGCCCGCCGGACGCGGCCCAGGCGATGATGTCGTCGGTCGCCGTGTCGTCGAGCGCCCACCCGAACCAGGCCGCGCGGGCTCCGCGGCGGCGGGCCTCGCTGGTGGGCTGGACCACGATCACGTTGGCCTGTGCGCAGGGGCCGAGGCAGTCGCTCGTACGGACGGCCAGCCGGCCCCCCGAGGCCTCGGCCGCCGCGCGCAGCCGGGCGAGCTGCCCGGCGTGGTCGGTGCCGGGGTTCTTGCGGGGGTCACCGCAGCAGCAGCCGCGGCAGACCACCAGGGTGCAGGGGCGTTCGGCGCGGGCGGCGATCGGGCGTGTCCAGGTCACCGACGCACGTTACCGGGCCTGTGGCGCGGGGTGTTGGGACGGCCGGGAGACCTCCGCCACATGCCCGGCGGGAAGTTCGGCGGCGCAGTCCTCGGCCGGATCCTGGGCCGGGGCCTCAGCGGGGTCCTCGGCGGGGTCCTCGGCGCGGCGGCGGGCGATGACCGCGCAGACCATCAGCTGCATCTGGTGGAACAGCATCAGCGGCAGCACGGCGAGGCTCGCCTGGGCCCCGAACAGGACGCTGGCCATGGGGAGTCCGGCGGCCAGGCTCTTCTGCGACCCGGCGAACTGGATGGCGATGCGGTCGGCGCGGCCGAACCCGAGGCGCTTCGCGCCGTACCAGCTGACGGTCAGCATCACGGCGAGGAGTACGGCCTCGATCACCAGCAGGGCGCCGAGGCGCGGGAGGCTGACCTGGTGCCAGATGCCCGCGGCCATGCCCGCGCTGAAGGCCGTGTAGACGACGAGCAGGATCGAGCCCCGGTCGACGCGGCCGAGGACCTGCTTGTGGCGGGCGAGGAAGCCGCCGGTCCAGCGGCGCAGGAGCTGTCCCAGGAGGAAGGGCAGCAGGAGCTGGAGGACGATCTTGAGCAGGGAGTCGGGGGAGAAGCCGCCCGCGGCCCCGTCGAGCAGGGCGGCGGCGAGGAGGGGGGTGAGGACGATGCCGGCGAGGCTGGAGAAGGAGCCCGCGCAGATCGCGGCGGGGACGCTGCCGCGGGCCATCGACGTGAAGGCGATGGAGGACTGGATGGTCGAGGGGACCAGGCAGAGGAAGAGCAGGCCGCTGTGGAGCGGGGAGGTGAGCAGGGTCGGGACCAGGCCCCCGGCGGCCAGCCCGAGGAGCGGGAAGATCAGGAAGGTGCCGGCGAGCACCGTGAGGTGGAGCCGCCAGTGGCGCAGCCCGTCGAGGGCCTCGCGGGTCGAGAGCCGGGCCCCGTAGAGGAAGAAGAGCAGGGCCACGGCGGCGGTGGCGGCGCCGCCGGCGACGGTGGCGGCCGTGCCGCGGGCGGGCAGCAGGGCGGCGAGGCCGACGGTCCCGAGCAGGGCCAGGACGTACGGGTCCAGGGGCAGCCGGGCGGGGAAGTGCGGGCGGCGCATGGGCGGGGCTCACTTGCTGTCGGGGCGGGTACGCGGTCCAGACGGTCGGGTGCCCGACCGGGGAGGTCGGGCGGGTGCCCGACCGAGGAGGCCAGGCGGGTGCCCGGCACGAAGACCAGGCGGGGTGCACGGCCGGGGGGTCGCGCGGGGTGCACGGCCAGGGCCGCGCGGGTGCCCGCCCAGGAAGCCAGGCGGGTGTTCCTCCATGGTCAGGGGGATTCGGTGATCGGGAAACCCGCACACCGCACTCACTGTCATCACGGAACACGATGACGGGCGCTAATCTGGGCGGTATGTACGACCCTGTCCATCTGCGCACCTTCCTCACGGTCGCCCAGACGCTGAGCTTCACGCAGGCCGCCGGGCGGCTCGGGGTGGGGCAGTCCACGGTCAGCCAGCACGTCCGGCGGCTGGAGGAGGCGACGGGGCGGCCGCTGTTCGTCCGGGACACCCACCGCGTGGAGCTGACGGAGGACGGCGAGGCACTGCTGGGCTTCGCCCGGACGATCCTGGAGACCCACGAGCGGGCGGCGGCCTTCTTCGCGGGCACCCGGCTGCGCGGGCGGCTGCGGTTCGGGGCCTCGGAGGACTTCGTGCTCACGCGGCTGCCGGAGATCCTGGAGGGTTTCCGGCACGAGCACCCCGAGGTGGACCTGGAGCTGTCGGTGGAGCTGTCCGGCACCCTGCACGAGAGGCTGGACGCGGGCCGCCTCGATCTGGTGCTGGCGAAGCGGCGGGGCCCGGGGGACGAGCGGGGCCGCCTGGTGTGGCGGGACCGCATGGTGTGGATCGGGGCGGAAGGGCTGCGGGTGGATCCGGAGCGCCCGGTGCCGCTCATCGTGTTCCCGCCGCCGGGGATCACCCGGGCCCGGGCGCTGGAAGCGCTGGAGCGGGAGGGCCGGCCGTGGCGGATCGCGTGCACGAGCGGCAGCCTGAGCGGCCTGGTCGCGGCGGCCCGGGCCGGGCTGGGGGTGATGGCGCACACGCGGGGGCTGATCCCCCCGGGGCTCGTGCGGATCGGCGGGCTGCCGGAGCTCGGGCCGGTGGACTTCGCACTGCTCCAGGGACACCGGCCGACCCCGGCTTCGGAGGCCCTCGCGGCGGCCGTCCTCAGCGGTGCCGACCGCCTCAGCCGCACCACGTGACCGGCCCGTCCCAGCCTCACCACGGACCGGATTGAACCCCGCTGAGGAGGTCTTGTGGAGGTCTCCGCGGGCTGATCATCTGTAGCCGGGCGTGGGATAGCGTCGCCGCGCTGTGCGGAGAGGAGCGGGGCCTTGCGCGAGATCACCGTCCCACCGGTCGTCACGGGCATGCCCGTCGGTGGCCTGGCCGACGCCGTCTTCCAGCATGCCCGCCAGGATCCCGGCCGGGTGGTGCTCGGCCGGAAGACCGCGGGGATCTGGCGCGATGTGACCTCCGGCGAACTGGCGGCGGAGGTACTCGCCCTGGCCAAGGGGCTGCTGGCCCAGGGCGTGCGGTTCGGGGATCGGGTGGCCGTCATGTCCCGGACCCGGTACGAGTGGACGCTCTTCGACTTCGCCCTGTGGGCGGTGGGGGCCCAGCCCGTACCGGTCTATCCCACCTCCTCGACGGATCAGGTGCACTGGATCCTGTACGACTCCGAGTGCACGGCCTGTGTCGTCGAGGACGAGGACCAGGCCATGACCGTCGGTTCGGTGATCGACCGGCTGCCGCACCTGCGCAGGCTGTGGCAGCTGGACACCGGCGCGCTGGACGAACTGGTGGCCGCCGGGAGCGGGGTCGCCGAGGACGTGGTGCACCGCCACCGCGGGGCCGTGACCCCGGACTCGATCGCCACCGTCATCTACACCTCCGGCACCACCGGCCGGCCGAAGGGGTGCGTCCTCACCCACGCGAACTTCATGTACGAGGCGGACACGCTGGTGCACCGCTGGGAGTCGGTCTTCCGGGCCCGGCCCGGCGAGCAGCCCTCCACCCTGCTCTTCCTCCCGCTGGCCCACGTCTTCGGGCGGATGGTGGAGGTGGCAGCGGTCCGGGCGCGGGTGAAGCTCGGGCACCAGCCCGTACTGGCTGCGGCGGAGCTGTTGCCGGACCTCGCCGCGTTCCGGCCGACCTTCGTGCTCGGAGTCCCGTACGTCTTCGAGAAGGTCTTCGCTGCCGCCCGACGCAAGGCCGAGGCGGAAGGGCGTACGGGGCCGTTCGACCGGGCGGTGGAGACGGCGGTGCGGTACGCGGAGGCGCAGGAGGACAAGGCCTTCGGCATCGGCCCGGGGCCTTCGGCCGGGCTGCGGATGGAGCACCGGCTCTTCGAGAAGCTCGTCTACGGGAAGGTCCGCGCGGCGATGGGCGGCCGGGTGCGGCACGCCATGTCGGGCGGTTCGGCGATGTCGCGCCGGATGGGGCTGTTCTTCGAGGGTGCCGGGATCACGGTCTTCGAGGGGTACGGGCTGACGGAGTCGTGCGCCGCGGCGACGGCGAACCCCCCGGGGGCCACCAAGTACGGCACGGTGGGCCGGCCCATCCCCGGCAGCACGGTACACATCGCGGACGACGGGGAGGTCTGGCTGCACGGCGGCCACATCTTCTCCGGCTACCTCAACGACCCGCGCTCCACGGAGGCGGTGCTGCGCGGCGGCTGGCTGGCGACCGGGGACCTGGGGCGGCTCGACGAGGAGGGCTACCTCACCATCACGGGCCGCAAGAAGGAGATCCTGGTGACCTCCAACGGCAAGAGCGTCGCCCCCAACGCGCTGGAGGAACGGGTGCGTTCCCATCCGCTGGTGGCGCAGTGCGTCCTGGTGGGCAACGACCGGCCCTACATCGCCGCGCTGCTCACCCTGGACATGGACGGGGTCGCGCACTGGCTGTCGATGCGCGGCCGGCCGCAGCTGAAGGCGGCCGACCTGGTGAACGACCCGGACCTGGCGGCGGAGGTGCGCAGGGCGGTGGTGGCGGCCAACACCCTCGTCTCGCAGGCCGAGGCGATCCGCGGTTTCCGGGTGCTGCCGGAGCAGTTCACGGAGGAGCAGGGGCTGCTGACCCCCTCGCTGAAGTTGAAGCGCCGGGCGATCGAGAAGGCGTACGCGAAGGAGGTCGCGGCCCTCTACCAGGCATGACGCTCCCTACCGGCACATTCTGACGGACCATCACTTCTCCTCGTCATCGATATTGACGATCCGTCAGGTCCCGCACAGAATGCGGGGATTCCGATCGGAGGGGATCCCCAACATGTTGCGACCGATCCGCACCCTGGCCGCCGCGGCAGCGGCCCTCGCGCTCGTCTCCGCCTGCAACTCCGCCTCCGACGGCACCCGGCCCGGCGAGCCCGGAGCCTCGGGGAACTCCCGGGGGGTGACCGCCGACTCGATCAAGGTCGGCGGGATCGTGTCGATGACCACCGCCAGCGGCTACAGCAAGAAGGACACCGACCTCGGGGCCAAGGCCCGGTACCTCAGGGCCAACGCCGAGGGCGGCGTCAACGGGCGGAAGATCGACTACCTGGGCGCGGAGGACGACGGCCAGGACCCGGCGAAGAACCTGGCGGCCGCGCGCAAGCTGGTCCAGCAGGATGAGGTCTTCGCGGTCTCCCCCATGAGTTCGGTGACCTTCTCCGGAGCCGACTTCCTGGAGCAGGAGAAGGTGCCCACCTTCGGCTGGGGCACCCTGCCCTCCTTCTGCGGGCCGAAGTACATCTACGGGTTCAACGGCTGCCTGGTGCCCAGCCCCGGCGGCACCCTCAACCAGACCTGGCCCGAGGGCATCGCCCAGATCCTCGGCGGGGCGCAGGGCAGGTCGGTGGCCGTGATCGCCAACGACAGCGACGCCGGGAAGTTCGGCATCCGCACCTTCCAGCAGGGCTTCACCAGCGCCGGGTTCACCGTCTCGTACGCCAAGGCCTCCGTGCCGGGCACGGCCGTGCCGAACGACTGGTCCGCGTACGTGAAGGAGATCATGGAGAGCAACGGCGGCAAGGCCCCGGACGCCGTGGTCTCCGTCATGCAGACCCCCAACAACATCGGGCTGTTCACCGCGCTCAAGCGCAGCGGCTACAAGGGCCTGATCTCCGACCCGACCGACTACGACCCGGGCCTGCTCGCCAAGGACGCCACCAAGCAGGCCCTCGACGGGGTGCACGTGCTGCTGCAGTTCCAGCCCTTCGAGTCGGCCGATCCGCAGATGGACCGGTTCAAGGCCGACATCAGGGCAGCCGCGGGCGGTCAGGACGTACCGCTCAACATGCACATTTTGACCGGTTACATGTCGGCCGACCTGTTCGTGTCCATCGCGAAGAAGGCGGGCAAGGACCTGACCGTCGAGTCCTTCCAGGCCGCCGCGCAGGGCTTCTCCGACACCGGCACGCTCGTCGGCGACCGGGCGGAGCCCAAGGGGCAGAAGGACAGCTTCGGCTGCGGAGCACTCGTACAGCTGAAGAACGGTGCGTACGAGGTCTCCGTCCCGTTCAGGTGCTACGAGCCCATCCCCTTCAAGTAGGGGACGCGCCATGGGAGATCTGCTCGTCTTCGTACTGAGCGGTCTGGTCTCCGGCGCCCTGTACGCACTGCTCGCCACCGGGCTGGTGCTGTCGTACTCGGCGTCCGGGCTGTTCAACTTCGCGCACGGGGCCACCGCCTACCTGTGCGCGCTCACCTTCTACGAGTTGCACTCGGGGCTCGGGTGGCCAGCCGTACCGGCGGCGCTGCTGGTGGTGCTCGTCCTGGCCCCCGCACTCGGCTGGGGGCTGGACCGGCTGATGTTCCGGCGGCTCGCGCGGGTCGGCGAGACCGCGCAGATCGTCGCCACCATCGGGCTGCTGGTGGCCCTGCCGGCCGCCGGCCTGTGGGTGGTGGAGCTGCTGGCGGACGCGGGCGCGCCCGTGAAACCGGCGGAGAACCAGTTCGGGCTGCCGGGCGTGGGACCGAGCCCCGCGAAGTCCTGGCAGCTCGCCGAGGGCGTCGGCATCGACTCCGACCAGCTGATCACCTGGGTGGTGACCGCGCTGGTGGCGGTGGCCCTGTGGGTGCTGATGCGGCACACGCGGCTGGGGCTGCGGCTGCGCGCCGCCGTCGACAACCGGTCGCTGACCGAGCTGCGCGGGATCAGCGCCGACCGGCTGTCCTCGGTGGCCTGGATGATCGCGTCGGGGCTGGCCGGCCTGGCGGGCGTGCTGGCCACGCCCCTGCTGGGCCTGTCGGCGCACGACTTCACCCTGTTCCTGTTCGTCTCGGCGACGGCGGCGGTCATCGGACGGTTCGCATCCGTGCCGCTCGCCTTCGCGGGCGGCCTGGGACTGGGCGTCCTGCAGAACCTGGTGGCCGGATACGCCTCCTTCGCCGAGGGGATCACCGGGTTCCGCACCGCGGTACCCTTCCTGATCCTCTTCGGCGGTCTGCTGGTGCTCACCCGGCGGGCCCGGACCGCGGGGGTCGCGGCCGTGGACGCACCGCCGGTGGACCATCTGGCCGGGGCCTCCTGGGGACGCCGCTGGGGGGTGTGGGCCGCGGGCGCGGGTCTGCTCTGCGTCGCCTTCTACACCGTGACGACCCCTTTCTGGAGCGGGCTGCTGGCGCAAGGGCTGGCCATCGCCCTGGTGTTCATGTCCTTCACCGTGGTGACCGGGCTCGGGGCGATGGTCTCGCTGGCCCAGGCCACCTTCGTGACCGGCGCCGCCCTGGTCGCAGGGCTGCTCATGAGCCGGGGCTGGCCGTTCGTCGCGGCGCTGGCGGTGGGGACGTGCGGGGCGGCGGTGCTGGGGGCGCTGGCCGCCCTGCCGGCGCTGCGCCTCGGCGGGCGCTCGCTGGCGCTGGCGACGCTGGCGCTGGCCTTCCTCGCCGACCAGGTGCTGTTCCAGCTGAGGTGGCTGCGCAACGGGGATGCGGGATGGCCGGTCCCCCGCCCGGTGTTCGGCCCGGTGGACCTGTCCGACGACCGGGCGCTGGGGGTGGCCCTGGTGGTGCTGGTCGCCCTGGTGGCGGCCGGGCTGAGCGCGCTGCGCGGCTCGCCGTCGGGGCGGGCGATGCTGGCCGTGCGGTCGGCGCCCGCGGCGGCCGTGGCCTCGGGCGTCTCCGTACTGCGGACGAAACTGCTGCTGTTCACGCTGTCGGCCGGGCTCGCCGGCTTCGGGGGCGTCCTGTACGCCTCGTACAACACCCGTATCACCGCGACGGACTTCACGGCGATGACGGGGCTGGTGTGGCTGGCGGTCGTGGTGGCGGCGGGCGTGCGCAGGCCGCAGTACGCGGTGGTGGCGGGGCTGGTGTTCGCCGTGGCGCCGCGGCTGCTGTCGGACTACGTGACGGAGTCCGTGCACCTGCCGGTGATCCTGTTCGGTCTGGCGGGGCTGGCCCTGGCCAACGATCCCGACGGGTACGGCGCGGCGGTGCCGGTCCGGCTGGCGAAGCGGCGGGCCGCGGGGCGGGACCCTGCGGGGCCCTCCCCCGCCCCGCCCCTTCCCGAAGCGGGGCTCCGCTCCGGACCCCGCCCCTCGAACGCCGGCGGGGCCGGCTTCGGGCTGCGGCCCCCGGTTCCGCGGAGGGGTGGTGCGGGGGAGAGCGCCGCAGGGCCCGCCCTGGAGCTGCGCTCGGTCGCGGCCGGGTACGACGGCGGGCTCGTGCTGCACGGCGTCGACCTGGCCGTCCGGAAGGGCGAGATCCTCGCCGTGCTGGGGCCGAACGGCGCCGGGAAGAGCACCGCGTGCCGGGTGGCCGCGGGGCTGCTGCCCGTCGCGGCCGGCTCCGTACTCGTGAACGGACGGGAGGCCACGCACGAGGGGGCCGTGCGCCGGGCGCGGGCCGGGGTGCTGCTGGCCCCCGAGGGCCGCGGGATCTTCCCCGCGCTCACCATCGAGGAGAACCTGGCCCTGTACCTGGGGGAGGCAGCGGCGCGGGCCGCCGTGTACGACCGGTTCCCCCGGCTGGCGGAGCGGCGCGGGATCCCCGCGGGCGCCCTCTCCGGCGGGGAGCAGCAGATGCTGGCCCTGGCCCCGCTGCTGCAGCGGCCGCCCGCGGTGCTGATCGCCGACGAGCCCTCGCTCGGGCTGGCCCCGCGCGTCGTGGACGCGGTGTACGCGCTGCTCACGGAGCTCCGTGACGCCGGGACCGCGCTGCTGCTGGTGGAGGAGAAGGCGGCCGAGATCCTCGGGATCGCCGACACCGTCGCCTACCTAGCCCAGGGCCGGGTCTCCTGGTGCGGCCCGCGGGCCGAGGTGGAGGCGGACCGGCTCACCGAGGCCTACCTGGGGATCGCGACATGAGCGGATACGTACTGGAGGCCCGCGGCGTCAGCCTCCGGTTCGGCGGTGTCCGGGCGCTGACGGGGGTGGACCTCGGGATCCGGGCCGGTGAGGTGTGCGGGCTGATCGGGCCGAACGGGGCCGGGAAGACCACCCTGTTCGACGTGCTGTCCGGGATCCGGCGGCCCGACGAGGGCCGGTTGCTGCTGGACGGGGCGGACATCACCCGCCGCTCCCCCGTCTGGCGGGCCCGCCACGGGATGCGCCGGACCTTCCAGCGCCAGCAGTTGTTCGGGCAGCTCAGCGTGGCCGACAACGTGCTGGTGGCGCAGGAGTGGCGGGGCGGCGGAGGCGGCCTCGCCGCCGACCTCACGGGCTGGCCGGCTCGGCGGGCCCGCGAGCGGGAACGGCGGGCCCGGGGCGAGCGGGTGCTGGCGAGCTGCGGGATCGGCCGGCTCGGGCCGGCGTCCGCGGGCGGCCTGCCCGTCGGGCAGGCCCGGATGGTGGAGCTGGCCCGCGCCGCGGCCGATCCGCCGCGGGTCCTGCTGCTGGACGAGCCGGCCTCCGGCATGTCGGCCCCCGAGCGCGGGCGGCTCGCCGGGGTGGTGCGGGGGCTGGCCGCGGAGGAGGGCTGCGGGGTGCTGCTCGTGGAGCACAACGTGGCCTTCGTGATGGACCTGTGCACCCGGGTGGTCGTCCTGGACCTCGGGAAGGTGCTCGCCGAGGGCACCCCGGCCGAGGTCCGGACGGACCCGAGCGTCCGGGAGGCGTACCTGGGGAGCTCCGCCGGCGCGTCGTGAGGGTCGGCGCCGTGGCGGGAATACGGCGTACGGGGGGCCGGTTGTCGCCCCTCGTACGCCGCCGCACCACCGACCCGAGGGAACTACCCGACGTGAATCAGGTCCCCACCGTCAAGCTCAACAACGACACGCTGATGCCCCAGCTCGGTTTCGGCGTCTGGCAGGTGCCGGACGCCGAGGCGGAGCGCGCCGTCGCGACCGCGCTGGAGGCCGGCTACCGCAGCATCGACACCGCGTCCGTCTACGGCAACGAGGCCGGCACCGGCAAGGGCCTCGCCGCCTCCGGCGTGGCCCGCGAGGAAGTGTTCGTCACCACCAAGCTGTGGAACGGCCCGAAGCGGACCTGGGACCGGGACGCGGTGCTGCGCGCCTTCGACGACTCGCTCGGCAAGCTGCGGCTCGACCACGTCGACCTGTACCTGATCCACTGGCCGCGCCCGATGCGCGAGGACTTCGTCTCCATCTGGAAGACCTTCGAGGAGATCGCCGCGAGCGGCCGCGCGAAGGCGGTCGGCGTGTCCAACTTCCGCCCGGCCGACCTGGAACGGATCGCCGCGGAGAGCGCGCTGGTCCCGGCCGTGAACCAGATCGAGCTGCATCCGCTGTTCCCGCAGGCCGAGCTGCGGGCCGTGCACGCCGAGCGCGGGATCGCCACCGAGGCCTGGTCTCCGCTGGGGCAGGGCAAGGAGCTGCTGACGCTCCCCGCCGTCACCGTGATCGCCGCGAAGCACGGCCGCAGCGCCGCGCAGGTGGTGCTGCGCTGGCACCTCCAGCACGGGAACGTGGTGATCCCGAAGTCCGTGACCCCGGCGCGCATCCGGGAGAACCTGGACGTCTTCGGATTCGAGCTGGACGCCGCCGACGTCGCCGCGCTGGACGCCCTCGGCGCGGGCGCGGCGGGCCGCCGGATCGGGCCGGATCCGGCCGTCTTCGACGTGTGAGCGGCGATCGCATGACACTTTCCGACGGGCTCTACCGGATCCGCAACGTGAAGAGCGGGCTGGTGCTCCAGCTGGAGGGCGCCTCCCGGGTACGGGTCGGACCCGACGGGCCGCCCGCCCCGGCGGCCGCCCGCCGGTGGCGGATCTCGCCCGTGCACAGCGGCGGCGGCATCTTCCACGTGGTGAGCGAGGACAACGGGCGGCGGCTCGACGTCGCCAACGCCTCGACGGACAGCGGCGCCCGGGTGCAGGTGTGGCGGGCGAACGCCTTCGGCGCGCAGGAGTGGATCGTCGAGGAGCACCTGGACGATCCCGGGGTGGTGTCGCTGATCGCGTGCATCAGCGGCCTGGTGCTGGAGACCGACGGGGAGGGGCGGGTCCGGCAGGGCGAGGACAGCGACTCCCCCGCCCAGTGGTGGCGTCTGGAACGGCTCTGACGGGGGACGGCCGGGCAGCCGCGCGGCCGTCCGGCCGTCCGGCCGTCCGGAGCGGAAGCCGTCAGACGCGGGTGTAGCGGCGGAGCGTGTACACCGGCTCCCCGCGCGGCCGGTCCGGATCGGGCAGACGTTCCAGCCGGGCCGCCAGTTCCTGCGCGGTGATGCCGCGCGGGACGATCCGGGAGGCGTACCGGCCCGCGAGCAGCGCGGCGGCCGCCTGGCGCGGGGTGCGGCCCTGGCCGTGGCCGGTGAACCGGGCCTGGCCGGTCGGTTCCAGGCCCGCCCGGTCCGCGTGGTCCGCGATCTGTCCGGAGGCGTCCGCCGGGGACCGCGTCAGGTGCGGCGCGAGCACGGTGTCGATGTCGCTGCCGACGTCGTGGGCGGCGTCCTTGTCCACGGTGGTGACGAGGACCCCGCCCGGCCGCAGGATCCGGCCGGCCTCGGCGACCAGCTCCCCGACGGCGCCGGGTTCCCGCAGCAGGTGGAGCAGCCACACCGCGCTCACCGCGTCCAGGGATCCGGTCCGCACCGGCAGCCGGGTGCCGGAGGCGAGGACCACCGGGACCCCGCGGCGGGCCGCCGTCGCGGCCATCCCGTACGAGGTGTCCGCGCCCAGGACCCGCAGTCCGGGCCGGGTGAGCCGGGTGGTGACGATGCCGGTGCCGCAGCCGAGGTCCAGGAGGGTGGCGGTCCGTGCGGGAAGCAGGCCGAGGACCGCCGCGGCGGCCGCCGCGGCGCGCGGGGTGCCGCCGCGGGTGGCGTCGTAGGCCGCGGCCTCCGCGTCGTAGCCGAGGAGCGTGCCCGGTGGCGGGGAGGGCCGGGGCATCAGCTCGCGCCGTGGGCCGGGGCGATGGCCTCGACCCGTTCGGCGAGGGCGAAGTCCGCCTCGGTCACGGCCCCGCCGGCGTCATGGCTGTGCACCGACAGGCGGACCGTGTCGTAGCCGAGCGTCAGGTCGGAGTGGTGGTTCAACTCCTGCTGCACGGAGGCGATGTGGGCGACCAAGGCGCTCGCCGCGAAGTGCGTGCCCAGCCGGTAGGTACGGAAGATGCGGTCGTCCTCGAAGGCCCAGCCCGGCAGTTCCCGCAGGCGGTCCTCGATCTCCTTCTGCGACAGCGGCTCACTCGGCATGCACCGGCTCCTTTTCCCGTGACGTGAAGTCAAGGTTCGCACAGCGGGCGCCGGTGTGAACCTTTCGCGCCATAGTGCGCTCGGGTACGTCCGTGCCTTCCGTGCCGAGCGCGGCCCCCCTATGCTCCTGCGCCGGACGAGACTGTTACCAGCGGTAACGAGGGGGCACCGGATGGCGGGCACGGGAAGTTCCAGGCGTACGTTCATGGCGGGCGCGGCGGCCGGGGCCGGGGCCCTGTCGGCGGTCGGGGCGGCGGCGGTCCCGGCGTCCGCGGCCACCGCCGCCACCAGCGGCACGGCGGCGGCCGCGGCAGCGGGGAGCGGCCGCCGGGTCGCCGTACTGGGCGGCGGGGTCGCGGGCCTGACGGCCGCCCACGAACTGGCGGAGCGCGGCTACGCCGTCACCGTGTACGAGCGCCGCGCGCTCGGCGGCAAGGCGCGCAGCATGGACGTGCCCGGCAGCGCCCGCGGGGGACGCCGGCCGTTACCCGCCGAGCACGGCTTCCGCTTCATCCCCGGCATCTACCACGACCTGCCCGACACGATGCGGCGCATCCCCTTCCCCGGGAACGCGAACGGCGTGTGGGACAACCTCGTCGCCCCGCGCGAGATGATGTTCGCCCGGGAGGGGGGCCGCGAGGACCTGCGCGCGCCCATCCCGTGGCCCGGCCACTCCCCCGCCGAGCTGACGCCCGACGAGCTGCGGCGCGCCCTCGGCGGCATCCTGCAGACCCTGGTCCGCCTCCCCCCGCACGAGACCGCGTACTTCGCCGACCGCGTGCTCGTCTTCCTCACCAGCTGCGACGAGCGGCGGGACGAGGTGTGGGAGCACACCCCCTGGTGGGACTTCGTGCGCGCCGCGCAGATGTCCCGCGAGTACCAGCGGATCCTCGCCGTCGGCATCACCCGCAACATCGTGGCGACCAAGGCCGAGGAGGCCTCCACCCGTACGGTCGGGACCCTCGGCGAGGCCTTCGTCTTCAACGCGCTCGGGCGCGGCGCGGACGGGCCGCCCGACCGCATCCTGAACCTGCCGACCAACGAGGCGTGGATCGACCCGTGGGAGGCCCACCTGCGCTCCCTGGGCGTGGAGTTCAAGATCGGCTGGACGGTCCGGGAGGTGCAGTACGGCGACGGCCGGGTGAGCGGGGTGGTGGTCCTGGACCCGGCGGGCTCCCGGCAGACGGTCACCGCCGACCACTACGTGTCGGCGCTGCCCGTGGAGCACGCCCGCCGTACCTGGAGCGCGGGCCTGCGGGCCGCGGATCCGATGCTGGGGCGCTGCGACCGGCTGGAGACCGACTGGATGACCGGCATCCAGTTCTATCTCACCGAGCGGGCGCCGCTCGTGCACGGCCACTTCAACTGCATCGACTCCGCCTGGTCGCTGACGGCGATCCAGCAGGCCGAGCACTGGCCGTCCCGCGACTTCCCCGCCGACTACGGGGACGGCCGGGCGGTGGACTGCCTGTCGGTGGACATCTCGGAGTGGGACAAGCCGGGGATCCTCTACGGGAAGACGGCCAAACAGTGCACCCGCGACGAGGTGGCGCGGGAGGTGTGGGCGCAGCTGAAGGCCTCCCTCAACGACACCGGGGCAATCGCGCTGAGCGACTCGGCGCTCCACTCGTGGTTCCTGGACCCGGGCGTGGACGGGCTCGGCACCCCGGACCCGACCAACGAGGACGAACTGCTGATCCACCCGACCGGCACCTTCCACAACCGGCCGAGCGCGGGCACCCGCATACCGAACTTCTTCCTCAGCGGGGACTACGTGCAGGTCGAGATCGACCTGGCCACGATGGAGGGGGCCAACGCCTCGGCGCGCGCGGCCGTCAACTGCCTGCTCGACCGGGACGGCTCGGCGGCGGCCCGGTGCACGGTGACGCCCCGGTACCGGGCGCCGGGGCTGGAGGCCGCCCGGCGGCACGACCGGTGGCGCTACCGGCTCGGCCTGCGGAACCTCTTCGACCTGGGCTGAGTCGCCCCCGGCCGGTCCCGGGCGGGGCGGTGGACGCCGGGGCACGACGACGGCGGAACGGCTGCTGCCGGGTGACCCGGCGACGGCGAAGTACCCGCACGCACCGGTCTCCTGAGCCCAACCTTTCTTGAGTCCGAGCACAGGAAAGGTTGGGGGTGCCCTGGTTCGGCGGGGGGCGGACGGCTAGGCTTCATCCAGCCCAGAACACTCGAACTCCTTCTCGACTCACGGAGAATCCGCAGGTGCGAGCCGCCGCCCGACCCGCCCTCGCCGCGGCCTGGCGTCGCATCGAGGAGCTGGCGGGGCAGCGCGGCAAGGACCCTGCCGAGGTGCTGGCCGTGGAGCGGCTCAGTCTGCTCTCCGGGGTCGAAGCCGCCCGGGTCCCCGGGGTGGTGGCGGGCACGGCCCCCGAGCTGCCGCTGGAGCAGCGCGTGCACCGGCGGTTCCTCCACCTGCGGGCCACCCGGCGGGACAAGCACGGCCGGGAGTGGCCGCTCGCGGCCATCGCCGACGACTTCGACGCACCCGGCGCCTCCCTCGGCCCGCTCAACGCGGGCACCGGACTGCCCCGGCTGGGCCACGCGGCGGGCGTGCAGCGCTTCTTCGGGGTCTACGCGGGATTCCTCCTCGCCGACAGCAAGAGCGCGGTGGAGCGGGCCCTGGCCCTCACCGCGAGCACGGCCCCGGACGGCGGGGACGACCTGGAACACCTGTCGCACCTGACCGGCATGGACCCGCACGCCATCCGGCTGACCCTCGACGGCAGGCCGCCCCGGCTGCCGCTGAAGGAGCAGGTCCACCAGCGCTTCGAACACCTGCGCCGCACCCGTCCCCGCCAGGACGGGCAGGCCCACTCACTCGCCGCCATCGCCAGGTCCTTCGACGCGTCGGGGCAGTCGCTGACCCGGCTCGTCCAGCGCGAGGGCCTGCCGAACCTGGCGGCGGCCGCCGGGATCCAGCGCTTCTACGGCGTCGAGAGCGGCTTCCTGCTGGCCGACGACGCCGAGGCGCTGGCGACCGTTCTGTCCGGCATCGAGCGCGAACTGGAGTCCGCCGAGCGGGAGACGGAGAACCCGATGCTGGCGGTGATGCGGGGGCACGACGTACGGAGCATCGTCACCCGGGCGGGCCGGCTGTCCCCGCAGGGCTGGAAGTCGCTGGCCGACCACTTGGACGACCTCCTCGCGCGCGAGGGACAGCTCGGGCTTCCGGGCACGAAGGGCGGACCCGCGGCCGAAGGCCGCACCGCCGAGGGAGAAGCGCCATGAGGACCACACGAGCCATGCGGAAACTGGGGTCCGACCTGCTTGCGGACGCGCGCCTGACGCCTCCCGCCGATGTCACGGAGATCATCGCGGCCCTCTGCGCCGCCTACACCCGACGCCGGGGCACCGAACGGAAGGTCGACTTCCACTTTTCCGCCTTCCCGCCCGACACCGCGAGCGGGCTCTGGCTGGCGCTGGACGACGTCGACCTGATCGTCATCGAGGAGCACACCCGGCCCGAGCACCAGCTCGTCATCGCCTGCCACGAGCTGTGGCACCTCGACGAGGGGTCCTGCGACAGCCTCGGGCCGGGCATGGCGGTCGCCGCCCGGTTGACGGGGCGCCACGGAGAACTGACCGAACTGCTGAACTCCGGTGACGGGCTGGCCCCGGTGGTCCGGCAGGCCGCCGCCCGCGCCGACCAGGGGGATCCGGCGGAGGTCCGGGCCGAGACCTTCGGCCTGCACCTCGGCAGCCTCCTGCGGCCCTACCTGCCGCCGCCCCGGGAGGAGCAGTTCCCCGAGGCGCTCGAGCGCATCAAGACCTCGCTCGGCTGGGGAAGCGCCGTGTCACGCCGGTGACCTGCGCCCCGGCCAGCCGCCGCACACCTCGCGCCGATGCCCTCAGCACGGCCCTGACAGAGAGCACGACACGATGAACCAGTCTTCCCGGCCGCACCACGCCGTCGTCATCGGCGGCAGTCTGGCCGGCCTCCTCGCGGCCGCCGTCCTCGCCGAGCACGCGACGGTCACCGTCATCGACGCGGACCCGCTGCCCGACGGCCCGGCGCCGCGCCGCGGACTCCCGCAGGCCCGCCACACCCACCTGCTGTGGTCGGGCGGCGCCCGCGCCATCGAGCGGATCCTGCCCGGCATCACCGACGACTGGACGGCCGCGGGCGCCATCCGCCGCAGCCTGCCCACCGACCTGGTCACCAAGACCGCCCAGGGCTGGATACCGCGCTGCGGGGAGAAGCAGTTCAACATCTCCTGCAGCCGGGACCTCCTGGACTCGGTGGTCCGCGCCCGGGTGACCGGCCTCGACGGGGTCTCCACCCTCCGGCAGAGCCGCGTCCGGGGGCTGGAGGGCACGGCGGCCCGGGTCACCGGCGTCCGCGTCGACACCCCCCAGGAAGAGGGCCTGGTGGTGGCGGCCGACCTGGTGGTCGACGCGAGCGGGCGCGGCTCGCGGGCCCGGACCTGGCTCCAGGCGCTGGGCGTGAGCGGGATCCGGCAGGCGGAGGTCGACTCCGGGCTCGTCTACGCGACCCGGATCTTCGAAGCCCCTCCGGGGGCCCACGAGATGGGCTTCCCCATCGTGAACGTGCAGTCCGACCCCCGGGTGCCCGTGCCCGGGCAGACGGCCACGATCGTGCCCATCGAGAACGGCCAGTGGCAGGCCACCCTCTCCGGCACCCGCGGCGGTCAGCCGACCGGCGACCCGGACCGGTTCATCCCGTTCGCCAAGGGCGTCCGGGACCCGATCGTCGGCGAACTCCTGGAGGGCAGGAAGCCCCTGACGGACGTCTCCGTCACCCAGGGCACCGCCAACCGCCGGATCTACTTCGAGAAGGCCGAGCTGCCCGACGGCTTCATCGCCGTCGGCGACTCCGTCGCCACCTTCAACCCGCTGTACGGGCAGGGCATGTCGGTCGCCGCCCAGGGACTGCTGGCCGTACGCGCCCTGCTCCAGGCCAAGGGCCTCGCCCACCCGGGCATCGGCCGCGCGGCGCAGCGCGCGATCGCCCCGCAGGTCAGCACCGCCTGGGAGCTGGCCACCTCGCAGGACATCCTGTACCCCGGCGCCACCGGGATGAAGCCGCGGGCCGGGACCGGCCTGCTCAACGCGTACGTCAACCGGCTGATGACGGGGGCCACCACCGACGAGGTGCTCACCGCCGCCCTGTTCAAGGTCCTCACCATGAGCAGCGCACCCACCCACTGGCTGCGCCCGCCGGTGATCTGGCACGTCCTGCGCGCCTCGGACCGGGGCGCCCTCCAGGCGCCGCCGCTCACCGCCGCCGAGCGGGCCGTCGCCGGGCTCGGCCCGGTACCGGGAGCCGCCCCCGGAGCCGTCCTCGGCACAGAGCCCTGCACAGACACCGGCACCGGCACAGACACCGGCACCGGCCCGGTGGACCCGGTCGGCCCCGCCGACCCCGTCGGACAGGTCCGGTGAGCGGCGGGCTCCTGCTGCTCCTGCCCGGTTCCCTGATGCTCCTGGCGCTGCTGATCAAGGCGCCGATGCTGCGCCGGGGCTGGGACCAGCCGCTGAACCGGACGGCGTGCGCCCTGCTCGTGGTGGGCGCCCCCATCACGTTCCTGGCGTCACCGCCGACGATCGCCGCGGTCAACCGGTTCACCGGCGTGGTCAACTTCTCCGCGCCGCTGGTGTTCGGCCTGGCCACCGTCTTCTCGGGGCTGTGCGTCGTCCTGGTCCTGCAGTGGCGTGGCGGTCCGCCCGCGGCCGTGCGGCGTGCCACCCGGCTGACGGCGGGCGTGTTCGGCGCGGTCACCGCGGCGATCGTGGTGCTGTTCGTGATCGGCGACGCGCCGGTGGAACGCCTCCGCGACCTGGACACGTACTACGCCACGACACCGTGGATCCGCGAGATGATCGTCTGCTTCCTGGTGGCGCACACGGTGGGCACCTCGGCGCTGACCCTGCTGTGCGCGAAGTGGCTGCGGCGCGCGGACCGCTCGCTGCGGCCGCTGCGCAGCGGGCTGGCCCTGATCGTGCTCGGCGGGCTGCTGGACCTGGCCTACCTCGCCGCCAAGTGGGCCTCCGTGGGAGCCCGCTGGGCGGGCCGCGACTGGGTGGTCCTGTCCACGGACGTGGCACCGCCGCTGGCCTCGGCGGCAGCCCTGATGGTCGGTGCGGGGTTCACCGTGCCGCTGGTCGGCGGGTCGGCGGCCTGGCGGGACTTCAACCGGTACCGGCTGCTGCGTCCGCTGTCGACGGCGCTGCGCGGCTACGCCGCCTCCAACCTCCGCACCGTACCGCTCACCTGGTGGTCGCCGGTCGGGATCCGGCTGATCCACCGGGAGTCCGTCATCGACGACGGGATCCTGGCCCTGGCTCCCTGGTTCGACCCCGCTGTGCGGCAGACCGCATACGAGGCCGCGCGGGGGCAGGGCGTCTGCGAGGCGCGGGCCGCGGTGGTGGCCGACGCGGCCGTGCTGGCGGCGGCCTGCCAGGACCGGGCGGCGGGCGGCGCCGGGCCCGGGCACCCGGACCCGTACCGCCTGGACAGCCGGCCCCTGACGGCACTGTCCCGGGAGTTCCGCCGCTCCCCCGTCGTCGCCGCGGCGCGCCGCCGGGCGGCGGTGGGGCGGGCCTGAGCCGGGGGCCGCTCCCGCGGCGTCGGGCGGGCGCCGGGGCCGCTGCGGCGGCCCTCGCCGGTGAGGGCCCCCAGGCGCCGGGCGAAGAAGACCGTCACCGCCCCCGCCCTGATCACGGCGGCACCCTGCCGCAGGCAGTTCAGGCTCCCGGCACCCGCCCTGCAGTGCGGCCCGGCGGGCCCCAGGTCTGCGTGTCCCCCGGTGCGCTCACCTGTCCGCTGCACCGCCCGGGTCCCGCTCCGGGGATCGTCCCTCCGTCCGGTCACCGGCGGAAACGGCGCGCCCCGGGCCGAAGGGCCCGGGGCGTACGGCGTGCGGGGAAGGGTGCCGCGGAGGTCAGGGGTCGGCAGGGGGCAGGGCGCAGGCCTGCGGGTGCTCAGCGCTCCGCGGGGGTCAGAGGCCCGCGAGGTCCAGCCCGGCCTGTGCGGCGGCCGCCTGGACGGTCTGCTCCAGCAGGACGGCGATGGTCATCGGGCCGACCCCGCCCGGCACGGGGGTGATCAGCGAGGCCCGCGCGGCGGCCGACTCGAAGTGGACGTCGCCCACGTTGCCCTCGTTGTACCCGGCGTCCAGGACCACCGCGCCCGGCTTGATGTCCTCGCCGCGGATGAACTCGGCCTTGCCGACGGCGGCGACCAGCACGTCGGCCTGGCGCACGATCGAGGGCAGGTCGCGGGTGCGCGAGTGGCAGTAGGTGACGGTGGCGTTCTTCTCCAGCAGGAGCATCCCGGCGGGCTTGCCGAGGATGGCGCTGCGGCCGACGACGACGGCGTGCTTGCCGGTCAGGTCGACGTCGTAGGCCTCCAGCAGGCGCATGATCCCGCCGGGGGTGCAGGACACGAAGCCCGGCAGTCCGAAGCCCATGGCGGCGAAGGAGTGCATGGTGACCCCGTCGACGTCCTTGCCCGGGGCGATGGCCTCGAAGGCGGCCCGCTCGTCGATGTGGTGCGGAACGGGGTGCTGGAGCAGGATGCCGCTGATCTCCGGGTCCGCCGAGAGCGCGGTGAGGGTGGCCACCAGTTCCTCGGTGGTGGTGGCGGCCGGCAGCTCCACGTGGCGCGAGGTGATCCCGGCCTTGGCACAGCGGTTCTGCTTCATGCGGACGTACGTGACCGAGGCGGGGTCCTCGCCGACCAGGACCGTGGCGAGGCAGGGAGCGGTGCCGGTGCGCTCGGTGATCTGCGCCGCCCGGGCGGCGGTCTGCTCCGAGATGCGGCGCGCGAGGGCGGTGCCGTCCATCAGCTGGGCAGTGGCAGTCGTCATGGGGTCTCCTGAACGTCGCTGCGGATCGCGGTTCGCCCAGGCGCGCGGCAGTCGGCGTACGGGAGTACGCCGGGCCGCTCCCCGGTGGTGATCCACCCGAACGCCAGTCACGGCCCGCCGTCCACTGTAGTCGACATATCCGGTGGTCCACCGGGTCCCGGCCTGGGACGATCTAGACATGACGCGTACTTTCGACCATCTCGTCGCCGAAGCGGAATCGGTCTCCGTGGACGGCTGGGACTTCTCCTGGCTCGACGGCCGGGCCACCGAGCAGCGTCCCTCCTGGGGGTACCAGGGGCTCCTGCGGGAGCGGCTGGCCGGGGTCCGGTCCGTGCTCGACATCCAGACCGGCGGCGGCGAGGTGCTCGCCGGGGCCGGTCCGCTGCCCCCGCTGACGGTGGCCACCGAGTCCTGGCCGCCCAACGTCCAGAAGGCCACCGAGCTGCTGCACCCGCTCGGCGCGGCCGTGGTCGTCGACACCGACGAGCCGCCGCTGCCCTTCGGGGACGGGGCCTTCGAGCTGGTCACCAGCCGGCATCCGGTGACCATCTGGTGGGACGAGATCGCGCGCGTGCTGCTGCCGGGCGGTTCCTACCTCTCCCAGCAGGTCGGCCCGGCGAGCGTCTTCGAGCTCGTCGAGTTCTTCCTGGGCCCGCAGCCCGAGGAGGTCCGGCGCGGCCGGCACCCCGACGACGCGGTGGCCGCGGCGACGGAGGCCGGGCTCGAAGTGGTCGATCTGCGGTCCGAACGCCTGCGCACGGAGTTCCACGACATCGGAGCCGTGATCTACTTTCTGCGGAAGGTGATCTGGATGGTGCCCGGCTTCACGGTCGGGCAGTACCGGGACCGGTTGCGCGAGCTGCACGAACGGATTGCACGCGAGGGTCCGTTCGTCGCGCACACCGCCCGTTTCCTCATCGAGGCCCGCAAAACGGGCTGACGGCGGGGCCGGACGGATCCGCGCCGAATCGGTTGCGCGGACACAGCGTGGCGCAGGTCACTCAATTCAGCGCGTAACGAATCGACTCGGACGTGCGATGAACCGACAGGTGTCCTCGCGCGGCCCCGGAATACAGACCCCCCTCGGGTCTGTTTCCCGAGTTCGCGCGATGATGTCCCGTCCACCCCTTATCTGTTCGCAACGAGAGGCTCCTTGTGTCGCTCAGCCCGTCCCGTACGTTCCCTCCGGAGATCGCCGAATCCGAGGCCCTCGTCGCGCTCGTCGAGCGCGGACGCGAGCAGGGTCACATCAACGGTGACGACGTGCGCCAGGCCTTCGAGGCCGGCCGCATCCCGGTGGACCAGTGGAAGCGGGTCCTGCGCAGCCTGAACCAGGTCCTGGACGAGGAGGGTGTCGCCCTTCACGTCAGCGCGGCCCCCGCCACCAAGGCTGCCGCCAAGAAGCCCCGCAAGGCCGCCGCCGCCCCCGCCCGCACCGTGGCCAAGAAGGCCGCCGCCGCGCCGCGCCCCATCGGCGCGCGCAAGACCGCGGCCGCCCCCGTCGCCGCCGCGGCGGCGATATCTGCAGACACCGCGGCCGCTCCCGAGGAGGCGGCCGAGGCCGCCGAGCCGAAGAAGCGCACCGTCAAGAAGGCCGCCGTGAAGAAGACGGCCGTCAAGAAGACGGCCGCGGCGAAGAAGACCGGTGCCAAGGACGCCGACGAGGGCGAGACCCCCGCGGCCGTGGGCGAGGACTGGGCTGCCGAGGACCTCGCCGACGAGGCCGAGGAGGAGGCGCCGAAGGCCGGCGGCTCCCAGGGCTTCGTCCTGTCCGACGACGACGAGGACGACGCCCCGGCGCAGACGGTCATGGTGGCCGGTGCCACCGCCGACCCGGTCAAGGACTACCTGAAGCTGATCGGCAAGGTGCCGCTCCTCAACGCCGAGCAGGAGGTCGAGCTCGCCAAGCGCATCGAGGCGGGTCTCTTCTCCGAGTACAAGCTCGAAGAGGAGGAGGACCACAAGCCCGCCTTCAAGCGCGAGCTGGAGATCCTCGTCGAGGACGGCCGCCGCGCCAAGAACCACCTGCTGGAGGCCAACCTCCGCCTCGTGGTCTCCCTCGCCAAGCGCTACACGGGCCGCGGCATGCTCTTCCTGGACCTGATCCAGGAGGGCAACGTCGGCCTGATCCGCGCCGTGGAGAAGTTCGACTACACCAAGGGCTTCAAGTTCTCCACGTACGCGACCTGGTGGATCCGGCAGGCGATCACCCGCGCCATGGCCGACCAGTCGCGCACCATCCGCATCCCGGTGCACATGGTCGAGATCATCAACAAGCTCGCCCGCGTGCAGCGCCAGATGCTCCAGGACCTGGGCCGCGAGCCCACCCCGGAGGAGCTGGGCAAGGAACTCGACATGACCCCCGAGAAGGTCATCGAGGTCCAGAAGTACGGCCGTGAGCCGATCTCCCTGCACACCCCCCTGGGTGAGGAGGGCGACAGCGAGTTCGGTGACCTCATCGAGGACTCCGAGGCGGTCGTCCCGGCCGACGCGGTCTCCTTCACCTTCCTCCAGGAGCAGCTCCAGTCCATCCTGGGCACGCTCTCGGAGCGCGAGGCGGGCGTGGTCTCCATGCGCTACGGCCTCAACGACGGCCAGCCGAAGACGCTGGACGAGATCGGCCGCGTGTACGGGGTCACCCGTGAGCGCATCCGCCAGATCGAGTCCAAGACGATGTCGAAGCTGCGCCACCCGTCGCGTTCGCAGGTACTGCGCGACTACCTCGACTGAGTCGTCGGGACTCGGGCCGGTCGGAAGACGGGCCCCCTGGGGGTGAACGGCAGGCAGACGCCCTGCGGAACCGGACAGGCGTGCTCGCGCCGGCTCCGCAGGGTGTCGCCCCCGCCGTCCGTGGGCTGCCCGTACGCATGCAGGTGGAAGCCCCGGACCGGGCCGCGCCGGCAGAACGCGTCGAGATCGGTGCGGGGACCGTCACCGGCCCGTCGGGTCAGTGGATGACCCGGAAGCTGCGCCAGGGCAGGGTGTCGGGCGCGGTGACGTTCGACTGGGTGGTGGCGACGTAGATGCCGTCGTCGGGGTCGGCCTTCCGGCAGTCCGGCGTCCGGTACAGGACGACGTCGACGAGGGTGTTGTTCTCGACGTGGGAGGCCCCGTGGGGGACGTCGATGCGGTGGCAGCCCTTCACCGAGGTGCTGGTGTAGCTCACCTCCACCGGCGAGTCGTGGCCCCGGAAGCTGAGCATGCCCACCGTGCTCCGGCCCAGGCCCGAGCAGGCGGTGGCGGTCAGCAGCAGCGCTGCGACCCCGGTCATGACGCCGATACGCCGGCAGTGGGTCATGGCGCGGTCCTCGTCTGTGCGGTGGCGGCGGTCACGGCCACAGCCTCCCCCGGGGGCGCGGGGACGGCATCCGGGGTGCGGCCGTCCGGGTGCGCGCCCCGTACGGGGTCTCACGCGCCGGTGCCGGCTCCCGCCTGCCCCGCCTGCCGCACCCGGCGGGCGGACATGACGGCGTGGACGAGGACGCCCGCGAAGAGGAACAGCACGCCCTGGTAGACCGCCGCGTATCCGGAACCGGCGACCAGCCACATGGAGAAGCCGAAGGCCAGGCAGGCCAGGACCGCGTCGCGCACGAGGCGGGGGCGGTCGACGCGCTCCGACCGGCCGGTGGCGAGGAAGTAGATCTGGGCGGCCGTGGACAGCAGGTACGGGACGGTGGCCGTGAAGGTGGTGACCAGGACCAGGATCTCGAAAACGCCCTCCGCGCCGGCCGTGTAGTTGTAGACGGTCAGGGCGGAGGCGAGGAGCACCGTGACGAGGACGCCGGCGACCGGGACCCCGCGCCGCTTCCTGGCGAAGACCTTCGGGAAGAGCCCGTCCTCGGCGGCCGCGTACGGGGTCTGCGCGCTGAGCAGGGTCCATCCGTTGAGGGCGCCCGTGATCGAGACCACGGCGGCGCAGGCGACCACCGTGCCGCCCCAGGTCCCGCCGAACATGGCGTTGACCGCGTCGGTGAAGGGCGCCTGGGAGCCGACGAGCGTGTCGTGGGAGACCAGGCCGAAGACGGCGAGGGTGCCGAGCAGGTAGACGGCTGCGGCGCCGGCCGTGCCCAGGATCGTGGCCCGGCCGACGTTGCGGGCCGGGTCGCGTACCTCGCCCGCGCTGACGGCGGCGGACTCGACGCCGAGGTAGCTGAAGAGCAGGATGGCCGCTGAGGCGGAGACGGCGCCGACCGCGCTCTGGTCGGTGGCCCGGAAGGGGCCGAGGTTGTCCGGGTCGAAGAAGAACAGCCCGCCCACGGCCACCAGCAGCAGCGGGATGAACTTCAGTACGGTCGAGACCAGTTGGACCGCGCCGACGTAGCGGGTGCCCGCCAGGTTGGCGAGCGCGGGGAGCCACTGCACCGCCAGTGCGGCCAGGCACATCGACCACCTGTGCGCGCCGACGGCGGGGAAGAGCACCGACAGGTAGCCGACCGACGCCACCGCGAGGGCCGCGTTCGAGACCCAGCCGGTGATCCAGTAGCTCCAGGCGGCGAGGAAGCCGGCGAAGTCCCCGAAGGCCGCGCGGGCGTAGACGTACGGGCCGCCGGTCCGCGGGTGCCGCCGCGCGAGACGGCCGAAGACCAGCGCGAGGGCGGTCGCTCCCACGGTGAGCACGGCGAAGGCGACGAGGCTGATCGTCCCGAAGGGGGCCACCGACGCGGGGAGGAGGAAGATCCCGCCGCCGATGATGTTGCCCATGACCAGGCAGGTGGCTACGGGAAGGCCGAAGCGCCGGGCGTGCGGGTCGCCCTGCGGGGCGGACCCCGCAGTCCCGGTGGTCTCGACGGACGGGGCTGCGGTGCTGGTCATCGGGGGTGCGCCTCGGTAGGTCTCACATGGTGGGCAGGTCGACACATGGTCGGCCACCGCACACGAGGCACCAAATCAGCGGATTTCGTCCCGTGCGGGCACCCCCGCGGGAGGAAAGGTTCCGCCGGTGTCCCCCTCCGGCCGCGGATCCTGCGCGCGGCCCCCGGCGGGCCGCGCGGCGGCCCCGGGTCCGACGGGGACCTGCGGGCCGTCCGCCTCCCGGAGCCAGCGCCGCAGGACCGCGTGGACGGCCTCCGCTCCCACCAGGTCGGCGCCCGGGTCCGAGAGCCCCGTCGGCCACATCAGGAACGGGTGCCCCTGCTCCCCTCCCAGGCCGCCGTGTGAGCCGATCTGCTCCTCGAAGGCGTGCACGGCGCCCGTCCGCGGGTCGTACGCCGAGTTGACCATGATGTCGGCCACGTGCGGGAAGGAGTCGGTCCGCCGGACGGCCCTGGCCGCGCCCGGGCCGAAGGAGGCCAGGAACTCCTCCGCCTCCCCCGGGACGTCCAGCCGCGCCGCCGTTCCGCCCGGGCCCAGTACCACCCCGTCCACCAGCACGAAGCCCACCCCCGGATGGTTCGCCAGGGTCGCCAGCAGGGCGGGGTGCGCCCGCTCGATCCACTCCCGCGAGGCCCGGCCGGGAACCTCGGGGAAGGAGATCAGCCCGAGGTTGCCCGAGGCCAGCACCACCGGGTCGGAGCCGGGCTCCGGGTGGGCCTCCTCGCCCTCCTCCACCGGCCGGTGCAGGGCCGCGAGGACGGCCGCGCGGGCCTCGGCGCCGCTGCGGGTGCCGCCGGCCCGGCGGGAGACCGGCAGTCCGCAGCCCGCCCGGACCAGGTCCTTCAGGGTCAGCCCGTACCGGCCGAGGAAGGTCTCCCCCGGGCTCTGCCCGTGGTCCGACAGCAGGACGATCCGGTACTCGCGCGGCGCGTGCTCGGCGACCCGGGCGATCAGCGCGAGGCTGCGGTCGAGGCGGGCCAGGACCCGGTCGGTGTCCCGGCCCTCCGGGCCGCTGTGGTGCGCGACCTCGTCGTAGGCGACCAGGTCCGCGTAGACCGCGGCGCGGCCCGCGAACATGTCGCCGATCACGGCCGCCACCACCACGTCGCGTTCCACCACCGTGGCGAAGGCCCGGATCAGCGGGTACAGCCCGCCCCGGGAGACCCTCGGCCGGTCGCCGCGCATCCGCGCCCGTACCGACTGTCCGATCTCCCGGCCCACCTCGGCGACGAAGGACAGGGCCGTGCGGACGGCGTTGGCCGGGTCGGAGAAGTACGCGAAGTAGCCGGCGCGGGACCGGTTCGCCCGGCCCCGCCTGGCCGAGACCGACAGCACCAGGGCCAGCTGGTCGGCGCCGCCGCTGAACAGGTTGCCGCGGCTGGCCCCGTCCAGGGTGAGCAGGCCGCCGTCCCCGGTGCGCTCGACGGCGCGCCGCTGGAGCTCGGCGGCGCTGGTGGGCCGGTTGCAGACGACGACCTCGCCGGTGTCCTTCTCGTACCAGCGGAAGGCCGGCACGTCGAAGTTGGAGCCGTGCAGGATCCCGAGCTGGCTGGCCCCGGTCTGGCTGGACCAGTCCGTCCGCCACGGGGCGATGCGGTGGCTGCCGTCCAGCCAGTCCCGCACGGTCGGCATCAGGGCGCCCTCCGCGGCCCGGTGCAGGGCCTCGTACCCGACGCCGTCGAGCTGGAGGAAGACCAGGCCCGGCGGGGCCGCGCCCCTGCGGGGTCCGGCCGCGCGGCCCTGCCGGCGGCGCCGCCGGTCGGCGAGCCGGTGCAGGCGCCGCCGGTAGGCCCCGTCGTCGCGCACCGCGAGCGCGGTCGAAGTCGCCGATGCCACGGCGGACATGACCGCGGCCACCACGACCGCGGTCTCCGGTGCGACTTCCCCCCGCCCGGCCGGGATGAGGCTGAGCGCTATGAGCAGCAGCGAGCCGTTCAGGAAGAAGACGAGCAGGCCGAGCACCAGGGCGGGAACCAGCAGCAGGGCCCGTACGAGCACCGGCCAGACCAGGGCGCTCAGCAGGCCGAAGGCCCCCGCGCCCCAGGCGGCGGTCAGCCCGATCTGCGTGATGCTGTCGCCGTCACCGGCCCGGAGCCGGAAATCGGGCAGGATCCCGGCCAGCGCCAGCATCGTGAGGGTGGACACCGCCCACACGACGATCACCCGTACCAGGGCGCTGCCCGCGGTCCGCCACCGTCCTCGCCACACGCCGCACCCGCCTCACCGCTCCGGCCCGCGACCCGCCGCGGACCCCCGTCCCGCCTCCCAGGCTCGCACAGGGCCGCTCACCCGGCCGGGCGACACGGGGGGCGCTCCGGTACGGGCGGGGGCGCCCGTCAGGTGCCGTCGTAGCCGGCGGTGGGCATGGAGAGCCTGCGGTGCACCTCGGCCTTCATCACGGAGGTGTACTGCGGCTCGTCGAGACCGGCGGTCTCCAGCCGTACGCCGCGCCGTGCGCATTCGGCGCTGAACTCCTCGACGCAGCGCAGCGCGCGGGCCAGCACCCGGTGGTTGGCGGCGACGAAGAGGTCGACCTGCCCGTCGTCGACGCCGGACCAGAGCACGCAGTGGTCGGATCGCAGCCCGTAGAAGAGCAGTTGCCGCGTCACGACGTAGCCCTGCCCGGCGGCCCAGCGGGCGCACATCGCCTGCTGGCTCCGGGTGTCCACGGCGAAGGGGTCGGCGTCCAGGTCTTCGAGCGGGGCCAGGCTGGCGATCGCGGCCACGCGCAGCTCTTCCATGCCGCCCGACCCTACTCCGATCTCACGCCCGCGAGGAGGGGTCGGGAGAGCTTCGGGTTCCCTGCGGATCCTCGGGGCAGCCTCCCTGCCGGGGGCGGGGACGCACCCCGCTTCCCCCGGGGCCGCTTAGGCTCGTGGGAGAGAGCGGGCGAGGGAGGGAGGCCGGATGCCGGTGGAGATCACCTGGTGGGGGCATGCCACGTGCACGGTCGAGGACTCCGGGGTGCGGGTGCTGACCGACCCGCTGTTCGCCCGGCGGCTGGCGCATCTGCGGCGCAGGCGCGGGGCGGTGCCGCCGCCCGAGGCGGCGGTGGCGGACGTGGCGCTGGTGTCGCACCTGCACGCCGACCATCTGCACCTGCCGTCCCTGGCGCGGCTCGCGCCCGGCACCCGGCTGCTCGTGCCGCGCGGCGCGCGCCGGGCGGTGCCGGGGTTCGCGCGCCTGGCCCGGCTGCGCGGGCTGCCGGTGACCGAGGTGGCGCCGGGCGACGAGGTCGCCGTGCGGGACGGCGTACGGGTACGGGCGGTCAGCGCGCGGCACGACGGACGGCGGCTGCCGTTCGGGCCGCAGCTCGCGCCCGCGCTCGGGTACGTGGTGCAGGGCGCGGCGCGGACCTACTTCGCCGGGGACACCGGGCTGTTCGACGCGATGGCCGGGGAGGTCGGGCCGGTGGACGTGGCGCTGCTGCCGGTGGGCGGCTGGGGTCCGTACCTGGGGCCGGGGCACCTGGACCCGGCGCGGGCGGCCACGGCGCTTGCCGGACTGGCGCCCTCGGCTGCGGTCCCGGTGCACTACGGCACGTACTGGCCGATCGGGCTGGACGCGGTGCGGCCCCACGAGTTCCACGCGCCGGGCGAGGAGTTCGCGCGCCGGGCGGGCCTGCTGGCGCCGAAGGTGACGGTGCGGGTGCCCGGGCACGGCGAGCGGGTGCGGCTGCCGTGATCCTGCGCGAACTCGCGGCGGCGGCCGGCCAGGTACCGCCGGAGACGACCCAGCAGGCGGTGGGGTATCCGGCGCTGTTCCTGCTCGTGGCGCTGGGGGCGCTGGTGCCGGTGATCCCGACCGGGGCGCTGGTCAGTTCGGCCGCGGTGGTGGCCTTCCACCAGTCGCTGCCCTTCGGGCTGCTGCTGGTCTTCGGGGTGTCGGCGCTGGCCGCGTTCACCGGGGACGTGGCCCTGTACTGGCTGGGCCGGCGCGGGGTGCACTCCCGCAACGGCTCGCGGTGGCTGGAGGCGCTGCGCAACCGGGCCACGCCCGAGCGGCTGGAGCAGGCGCAGACCGGGCTCGACGAGCACGGGGTGCTGGTGCTGGTGCTGTCCCGGCTGGTCCCGGCGGGGCGCATCCCGGCGATGCTGGCCTGCCTGCTGGCGGAGCTGCCGCTGCGCCGTTTCGCCCGCGGGGACGCGCCGGCCTGCCTGGCCTGGGCGGCGACGTACGGTCTGATCGGCATCCTGGGCGGCTCGCTCTTCCCGGAGCCCTGGAAGGGTGTGGCGCTGGCGGTGGGCCTGGCCCTGCTGATCAGCGCGGGCCCGGCGCTGCTGCGGCGCCTGCGGCCGGGGCGCTGACCCGGCCGCCTCCGGGGGCCGGAGCTCGCCGCCGGACCTCGCCCGGCCTCGCCACTGGACCTCGACCGGGGTTGAGTTCATAGGGTCCTGGGTGTCGGACGATCTGCACAGCGACGGAACGGAGCGGACCCGCCATGGAGTACTCGCACGAAGACGCCGAACTGGTCCGGCAGCCCATCGGCTACTGGAGCTGGGCCGCCTACGACGCGGTCGTCAGCCGCACCCGGGGCGCGCTGGCCGGGCTGGGCACCACCCAGCCGCAGTGGTGGATCCTCACCCAGCTCGCGCCCGCCCCGGCGGGCAGGTCCCGGGAGGAGGTGACCGGGGTGCTGCGGAACTACCTCGCGGTGGGCGAGGAGGCGCTGGCCGAGGAGATCGACACGGCCGTCGTCCGGGGCTGGATCACCCAGGACGCCGAGGGCCGCCTCGACCTCACCCCCGAGGGCCGGGCGTTCCACGCCGAGGCCGCGGCTCTGCAGGAGCAGCTGTGGGACGAGCGCCATGCGGGCATCTCGGACGAGGAGTACCTCCTCACCCTGAAGGTGCTCCAGCGGTTCATCCACAACGTGGGCGGGCGGGCCTGGCACCACTGAGCCGCCCTGTTCCGGCCCGGTGCGGTCAGTCCCGCCCGGTGCGGTCAGTCGGGGGTCGGGCCGCGCAGGGTGCGGGAAGCCCCGATCGGGAGGTCCCACAGGTCCTCCCGGGGCAGACCGGCGCGGCTCCAGGCGGCCCGGGTCCGCAGGAGCGGTTCCATGACGGGCTCGGCGGACAGGACGAAGGCGCCCCAGTGCATGGGGGCCATCCGCCGGGCGCCGAGGTCGAGACAGGCCCGTACGGCCTCCTCGGGGTCGGCGTGGACGTCGCTGAGCCACCAGCGCGGGGCGTAGGCCCCGACCGGCAGGAGCGCGAGGTCGATGCCGGGGTGGCGGCGGCCGATCTCGGCGAACCAGTGGCCGTAGCCGGTGTCGCCGGCGAAGTAGACCTGGGTCCGCGCGGGGCTGCCGGCGTCGGTGAGGACCCAGCCGCCCCACAGGGTCCGGCAGGTGTCGGTCAGGGACCGCTTCGACCAGTGGTGGGCGGGGACGAACTCGAAGCGTACGCCGTCCAGTTCGGCGTACTCCCACCAGTCGAGCTCGGTGACCCGGGTGAACCCGCGGCGCCGGCACCAGCGGGCCAGGCCGGCCGGGACGAACAGGGCGGTGTGCCGCGGCAGCCGCTTGAGGGTGGGCGCGTCGAGGTGGTCGTAGTGGTTGTGGCTGATGACCACCGCGTCCACGGGCGGCAGGTCCTCCCAGCGCACCCCGACGGGCGTCATCCGGGTCGGCGTGCCGAGGATCTTCCGGGACCAGACGGGGTCGGTCAGGACGGTCAGCCCGCCGGCGCGGATCACCCAGCTGGCGTGTCCGGCCCAGGTGACGCAGACCGTGCCGGGGTCCGCGGCGGGCAGCGGGGCGGGCTCGTACGGCAGGTCCGGGATGCCCCGCAGCCCCGCGGGGTCGGGCCGGAAGGCGCCTTCGCGGGCGAGCCGGGCGAAGGCGCGCAGGCCGGGCAGCGGGGTGGTCAGCCGCCCGGCGAAGGAGCGGGGCCAGCGGCGGACCTCCCCCAGGACCCGCGGCCCGCCGCCCGGCGGCCCGGCCGCGGGGGCCGGGGCGGGGGCCGGGGCGAGCCCGGGGCCGGAGGCGGGTCCGATCACGGACGCGGCTTCCGTCACGGACGCGGGTCCGGCCACAGCCGCGGACCCGATCACGGCCGCGGCGCCGGTCACCGACGCGGGTCCGATCACCGACGCAGCCCCCGTTACGGACTCGGGTCCGATCACGGACTCGCCTTCCGTCACGGACGCGGGTCCGGCCACAGCGACGGCAACGGCCTCGGTCACGGCCTCGGTCACGGCCGCGGCGCCGGTCACGACCGCGGCCCCGGTCACGGACGCGCCTTCCGTCGCGGGCCCGGGTTCCGGCCCGGGCCCGGGGTGGGGCCGGTGGGCGGGGGCCTGGGCGTCCGTCTGGTCCCTCATCGACGTGTCTCCGTTCACCGGGTCGGGATCAGGCCAGTCCTGCCAGGACCGATCCGAGGAGGTCCAGGGAGCGCCGTACGTACGGAAGGGCGAGGGGATCGGCGGCGGTGAGCGCGGCCAGCCGTTCCTCGGGGGTGGCCCCGAGCAGCGGACCGGTCGACAGGCGCACCCGCAGGGCCCCCAGTTCGTCGGCGAACCGCTGCCCCCCGGGCGTGGGCGCGCCGAGCCGGCCCCCCAGCCAGTCCTCCAGTTCCATGGCGTCGCCGACCCCGTGCCGGGCGAGGCCGGCGCGCAGCGGGGTGAGGTCGGCGTACAGGTGGCGGCCCGCCTGCGGGGGCCGCGCCAGGGCCCCGACGGCGAGCAGCTCCCGGTGCGCGGCCGCGGCCACCGCGCCGTGCAGGGCGGCTGCCGCCCGGGCCCGGCCCGCGACGGCGTCGGGTTCGTCGAGGGCGTGCGCGGCGGCCCCGGCGACGGGGCCCGCGACCAGCGCGCCGGTGGCGGTGAGCACGTCGAGGGTGCGGGCGCACAGCGCGGTCCCGCGCGGGGTGTCGGGGAAGCGGACCACGGCGGCCGGCCAGCCCGCGGGGAGCAGGGCTCCGGCCAGGTCGACCAGGACGGCCGCCTGGTCGGGCAGCATCTCGGCGGGGCTCAGGACGAGCGTGTCGTGGGGCCGGTGGACGGTGTCGCGCCAGCTCTCGTCGCTGACGACGAACAGCCCGGCGGACGCGGCGGCTTCGCAGGCCTCCAGCAGCATCTCGGGCGGCGGCACGGTCGCGGTCGGGTCGTCGGCCACCGACAGCAGCAGCACCCTCGGGTCGCCGCCTTCGGCGCGTACCCGCCGTACGGTCTCCAGCAGGGCGTACGGGTCCGGTACGCCGCCGCATTCGGCCGGGGTGGGCACGTGATAGGCCCGCCCTCCCAGCAGCCGCACCTGCGGGGTCCACCAGGCGGGACAGGGGCGGGGCAGCATCACGTCGCCCCCGTACGCGCCGAGCAGGGCGAGCAGCAGGGCGGGGGCCCCGGGGCCCGCGGCCACGTTCTCGGGGGCGGTCGGCAGCCCGCGCCGCGCCCAGTGGCGGCATGCGGCCTCGCGGACGGGTTCGCCGCCGCCGGCGGGTTCGGGCGCCGAGCGCCCGGCGGCCGCGGCGAGGACGGAGAGGAGTTCGGGGAGCACCGGCAGGCCGGGCAGGGGCGCGGGGGGTCCGTACCGGACCGGACCACGGCCCTCCGCCGCCGTGCGCTGCATCCCCGCCACCGGTTCCCGCCTTCCGCGCTCGCACCGCTCCGTTCCACTCCGCCAGACCTGCCCTTTATACGATTGTTTGGTGCGGTGTGCCCGTTGTCGCGGTCGGTCAGCCCTTCCGCCCCAGCAGCGCGAGCAGCCGGGTCTGCGCGTCGGCGCCGGGCGGGACCTCCAGCGGCTCCGCGTACATGCCGCCGGCCGCGAGACCGTCGGCGTACGGCATGACCTCTTTGATGGAGAACTCGACCAGGCCGTCCGGGAGGCGGTCGTCGGCCCCGATGCCCCGGCAGAGGTCCCAGGTGTGCACGACGCAGTCTGCGGTCAGCTCCGAGCAGTACGCGGAGCCGAGCGCGGGCCCGTAGGAGAGCCGTACGGTCCGGTCGAGCACCCCGGGCGCGGCGAAGGCCGCGTGCGCGGCGGCCGAGGCCCGCTCCCAGGCGGCGACCGGGTCCTCGCCGAGCACGTCGCCGGAGAAGGCGTCGCCCAGCTCCTCCACGGTGCGGCCGTCGGTGACCAGCGGCGGGACCCACAGCTGCTCGCCCGTCACGTGGTCGACCAGGTCCCGCACGGTCCACTCCGTGCACGGGGTCGGGGCGTCCCACTGGTCGTCCGCGACGGCGCGCAGTCGTTCGCCGAAGAGCCGCAGCGCTGCGGCGTGCTGGGAGAGCAACGTGTCGGACATGGCTCCCACCGTCCTCTGCCACGGGTGTCCGGTCCCCTGCGCCCACTCTCCTCGCACCGGCCCGGCGCTGCCACCCACCTGACCGGTTCTCTTGACACACAGGGCACGTGTCCACATTTCAAAACGTCTGTCTCACATGCCGAACTGATCGTCTACGGTGGGGAGCACGCTTCGAGGAGGAGGGGTCAGGCCATGGACGCCAGCAAGGAGACCGCCGTCTACACGCACGGCCACCACGAGTCGGTACTGCGCTCGCACCGCTGGCGCACGGCCGTGAACTCGGCCGCCTATCTGATCGACGAGCTGCGGCCGGGCCTGTCCGTCCTGGACGTGGGCTGCGGGCCGGGCACCATCACCGCCGACCTGGCGGAGCTGGTCGCCCCGGGCGGGCGGGTCACCGCCGTGGACGCGTCCGCGGACGTCGTCGAACAGGCCCGCGCGTACGCGGCGGAGCGCGGACTGACCGGCGTGGAGTTCGGCACGGCGGACGTGCACGCGCTGGACTTCCCGGACGACTCCTTCGACGTGGTCCACGCCCACCAGGTGCTCCAGCACGTCGGCGACCCGGTGCGGGCCCTGCGCGAGATGCGGCGCGTGTGCCGGCCGGGCGGCATCGTGGCGGCACGGGACGCCGACTACGCGGCGATGACCTGGTATCCGGCGGCGCCGGGGCTGGAGGACTGGCTGAGCCTCTACCGCAGGGTGGCCCGCGCCAACGGCGGCGAGCCGGACGCGGGCCGCAGGCTGGCGGCCTGGGCCCGGGAGGCCGGCTTCACCGACGTCCGGTGCACGGCGACGGCCTGGTGCTACGCCACGGCGGAGGAGACCGCCTGGTGGTCCGCCCTGTGGGCGGACCGGACCACGGCCTCCGGCTACGCGGACATCGCCACCCGGGACGGTCACGCGACGCGGGCGGACCTGACCGCCGCCGCCGAGGCCTGGCGCGCCTGGGGCGCCCACCCCGACGCCTGGTTCTCGGTCCTGAACGGCGAGGTCCTGTGCCGGGTCTGACACGGAGCCGGCGCCCGGCCTGACCCCGGGCCCGCGCCGCCAGGACCGGTAGGCCACGGGGCGAGGGGATCATCGCGCCGCCCCGACCCGCGGTCAGCGGTCAAGGAGCCCCCCGGCGTACCCAAAAAACCCTTCGGTGCCCGGCCGCGTTCCGCTTGCCTCGCGTCCCGGGCACCGCCGGTGCCACCCCGCTCCCTGGCGGCAGCAGGGCCGGTGCCGGCGGGCGGCCCCGGACGGCGGCGGGGCCGGCTTCCGCATGCAGTGTGGGGGCGGCCGGCTGCCGCCCGGGGAGCCGCCGGACCTGACGAAGCACGCCCGGTGCTCCTCGACGCTCCCCGGTCCGCCGACCTAGCTTCCTCGTGTCGTGAACGCGCTGATCACCGGCCGGACGCCCGCCTGGCGCCCGGATGCGGCCGGCGGCGTCCGCGTGTTCCGTTGCACTGACGAGCACCACCGGGTTCCGGCCCGGGTCCGGGGGGAGAGTCGATCATGCGTGTCACTGAGGCCGATGAAGTCCGGTGTTGCCACCATGGCTGAACCCTCCCTGGCCGCCGCGGACGTGGTGGTGATCGGCGGCGGGGTCGTCGGGGCGGCGGTGTTCCACGAACTCGTCGACCGCGGGGTCGCCGTACTCCTGGTCGAACGCGGCCGGGCGGGCCTCGGGACCACGGCGTGGAGCGGCGGCATCGTGCGCTGCTACCACGACGACCCCACGCTCACGGCGCGGGCCCTCGCCGGCTGGCGGTACTTCCAGGAGTTCGCCGACCGCACCGGCGTCGAAGTGCCCTTCTTCGAGAGTGGGTTCCTCTACGTCCCCCACCCGAGCCGGCTGGCACACGCCCGGTCCGTGGTGGAGGGTGCCCCCGAGGCCCCGATGGAGTGGCTGGAGTCCGCCGAGGCGGACCTCAGGTTCGGCCACCTCCTGAACCGGCCGGTCGACGGCGCGGTATGGGAGCCCCGGGCCGGATGGTCGGATCCGATCGACATCACCCGCGCCTACCTCGCCGCCGGACGGCGCAAGGGCGGCCGGGTCCTGGAAGGCGTGGAGGCGCGGGAACTCCTGCGCACCGGCGGCCGGTTGCGGGGCATCCGCACCGGGGCCGGCGTCATCGCCGCGGACCGCGTCGTCGTGGCCGCGGGCGCCGACACCCCCCGGCTGCTCGACTCCTGGGGGGTCCCCCACGATCTGTGGGCGCAGGCCGTTCAGGTCGAACTCCGGCTGCCCGACGGCACGGTGAAGGACCACCCCGCCTACATGGACGACGTCCACGACGTCAACGGCCGCCCGGACCCGGAGTCCGGCGGCATGCTGCTCGGCCACCCCACCGGACAGCGCGTGGACGCCCCGGCCGGGGGCCTCCCCGCCGACCCGGAGCAGACCCGGCGGGCCGTGGCCGCGGGAAGCACCCGCTTCCGGTGGGCCGCGCGGAGCACCTCGCTCGGCACCCTGCGGGCCTCCGAGTGCTACGCCCCGGACGCGCCGCACGCCCCGGACTCCCCGGACGCGACGACCGCCCCGGCGCGCGTCGCCCCGGTCCCGGGCGAGACGGGACTGCTCCTCGCCACCGGCTTCAACGGCGGCGGTTTCAAGATGGCGCCCTGGGCGGCCGGGGAAATCGCCCGCCTCGTCACCGGCCGCTGAAACACGCCGCGGAAAACACCCGGCCTGTCCGGAAATCCGGAAAACCTCCCACCAGAACTGGAAGACACCAAGCGCATGGCTAAGCAGGTAAAAGGCGTTCTGCCCGTCGTCCTCATGCCCTACACGGAGACCGGCGCAATCGACGAGGAGGATTTCCTCGCCCAGGCGGACCACATGTTCGACGTCGGCTGCGACGGATTCGTCGTCGGCCAGATCTCGGAAGTGCTGCGCCTGACCCACGACGAGCGACTGCGCGTCGCCGAACTCTCGGCCAAGGCCGCACAGGGCCGCGGGATATCGGTGATGAGCACCGGGGCGGAATCCCCCGAGGCCGCGGTCGCGTACTCCCGCCACGCGCAGGAAGCCGGTGTGGACGCGCTCCTGGTCATGCACCCGGCGACCATCGCGCTGGGCGACGAGGGCATGGTCCGCTACTACAGCGACGTCATCGGGTCCGTCGACATCCCGGTGATCATCCACCACGCGAAGAGCCTGGCCAAGACGCCTCTGAGCATCGACGCCCAGGTCCGGCTGCTGGAGACGTACGGCGAGGAGCGCGTGCTCTTCAAGCCGGAGGCCCAGCCCACGCCGCCGCGCGTCAGCGAGCTGCGCGACGCCACCGGCGGCCGGGCCCGGATCTTCGAGGGCGACGGCGGAATGATGCTCCTCGACTGCCACCGCCGCGGTCTGACGGGCACCATTCCCGCGACGGAGATCGCGGAAATCGTGGTGGTCCTGTGGCGTCTGTTGGAAGAGGGCCGGCGGGCCGAGGCCGAGCGCATCGGCCACCAGCTCTCGTACCTCATGTGCCACATGATGAACAGCACCGATTACTACCTCGCCATTGCGAAGCGCTTCCTCAAGGAACGCGGAATCGTCAAGAACACCCATGTGCGCGGCCCCAGCCGGCACATTCTCGACGAGGAGACGTGGACCGAAGTCCACGCCACCTATCAGAACCTTCTCACCCTTACCAAGGAGATCTCCCGATGAAGAACCACGCTTTCACCATCCGCCTCAAGGACGCCGCCGCCGCCGAGAAGTACATCGCCCTGCACCGCGAGGCCATTCCGGAGATCGTCGCCCCCGGCGGTGCCCTGGACGTCATCGGTGTCCGCAAGCTCCAGATCTTCTACATCGAGCCGCTGACCCTCTTCATGTACGTCGAGGCCGAGGACCACTTCGACCCGACCTACGACTTCCTGCGCGCCAACGACCTGCACCCGGCCGTCCAGGCGTGGGACGACATGATGCACCTCGACGGCGGCCTCCTCGTCCGCCACGAGAACCACGACGCCAAGCTCAACTGGGCCGAGATGCAGCGCATCCACCACGTCGACTTCACGAACACCCTTCCTGATCTCGACGGGAAGTGACGACCGTGGACCACAACGGCCTGACGGTCCTCGACTGCACGCTGCGCGACGGCGGCTACTACAGCAACTGGAACTTCGACACCGCACTGGTGGAGGAGTACCTGGCCGCCTGTCCGGGTCTCGGCATCGACGTGGTGGAGCTGGGGTACGTCCGTTTCGAGGAGGGCCGGTTCGGCCCGTACGGGCAGCTCCCCGAAGGGCTGACCCCGAACCTCGCGGACGCCCTGCCCGCCGGACACCGGCTGCGCTTCGCAGTGATGGTGGACGGCACCGACCTCGTCGCCCTGCCCGCCGCCGAAGTCGGACGGGAGCTGAAGCGGAAGCTGGAGCCCGGGTCGCTGCCGGTCCACATCGTCCGCGTCGCGGTCCGCTACGACAAGGTGGCCGGCGTGACCGGGGCGATCGCCTCCCTGCGCGAGGCCGGCTACGCCGTCTGCCTCAACCTGATGCAGATCGACCTGGCCACCGCCGACGAAGTCACCTCCTGCCTGGCCGACGTGGTCGCGGCGGGCCCGCTGGAGGCGGTCTACATCGCCGACTCCCTGGGCTCGCTGCGCCCGGACCGCACCGCCGCGCTGGTCCGCCTGTTCCAGGACGGCCAGCAGGCCGCCGTGGGCATCCACGCCCACGACAACCAGGGGTTCGCCCTCCACAACACCGTGACCGCCGCCGGGGCCGGAGCCACCTGGCTCGACGGCACCGTCCACGGCATGGGCCGCGGGGCGGGCAACACGCGGACCGAGCAGCTGCTCGCCGTCCTCGGCGACGGGCCGGAGAGGCTGCAGCCACTGATGGACATCGTCGTGCGGCACTTCCACCCCCTGATGGACAAGTACCGCTGGGGCCCGAGCGGGCTCTACGCCCTCGCCGGCATGCGGAACGTGCACCCCACGTACGTCCAGCGCATCGAGGAGAACACCGGCCTGTCGGCCGACGAGAAGCTGAGCGCGCTCGGCTTCCTGGCGCAGGCCTCGGCCTCCGCCTTCTCCCCGGCCCTGTTCGACGAGGCGCTGGCCCATGCCCGGGTCTGAGCGGCTCCTGGACGTACTGGCCGGTCACCCGGTCGTCGTCTTCGACCTCGACGGAGTGATCGTGGACTCCAACGAGCTCAAGGTCGACTGCGTCCGCGAGGTGTTCGCGCAGTACCCGCCGGAGCTGGTCGAGGAGTTCGCGGCGGAGTTCCGCCGGACCTTCGGCCGCTCCCGGCGGGCCCACTTCGCCGCGTTCCACGCCGCAGCTGCCGAGCGCGGCCTGGCCGGGCCGGACGCCCCGGAGTTCCACGACCGCTACGCGGGGGCCTACGCCGCCCTCCTCGCGCAGCGGTACCGGCGGGCGCCCCTGTGCGCGCACGCCGCGGAGCTGATCGCCGAGCTGTCCGCGCGCGGCCTGCCGCTGCACGTGGCGACGGGCACCCTCACCGCCGAGGCGGTCGGCGTGCTCGAAGCGGGCGGACTCCTCGGCGCCTTCGACTCGGTGCTGGGCGGCGAGGAGCCCAAGTCCCGGCGGCTGGAGCAGATCCTCTCGCGCGGTGGAGCCGCTCCCGAGCAGGCCGTGCTCGTGGGCGACTCCCGGCAGGACGTCCTGGCCGCGGACGCGGCCGGAACGGACTTCGTCCTGGTCACCCGCTACGGCTTCTTCCCGCCCGAGCAGGTGCTCCACGACCGCCCCGGGCGTTCGGCGCGGTTCGTCACCGATCTCGACCCGCGGGGCCCCGTACGTGAACTGGCAAGCAGAGGAGGACGAGCGTGACCGACGACAGGCTGCTGCCGGTGGTGGTCTCCGGCGCGACGAAGGGCCTGGGCCGGGCCCTGGCCCGGCGCTTCGCCGGACTGGGCTACCCGGTGGCCGGCTGCGGCCGCGACACCGGGGCCCTCCAGGAACTGAGGGCCGAACTGGGCGCCGGGCACCGCTTCGACCGGGTGGACGTCACCGACGCCGACCAGGTGGAGGAATGGGCGCGGCGGGTCCACGCGGACCTGGGCGCGCCGGGGCTGGTCGTCGCCAACGCGGGGGCCGTCAACGCGCCGGCGCCGCTGTGGGAGGTTCCCCCGGCGGAGTTCGACGCGGTGCTGCGGGTGAACGTGGGCGGCGTGTACACGATGGCCCGCGCCTTCATCCCCCGGATCGCCGAAGGCGGCACGCTCGTCACCGTCTCCTCGGGCTGGGGCCGCAACCCCCGGGCCATGCTCGCCACTTACACCGCGAGCAAGTTCGCCGTCGAGGGTCTGACCCGCGCGGTGGCCGAGGAGACGGCCCGGCTGCGGCCCGGCGTGCGGGTGGTGGCGGCCGATCCCGGCGGCGGCATCGACACCGACATGCTCGCGACCTGCCTCCCGGACGAGCACCACACCTACCCCACGCCCGACGAGTGGGCCCGGACCGCCGCCGATGCGCTGATCCACCGGCTGCCCGCCGAGCGCTCGGAAGACACCCTCATCTTGAGCTAAGGAACGCAACGCTATGAAGAACACGAGCGTCGTGGTCACGGGCGCGGCCCGCGACTTCGGCCGGACGCTGGCGATCCGCTTCGCCTCCCTGGGCGCCGAGGTCTTCCTGTCGGCCCGCAGCCTGAAGGCCGCGGAGGCGACCCGGGACGAGATCCTCGCCCTCGGCCACACCAAGGTCCACGCGTTCGCCTGTGACGTCAGCGACCCGGAGTCGGTCCGCGCGTTCGCCGAACAGGTGGGCCGGGTCACCGACCGGGTGGACATCCTGCTGAACAACGGCGCCGGGTGGCTGGACGGCTTCGACCTGGAGACGGTCACCGACGAGGAGATCATGGCGACCGTCGCGTCCGCCGGGATCGGCACGGTGCTGATGACCAAGCACTTCCTGCCGCTGCTGCGCTCCTCGCAGCGCCCCGACATCGTCAACATCGTCTCCCTGGTGGCCTCCGGCCGCAGCGACTCGAGCAGCGCCAGCCCGGCGTTCTACGCGGCGAAGGGCGCCCAGGCCAACTTCGCCGACATCATGTCGCAGCGGCTGCGCCCGCAGGGGGTGCGCGTGATCTCCCTCTACCCGCCGGACTTCCGGAACGTGGACCCGCTCGGCCCCGAGTGGGACGGCGCCGACCGCGGTCCCGGCACCGGGCTCACCGCCCGCTCGCTCCTCGACTGCATCCTGTTCGCCGTCGGCCAGCCGCGGGACTGCTTCATCCGCACGTTCGGCTTCGAGCCGGTGCCCGACGGCGGCGGGCAGCCCGATGGGGCCTGACAAGTACCGCCAGGTGCTGGCGGTACCCGGGTTCCGTGCCGTCCTGCTGCTCGGACTGCTCGCCAAGCTGCCGGTCGTGGCGATCCCCATCGTCCTGACCCTGCACACGGCCCTGGGCCTCGGCCAGGGGTACGGGCAGGCCGGCCTGGTCGCCGGGGCGTGGACCGCCGGTGTGACCGTCGGCGCGCCCTTCCAGGGCCGGTTCATCGACCGGCGCGGACTGCGGGCCATGCTGCTGGTCGCGGTCCTCGGTCAGGGGGCGTTCTGGGGCCTGGCCCCGCTGATGTCCTTCCCCGTCTTCGTCGCCGGCGCCCTGCTGTCGGGCCTCGTCCTGGTCCCGGGCTCCACCGTGATCCGCCTGGCCATCGCGGGGCTGGTCCCGCAGGAGCAGCGGCACACCGCCTTCAACCTGGACTCCACCCTCACCTCCCTGTCGTACATGGCGGGCCCGGCCCTCGCCGTGGCGGCGGCCACCCAGGTGTCCACGGAGGTCGCGCTGCTCGCGCTCGGCGCCCTCCTGCTGGGCACCAACCTCGCCCTGGCGGTGCGCAACCCGCAGACCGAGAAGGAGGAGGAGCAGGCGTCCGGCGCCGGGGCGAAGGCCTCCGGGCTCGGCCGGCTGAACCTGCCCCTGATCGCCGTCTTCGCGGCCACCCTCGCCTCCGGCGCGATCATCGCGGGCTACGAGGTGGCGATCGTGGCCACCCTGCGCGCCGAGGGCCAGATCGAGTGGACGAGCGTCGTCCTGCTCCTGTCGGGCATCTGCTCGGTGGCCGGCGGCCTGGCCTTCGGCTCCCTGCCGCGCAGCCTGCCGGTGCCGCTGGCGACCGCCCTGCTGAGCCTGTCCGTCCTGCCCCTGGGCCTGATCGGCGAGTGGTGGCTGCTGGCGCTCGCCGTCGTCCCCGCCGCCGTCCTGTACTCGCCGGTCTTCGCCGCGACGGCGACCGCGGCCAGCGAGCTGTCCGGGAAGGGCAACAGGGCCACGGTCATGAGCATCTACGGGGCGGCGATCAGCGCCGGCAGTGCGCTGGGCGCCCCCCTCGCCGGAGCGGCCTTCGACGCCTCCGGTGCCGTGGCCGCCTTCGCCGTCACCGGCGTCCTGGGCGCCCTGGTCGCGGCGTTCGCCGCGGTGGCCCTGCGCGGTCGTACCGGCCCGGCCCCGGAGCGGGAGACCGCGCCGGCCCTTCAGCCCGTCACCCACGAGAGGTAGAGATGTCCGCTGCACAGCACGTCGTCATCGTCGATTCGTACGCGCCGACGAAACTGCTCGCCGACGAGTTCCTCAAGGCGGGTGCGACCCTCGTCCGGGTCCAGAGCACCCGTGAGGTCCCGAAGGTCTACGAGGGCTCGTTCAGCCTGGACGACTACGTGGACAACATCGTCCACGGCGGGGACCTGGCCGCCACGGCGCGGGCCGTCGCCGCCTACGAGCCGGTGGCGGTCGTCGCCGGCGGCGAGGTGGGCGTCGAGTTCGCCGACGCGCTCAGCTCCGCACTGGGCCTGCCCACCAACGGGGTGGAGTTCAGCGAGGCCCGGCGCGACAAGTACGTCCAGATCGAGACGGTGAAGGCGGCCGGCCTGGCGGGCGCCCGCCAGCTCCTGCCCTCCTCCGCCGAGGAGCTCGCCGACTGGCACCGCACGCACGGCGGCCGCATCGTGGTCAAGCCGCTGCGCAGCGCCGCCGGTGACGGGATCTTCTTCTGCGACACCCCCGAGGAGTCCGCCGCCGCCTTCGGCAAGCTCCTGGGCGCCCGGAACGTGTTCTCCGACATCAACACGGGTGTCGTCGCCCAGGAGTACCTGCGCGGCACCGAGTACATGGTCAACACGGTCAGCCTCGGCGGCCGCCACCACGTCACCGACATCTGGCGCACCACCCGCATCTCCGCGAACGGGGTGATCGACCTCGTCGACGCCGCGTACCTGATGCAGCGCCGGGGCGAGGTCCAGGACCGGCTGGCCGAGTACGCCGTCCAGGTCCTCGACGCCCTGGGGATCCAGCACGGTCCCGCGCACGTCGAGGTGAAGATGACCAACGCCGGTCCCGTGCTGGTGGAGATGGGCGCCCGCATCTGCGGCGGCAACCTCCCCCACTACGCCAAGGTGACCCTCGGCGAGTCGCAGCTGGACCTGTCCGCCGCCGCCTACCTCGCCCCCGAGCGGTTCGAGGAGCGCCTCGGCAAGGACTACCCGAAGGGGCCGTTCATGGCCTCGGTGACGCTGGTGTCGCCGGTCGAGGGCGTCTTCGCCGGCTTCCCGCGCCTGGACGAGGTGAAGGCGCTGGAGAGCTTCAACGACCTCCGCGGAGCCCTGCCGCCCGGCTCCCGCATCGAGCGGACCGTGAACGACATGGGCTACCCGCTGATGGTCACGCTGCTCCACGACACGGAGGAGACGGTGCTGCGCGACGCCAACACCATCCGCTACCTGGACGGCCCGGACTTCTACGCGCTCGCGCCGGACGGCGGGGCGTCATGAACGGCACCGTACTGGAACCCTCGTCGCACGTCGTCGTCGTCAACCGCTGGCGCGAGCAGTACGCGGACTTCGCCCGCTACCTGGACCACAGCGCCCACCGCGTCACCTACGTGAGCACGGAGGTGGGCCGGGCCTCGATCCCGCCCACCGCCGCCGAAGTGGTGGTCGTGGAGGCCACGGACGACCTCGCCGAGGTCCGCAAGGCCGTCGCCGCACTGGCCGAGCGCCACGGCGCCCCGGACCGCATCGTCGCCCTGAAGGAGGACGACCTCCTCGTCGGCGCCGCCCTGCGGGCCGAGTGGGACGTGCCGGGCCCCCGGGAGGAGCAGCTGCTGCCGTTCCGGGACAAGTTCCGGATGGCCACCGAGGTGGCGGCCGCCGGTGTGGAGGTTCCGGACTTCGCGCCGGCGCCAGACGCCGCCTCGGTCCTGGACTTCGCCGGGCGGGCCGGCTGGCCGGTGATCGTCAAGCCGCTGATCGGCAGTTCCAGCGCGGGAGTCGTCCGCGTGGACGGTCCGCAGGACCTGGCCGGGGTGTCGTTCCGCGGTGAGCCGCGCATGGTCCAGGCGTTCGACCCGCACGGGATCTACCACGTGGACGGCTCCTTCGACGGGAGCCGGGTGACGGTGGTGCGCGCCTCGCGCTACCTGAACAACTGCCTGGAGTTCCGCGGCGGCGGAGTGCTCGGCTCGGTCGAGGAGGACGACCCGGAGGTCAACGGGGCCGTCGCCGGCTTCGCCCTGCGCGTGCTGCGGGCGCTGACGGACCGGCCGACCGTCTTCCACCTGGAGGTCTTCTTCGACCCGGCCACCCGCACCTGTGCCTTCCTGGAGGTCGGCGCCCGCGTCGGCGGCGCGGAGATCCCCCTGCTGTGGCGGGAGGTGCACGGCCGGGACCTGATGGAGACGGCGTTCCGCAACCAGCTGGGCCTGCCCGTCCTGGAGGAGCCCCGGCAGCCCGGCACCGGGGAGACCGGCGGATGGCTGCTGGTCCCGGCGCCGGAGAGCCGCCCCTGCCGGATCACCGCGGTGACGCCGATGGCCGGGCCGCTGCCCGGGCAGCCGTACGCGGAGGCGCTGCTGACCCCCGGCGAGGTGCTGCCCGAGGCCGATTCGTACTACGAGCACGTGGGCGGCCGGTTCCGTTTCCGCGGCGCGTCCAGTGCCGCCGTGGAGGAGGCGATCCGCCGGACGGCGGCCTCCTTCGAGGTCAGCGCGGAACCGGTGGCGCCGGCCCGGGCCGGCAGCAAGGTCGTCCAGCACGAGGCGGTGCGCGCCGCCGCCCCGGAACTGGCCTTCGACACGGTCGTGTTCTCCGACCCGGCCGCACTGGAGCGGTACCTGGCCGGGCAGGCCGGCACCACCCAGGTGCTGCGCCCCGAGTTCACCGCGAACACGGGCTCGGCGCTCTTCGCCCGGCCGGGGCGGCCCGTCCCGCCGGAGGAGCTGGCCGGGCTGTGGCGCGACGGCGGCCGGGTGCTCGTCCACGCATTCGTGCCGGGCACCCCGTACTTCGCCAACGGCGTCGTCGTGGACGGCGAGCTCCGGCTGACGGACACCTGGCGCTGCTACAGCCTGGAGGAGGGGCCGCGTTGGCTGCTGACCGCCGTGGTCAACGCCCTGCCCGGGTCGGCCGAGGTGCGGCTGCTGGAGCAGGCGCTCCAAGCGCTGGTGACCGGCTCCGGTGTGCGCAGCGGGCCGGTCTGCTTCGAGGCGGTCCTCAGCGGCTCGGACGTCAAGGTCGTCAAGTACGCCCGCCGGATCGCCGGCGAGCCGCTGCCGCGGCTGTGCTCCCTGCTGGGCATCGACGGCCAGAGCGGGGACGCGGCGCAGGCGCCGGACGGGTTCGTCGCGGACTACGCCTTCACCGTGCGCCGCGACGGCACCCTGACGGGCTTCAGCGGTCTCGACGAGGTCCGGCAGCTGACCTCCTACAGCGGGGACCTCTTCATGCCCGCGCCCGGGGACACCGTGGCGCGGACCGTCGGCGAGGGCGGTGGCGCGGCGGTCCTGCTGCGCCACGCCGACCAGGCCGTGCTCCTCGCCGACCTGCGGTACCTCCAGGAACGCAATCGCGCCGGAGTCTTCGTCGTCGCCGACTGAGCGACGGACGGCCGCGCGGCGAACCGGCCGGCGGCCCGCACCACCGCCGCCGCAGGCGCACACCCCGCGCCTCGGGCGGTCCCACCCCCTCCCCACCACAGAAGGAGACCTGCCATGCCCGAAGCCGAGCCGATCGCCCCGGCCGCCGCGACCCGCCCCGGGGCGACCGCGCCGCAGCGGGTGGCCACGCCGAGGCGGCTGCTGATGTGCCCGCCCCGCCACTTCGACGTGAACTACTCCATCAACCCGTGGATGGAGCCCGAGAAGCCCACGGACCAGGGCAGTGCCCAGATCCAGTGGGACCGGCTGCACGACCTGTACCGCGAGCTCGGGCACACCGTCGAGCTGATCCGGCCCGAACCGGGCCTGCCCGACATGGTGTTCGCGGCGAACGGGGCCACCGTGGTGGACGGCAAGGTCCTCGGCGCGCGCTTCCGGCACGTGCAGCGCACGGCGGAGGGCCCCGCCTACCTGGACTGGTTCCGGGAGCAGGGCTGCACGGACATCCTCTGGCCCGAGCACATCAACGAGGGCGAGGGGGACTACCTCCTCGTCGGCCGGCGCCTCCTGGCGGGCACCGGCTTCCGCACCGACCCGCGCTCCCACGCGGAGGCCCAGGAGTTCTTCGGGGTCCCCGTCACCGGGCTGACCCTGGTCGATCCGCGGTTCTACCACCTGGACACCGCCCTCGCCGTGCTCTCCGACGACGAGGTCATGTACTACCCCGGGGCGTTCTCCCCCGGCAGCCAGGCGGTGCTGCGGGAGCTGTACCCGGACGCCGTGCTGGCGACGGCCGCGGACGCCGAGGTCTTCGGCCTCAACGCCTTCTCCGACGGCCGGCACGTCCTGCTCTCGAGCGCCGCCACGCACCTCATCGGCGCACTGAAGGCCCGGGGGTTCGAGCCGATCGGCATCGACCTCCCCGAGCTGATGAAGGCCGGCGGCGGCGCCAAGTGCTGCACGTTGGAACTGCGCGACCTGTAATCGCCGCGGCCCTGCATCCCCACGTTTTCGTGTCAACCTCCGTAATTCCGAAAGGAACCGACCAGTGGTCACCAAGATTCGCATCGACGAGGGCTCCGCCGCCCGGGAATTCGGCATGGCCTGCCAGCGGCTCATCCCGTGGCAGGGCATCGGTGAGGAGCCGCCCGTCGGCGCCATGGCCTGCTTCCTGCCCGCCGGCGCCACGTCCGACCCCGACTGCCACGACCAGGACGAGGTCATGATCATCCTCTCGGGTTCGGGCACCGTGTCCCTGGCGGGCGAGGAGGACGAGCCCTGCACCGCCGGTGACCTCGTCGTCCTGCCCCGCAACCGGGAACACGTCGTCCACAACCCTGCGGACGCCGTCCTCAGCTGGGTCTCCCTCTACTGGCCGCTGCACGAGCGCAAGGCGGCCGCCGCATGAGCCGCACCGAGTGGATCACCGCCACTCCCCCGACGCCCAACGGCGACCTGCACATCGGCCACATGGCCGGCCCCTACCTCGCGGGCGACGTCCTGCGCCGCTTCCGCCTCGCCGACGGCGCCGACGTCCGCTACACCACCGGTCTCGACGACCACCAGAGCTACGTCCCGGTGCGCGGGCTGCTGGAGGGCGGCCTCAAGGGCGAGGAGATCGCCGACCGCTACGGCGAGTCCATCGAGTCCGTCTGGAGCCGTGCGGGAGCCGATTTCGACTCGATCGTCCGCCCCCGCCGCGACGCCGGCTACACCGCCTACGTCCAGGACTTCTTCCACCGCCTCTACGACGAGGGCCACATCGTCGCCCGCACCCGCCCGCTGCCCTACTGCACCGGCTGCGAGCGCTGGCTCTACGAGGCCTACGTCAAGGGCGGCTGCCCGCACTGCGGTTCCGGCTCCAACGGCAACGCCTGCGAGCCGTGCGGCCGCCCCAACGACTGCGCGGACCTCACGGACCCGCAGTGCACCGCCTGCGGTGCGCCCGCCGAACTGCGCGACTGCGAGCGGCTCTACTTCCCCCTCGCCCCCTTCGGCGAGCAGCTCGACGCCTACTGGCAGCGCGTGGACATGCCCCCGCACCTGCGGGCCCTGTGCGAACGGATGCGGGCCGAGGGCCTGCCCGAGATCGCCGTGAGCCACCCCTCCGGCTGGGGCGTCCCGGTCACCGTGCCCGGTTTCACGGACCAGCGCGTCTACGTGTGGTTCGAGATGGCCCCCGGCTACCTGCTGGAGTGGGAGAAGTGCGGGACCGGGCAGCCCGCCCCGGGCCCCGTCCAGTTCTTCGGCTTCGACAACGGCTACTTCCACGCGCTGCTCTTCCCGGCGGCCTTCCTCGCCGACGCCGCCGGGCCCCACGGCGCGGACAGGGCACCGCTGCCCAGCACCTTCATCGTGAACGAGTTCTACCGGCTGGAGGGCCTCAAGTTCTCCACCAGCCGCCGGCACGCCATCTGGGCCCACGAGGAACTCGCCCGCACCCCTGCCGACGTGCTGCGCTACCACGTCCTGTCCGACCGGCCCCAGGGCCGCCAGACCAGCTTCACCTCCGCCGACCTCGAGCGCAGCCGTGCCCGGCTCGCCGGGCACTGGGACGGCTGGCTGACGCGCCTGCTCACCGCCGTCGCCGAGGACTGCGAGGGGGCCGCCCCCGCCGAGCAGCCCGCGGGCCGGGCCTGGGAGCGGCTGCGCGCCCGCCTCACCCGTACGGCCGAGGAGCTGCGCGAGGCCTACTCGGCGGCCGGCTTCGACGCCCGGCGCGCCGTGGCCCTGCTCGACGAGGCCGTCTCCCTCGCCGACGACTTCGGGCACGTCCACAGCCACGAACGCGAGCGCCCCGAAGGAGCCGCGGCGTACCGCTCCGCGCTGGCCGCCCAGCTCGCCGCCGCGTCCGCACTCGCCGCCTGGGCCGCCCCCGTACTGCCCCACGGCGCCGCCCGGCTCGCCGGTCTGCTCGGTGTCCCCGCCGGCCGCCGCGTCGACGCAGACGCCCTGCGCGCACCGGCCGCGGGCACCCCGCTCGCCGTGCCCACCGAGGGGGTGTTCAGTGCCTGACCGCAGCCTCCCCGCCGCCCCCGCGGAGGCGACGGCCACGGACCGCGGCGTCCGCGCCGCCGTCGTCGGCCCCTTCTCCGGGCCGCGCGCGGCCTGGGGAGAACTCCTGGAACGGGGGGCCGCCGCACACGACAGCCTCGACTGGGACCTCCACGACGACCGGGGCGAGACGGCCGTGTCCCGTACCGTCGCCGAGGCCGTCGTCGCCGACGGCCGCTACACCCTGGTGATCGGCCACTTCAACAGCGCCGGCGCCCGCACCGCCCTGCCCGTCTACCGGGCGGCCGGGCTACCCGTCCTGCTGCCCCTCGCCACCGCGCCGGGACTGCTGACGGGCACGACCGGCGCCGCCCTGCGCTGGTGCCCCGACGACCTCGCGCAGCTCGCCGAGCTGCGTGCGGCCGTCCTGCGCGCCGGCCACACCGCGGTGGCCGTCGACGACGACGGCAGCAGTTACGGAGCGGTCCTCGCGCAGCTCCTGCGGGTCCTGCCCGAGGACGGCCTGGAGGTCGGCGGCCCGGACACCGGCATCCCGGCCGACGCCACCGCCCTCATCGTCTGCGGCACCCACGCCGGTGCGGCGCGCACCGCCCGCGCCCGCCGGGCCGCCGGATTCACCGGGACCCTGTACTTCACCGACGACTGCGCCGTCGAGGAGTTCGCCGAACTCCTCGGGGAGGCCGCCGGTGAGGCCCACGTCGCCCGGCTGCAGGGCGGCGCCGCCGCCCAGGTGGACTCCGCGTTCGCCACGGTGGCCAAGGCCCTGGCCGCCGCCTCCGGCCAGGACGGGCCGGCGGTCCTGGACGCCCTGCGCGCCCACGCCGACCGGGAGTTCACCGCCGAGGGCGAGCCCGTCCCGGGCCGCGGCGGAGCCGCCTGGGAGGTCGTCCCCGTCCCCGCGCCGACCGGCGCGGCGGCGTCCGTACCGCCCGACGCGGAGCACGAGGGCAAGGCGTACGACGTCCTCGTCATCGGCGCCGGCGTCGTCGGCGCGGCCACCGCCGACGTGCTGGCCCGCCAGGGCCTGCGCGTCGCCATGACCGCGCCGTCCGACGCCGACCCGGCCGCCACCACCGAGTCCGGCGGCCTGGTCCGGGCCTACGACCCCGACCCGGTGATCCGCGCGCTCGCCCTGCGGAGCCACCACCTGGCCTGGGGGCGGGAGCCCGGCCCCGACACCCTGCAGACGGGTTACGAGCGCACCGGCTCCCTCGTGCTCCTCAGCGAGGGCGACCTCGCCGAGGCCGAGAAGGGCGTCGCCGAGCTCACCGCCGAAGGCGTGGAGGCCACCCTGCTCACCCCGGCGGAGCTGCGCGAGCTCTACCCCGCCCTGGACGTCAGCGATGTCGCCGGCGCCGTGTGGGAGCCGGGCGCCGGGTACGCCGACCCGCCGACCGTGGCGCGCGGTTACCGGGACCGGGCCTGTGCCCACGGGGCCGTCGTCCTGCCCGGCCGGGTCCGGCTCCTGGAGCGGCGCGACGCCGACCGGATCCACGTCCTCCTGGAGGAGAGCGAGGTCAGCGCCCGGGCCGTGGTGCTCGCCGCGGGCACCGGGACCCCGTACATCCAGGGCCACCGCCTCTCGGCGGACGTCCCCGACGGCACGGCGGGCCAGGACCCGGACGCCTGGCAGACCCTCGGACCGCGGCCCGGGACCGAGGTCCTGCCGGCGGAGGCGCCGCGCACCAAGCGGATCCGCTACGCCTTCTTCGAGCACCCCGACGGCCGGACCCTGCCGTCCGTCATCGACCTGGTCACGGGGGTCTGGGGCCGGCCCCAGCACACCGGTCCGGCCGCCGACGGCTACCTCGTCGGCCGCCCGGTCGACGAGTGGGACGTGGAACCGGACGGGGGCCCCGGCGTCACCGAGGAGCAGGTCGAGCACATCCGCGAGGGCACCACGCACCGGTGGCCCTGGCTGGCCGACGCGGAGTTCCTCCTCGGCCGCCACGGCGTCGACCTGTACACCCGCGACGGGCGCCCCGTCCTCGGGCCGGAGTCCGAGGACAGCCGGATCGTCTTCGCCACCGGCTGGTCGGGCTCCGGCTTCAAGACGGCGCCCGCCGCGGCCGAACAGGTCGCCGCGCACGTACGGGAGATGCTCGGCCCGGAGGCGCTCGGATGACGGATACCCTCGGCCCGCCGCGGACCCGGAGGGATCGGGGCATCGGCGTCGGCGCCCTGGTCGTCTTCTACGTCAGCAGCATCGTCGGTACCGGCATCCTCCTGGTTCCGGGTCTCACCGAGGCACAGGCCGGGCCGGCCGCCCTGCTGGCCTGGGTGGCGCTGGCCCTCGCCTCGTACCCCTTCGCCCGGTTCTTCGCCGAGGTGTCGGCCCGGAACCCGGACGCCTCGGGCCTCGGATCGGTGGTGGCGGGCGGCTTCGGCCCCCGCCACGGCCGGTCGGCGTCCCTGCTGCTGCTGGTCACGTACGCCGTGGGCAACCCCGTGATGGGCGTGGTCTCGGCCGGCAGCCTGCTCCGCCTCCTCGGCGTCCCCGACGCCTCGGACACCCTGCTGTACGCGGTCGCCGGCGGCTTCATGCTGCTGTCCACCGGCTTCACGCTGCTGGGCGTGGCCGCCGGCGCGCGCATCCAGGCCGCCTCCCTCGTCGTGCTGCTGGCGGGCCTGGGCACGGCGGTCGTGCTGGCCGCGCCGCACATGGAGGCGGCTTCGTACACGCCGTTCCTCGAAGCGGGCTGGGGCGGCGTGGGCACGGCCGTGGTCATCGCCTTCTTCTCCTTCCTCGGCTGGGAGAACGTCTCGACCCTCGCCGACCAGGTCGAGGACCCGGCCCGGTCCTACCTCCGCGCGATCCGCTGGGCGGTGCCGGTCGTCGGACTGCTCTACGTCTGCGTCACCGCGGCCTACCTGGCCGTGCCCGGGGACGACCCGCTGGTCATCACCGCGCTGCTGGGCGCCTCCCTGGGCGAGGGCGGTGCCGTGACCGGCGACCTGCTGGCCCTCGGCCTGTCGGTGATCGCGACGAACGCCTGGGTGCTGGGCGCCTCCCGGCTGGTCGGGTCCGCCGCCCGCGACGGCCTGCTGCCGCGGGCGGTGACCGCGCGGGCCGCCCGCCCGCCGGCCGTACTGGCCACCGCCTACCTGGTGGTCCTCGGCGCGCTCGCCGTCACCGGCGCCGGCGTGGAGCTGGCGCTCATCACCACCAGCAGCTGCTTCCTCCTGCTCTACATCGTCGCCGCCGCGGCCGCCCTGCGGGCCGCCGGCCCGGCGCCCGCCCTGCGGACCACCGCGATGGTCACGCTCCTGATCTCGGCCGGCTTCCTCGCCTTCGCCGGCACGGGCCTGGCGATCGCCCTGGTCCTCGCCCTCGGCTGCCACCTCGCGGCCGGCCTGAACTTCTTCCACCGAAAGGCCCCTGAACGATGAGTTCCCCCTACGCGTCCGATCCGCAGACCCCCGTCTACGACGTCGTCGGCGTGGGCTTCGGCCCCGCCAACCTCGCCCTCGCCATCGCCATCGAGGAGTACAACGAGGCCGCCGCCCCGGACCAGCGGCTGACGGCGATCTTCCTGGAGAAGCAGGCCTCCTTCGGCTGGCACCGCGGCATGCTCCTCGAAGGGGCCACCATGCAGGTGTCCTTCCTCAAGGACCTGGCCACGATGCGCAACCCGACGAGCAGGTTCGGCTTCGTCCCCTACCTCCAGGACCGGGGCCGCCTCGTGGACTTCATCAACCACAAGGTGCTCTTCCCCTCCCGCGAGGAGTTCCACGACTACCTGGGCTGGTGCGCCGACGGCGTGGACCACATGGTCGGCTACGGGCTGGAGGTCGGCGCCGTCCGCGCCGCCGCCCCGGCCGGCGGCGGCGCGGAGCCGGGCGCCCGCGTCGTCGAGGTCGACGTCGACGTGGTCGGTGCGTCCGGCTCCGCGACCACCACCTACCGCGCCCGCAACCTCGTCCTGGGCACGGGCCTGGTCCCCAAGCTGCCCAAGGGCATCACGTCCTCCGAACGCGTCTGGCACTCCAGCGAGTTCCTGCACCGGCTGGAGCGGTTCACCGAACCGGACCCGCACCGCTTCGTCGTCGTCGGCGCCGGGCAGAGCGCCGCCGAGGTCGCCGACCACCTGCACCGCACCTACCCCGGCGCCGAGGTCTGCGCGGTCCTCTCCCGCTACGGCTACAGCCCGGCCGACGACAGCCCGTACGCCAACCGCTTCTTCGACCCCGAGGCGGTGGACCTCTACCACGGCGCCGAACCGGCCGTCCGGGACCGGCTCATGGACTACCACCGCAACACCAATTACGGCGTCGTCGACATCGACCTCATCGACGAGCTGTACCGCCGCTCCTACCAGGAGAAGGTCCGCGGCGAGGAGCGCCTGCGCATCCTCAACACCTCCCGCGTCGAAGGCGTCGACCAGGACCCCGAGGGCCTGGGCGTGTACGTCCGCAACCTGGCCACCGGCGCCGTCGAGCGGCTCACCGCCGACGCCGTGGTCTACGCCACCGGCTACACCGAGCCCGACCCCGGCCGCCTGCTCGGCGACCTCGCCGGCTCCTGCCTGCGCGACGAAGAGGGCCGGCTGCGGATCCTGCGCGACTACCGCGTGGACACCGCACCGGAACTGGAGGCGGCGGTCTACCTCCAGGGCGGGACGGAGCACACCCACGGCATCACCGGAAACCTGCTGTCGATGGCCGCCGTCCGCGCGGGCGAGGTCTGCGCCTCCCTCGTGGCCCGCCGCACGGCCCCCGAAACCGCCACGGCCCTCGCCTGAGCCGGGGCGGCACGCGGGCACGTACGGAACGGGTCCGCTACGGCGCGCCCGGTGGGCGCATGCGGAAGTCGTAGCGGGCGGGTAGGGGGTGGTCCGTCAGGGTGGACCAGACCTCGGAGAGGATCTCCTCGCCCTCCCTGAGGTCCGGGACCTCGAAGCCGTCCTCGAAGACCCGGCGGGCCGCCGCCACGTGGCCCTCCGCCGCCAGCAGCCGCGCCGCGAGGAGCCGGAAGCGGCCCTGTTCGCGCAGGGCCGGCCGGAGCCGGTCCCAGACCTCGCGGGCATCCGGCAGCCGGCCGGCGGCCAGCAGCGCCGTCATGGCCTCGCGCCCCAGCGCGGCCTCCGCGGCGCTCCAGTGTTCCCCGCCCCGGCTCTCGGCGGCCAGGTCCGCGAAGGCCGCCGCGAATCCGTCGGCCGCCCGCGCCGGGTCACCCGCCAGGGCGTCCGCCACCGCCAGGCAGCGCAGCAGGGGCCACCGTGAGGGCGCGAGCGCCAGGCCGCGCTCCCAGCTCCGTACCGCCTGGGCCACATCGCCGGCGTGCCACTGGGCCACGCCCAGGTGGTACTCGGTGAGGGGGTCGGCCGGGGCCGTCTCCAGCATGTCCCGCCAGTGCGCGGCCACCAGGCTCGGCCCCGGCGGCCCGACCCGCTCCGGGGCCGGGAAGACTCCGGTGCGCCACAGTTCCAGCCAGGGGGCCTGTTCCTCGCCGAGGGTGGACTCCCCGAAGGGGGTGCCGGGCAGCCGGTGGCCCCCGCACAGCGCCTCCAGCGCGCCCCAGCCCGAGCCCTCCGCCAGCCGCTCGCCCGGCTCGGTGTCGGCGCTCCCGCGCCAGGCCCCGTACGCCGCCTCCACCCGTTCCCGGGGCAGTACGGCGTCCAGCGCGCCCTCGGCCGCGCCGCGGGCCGCCGTCCAGTCGGCGCCGTGCACGGCCGAAGGGTCGGCCGAGAGCGGGCCGTACGCCTCCAGCCAGCTGAACTCCGCCCCGCCCTCCAGCCGTACGTGCTCCAGCTGGGTCCGTGCCAGGCCGGCCTGGATCTCCGCGTAGCCGCCCGTGCCCGGTTCGGTCAGCCACTCCTGCCACCGCCGGCCGCCGGTGCCCGCGCCCCACACGAACAGTTTGCGTCCGCGGAGCGCGGCGGTGGAGGTCTGCACGAGGCCGTGCCCGTCCGCGTCGAGGGAGGCGATCCAGGGCCGGGCCGCGTCCTGGACCTCGTAGAAGAAGTCGGCCGGGTACTCGCTGCGCAGCGGGTACGTGCGGTCCGCGCCCTCCCGGCCGGGGACGGGGATCCGCCGCAGTGTGCGTTCGTAGCCGAAGTGCCAGGCCTCGTCGGCGGGGGCCAGGATCCGGGTGCCCGGTTCCTCCGGGACCGCGGTGTTCGACCACCAGTACACGGGGGCGGGCCGCTCGTGCGGATTGCGGACGCGGACCCCGGCGTACAGGAACGCGGAGTCCTCGGGCAGCCACAGGTCGACCTGGAACGGCAGGTCGCGCAGCCGCTCCCACTCCCACATCCGCAGCATCGCTCCCCCGTCGGGGGCCTGGACGAGCGCGGCGTGCAGCGGGGCGCAGGACAGGGCGGTGTGGCCGGTGGCGCCGAAGTTCCATTCGATGCCGCCGGAGAACCAGGCGCCGTTGAGGGCGAAGTCGGCGGGCTGGAACACCGGGTTGCGGTAGAGGAGTTCGCGTCCGGTGGGCAGGTGGACGAGCGAGTGGACGCGGCCGCCCAGCCCGGGCAGGACGGTGACGCGCAGGTGTGCGTTCTCGATGACGACGGCGTCGAACTGCTGCTCCGTGCGCTCGCGCCGGTACCCGTCGCGGATGCGTACGGGCAGCAGCGAGCGCAGCGGGGCGTACCCGATCTGCCGCGCCATGTCGCGCGGGAGCCCCTCGCGTGACCGCTCGTCCAGTACGTGCACCCCGTCGGGCGCACGCAGGGCGGGCAGCGGGTTCTCGGGGCCGGTCGGCGCGGCGGTCAGGGTCAGTACGGCACGGCGGACGGTGGTGGCCATGAGGGAAAGGGAACACGTCACGGCGGCCGGTGCACAGGGGTTCCGCGCAATCACCACCGTTCAGGATGACGCGGAGAGGCCGCCGCGGGCCCCCTCGGGCGGTCGGGCGGATCGGCCGGCCGGTGTGCCCGAGCGGGGAACGCCCGGGCGGGGAACGCCCGGGCGGGCGTCCGTCAGGCGAAGGCGCCCGCGACGAGGTCGGCGAGCAGTGCGCCCGCGTGTCCGTCCGGGTCCAGGTCCGGGTCGTAGATGGTGACGTTGAGGCCGACGCAGCGCGGGGAGCGCACCAGCACGCCCAGCAGCTCGGCCAGTTCGTCCGGCAGCAGCCCTCCCGGGTCGGGGCTGTCCACGGCGGGCATGACGCCCGGGTCCAGCACGTCGGCGTCCAGGTGCACCCAGAAACCGGCGGTGACCGGCGGGTGGAGTCCGTCCAGTGCCGCCCGGGCCACCGGCCCGGCGCCGCGCTCGCGGATCTCCCCGACGGTGGCCGCGTCGATGCCCGCGGCCCGCAGTTCCTCCAGGTCGGCGTCCCCGTCCCGCAGCCCGAAGAGGCGGACGTCGGTGTCCAGCAGGTACGGCGAGAGTCCCTCCAGGTCGGTGAGGTCCCGCTGGCCCCGCCCGGTGGACAGGGCCAGTTCCTCCCCTCCGGCGGCGCCGACGGGCCCGTTCACGGCCTCGTTGCCGGGGTGGCGGAAGTCGGCGGAGCCGTCGACGGCGGCCAGCCCGTACCGGCCGAGCCGGCGCATCGCGAGGGCGGCGCCGAGCTGGATCGAACAGTCGCCGCCGAGGACGACGGGGAACTCCCCGGCCCTCAGGTGGCGTTCGATCCGGTCGGCGAGGGTGACGGTGTACGCGGCGAGTTCCCGGGCGTGGAACACCCCGTCACCCTCCCTCCAGTCGCCCCGGTCGTAGCGCGGCGGGACCACCACCCCGCCTTCGCGTGCGCCGAGCCGGCCGAGGAGGCCCTGTTCGCGCAGGGCCCCGGCCAGCTTGTACACCCCGGGTACGGTGCCGGGCGCGGGCGGCCGCAGGCCGAGGTTGGACGGGGCGTCGAGGAGCACGAGGGATCGCATGGTCCCATCCTGCTCCGAACGGGCCCTGCGGTCACGGCATTTCGGCGGTGACCGCCCAGCGTTCGTGGTCGCGCCAGGCCCCGTCGATGTGGAGGAAGGCGGGGGAGAACCCTTCGAGCCGGAAGCCCGCGCCGCGCACCAGCGCGATCGAAGCGGCGTTGGCGGGCTGGATGTTGGCCTCGAGCCGGTGCAGGCCGAGGCCTTCCCCCTCCGGGGCGAAGGCGTGCGCACGGACCAGGCCGAGCGCTTCCCGGAAGAGGCCTCGCCCGGCCGCGTGCACGAAGGCGCCGTAGCCGAGGGCCCCGCACCGGAAGGCGCCGCGCACGATGTTGTTGACGTTGACGAATCCGGCGACGGCGCCCGTCGCGAGTTCGCAGACGAGGAACCCGGCCCGCTCCTCGCCCGCCGCGAGGCGGCTCGCCCAGGGCTCGTACTCCTCGACGGTCGCGGGCGGGAACAGCCACGGCCGGTGGAAGTCCCGGCTCTCCCGCACGCGGGCGGTGAACTCGGGTCCGTCCGCGACCCGGAAGGGCCGCAGGCCCACCCGGGTGCCTTCGCTGAGGTAGGGGTGAAGGATCACGGCTCCAGGCTACGTGCCGGGCGCCGTCACGTCCGTGACCCGGTGCGGCGGTGGCGGCGCCGGGGCTCAGCCGTGCAGGTCCAGCCGGGGGATGTCGGTGCGGTCGATCCCGAAGACCTGGGCGTACAGGGACAGTTCCGCCTCCAGCGCCCTGACCATGGTGTCGGCCCGCCGGAAGCCGTGCCCCTCGCCCTCGAAGGCCACGTACGCGTGCGGCACCGACCGGCCCCGCATCGCCGCCAGCAGCCGCTCCGCCTGGGCCGGCGGGCAGACCGGGTCGTCGAGCCCCTGGAGGAGGACGAACGGCGCGGTGATCCGGTCGGCGCGGGCCACGGGCGAGCGTTCGCGGCTGCGCACGGCGAGGGTCTGCGGCGGGCCGGCCAGGCCGTCGACGTAGTGGGACTCGAGGTCGTGGGTCTCCTCGGCGAAGCCCCGCAGGTCCAGGACCGGGTAGATGACGGCCGCGCAGGCGTAGAGGCCGGTCGCGGCCAGGGAGGCCGCCGCCGTCCAGCCGCCCGCGCTGCCGCCCCGGATGGCGAGCCGGTCCGGGTCGGCGGTGCCCTCCGCGGCGAGTGCGCGGGCCACCGCCGCGCAGTCCTCCACGTCGACCACGCCCCACTGCTCGCGCAGCCGCTCCCGGTAGGCGCGGCCGTAACCGGTGGAACCGCCGTAGTTCACCACGACCACGCCGATGCCGCGGGAGGTGAAGTACGCGATGTGCAGGTCGAGTACGGGCGGTACGTGGTCGGTGGGGCCGCCGTGCGCCCACACCACGTACGGGGGCAGTTCGTCGGCGGGGGCCCGGCAGGCGGGGTGGTGCGGCGGGTAGACGTGGGCGTGGATCTGCCGGTCGTCGGGGCCCAGGAAGGTGCGGCTCTGCGGCTCCGGGTAGTAGGCCGGGTCCGGCCCGGACGGGGAGCCGCCGCCGATGACCCGGGCGTGCCCGCCGGCCGTGTCCAGCTCCACCACCTCGTACGCGCTGCGCGGGCTGGCGGCCACCCCGTAGACGCGGGTGCCGCTGACGGCGAGCGTCGGCTGCCAGGCGGTCCAGGGGCCGGCCGCGTCCACCAGGTCGCCGCTGTCCGGGTCGAGGATGCCGAGCACCGGGGAGCCCTGGCCGTGCAGGACGGCCAGGAGCCCGTCGGGGAGCGGGGCGAGCCAGCGCAGCCCGGGTTTCCACAGGGCGCCGCCGAACTCCTCCTCCCGGGGGCACAGGTTGACCGCGTCTGCGGTGTCCGGGTCCACCCGGTACGGGTTCCACCAGCCGCTGCGGTCGCTCACCGCGAGGAGGTGCCCCGCGGCGGTCCACTCGACCTGGGCGACGGCCTCCTCGGGGCCGCCGAGCACGGTGCGGACCCCGGTCAGCTCCCCGTCGGCGGTGACGTCCGCCAGCAGCAGCTCGGTGCCGTCCCAGGGCATCCGGGGGTGGTCCCACACCAGCCAGGCGGCGCGCCGGCCGTCCGGGGAGAGCCGGGGCCCGGTGCTGAACCGGTGCCGTCCGTCGGTCAGTTCGCGGACCGCTGCCCGGTCGCCGGCCGCCGACCCGTCCAGGGGTACGGCGGCCAGTACGCGGCGCACGTCGGTCGGGGCCGGGCCGGTGAACTCCTCCAGCACGCACCAGACCTCGCCTCCGCGCAGCACCGGGTCGGCCCAGCGCAGTCCGCCGCCGACCTCGGAGACGGGGGTGAGGGGCCGGGGCGGAGCGCCGTCGGGGGCGTCCGGTTCGTACGCGTAGAGCCGCTGGTCGGCGAAGTGGACGAAGACCAGCAGGGGTCCGCCCCCGGGCCGTTCGGTCCCGGTCCAGGGGCGGCCGCCGTACTCGGTGAACCGGCTGCGCACGTTCCACGGGGCGGGCAGCGCCGCGGCCCCCGGGCCGCCGTCGGCGGTGCGGCGGACCAGGGTGCGGCGGCCGTCTTCCCGGGGGCGGGGCTCGGTCCACCACACCTCGGGGCCGATCGTGCCGACGTACTCGGGCCGCCCGTCGAGCGCGGCGGCGAGGCCCGCGTCGATGGGTGAGGGCCAGCTGCCGTAGGGCCGGGTCGCCGCCACCATCACAGGGTTCCCCTCACAGAGTGCGCAGCGCGTGGTCGAGGACCCGGACCCCGAAGTGAAGGGCTTCGACGGGGACCCGCTCGTCCACCCCGTGGAAGAGGGACCAGTAGTCGAAGCCCGGCGGGAGCTTCAGGGGGGAGAAGCCGTATCCGGTGATGCCGAGGCGGGAGAACTGCTTGGCGTCGGTGCCGCCCGCCATGCAGAAGGGCACCACGCGCCCGTCGGGGTCGAAGCGTTCGACGGACTCGCGCAGGATCCCGTACGTCCGCCCGTCCACGGGGGCCTGGAGCGCGACCTCGCGGTGCTGGAACTCCCAGCGCACGTCGGGGCCGGTGAGTTCGTCCAGGGTGGCGATGAACTCGGCCTCGCCGCCCGGCAGCATCCGCCCGTCGACGTAGCCGGTGGCCTCGCCGGGGATGACGTTGAGCTTGTAACCGGCGCTGAGCATGGTGGGGTTGGCGCTGTTGCGTACGGTCGCCTCCACCAGGGTGGCGGCCGGGCCGAGCCCGGCGAGGAGCGCGTCGAGGTCGAAGCCGGGGCTGCGCGGGTCCACGGACAGGCCCTGGACGGCGGCGAGTTCGGTGATGCAGGCGGTGACGGTGTCGGTGAGGCGCACCGGCCAGCGGTACTCGCCGATGCGGGCGACGGCGGCTGCGAGCCGGCTCACGGCATTGGCGCGGTTGGGCTTGGAGCCGTGGCCCGCGGTGCCGTGCGCGGTCAGCTTCAGCCAGGCGGTGCCGCGTTCACCGGCGGCGATCGGGTAGAGGGCGGGTCCGGTGCCGGTGTGCACGGTGAAGGCACCGGACTCGCTGATCCCTTCCGTGCAGCCCTCGAAGAGGTGCCGGTGCCGGTCGGCGAGGAAGCCGGAGCCGTCGACGGCGCTGTCCTCCTCGTCGGCGGTGTAGGCGATCACGATGTCGCGGCGCGGCTTGACGCCGGCGCGGGCCCAGGCGCGCACGACGGCGAGGACCATCGCGTCCATGTCCTTCATGTCGACGGCGCCGCGGCCCCAGACCACGCCGTCGCGCACCTCGCCGGAGAAGGGGTCGACGCTCCAGTCGGCCGCTTCGGCGGGGACGACGTCGAGGTGGCCGTGGACCAGGAGGGCTTCGGCCCCGCGGTCGGTGCCTTCGATCCGGGCCACCACGTTGGTCCGGCCCGGGGTGCGTTCCAGCAGCACCGGCTCCAGGCCGGCGGCGGCGAGCCGCTCGGCGACGTACTCGGCGGCGGGGCGCTCGCGGCAGTCCCCGCCGCCCCGGTTGGTGGTGTCGATCCGGATGAGGCCGGAGGTGAACTCGACGGCTTCGGCGAGCGCGGTCTCGTCCACGGCCTGGACCGGTGGGGCCTGCGGGGCGCCGGCCCGTCCGGGGACGGGGACGTGGGTGGTCGGGACCTCGGCCGGGGCCTCGGCGGTGATTGCGGGCATGTCAGCCATACTGCTCCTCCACTGCGGCCGAGACGATGGTCGTGACCGCCTTGAAGGTCCGGATCCCCTCGTACATGGTCTCGCTGCTGTACGCGACCCTGCGTTCGGCACACCGTTCGGCGCCCGGGACCACGGTGGCAGCCATCGCCAGGTGCTCGGCATCGAACTCCAGCTCGACAGTGTAGGGGCCGCCCCGTACGGGATCGCGGCGGACGGCGAGCGCCGTCGCCTCCTTGGCTGCGGCCCGGATGTCGGCGGCGGTACGGGCCGGGGTGCGGCAGACGGCGGCGTACCGGGACACGTGGTCCTTGACCGCGACGGTCACCGCGCCGGGCGCGTAGCCGGCGGCGTCCACACAGGTCAGGTCGTCGCCGGTGACGAGGACGACCGGGACCCCGTACTCGGCGACGACGTGCGCGTTGAGCAGTCCCTCGCTGGCGCGCACCCCGTTGACCCAGACCCCGGTGATGGAGTTGGCGAGGTAGGTGTGCGCGAGGACCCCCTCGGAGCCGGCGCCCGTGTGGTAGCCGACGAAGGCGATGCCGTCCACGTCGCCGTGCTGGACGCCCTCGACCATGGAGAGGGACTTGTGGCGGCCGGTGAGCATCTCGACGCGCGCGTCGAGCCGTTCCAGCAGCAGGTTGCGCATGGTCCAGTGGGCCTCGTTGACGAGGACCTGGTCGGCGCCGCCGTCGTAGAAGCCGAGGACGGCGGCGTTGACGTCGGAGGTGAACATCGGCCGGCAGCGCTCCCACTGCGGCGTCCCGGGCAGCACGTCTGCGGGCCAGGTGACGCCGGTGGCGCCTTCCATGTCGGCGGAGATGAGGATCTTCATCGGGCCCCCGGGCGGTCGGTTGCTCGCGTTCGGTGCACGCGGTTCGTGCACGCGCGCCCGTCGGACGCGTAACCGCGGCCGGCGCGGACGGCACGTGCAGAGCACCCACCCTAGCCGCCGGGGCCCGGGCCGACCCGGGGCCACGCCCGGCGGGACACCCCCTGGGCCCCGCCGGGAAATCCACCCGAACCGGTGAGCCGCCGCGTCCCGCGCGGGCGGGCCGGCCGGCGGCCGGGCCCCGCCCGTTCTCAGCCCTCGACCTCGCCCGCCAGGTTGGCCAGCAGGGTGTCGTAGATCCGGCCGAGGCCCTTGGGGGCGAAGGTGCGCTCGAAGAAGCCGCCGATGCCGCCGGCGCCGTCCCACACGGTGGTGACGACGGCCTTGGACCTGCCCTCACCGGCCGGGGTGACGACCCAGGTGGTGACCATGGAGGAGTTGCGGTCCTTCTCCACCAGCTGTCCGTTCGTGGGCTCGGTGACCTCGAGCAGGCAGTCGCGCACGCGCTTGCTCGTGGCCTGGAGCTTCCAGTGGACGAGGGTGCCCTCGCCGTCGCCGCCCTCCAGCACCTCGTACTCGCTGAAGTGCTCGGGCAGCACCTTGCCCCGGGTCCCGGCGTAGTCCGCCAGCGCGTCGAACACGGTGTCCGCGTCGGCCGCGATGATCCGCTCCGTGGTGGCCTCGACCTGCGCCATGGCTGTTCCTCCAACAGTTGTGCTCGCTCGTCACGGCGAAGCCAACCACCTCCGGCCCGGGCGCCCAAATCCGGGCCGGACGGGGGCCGCCGCCGGGCGCCGCCGGGGCGCCGGGCGGCGAACGGCCCGCACGATCATGGGAACGTTTGTTCTATTCTCGGGGCAGAGCTACCGAGGGAGGCGCTCATGCGCTGGGACAACCTGACCGAGGGCCCCACGGGTCCGTCCGCGCTCTTCGGGGCCGATGCCGTCGTCACGCGGACCTTCGACACCCCGGAGTTCCGCGGGATCACCTTCCACGAGGTGCGGGCCCGTTCGGTCCTCAACCGGGTGCCGGGCGCCTCGCGCATGCCGTTCGAATGGACCGTCAACCCCTACCGTGGCTGCAGCCACGCCTGCGTCTACTGCTTCGCCCGCAACACCCACAGCTACCTCGACCTGGACACCGGGATCGGCTTCGACTCCCAGATCGTCGTCAAGACCAACGCCCCCGAGCTGCTGCGCCGCGAGCTGGGCGCGCCCCGCTGGACCGGCGCGCACGTCGCCATGGGCACCAACGTCGACTGCTACCAGCGCGCCGAGGGCCGCTACCGGCTGATGCCCGGGATCATCGAGGCGCTGCGGGACCGCGCCAACCCCTTCTCCGTCCTCACCAAGGGGACGCTGATCCTGCGGGACCTCCCCCTGCTGCGGCAGGCGGCGGAGGTCACCGAGGTCGGGATCTCCGTCTCCGTGGGCTTCACCGGCCAGGAGCTGTGGCGGACCGTCGAACCCGGTACGCCCTCCCCCGCCGCCCGGCTGGCCGCCGTACGGGCCCTGACCGACGCCGGTCTGGAGTGCGGGGTGCTGATGGCGCCGGTCGTACCCTTCCTCGGCGACTCCCCCGAGCAGCTGCGGGAGACGGTCCGGGCCGTGGCCGCGTCCGGTGCGACCTCCGTGACACCCCTGGTACTCCATCTGCGGCCCGGGGCGCGCGAGTGGTTCATGGCCTGGCTGGGCGAGCACCACCCGCACCTCGTCGGGCGGTACGAGCGGATGTACGCCGGCGGCTCGTACGCGCCCACCTGGTACCAGCGGCAGATCACCCGCCAAGTGCACGAGCTGGCGGCCGCATTCGGCATCGGTCCGGGCGGGCGCGGGGCGGGCCGCCGCGTCCTCACCCCCGAGCGGCCCGCGGACCCGCCGGCGGGGCCCGTGCCCGCCGCGCCGACGCAGCTCACCCTGCTGTGACCCCCGCCAGCCCCTGAGGAGTCATCACATCGGGCCATTGGGGGGCCCAATACCGCCTTCCGGGCGCGGCTTCCGGGACGATTCCGCCCAGAACCCTCGGCTGGGAGGCCCCATGCTGCACCCCTTGAAGAAGCGCGCCGCAGTCCTGCTCGCGATCTCCACCGTCGCCGCCGCACTCGCGAGCCCCGTCACGGCCGCGCCGGCCGCACCGGCGCCCTCGAAGGCGGCCCTGCGCTGGTCGGACTGCGCGACGCCCCGCTACCCGACGCTGCAGTGCGCCTCCCTCAAGGTCCCGCTCGACCACGACCGGCCGGACGGGCGGCAGATCTCCCTCGCCCTCACCCGGGTGCCGCACACCGCCGCCACCTCCCAGGGCCCCCTGCTGGTCAACCCCGGCGGACCCGGCGGCAGCGGCCGCGCCCTCGCCGGGTTCGTGGCCTCCGCCCTGCCCAAGGACGTGGCCGCCCAGTACGACGTGATCGGCTTCGACCCCCGGGGCGTGGGCAGGAGCGAGCCGGCCCTCGCCTGCGGGGCGGGCCACTTCTCCCCCGTACGCCCGGACTCCGTACCGCGCGACGCCCGGACCGAGCGGGCCAACCTGGAACGGGTGCGCGCCTTCGCCGAGTCCTGCCGGACCGCGCACGCGGACGTGCTCCCGCACATCGGCACGGTCTCGGCCGCCCGCGACCTGGAGGTGGTGCGGACGGCGCTGGGCGCCGAGCAGATCAACTACTTCGGCTACTCGTACGGGACCTACCTGGGCGCGGTGTACGCCAAGCTCCACCCGGGCCGGGTGCGCCGGCTGGTCCTGGACTCGGTGGTCGACCCGGGCGGCGTCTGGTACGAGGACAACCTCGCCCAGGACCGGGCCTTCGACGCCCGCCACAAGGCCTTCCTGGCGTGGGTCGCGCAGTACGACGCCACCTACCGGCTGGGCACCGATCCCGCGCGGGTCGAGAAGCGCTGGTACGCGATGCGCGAAGCGCTGCGCGGGACGCCCGCGGGCGGCAAGGTGGGCCCCTCCGAGCTGGAGGACACCTACATGCCGGGCGGCTACTTCAACGGCTACTGGCCGGGCCTCGCCGAGGCCTTCTCGGCGTTCGTGCTGAAGGGGGACGCGAAGCCGCTGGTGGCGGCGTACGAGCGGTTCGGGGCGGTGGAGCCCTCCGCGGCCAACAGCTACAGCGTGTACACGGCGGTCCAGTGCCGGGATTCGGCCTGGCCGCGGGACTGGAACCAGTGGCGGGCGGACATGTGGCGCACGCACGCCCGGGCCCCGTTCATGACCTGGAACAACGCCTGGTACAACGCGCCGTGCGCGTTCTGGCCGGCCGAGCCGCTGCGCGCCCCCGACGTCACCAACGACGCCCTGCCGCCCGCCCTGCTGCTCCAGGCGACGGAGGACGCGGCGACGCCGTTCGCGGGAGCGCTCAGCATGCGGGAGAAGCTGAAGGGGGCGTCGCTGGTCGTCGAGGAGGGGGGCGGCAACCACGGCATCGCGCTCAGCGGCAACAAGTGCCTGGACGAGAAGGTCGCGGCGTACCTGAGGACCGGGCACGCCGCGGACGCCACCTGCCCGGCGCAGGCGGCCCCGAAGCCGGCCGCGGCCACCCGGGCGGTGTCCCCCTCGGCGGGCGGAGCGGCCCTGCACGGGCTGCTGGGGTTCCGGGGCTGAGCCCGTACCGGGGCGCCCGTGACCGCTCGCGGGCGCCTCACGGCCTCGGGCCGCCCCGCCGGCCGCCGGGCCTCAGCCGAGCGCGCGCAGCGCGGCCGTCGCCGCCACCGCGAGGCGCGGGTGGGACTGGGCCCGGGTGAGGACCTCGCGGGCGCGCGGGTCGGCGAGGGCGCCCAGGCCCTCGACGCAGGCCAGGGCGATGCGCCAGTACGGATCGTGCGGGGACAGCAGCCGGGACAGGGTCGCGATGAGGGCGGGGGCCGACTCCGGGGCGCGCAGGGCGGTGAGCAGCCGCACCGGCTGGAGGGCGTAGGCCGTGCGCAGGCCGTTGGTGGCGAGGGCGGCGGCCGCGCGGGCGGTGCGGGGGTCGCCCAGGACGGCGAGGGCCTCGGCGGCGGCCGCGCAGCGCGGCGGGTCCCTGTGGTTGAGCAGCAGCACCAGGGACTCGAAGGCGCGGCGGTCCCCCGCCAGCCCCAGCCGGTACGCGGCCAGTTCGCGGGCCCACAGCGGCAGCCCGGCCGAGGTCAGGGAGGCGGCCAGGGCGTCGGGCCCGGCCGCGCGCAGCACCTCGTACTCCGCGTACTGCGGCGAACCGGCGGCTTCTGTTCGCAGGCGCTCCAGCACGTCGTTCACGCGGGCCACCCTAGCGCCGCGGAGGGCGCTGCCCAACGGCTGATGATCGATGATCGGTACATTTGGGCGGTACAGGTCACATCTCCGCACTCTGGCGCACCAGTTACCGACGGGTTACTGTCACTTCCATACGTACGAGGGCGGCCTGGTGACGCAGCCGCCCCGTGCCGGTCGGTTCGTACTCCGCATGTCGCACGGCGTGGCCCCGGGACAGGGCCGCTCCGCTTCCGCCCGTCCGGGCCTTCGCCCCACGGGTCACCCCCGCACGGTTCTCCGTCGGCATCAGCGCGCACTGTGCGCCGCGCGCCCCTCAGTCGTCACCCTCTTCCACTGGAGTCCCTCGATGGACCGTCCGTCCAGTCACCCCACCCTCCGGACCATCGCCGTCGTCGGCCTCGGCACGATGGGCACCGGCATCGCCGAGGTCCTCGCCCGGGCCGGTCACGAGGTCATCGGCATCGACGTCAGCGAGGCCGCCGCCCGCCGGGCGACGGCCGCCCTCGCCGCCGCCACCGCCCGCTCGGTCGCCAGGGAGCGCCTCGGCGAGCAGGAGCGCGCGGACATCCTCGCCCGCTTCCGCACCTTCGGCGACCTGGCCGCCGCCGCGGAGGCCGATCTCGTGATCGAGGTCGTGCCCGAGACGTACGAGCTCAAGCAGCGGGTCTTCCGCGAGCTCGACGCCATCGTGCGGCCCGACACGATCCTGGCGACCGGCACCAACGCCCTTTCGGTGACCCGCCTCGCCGCCGAGTCCCAGCATCCCGAACGCGTGCTGGGCCTGCACTTCTTCAACCCGGCCCCGGCGATGAAGCTGGTCGAGGTGGTCTCCTCGGTCCTCACCGCACCGCCGGCCGTCGAGGCCGTCACCGCGCTCGCCCGCGCCCTCGGCAAGGAGCCCGTCGCCGTCGGCGACCGCCCCGGGTTCGTGGCCGACGGACTCCTCTTCGGCTACCTCAACCAGGCCGCCGCCATGTACGAGTCGAAGTACGCCTCCCGCGAGGACATCGACGCGGCGATGCGGCTCGGCTGCGGCCTGCCGATGGGCCCGCTCGCGCTCCTCGACCTGATCGGCGTGGACACCGCCCGCACCGTCCTGGAGGCCATGTACGCCTCGTCGGGCGACCGGCTGCACGCGCCGGCCCCCATCCTGGGCCACCTCACCGAGGCCGGCCTGACGGGCCAGAAGGCCGGCCGGGGCTTCTACACGTACGAGGCGGCGGGCAGCACCACGGTCGTCCGCGACGCGCAGACCCCGCCGGACGGGGGCCGGGCCGGAGCGGGCCGTCCCGTCAGCACCGTCGGCGTGGCCGGTTCGGGCACGATGGCGAGCGGGATCGCGCAGGTCTTCGCGCAGTCCGGGTTCACCGTGGTGCTGGCCGCCCGCAGCGCGGAGAAGGCGGAGGCCGCGAAGGCCGCGATCGGGAAGTCCCTCGGCCGTGCGGTGGCCAAGGGGCGGCTCACCGAGGAGGCGGCCGCGCAGACCCTGGCCCGGATCACCCCGGCCGGTTCACTGGACGCCTTCGCCGAGGTGGACCTGGCCGTGGAGGCCGTCGCGGAGGACCTGGCGGTCAAGCAGGAACTCTTCGCGGCCCTGGACAAGGTCTGCAAGCCGGGCGCGGTGCTGGCCACCACGACCTCCTCGCTGCCGGTGATCGCGGTCGCCCGGGTGACGTCGCGCCCGCAGGACGTGATCGGCATGCACTTCTTCAACCCGGCCCCGGCGATGAAGCTGGTCGAGGTGGTCCGGACGGTGCTGACGGCCGACGACGTGCACGCCACGGTCCGCGAGATCTGCGTCAAGGTCCGCAAGCACCCGGTGGACTGCGGGGACCGGGCCGGGTTCATCGTGAACGCGCTGCTGTTCCCGTACCTCAACAACGCCGTCAAGATGGTCGAGGAGCACTACGCCAGCCTCGACGACATCGACGCGGCGATGAAGCTGGGCGGCGGCTACCCGATGGGGCCCTTCGAGTTGCTCGACGTGGTCGGCCTGGACGTGTCGCTGGCCATCGAGAAGGTCCTCCACAAGGAGTTCCGCGATCCGGGCCTGGCACCCTCCCCGCTGCTGGAGCACCTGGTGGCGGCGGGCTGCCTGGGCCGGAAGACCGGCCGCGGATTCCGTGAGTACGCCCGCCGGTAAGGGGACACCCGCTGACCGGCCGGCCCATGAGCCGGATGCGTGGGGAGGGCTGCTCGGGTCCGCCGGACCCTCACGGCGGACGAACCCTCCCGAGCCCAGTGCGGGCCCTCCCCCGCATCCTTCCCCCTCCCACCCCCCGCAGGCGCGGTCCCCTGCGCAAATGAAGTACTTTCGCTCTATGTCCCAGCCCGCCAAGACCTCGCCCCGCGCCTCCGCGTCCTCCGACACCCCGGAGAGCGCGGCCGGCACCCGGGCGGCCGCACAGCGGCTCAAGATGCGCCGCGAGCTCGCCGCGGCCGCCATGGAGCTGTTCGCGACCAAGGGGTACGAGGCGACGACGGTCGACGAGATCGCCGCGACCGCCGGGGTGGCGCGCCGGACCTTCTTCCGGCACTTCCGGTCCAAGGAAGAGGCCATCTTCCCGGACCACGACGACACCCTGACCCGCGCCGAGGCGGTGCTGGACGTGGCCCCGGCGCACGAGCACCCGCTCGACACGGTGTGCCGCGGGATCAAGGAAGTCATGAAGATGTACGCCGCCTCGCCGGCGGTGTCGGTGGAGCGCTACCGGCTCACCCGCGAGGTACCGGCGCTGCGGGAGCGGGAGATCGCCTCGGTCGCCCGGTACGAGCGGCTGTTCACCCGCTACCTGCTGGCCCACTTCGACGAGCACGAGCCGCACGACGGCAACGACGACCCGCTGCTGGCCGAGGTGGCCGCCTCCGCGGTCGTGACCGCCCACAACCACGTGCTGCGGCGCTGGCTGCGGGCGGGCGGGCAGGGGGACGTGGAGGCACAGCTGGACCACGCCTTCTCGATCGTGCGCCGGACCTTCGGTACGGGGATCGGCGCGGGCCGCACCCTGAGCACGGCTCCCGCCGCCGCGCCGGCGGCCGTCCGCACGCAGGGCGAGGTGCTGGTGGCGGTGGCCCGTACGGACGCCCCGCTGGACGAGGTCATGCGGACCATCGAAGAAGCACTGAAGAACAAGTAGCAGGAGACGCACGAGCGACGCTCGTCACAGTGGCCGCCCCCGGTTCCGGGGGCGGCCGTTTCTGTTTGTCCAGCTTGCCCCTACTCGCCGGTAACTCTGATCGATCATCGCTCATCGGCGCAGGTCAATCGGCAAATGAGAGAAAGTTTTGGCACCCGGTGCCTTGCTGAGTGACACGGGGTGCCATACGTTGAATCTCGTCCGGATGTCCCCGCGACCCACGCCGAACACGGCACGGACCGCGCCCCGGATGCCTGCGTCACCAGGCACCGCACGCCTCACCACGGGCGTCGCCCAGCACCACCGCACCAGCCGGACCGACGGCACACACCACAAGCTCCCCGCACCCCCGTTCACCCCAGCGCACCCTCATCAGCGCTAGCCGGAGGCTCTCCCGTGAAGGACATCCTGGACGCGATTCAGTCGCAGTCCGCCACTGCCGCAGACTTCGCAGCCCTGCCGCTCCCCGAGTCGTACCGCGCGATCACCGTGCACAAGGACGAGGTGGAGATGTTCTCGGGGCTCACGACGCGCGAGAAGGACCCGCGCAAGTCCCTGCACCTGGACAGCGTCCCGGTGCCCGAGCTGGGCCCGGGCGAGGCCCTGGTGGCCGTCATGGCCTCCTCGGTCAACTACAACTCCGTGTGGACCTCGATCTTCGAGCCGGTGTCCACCTTCAGCTTCCTGGAGCGCTACGGGCGCCTGTCCGAGCTCACCAAGCGCCACGACCTCCCGTACCACGTCATCGGCTCCGACCTCGCGGGCGTCGTGCTGCGCACAGGCCCCGGCGTCAACGCCTGGAACCCCGGTGACGAGGTCGTCGCGCACTGCCTCTCGGTCGAGCTGGAGTCCTCGGACGGCCACAACGACACGATGCTCGACCCCGAGCAGCGCATCTGGGGCTTCGAGACCAACTTCGGCGGGCTCGCCGAGATCGCGCTCGTCAAGTCCAACCAGCTGATGCCGAAGCCCGGCCACCTCAGCTGGGAAGAGGCCGCCTCCCCCGGCCTGGTCAACTCCACCGCCTACCGCCAGCTGGTCTCCCGCAACGGCGCCGGCATGAAGCAGGGCGACAACGTCCTGATCTGGGGCGCCAGCGGCGGGCTCGGCTCCTACGCCACCCAGTTCGCGCTGGCCGGCGGCGCCAACCCGATCTGCGTGGTCTCCAGCGAGCAGAAGGCGGAGATCTGCCGCGCGATGGGCGCGACCTCGATCATCGACCGCAGCGCCGAGGGCTACAAGTTCTGGAAGGACGAGCACACCCAGGACCCGAAGGAGTGGAAGCGCTTCGGCAAGCGCATCCGCGAGCTGACCGGCGGCGAGGACATCGACATCGTCTTCGAGCACCCCGGCCGGGAGACCTTCGGCGCGAGCGTCTACGTCACCCGCAAGGGCGGCACCATCACCACCTGCGCCTCGACCTCGGGCTACATGCACGAGTACGACAACCGCTACCTGTGGATGTCGCTCAAGCGGATCATCGGCTCGCACTTCGCGAACTACCGCGAGGCGTGGGAAGCCAACCGCCTGATCGCGAAGGGCAAGATCCACCCCACCCTCTCGAAGGTCTACTCCCTGGAGGAGACGGGCCAGGCGGCGTACGACGTCCACCGCAACCTCCACCAGGGCAAGGTCGGCGTCCTCGCGCTGGCCCCCGAGGAGGGACTGGGAGTCCGCGACCACGAGATGCGCGCCACGCACCTCGAAGCCATCAACCGCTTCCGCAACATCTAAGGGCCAGAGGGAACGCCTGAGATGACAGAGCGCCAGAAGGACCGTCCGTGGCTCATGCGGACGTACGCCGGCCACTCCACGGCCGAGGCGTCCAACGAGCTGTACCGCCGCAACCTCGCCAAGGGCCAGACCGGCCTGTCGGTCGCGTTCGACCTTCCGACGCAGACCGGCTACGACCCCGACCACATCCTCGCCCGCGGCGAGGTGGGCCGGGTCGGGGTCCCGGTCTCCCATCTGGGCGACATGCGGCGGCTGTTCCAGGACATACCCCTGGAGCAGATGAACACCTCGATGACGATCAACGCCACCGCCATGTGGCTGCTGGCGCTCTACCAGGTGGCCGCCGAGGAGCAGGGCGCGGACATCGCCCAGCTCCAGGGCACCACCCAGAACGACATCGTCAAGGAGTACCTCTCGCGCGGGACGCACGTCTTCCCGCCGGGACCCTCGCTCCGCCTGACGACGGACATGATCGCGTACACGGTCAACCACATCCCGAAGTGGAACCCGATCAACATCTGCAGCTACCACCTGCAGGAGGCCGGGGCCACCCCGGTCCAGGAGATCTCGTACGCGATGTCCACCGCGATCGCCGTGCTGGACTCGGTGCGCGACTCGGGGCAGGTCCCCGAGGAGCGCTTCGGCGAAGTGGTCGCCCGCATCTCCTTCTTCGTGAACGCGGGCGTCCGCTTCATCGAGGAGATGTGCAAGATGCGCGCCTTCGGCCGCATCTGGGACAAGGTCACCCGCGAGCGCTACGGCATCGAGGACGACAAGCAGCGCCGCTTCCGCTACGGCGTCCAGGTCAACTCGCTCGGCCTGACCGAGGCCCAGCCGGAGAACAACGTCCAGCGCATCGTGCTGGAGATGCTGGCCGTCACCCTCTCCAAGGACGCCCGCGCCCGCGCCGTGCAGCTGCCCGCCTGGAACGAGGCGCTGGGTCTGCCCCGGCCCTGGGACCAGCAGTGGTCGCTGCGCATCCAGCAGGTCCTCGCCCACGAGAGCGACCTGCTGGAGTACGAGGACATCTTCGCCGGGTCCCACGTGATCGAGGCCAAGGTCGACTCCCTGGTCGCCGAGTGCCTCGCCGAGATCGACCGGATCCAGGAGATGGGCGGCGCGATGGCCGCCGTCGAGTCCGGCTACCTGAAGTCCCAGCTGGTCTCCTCGCACGCCGAGCGGCGGGCCCGGATCGAGGCCGGCGAGGACAAGATCGTCGGGGTCAACTGCTTCCAGCAGACGGAGGAGAACCCGCTCACCGCCGACCTGGACGGCGCGATCATGACGGTCGACGGCGCCGTGGAGGCGCTGACCGTCGAGCGCATCACCCGGTGGCGCGCCGAGCGCGAGGAGTCCTCGGACCGCCAGGGCAACGGCGACCCGTTCGTCTTCCCCACCACCCGGCAGGCCCTGGACCGCCTCAAGGAGGCCGCGGCCGGTACCGAGAACCTGATGGAGGCCACCCTGGAGTGCGCCCGGGCGGGCGTCACCACCGGCGAGTGGGCCGGCGCCCTGCGCGAGGTGTTCGGGGAGTTCCGGGCTCCGACGGGGGTCTCCTCGGCCCCGGTGGCCGTCACCGCCGAGGAGGGCACGCCGATGGCCCTCGTCCGCCAGAAGGTCTCCCGTACGGCCGACGAGCTCGGCTCCGGGCGGCTGCGGCTGCTGGTCGGCAAGCCCGGCCTGGACGGGCACTCCAACGGCGCCGAGCAGATCGCCGTCCGGGCCCGCGACGCGGGCTTCGAGGTGGTCTACCAGGGCATCCGGCTGACACCGGAGGAGATCTCCTCGGCGGCACTGGCCGAGGACGTGCACTGCGTGGGACTGTCCATCCTGTCCGGTTCGCACTGCGCGCTCGTGCCGGACGTGCTCGAACGCCTGCGCGCGGCGGGGGCGGGTGACATACCCGTCATCGTCGGCGGCATCATTCCGAACGCGGATGCCGTCACCCTCAAGGCGGCCGGCGTCGCCGCCGTCTTCACCCCGAAGGACTTCGGCATCACGGAGATCATCGGCCGTATCGTCGACGAGATCCGCACAGCGAACAAGCTCGCCCCTCTAGAAATCCTTGCAAGCACGGAGGTCCCCGCATGACCACGCCAGTCCACCCGGTGAACCGCCTTCGCCCGCGCCGCTCCTGCCTCGCGGTGCCCGGCTCGAACCCGCGGTTCCTGGAGAAGGCCCAGGGCCTGCCGGCCGACCAGGTCTTCCTGGACCTGGAGGACGCCTGCGCGCCCCTCGCCAAGGAAGGCGCCCGCCACACCATCGTGGACGCGCTGAACAACGGCGACTGGACGGGCAAGACCCGGGTCGTGCGCGTCAACGACTGGACCACCCACTGGACCTACCGCGACGTCATCACGGTCGTCGAGGGCGCGGGCCAGAACCTCGACTGCATCATGCTGCCGAAGGTCCAGGACGCCCAGCAGATCGTGGCGCTCGACCTCCTGCTGACGCAGATCGAGAAGACCATGGGCTTCGAGGTCGGCAAGATCGGCATCGAGGCGCAGATCGAGAACGCCAAGGGCCTGGTGAACGTCGACGAGATCGCCGCCGCCTCCCCGCGGCTGGAGACGATCATCTTCGGCCCGGCCGACTTCATGGCCTCCATCAACATGAAGACCCTGGTCGTGGGCATGCAGCCGCCCGGCTACGGCGCGGACGCCTACCACTACATCCTGATGCGGATCCTGATGGCGGCCCGGACGCACAACCTCCAGGCCATCGACGGCCCCTTCCTCCAGATCCGCGACGTGGACGCCTACCGCGAGGTGGCGGGCCGGGCGGCGGCACTGGGCTTCGACGGCAAGTGGGTGCTGCACCCCGGCCAGGTCGACGCGGCCAACGAGGTCTTCTCCCCCTCGCAGGAGGACTACGACCACGCCGAGCTCATCCTCGACGCGTACGACTGGTGCACCTCCGAGGCCGGCGGCAAGAAGGGCTCCGCGATGCTCGGCGACGAGATGATCGACGAGGCCAGCCGCAAGATGGCCCTGGTCATCGCGGGCAAGGGGCGCGCGGCGGGCATGCAGCGCACCAGCAAGTTCGAACACCCCTCGATCGAGAAGACGGCGGAGGCGTAGGGCCATGCAGTTCGGACGCACGTACGAAGAGTTCGAGGTCGGGGCGGTCTACAAGCACTGGCCCGGGAAGACGGTCACCGAGTACGACGACCACCTCTTCTGTCTGCTGACCATGAACCACCACCCGCTCCACATGGACAGCAACTACGCCGAGAACACGACCGACTTCGGCAAGAACGTGGTCGTGGGCAACTACATCTACTCGCTGCTGCTCGGCATGTCCGTGCCGGACGTCTCGGGGAAGGCCATCGCCAACCTGGAGATCGAGTCCCTGCGGCACGTGGCGCCGACCTTCCACGGCGACACGATCTACGGCGAGACCACGGTCCTCGACAAGACCCCGTCGAAGTCGAAGAACGACCGCGGCATCGTCTACGTGGAGACCAAGGGCTACAAGCAGGACGGCACCCTCGTCTGCGTCTTCCGGCGCAAGGTGATGGTCCCGACCGAGACGTACATCAAGGAGCGCGGCGGCGAGCAGCCCGGCCGCCCCACGCTGAAGGAACAGGGGAAGTAGCCATGGCCCGACTCGCCCAGACCGCCGGGCTCACGGACGTCCAGCGGGAGATCCTCAAGACCGTCCGGGAGTTCGTCGACAAGGAGATCATCCCGGTCGCGACCGAGCTGGAGCACCGCGACGAGTACCCGCAGGACATCGTCGACGGCCTCAAGGAGCTCGGCCTCTTCGGCCTGATGATCCCCGAGGAGTACGGCGGCCTGGGTGAGTCGCTCCTCACCTACGCCCTGTGCGTCGAGGAGATAGCGCGGGGCTGGATGTCCGTCTCGGGCATCATCAACACGCACTTCATCGTGGCGTACATGCTCAAGCAGCACGGCACGCAGGAGCAGAAGGACCACTTCCTGCCCCGGATGGCGCTGGGCGAGGTGCGCGGCGCGTTCTCGATGTCCGAGCCGGCGCTCGGCTCGGACGTGTCGGCCATCACGTCGAAGGCGGTGAAGGACGGCGACGAGTACGTCCTGAACGGCCAGAAGATGTGGCTCACGAACGGCGGAAGCTCCACCCTGGTGGCCGTCCTCGTACGAAGTGACGAAGGACACCCCGAGGGGACCGCGCCCCACAAGTCGATGACGACCTTCCTCGTGGAGAAGGAGCCGGGCTTCGGAGAGGTCCGTCCGGGCCTCACCATCCCCGGCAAGATCGACAAGATGGGGTACAAGGGCGTCGACACGACCGAACTCATCATGGACGGACTGCGCATTCCGGCCAATCGGGTCCTGGGCGGGGAGACCGGCCGAGGGTTTTACCAAATGATGGACGGCGTCGAGGTCGGCCGCGTCAACGTGGCGGCGCGTGGCTGCGGTGTCGCTCAGCGTGCTTTCGAACTGGGTGTCTCGTATGCCCAGCAACGTCACACTTTCGGCAAGCCGATCGCCGAACATCAGGCCATCCAGTTCAAGCTGGCCGAGATGGCTACCAAGGTCGAGGCCGCCCATGCGATGATGGTCAACGCAGCACGCAAAAAGGACTCCGGGGAACGAAACGACCTCGAAGCAGGGATGGCGAAGTACCTCGCCTCCGAGTACTGCAAGGAGGTAGTGGAAGACGCCTTCCGGATCCACGGCGGCTACGGCTTCTCGAAGGAGTACGAGATCGAGCGTCTCTACCGGGAGGCTCCGATGCTGCTGATCGGTGAAGGTACCGCCGAGATCCAGAAAATGATCATCGGGCGACGCCTGCTCGAGGAGTACCGCCTCCAGGGCTGAAAGTACCCTTTGCGGCGAATCGTCCAGCGGTTCGTCGCGGAGGAGTCACTAGCGGTCACTGGCCGACGGCCATCGACTCGGCTTCTGGCTTGCCCAGTTGTTGCGCGCAACCGATAGCATTCCAGTAAAGCCGCCGTCCCGTCCCCCCGTTTGCGGCGCGGCATCACCCGCTACGAAGGTCATCCATGCCCCACAGCCAAACCTCTGCACCTCGCGTCGGCTTCCTGAACGGACGTCTCGCACGCGGAGCATCGCCGTGGCTCCTGCCGACCGTCGCCACCGCGGCGCTCAGCCTGACCCGGGCGCGCAAGTCCGGGCGCTGGGCCGCGGCGGCCGTGCCCGCCACCGCGCTCGCGGCGGGCATGCTGTGGTTCTTCCGCGACCCCGAGCGTGAGATCGCTCAGGGCCGCGTCATCTCGCCCGCCGACGGTGTGGTGCAGAGCATCATGCCGTGGAAGGACGGGCGGACCCGGGTCGCGATCTTCATGAGCCCGCTGAACGTCCACGTCAACCGCGCGCCCCTCGCGGGCACGGTGACGTCCGTGGAACACGTTCCCGGCGGGTTCGTCCCGGCGTTCAACAAGGAGAGCGAGAACAACGAGCGCGTTGTCTGGCACTTCGACACCGAGCTCGGTGACATCGAGATGGTGCAGATCGCCGGCGCCGTCGCACGCCGCATCGTCCCGTACCTGCCGGCCGGTACCAAGGTGGAGCAGGGCGAACGCATCGGTCTGATCCGCTTCGGCTCCCGCGTCGACATCTACCTCCCCGAGGGCGTCGAGGTCGCGGTCGAGGTCGGTCAGGCCACCACCGCGGGGGTGACCCGAATTGACCGTGACTGACCCCGAGACTCCTGCCGCCGGCTGGGTACCCGAGTCCGCCGGGGAGGAGTCCGCCGAGGACGACATGCCGCTCTCACTGCGGCTGTCGATAGCGGACACCCTCACTCTCGGCAACGCGACGTGCGGATTCATGGCGGTGTACTTCACCACCACCGGAATCCTCATCCCGCACCTCACCGGCAGCGGCGAGTCGGGCATGGCCCGGCACAGCGCGGCGACCGCGGTCATACTGATGCTGCTCGCGGCGGTCTTCGACCTCTTCGACGGCATCGTGGCCCGCAAGCTGCGCAGCTCACCGATGGGTGCCGAGCTGGACAACCTGTCCGACCTGATCAGCTTCGGGCTGGCTCCCGCCTACTTCGTGCTCGTCTACGGCATGGTCGCCGACGACGCGCACCAGAAGATGTCGGCGCTGGCCGCGATCGTGGTGCTGCTCGCCGTGGTGCTCAGGCTCGCCAGATTCAGCTGCGTGACGATGAAGGACGGCATGTTCCAGGGCATGCCGAGCCCCTTCGGTGCGCTGACGGTCGTCTCGATCGTGCTGCTGGAGCTGCCGTTCGTCCCGACCCTGCTGGCGATCATCGGGGTGGCCTGGCTGATGGTGAGCCGGGTCGAGTACCCCAAGCCGCGGGGTGTCCTCGCGGTGGCGATGCTCAGCTGGATCGTCGGGGCGATGGGTCTGCTGGCGGCCTGGGCGTTCGACGCCCCGGGCGGTCAGCTGCTCCTCCAGACGGGCTGTGCGCTGCAGATCGCGCTGGCCGCGACCATCCCGCTGTTCGCGACGACCCGCCGGGCGAACACCTTCCGGCACAACCGACGCGAGGCGCGCGCCACGACGCTGCGCTAGCCGTACAGGGAAGGGCCCCCGGACGCCGATGGCGTCCGGGGGCCCTTTTCGCGTCTGCGGGTACGGGTCCGCTGCCGGCGCTCCGCCCGGTTCCCGGTGCGGGTGCGCCGCCTGGACAAGCGTCCCGGCCCGGCGCGGTTTCCCGGTGCAGGTGCGCTGCCTGGGCAAACGTCCCGGCCCCGCACGGTTCCCCGGTGCAGGGCCGCCGCCTGGACAAGCGTCCCGGCCCCCGCGGCCGGGCGGTGCGGGGGCCGGGCGTCGCTCAGCCTGCCGGGGTGAAGTTCTGGGCCGCCGGGGCCACCGCGGGCTCCTTGACCACCTTCAGGCCTCCCGGGACCTGCGCGTCCGGTTTCATGATCACGCTCTGCCGGGTGGAGGGGGCCTTCGGGTCGGAGAAGTCGTGCGTGATCCCGAAGCCGCTGTCGTAGGACTTCAGGCTCAGCAGCGCCTTCCCGACGCCCGCGCGCGTGAGGTCCTTCTCCGCGCAGGCCTTCTTCAGGGCCTCCCCGTAGACCGCGGCGGCGGTGTACCCGGCCACCACACCGTTGTCGAGGCCCGCGTCCGGGTACGCCGCCTTGTAGGCCGCGGCGAGGGCCGCCGGGCCGGGGGCCGCGTCGCCGACCGGCAGGGAGGACGCGGCGACGTAGTAGTCCTTCTGCAGGGCCGCGCCCGCGGGGGTGGCGAGGAGCTGGGGGGCGAAGGCCGAGTTGTTGCCGACCACGGGGACGTTCCAGCCGCCCGCCGCCGCCACCCCGACCAGCGAGGCCGCCTGCTTGGGCCCGGCGCTGACCACCACGGCCTTGACCCCGGCCTGCTTGAGGGCCGCGACCTGGGCGGACATGTCGCTGTCGGTGGGCTTGATCTTCTGCTCCACGACGGTGAGCCCGGCTTCCTCGGCCGCGTGCTTGGCCCCGGCCAGCGCGTTCTCGCCGTAGTCCCCCTCGAAGTACACGTGTCCGATCTTGTCGCCGGAGGCGATGCGCTTCTGGTCGAGGAGGTAGCCGATGGCGTTGACCGTCTCGATGTCGTAGGTGGCCCCGATCGTCCGGATGGAGGCGCTGCCCAGCAGCGAGGCCGACCACGCCTGGGGGACGACCAGGCCCTTGTCCTGGCCGTCGACGCGGTCCTTGACCGCGGCCACGAACGGGGACCCGATGAACTGTGCGAAGCCGAGCACCTCGGGCTCCAGCTCGGTGTAGGCGGCCAGCGCCTTCTGCGGGTCGTAGCCGTGGTCGCGGACGGTCAGCTCCAGCTGCCGGCCGCAGATCCCGCCGGAGGCGTTGGCCTGCTTGATCCAGAGCTGCTGGGCCTGGGTGACGCTCTTGCCCAGGGAGGCGTAGACGCCGGTCATGTCGGTCAGGGCGCCGAGCCGGATGGCGGACGCGGAGACACCCTTGCCGGTCTTCACTCCCCCCTCGGCCTGCTTGTCCTCGCTGCCGCCGCCCGCCTTGGAGCTGCACCCGGCGGCGCCGGTGAGGACGAGCGCGGCCGCCAGGGCCGCCGTACCGAGTCGTGCTCTCTTGTGGGGGCCGGATCTCTTCACACTGGCTCCTTCGGGGTGCGTGCGGGACGGGAGGGGCGGATCCGGGCGAGGCCGCCGGGGAGGAACAGGACGACCGCGACGACGGCCGCCCCGTACAGGTAGCGGGACGCCTCGCCCGGGGCGACCCCGCCCGTACCGGGGGCGGAGACGAGCGGGAGGGCGTCGCTGTAGCGGGTGAGCAGCTGGGGCAGCAGGGAGACGAAGGCGGCGCCGATGACGGCGCCGGCGACCGTGCCGAGGCCGCCGATCACGATCATGGCGAGGTACTCCAGGGACAGGACCATGCCGAAGTAGTCCGGCACGGTCCGCTGGAAGACCAGGGCCAGCAGGACCCCGGCCAGCCCCGCGTACATGGAGGACAGGACGAAGACGGCGGCCCGGTAGCGGGCCACGGGGACGCCCATCACGCCGGCGGCGATGTTGTGGTCGCGGATGGCGTTCAGGGCGCGGCCGGGGCGCCCGCGCAGGATGCCGCGGGCGAAGAGGGCGCAGGCGACGAGGGCCGCGAGGGCCACGTACCAGAGCTTCTCGGCGGACTGGAAGGGGACGGCGGCGATCACGGTCTCGGTGTCGTCGAAGGTGATCCCGAGGAGGGAGAGGGGTTCGACGGCCCGGCCGTTGAAGCCGCCGGTGAGGGAGGTCGCGTTGAACAGGACGTGCTGGCCGATGAAGATCAGCGCGAGCGTGGCGATGCCGAGGTAGGCGCCCCTAAGCCGGCCCGCGATGGGACTGAACAGTCCCCCGGCGGCTCCCGCGAGGGCGACGGCGAGGAGGGCCGCGAGCCAGCTGGGCAGGCCGAGGCCGACCAGCTCGTGGGAGCCGGAGCGCCCGCCGCCGCCGGCCAGCGCGCAGTACCCGTAGGCCCCGACGGCGAGGAAGAAGGCGTGCCCCATGGACAGCTGTCCGGTGGCCCCGGTGAGCAGGTTGAGCCCGATGGCCCCGATCCCGGCGGCGATGGCGAAGAGCCCGGCCTGGAGCCAGAACCGGTCGAGGTAGAAGGGCAGGGCGAGCAGGACGAGGCCGGCCGCGGCCCACAGCGCGTACCGGACGCGGCCGGGGCGCGGACGGCGGAGGCCCGTGGGCGTCGGGCCGGAGGCGGCCGGGGCGGTGGCGGGGGCCGGTGCGGCCCCGGGGATCAGGTCAGACACGGGCGAGCTCCTTGGTGCCGAAGAGACCCGCGGGGCGCAGCAGCAGCACCGCGACCATGACCAGGTACGGGGCCAGGTCGCCGATGCCGCGGCCGAGGAAGGCGAGCTGGCTCTGGTACCCGGTGGCCATGGCTTCGGTGACGCCCACGATCAGGCCGCCCGCCAGGGCTCCCGTGGTGGAGTCGAGGCCGCCGAGGATCGCCGCCGGGAAGGCCTTGAGGGCGGCCAGCGAGGTGGCCCGTTCGAGACCGGGGGTGGGGAAGACGGTCAGGAAGAGCGCCGCGACGGCGGCCAGGGCTCCGGCGACCGCCCAGGCGGCGAGGGAGACCCTGCCCAGCCGTACGCCCATCAGTGCGGCGGTCTCCGGCTTCTCGGCGGCGGCGCGCATGGCCACGCCCCAGGCGGTGTACCGGAACACGAGGAGGAACGCGCCGATCATCAGGCTCGCCGCGGCGAAGGCGGCGACGCGGGTCTGCGGGAGGGTGACCGGGCCGAGGTGGACCACCGCGTCGCCCCACGGGTCGCCGAGGGCGAGGACGTCCGTACCGATGCGGCGGGTGAGGTCGGTGGTGATCAGGATGTCCACGCCGATGGTGACGATGGCGAGGACGCTGTGGTCCTGGCCCCGGTAGCGGCGCATGACCAGGAACTCCACCCCCGCCCCGACGGCGGCGGCCGAGGCGACGCCGACGGCGAGGGCGGGCCAGAAGCCGATGTCGTCGTGGAGGACGGCGGTGACGTACCCGCCGGCGAGGAGGAGGGAGGCGTGGGCGAAGTTGACGACCTCGGTGGCCTTGAAGATCACCACGAAGCCGAGGGCGATGAGCGCGTAGACGGAGCCCATGGAGAGCCCGCCGAGCAGGAGTTCGAGGAAGGTGGTCATGCGGCGGGTTCCTCCTCGCCGAGATAGGCGCGGACGACCGCGGGGTCGTTCTGCACCTGGGCGGGGGTTCCGCCGCCGATCCGTTTGCCGAAGTCGAGTACGGTCACCGCGTCCGCGAGCCGCATCACCACCCCCATGTCGTGTTCGACCAGCACGATCGATATGCCGAGGCCGTCCCGGACCCCGGCGACGACGTCGGCGGTGCGCCGCCGTTCGTCTGCGGTCATGCCGGCGACCGGTTCGTCCAGGAGCAGCAGCCGGGGCTCCATGCACAGGGCCCGGGCCAGCTCGACGAGTTTCTGCTTGCCGTACGGGAGGGAGCCCGCCGGGGCGGCGAGATCGGCCTCCAGGCCGACGAAGGCGGCGATCTCGCGGACCCGTTCGCGGTGGCGGCGGTCCTCGCGTGCGGCGGCCGGCAGCCGGAGTCCGGTGCTGAGGAAGCCGGACCGCATCAGCCGGTGGCGGCCGAGGAGCAGGCTGTCGGCGACCGTGGTGTGCGGGGGCAGGGCCAGGTTCTGGAAGGTCCGTGCGATACCGAGCGCGGCGACGGCGTGCGGGGCGAGGCCGGTGAGCTCGGTGGCGCCGAACCGGACGCTTCCGGAGGCGGCCCGGTAGACCCCGGAGAGCACGTTGAAACAGGTGGACTTGCCCGCACCGTTGGGGCCGATGACGGCGTGCACGCTGCCCGGCTCGACGGTGAGGGAGACCCCGTCGAGCGCGGTCAGCCCGGCGAAGCGGACGGTGACGTCGCGGACGGTGAGCGCCGGGACGTCCGGGGCGCGGGTCATGCGGACCACCGGTCCAGGGTGCGGGCCGTCCGGGGGCCCGGGGCGTCCTCGCCCGTGAGACCGAGGTAGCGGCGGCGGACCTCGTCGGAGGCGGCCAGTTCGGCGGCCGGGCCCTCCAGGGTGACCTCGCCGACCTCCAGGACGTACGCGTAGGAGGCCAGCCGCAGGGCGAGGGCCGCGTTCTGCTCCACGAGCAGGACCGAGGTGCCCGAGGCGTTGATCTCGGTGACGGTCTCGGCGATGGTCGCGGCCATCTTCGGCGCGAGGCCCAGCGAGGGCTCGTCCAGGAGCAGCAGCCGGGGGCGGGCCATCAGGGCCCGGCCCAGAGCCAGCATCTGCTGCTCGCCGCCGGACAGGAGCCCGGCCCGCTGCCCGGCCCGCCGGGCCAGGACCGGGAACAGCGCGTGCACGCGGGCCAGTGAGCGGGCGATGTCGGCGCGGGATCCGGCCCGGGCGCCGAGGGCTCCCGCCCGGAGGTTGTCCGCGACCGTCATCCGGGCGAACACCTGCCGCCCCTCCGGCACCTGCACCACCCCGGCGGCGACCGCACGGGCCGGGGAGAGCCCGGCGGTCCCCTCGGGGCCGGAGAAGGCCCGGCCGTCGAAGCCGATGCTCCCCCCGGTCGCGGCGCCCCGGTGGAAGGCGAGCGTCCGGGACACTGCGCGCAGCAGTGTCGTCTTCCCCGCGCCGTTCCCGCCGAGCACGACGACCACGGCGCCCTCCGGCACGTCCAGCGACACGCCGCGCAGCGCCCGTACCGGCCCGTATCCGACCGACAGCCCACGCACCTGAAGCGAGGCCACATTCCCTCCTACCGCCAGGCCCTTCCGGGCGTTGTGCTGGCGCACAGACCAGCACCGGGCGGAGCGGCCCGTCCACGGGCGGAAGCGGAATCGCTGCCGATGACCAGCCGGGACCGGGGTGGGGTTGTGCAGCGGCACAGACCTGTGGACGCGGCCCCTTACGCGGGCGGCCGGCGGGTGACATCCTCTGCGGCCATGGGCGGACGCAGGGCGCGCACGGAGGCGGAGTGGTCGGTGCTGCTGACGGCGGCCGAGGTGCTGCTGGAGCGCGTACCCGCACTGACGGAGCAGCTGATCGGCGATCTGGCGAAGCATTCGCCGCTGTTCGACCTGGCGGTGCCGCGCGACGAGCACTGGCAACAGGTCAGCGAGGCGATGCGTTACGGGATCGAGGCGTTCGCCGCGCGCCGTTCGGACCCGCGCAAGGACCTGGCGTACGCGGAGGAGCTCGGCCGGCGGCGGGCCGAACAGGGGCTGCCGCTGGACCTGTTGCTGTATGCGTACCGCCGCGCGGGGCGGCTGACCTGGGACGCCCTGCTGGACATCGTGACGGAGGAGGAGCCGGAGGCCCTGCCGGTGCTGGCCCGTACGGCCGGAGCGATGTGGGCCGGGATCGAGCAGCAGGCCGCTGCGACGGCGGAGGCCTACCGGGCGGGCGAGCTGGAGATGCGGCGGCGCAGCGACGAGCGGGTGCAGGCCCTGCTCGACGCGCTGCTGGAGGGGAACGCGGCGCCGGGCCTGGCCGCGCGGGCGGCGGCGGGCCTGGACCTGCCGGAGCAGGGGCGGTACGCGGTGGTCGTGCTGCCGGTGGACCGGCGGGACTCGGTGCACCGGGTGGCGGCGGCGGGCGGGATGCGGCTGTTCTGGCGGATGCGGGCGGAGCAGGAGCTGGCGGTGGCGGCCCTGGGGTCCTCCTCGCTGGACGAGCTGGTGGCGGAGCTGACCGACCGCTGTCCCGGCCCCGGCGGGATCAGCCCGGTGGTGGACGGGCTGGCGGAGCTGGGCCGGGCGAGACGGCTGGCGGAGACGGCGCTGGCCACGTGCGGGGCCGAGGAACGGTCCCTGGTCCGGCTGTCGCAGCGGCTCCCGACGGCGCTGGTCGTCCGCCAGCCCGAGCTGGCGGGGGAGCTGGTGCAGGAGGTCCTCGGGCCGCTGCTGGAGCTGGACCCGGCGGACCGTGCCGTGCTGCTGGAGACCCTGGACGCGTGGCTCGCCGCCGAGGGCTCGGCGGGGCGGGCGGCGACCCGCCTCTACTGCCACCGCAACACGGTCTTCAACCGGCTGCGCCGCCTGGAGCAGCTGACTGCCCGCTCGCTGTCCCGTCCGCACGACCTCATCGCCCTGACCCTGGCCGTATCGGCCCACCGGCTGGGCGGGACGGCGTAGCCTTGATGTCGGAAAACCGCCAGCCCCCGCCCCTCCGTCCCGGGATCCTGGACCCATGCACACCGACACCGAGCGCTGCGTCAGAGCCGTTCAGTCGAAGGACGCCCGCTTCGACGGCTGGTTCTTCACCGCGGTCCTGACCACCCGGATCTACTGCCGGCCCAGCTGCCCCGCGGTACCGCCCAAGGTCGAGAACATGACCTTCCTGCCCAGCGCCGCCGCCTGCCAGCAGGCCGGGTTCCGCGCCTGCAAGCGGTGCCGGCCGGACACCAGCCCGGGCTCCCCGGAGTGGAACGCGCGGGCCGACGCCGTGGCCCGGGCCATGCGACTGATCCAGGACGGGGTCGTGGACCGCGAGGGCGTGCCCGGGCTCGCCACCCGGCTCGGCTACTCGGCCCGTCAGGTCGAGCGGCAGCTCAACGCCGAACTCGGGGCCGGGCCGCTGGCCCTCGCCCGGGCCCAGCGCGCCCAGACGGCGCGGCTGCTCATCGAGACCTCCGAGCTGCCGATGGGGGACGTCGCCTTCGCCTCCGGGTTCTCCTCCATCCGGACCTTCAACGACACCGTCCGCGAGGTGTTCGCCCTCTCCCCCAGCGAGCTGCGCGACAGGGCCGCGAAGGCCGCCGGCCGGCGGGGCGCCGAGCCGCGGATCCCGGGGACGATCAGCCTGCGGCTGCCGTTCCGGACCCCGCTGAACCCGGACAACCTCTTCGGCCACCTCGCCGCGACCGCCGTGCCCGGCGTGGAGGAGTGGCGGGACGGCGCCTACCGCCGCACCCTGCGCCTGCCCTACGGCACGGGTGTCGTGGCGCTGACCCCGCAGCCCGACCACATCGGCTGCCGGCTGGCCCTCACCGACCTGCGCGACCTCACCATCGCCATCAGCCGCTGCCGCTGGATGCTCGACCTGGACGCCGACCCCGAGGCGGTCGACGAGCAGCTGCGCCGCGACCCGCTGCTGGCCCCGATCGTGGACAAGGCCCCCGGGCGCCGGGTACCGCGTACGGTCGACGCGGCGGAGTTCGCCGTACGGGCGGTCCTGGGCCAGCAGGTCTCCACGGCTGCGGCCCGGACGCACGCCGCACGGCTGGTCACCGCCCACGGGGAGCGCGTCGAGGACCCGCAGGGCGGGCTGACGCACCTCTTCCCCGCGCCGCAGGCGCTGGCCGCCCTGGACCCGGAGTCGCTGGCCCTGCCGCGCAGCCGGCGGACCACGCTGACCACGCTGGTCTCGGCCCTCGCCGACGGTTCGCTGCCGCTCGGCATCGACAGCGACTGGGAGGCGGCGCGGGCGGGGCTCTCGGCCCTGCCCGGTTTCGGTCCGTGGACCACGGAGGTGATCGCGATGCGGGCGCTCGGCGACCCGGACGCCTTCCTGGCGTCCGATCTCGGCGTCCGGCGGGCCGCGCGGGCGCTCGGGCTGCCCTCCACCCCGGCCGCACTGACCGCCCGGGCGGCCGACTGGCGGCCCTGGCGCGCCTACGCCGTCCAGTACCTGTGGGCCACCGACGCCCACCCCGTCAACCACCTGCCCGTCTGAGGAGCACACCGCTGATGAGCACCACCAGCAAGCAGTACACCGTCGTCGACAGCCCGCTCGGCCTGCTCAAGCTGGTCTCCACGGGCGGGGTCCTCAGTGCCCTGTACATGACGGACCACCGCCACCAGCCCGCCGAGGAGACCTTCGGGGAACGGGTCCCGCACGGGGTGGCCCCCTTCGCGGAGGTGGTCCTGGAGCTGAGGGCCTACTTCGCCGGGGAGCTGACGGAGTTCACCGTTCCGGTGCACCTGGAGGGCACCGCGTTCCAGCGCAGCGTGTGGGACCAGCTCCTGCGGATCCCCTACGGCGAGACCTGGTCGTACGGGCGCCTCGCGGCGGAACTCGGCAAGCCGAACGCCTCGCGCGCGGTGGGCCTGGCCAACGGGAGGAACCCGGTCAGCATCATCGTCCCCTGCCACCGCGTCATCGGTGCCTCGGGCGCGATGACGGGCTACGGCGGCGGGCTGGAGCGCAAGGTGCGGCTGCTGGAGCTGGAGAAGAAGTAGGGCCTCCGGTCCGCGGCCGGGGCCTTGCGCCGGCCGCGGGCCGTCCGGCGGTCTAGACCACGAGCAGCGGGACCAGCAGGGCGAAGGCGGCGCCGGCTTCCACCGCGTAGCTGTACAGCGACGGGTGCTGGACGGGGGCGGCGAGCAGGACCACGCTCTGCTGGGCGGCGGCCGCCTCCACCCAGTCCGGGTCGGCGCCGAGGCTGCCCTGGTACCAGCCTTCGCACGACCCGGGTCCGGTGACGGCGAGGACGTCGTCCTCCCGGCGGTAGAAGGCCTGCCAGCCGGTCGCGGGCACGGCCCAGCTCTCGAAATCGGTGAACTGGGCCCAGCCGCCCTCGCGTATCGCGGTGTCGAAGAGCCACACCGGCATCCCCTCGGGAGTGACCTCACCGCCGGCCTGCTGGTCGGTGGTGAAGTGGACCAGGGGCAGGCCTTCGGGCCCGTCGGCGGTGCTGGGCCAGGCGTACATGGTGATCATCTACTGGATTCTGTCCTGCTCGGCGTGGGCGCGGTGGGTCGGGATCCGGTACGGGCGGGGCGCCTCAGGAAGCGGCCGGGCGGCGTCCGTTCTCCAGTTCGACCGTGCCCTCGCCCGACTGCAGGACGTGATAGGCCTCCTGGGTGCGCAGGCCGAGCGTTCCGTGCAGGTAGGTGGTGAGTTCGGCGGGCTCGACCAGGAGCCAGGAGACCAGCTCCTCCTCCTGGAGCGTGACGGCGGCCAGCTGTCCGGCGTCCAGCACCCCGCCGTCGTAGAGGTACGCGACGAGCGGCGGGCGGGCCGCGTCCTGCGACCAGTCGACGGCGAGCAGCCGGCCGAGCGGCACGTCGATCCCGATCTCCTCGGCGCTCTCGCGGCGGGCGGCGGTGCGCGGCGACTCACCCAGGTCCGACTCGACGGTGCCGCCCGGCAGGGCCCAGCCCTCGCGGTAGTTGGGCTCGACGAGCAGGACCCGGCCCTCGGCGTCCCGGTAGAGGGCGGCCGCTCCGGCCAGCACCCGGGGCAGGCTCGCGATGTAGGTGGCGTAGTCATCCGTGGTGGTCACGCCGCAACCCTACCCAGGCGTCCCGGGGGTGCCGGAGCCGCCGTCCTCGCGGCTGCGCGTCCTGGACCCGGCGACGCGCCGCAGGCGCGGGTGGCGGGCCGCGCCCTGTTCGGTGAGGGCGTCGCCGACCCTGGCCCGGACGGCGTCCCCCATGCCGTGCAGGGCGTGGTGGCGGGCGGGTCCGGCCCCCGGGTCCGCGCGGAGCTCCTTCAGCAGGGCCCAGCACAGCAGCAGCATGACAACGACGAAGGGCAGCGCGACCAGGATGGTGGCGCGGGCGCGGAGTCGTCGGCGCCGAGGCGGATCCGGCCGAAGCGGCTGATCGCGAGCACGACGCACAGGACGAGGAAGACGTCCGCGGCGATCACGAACAGCCAGGCGAAGTTCTCCAGCACCCAGGCGAGCGCGGTGCCCGAAGCGGTGTCGAAGGAGTCCTTGGCAAGCGCTGCCCAGGCGACCACGGCCAGGACCGCGAGCGCGCCCACGGTGACGACGGTGCGGTCGGGAGCGCCGTCCGCCGGGCTTCGGGACCGGCCGCCCGGGGTGTCCGGGGGTGACGGTTCCCGTGAATCGGCGCTCATGCGGCCACACCATGCGGGCATATATCCCGCTTTAGGAACATGACCCGTCGGGTGTGGCCCAGGCCACTCATGGGCATAGGAGGATCCTCCGGATAAGCTCATGGCGGCGCGACTGCACTGTTCGATAGCAAGGGAATAGCAAGGTGACGGACGGAGCAGTAACTGAGACCGCGCGCGTGCTCATCGCCGCGGACAAATTCAAGGGTTCGCTCACGGCCGTTCAGGTCGCGGAGCGGGTGACGGCCGGTCTCCGCAGGGCCGTACCGGACGTGGAGATCGAGACCCTCCCCGTCGCGGACGGCGGCGACGGCACGGTCGCGGCCGCGGTGGCGGCCGGTTTCGAGCGCCGGGAGGTACGGGTCACCGGACCGCTCGGTGACCAGGTCACGGCCGCCTTCGCGCTGCGCGACGGCACCGCCGTGGTCGAGATGGCGGAGGCCTCCGGGCTGCAGCTGCTGCCGGCGGACACCTTCGCCCCGCTGACGGCCACCACCTACGGCTCGGGCGAGCTGCTGAAGGCCGCGCTGGATGCGGGCGCGCGCTCGATCGTCTTCGGCGTCGGCGGCAGCGCCACCACCGACGGCGGCGCCGGCATGCTGGCCGCGCTGGGCGCGGTGTTCCTGGATGCGAACGGCGAACCCGTCGGCCCGGGCGGCGGCGCGCTGGCCGGACTGGCCTCGGCCGACCTGTCCGGGATCGACCCGCGCTTCGCGGACGTGGACTTCGTCCTCGCCAGCGACGTGGACAACCCGCTGACGGGCCCGAAGGGCGCGCCCGCGGTCTACGGCCCGCAGAAGGGCGCCTCGCCCGAGGACGTGGCGGCGCTCGACGCGGCCCTGGCCCACTTCGCGGTGGTGCTGGAGAAGTCGATCGGCGCCAAGGCCGCCGAGTGCGCGGTCCTCCCGGGTGCGGGCGGTGCGGGCGGCATCGGCTACGGCGCCCTGCTGCTCGGCGCCACGTTCCGTCCCGGCATCGAGCTGATGCTGGAGGTACTCGGTTTCGCGCCGGCCCTGGAGCGCGCCACGCTGGTCATCACCGGCGAGGGCTCGCTGGACGAGCAGACCCTGCACGGCAAGGCCCCGGCGGGCGTGGCGGCCGCCGCGCGCGCGGCGGGCAAGCCCGTCGTGGCCGTCTGCGGGCGGCTGCTGCTGGACCAGGAGGCCCTGGAGGCGGCCGGCATCCGCCGGGCATACCCGCTCACGGACCTGGAGCCCGACCCGGCGAAGTCCATCCCGAACGCGGGTCCCCTGCTGGAGCAGGTCGCGGCGAACATCGCCGCCGATGTCCTCTGATCCATCCGTGCCGGTGCGGCCCGGACCCCCGAGGGGGTCCGGGCCGCACCGGCACGCGGGCCCGCCGGGCGCTGGCGGCGGCGCGAGCCCTGCGCTCCGCCCCGCGGACTCCGTACCGGCAGCCGCTCCCAAACACCCGCGACAGTGTTAGAAATGGCTCATGACCGGACGTTTTGGTCGGCAGCCGACCGGGTGGGGCCCGCGCCTGCTCGCGCGCCTGTCCAAGTGGGTCCACAGCGTCGCCGGTCAGGTCTTCGCCCTCCAGGCGGTGATCGTGCTGCTGCTGATCACCGCGGCCGCAGCCGCCCTGGTGGTACAGGCCCGGTACGACAGCCGGCGCGACGCCGCCCACCGGTCGCTCGCCGCCGCCGAGGCGTTCGCCCACGCGCCCGGCCTCCCGCAGGCGCTCCGGTCACCGGACCCGACCGGCGAGCTCCAGCCCCTGGCCGAGGCCGCCCGCAGGGCCTCCGGGCTGGACTTCCTCGCCGTGATGAGCACTGACGGGATCCGGTACACCGACTCTCGGCCGGAGCTGATCGGCGAGCGCGCCACCGGCGACCTCGCGCGCGCCGCGGCCGGGGAGTCCTTCACGGAGACCTTCACGGGCGAGCCGAGCGACGCGGTCCGCGCCGTGGTTCCGGTCCGCGACGCCCGCGGCGCCGTCGTCGGCCTGGTCGGCACGGGCATCGAGGTGGAGAACGTGTCCGGCTCCGTCGAGGACCAGCTCCCGCTCCTCCTCGGCGCGGCCGCGGGCGCCCTGCTGCTCGGCACCGGCGGCGCGGCGCTGGTCAGCCACCGGCTGCGGCGCCAGACCCACGGGCTGGGCGCCGCCGAGATGACCCGGATGAACGAACACCACGAGGCGGTCCTGCATGCCGTGCGCGAGGGCGTTCTGATCATCGATGCCGACCACCGGCTCGTCCTCGCCAACGACGAGGCCCGCAGGCTCCTGGACCTGCCCGCCGACCCCGAACAGCGGTACGTCGGCGACCTCGGCCTCGATCCGCGCACCGCGGAACTGCTCACCTCCGGCCGGGTCGCGACGGACGAGGTGCACCTGGCGGGCGACCGGCTCCTCGCGGTCAACGTGCGCCCCACCAAGCCGTACGCGGGCCAGCCCGCCGGTACCGTCATGACGCTGCGCGACTCCACCGAGCTCGCCGCGGTCTCCGGCCGTGCCGAGGTGGCCCGCGGCCGGCTCCAGCTCCTGTACGACGCCGGGGTGCGCATCGGCACCACCCTGGACGTGGTGCGCACCGCCGAGGAGCTCTCGGAGGTCGCCGTCCCCCGTTTCGCCGACTTCACCACCGTGGAGCTGCTGGACCCGGTGCTGCGCGGTGACGAGCCCTCGCCGGCCGGCGGCCTGTACACGGAGATGCGGCGGGCGGCCATGAGCGGTGTCCGCCCGGACCCGCCGCTGCAGGCGGTCGGCGACGTCATCCGTTTCGTCGTGCCGACGGCGCCGATGGCGGCGGCCCTGGACGCCGGGCGGGCGGTGCTCGCCGCCGACCTGCACGCGGCGATGGGCTGGCGGGCCCAGGACTCCGAGGGGACCCGCGTGGCCCTCGACTACGGGCTGCACTCGCTGATCTCGGTACCGCTGCAGGCGCGGGGCGTCGTCCTCGGCATGGCCAACTTCTGGCGGGCCGCCGACACCCCGGACCCCTTCGACGAGGAGGACCTGTCCTTCGCCGAGGAGCTGGGGGCGCGCGCCGCGGTGTCCATCGACAACGCCCGCCGCTTCACCCGCGAGCACGCGACGGCCGTGACGCTCCAGCGCAGTCTGCTGCCGCGGGTGCTGCCCGACCAGACCGCGGTGGACGTCGCCTTCCGCTACCTGCCCGCGAAGGCGGGGGTCGGCGGGGACTGGTTCGACGTGATCCCGCTGCCGGGGGCGAGGGTGGCGCTGGTCGTCGGCGACGTGGTGGGCCACGGGGTGCACGCGGCGGCCACGATGGGGCGGCTGCGGACCGCCGTGCACAACTTCTCCACGCTCGACCTGCCGCCCGACGAGCTCCTCGGCCACCTGGACGAGCTGATCAACCGGATCGACCAGAACGAGAGCGGCGGCATGGCCGCGGGCGAGGGGGGCGGCGGCGCCGCGGACGGCGTGGGCGGGGCCGCCGCGGACGGCATGGGCGAGGCGGCCCAGGTCACCGGTGCCACCTGCCTCTACGCGGTCTACGACCCGGTCTCCGGGCGGTGCGTGATGGCCAGTGCCGGTCATCCCGGCCCCGCACTGGTCAGCCCCGACGGGTGGGTGGAGTTCCCCCAGCTGCCCACCGGGCTCCCGCTCGGCGTCGGGGGCATGCCGTTCGAGGCCGCCGAGTTCCAGCTGCCCGAGGCGAGCCGGCTCGCGCTGTTCACGGACGGCCTGGTGGAGGACCGCCACCGGGACTTCGACACCGGCCTGCACCTGCTGGGCGAGGCGCTGTCGCAGACCGGCCGCAGCCCCGACGAGGCCTGTGCCGACGTCCTCGACGCGCTGCTGTTCCCGGTGCCGAGCGACGACATCGCGCTGCTGATCGCCGACACCCGGCGGCTGGAGGCGGACCGGATCGCCGAGTGGGAGGTGCCGGGCGACCCGTCGGCCGTCTCCCGGGTGCGCAACGCGGGTTCGGCGCAGCTGAGCGCCTGGGGCCTGGAGGGCGTCGCCTTCACCACCGAGCTGATCCTCAGCGAGCTGATCACCAACGCGATCCGGTACGGGAGCGCTCCGGTACGGGTGCGCCTGCTGCGCGACCGGTGCCTGATCGTCGAGGTGTCCGACGGCAGCAGCACCTCCCCGCACCTGCGGTACGCGGCCACCACCGACGAGGGCGGGCGCGGGCTGTTCCTCGTCGCGCAGTACGCCGACCGGTGGGGCACCCGTTACACGGAGCGGGGCAAGGTCATCTGGGCGGAGCTGCCGCTGACCGGGGACGGGGCGCTACCGGAGGCGGGCGCGCTGGACCTCGACGCGCTGGAGGACCTGGCCTGGTGACCCCACCCGGCCCCCCGCCCCGCCCGCACCCGGCCCGGTCAGGTTCCGTCAGGTTCCGTCAGGGCTGCCGGGTGCGGGCCAGCAGCACGGCCACGTCGTCCTGCGGGGCGCGGGGCAGCAGCCGCTCCAGGATTTCGTCGCACAGCTCCTCCAGGGGCTGGTCCACGCCGTGCAGGGCGGTCGCCAGCTGGTCCATGCCCTGGTCGAGGTCCCGGTCCCGGGCCTCGATGAGTCCGTCGGTGTAGAGCACGAGCAGGCTCCCGGGGGGCAGCGGCACCTCCTCGGCGGGGAAGTCCTGGCCGCCGGTGCCCAGCGGGGTCCCCGGCGGGCCGTCGAGGAAGGTGATCCGCCCGTCGGAGCCGGCCACGGCCGGGGGCGGGTGGCCGGCCCGGGCGATCACGCAGCTGCCCGACTCCGGGTCGTGGACGGCGTAGACGCAGGTGGCCATCTCGTCCTCCCCGAGGTCGGCCACGACCGCGTCGAGCGAGCGGAGCATCTGCTCCGGGGGCACGTCCAGGCGGGCGAGGGTCCGTACCGCCGTGCGCAGCTGGCCCATGACGGCGGCCGCGTGGATCCCGTGGCCCATGACGTCCCCGATGACCAGTCCGGTCCGGCCTCCGGGCAGCTGGATGACGTCGAACCAGTCCCCGCCCACGTCGTGGTCGCTGGCGGGCAGGTAGCGGCCGGTCAGTTCCAGGCCCGGCACCTCGGGCAGCGCGCTGTTGGTGAGGCTGCGCTGGAGGGTCAGGGCCGCCTGCCGCTGGCGGGTGTACATGCGGGCGTTGTCGATGTTGAGGGCGGCGCGCGCGACGAGTTCGTCGATCAGTACGCGTTCCTCCTCGTCGAAGGGCTCGCGGTCGCGCAGGCGGGTGACGGCGACCGCGCCGAGCACGGTGCCGCGCGCGACGAGCGGGATCATGCGCGCGGACCCCAGGGTGGCGAGGTAGGCGCGCAGGGGTTCGGCGCGCGGGTCCCTGATCAGGGCCGGGATGTCGGAGGTGTACAGGTCCATGGGCTGCCCGTCGGCGATCACCCGCTCGTAGACCGTGCCCGCCGGGATGCGGAAGGTCTGGCCGGCCACGAGTTTCGCGGTGGGCGCGGCCGGGTCGGGGAAGGCGGCCGCGAGCCTGCGCAGGACGCCGTGCGTCGACGCCGCCGCCTCGTCCGGTTCGAGCACCGCCTCCAGGAGCTGTACGTCGGCCGAGTCCGCGAGCTGCGGTACCAGCACCTCCACGATCTCCTGGGCGGTCTGCCGCAGGTCCAGCGTGGTGCCGATGCGGGTGCCCGCCTCCGCCAGGAGGGCGAAGCGGTGCCGGGCCCGTCCGGCGTCGGCCTGGGCCCGCTGGCCCTCGGTGATGTCGATCAGGGAAGCGATCAGGCCGAGGCGGCGCCCGGAGCCGTCGAGGAGGGGCGCGTAGGAGCAGGACCAGGTCCGGTCGTGATCGGGGTCGGCGGGGGTGCGGCCGGTGCGGCGGACGTCGACGACGGCGGTGCCTCCGTCGAGGGCCCGCTGCATCATCGCCTCCAGGGCGGCGGCGTTGACCCCGGGCACCACTTCGGTGAGCCGCTTGCCCAGGTGTTCCTCGGCGGATACCCCGTTCATCCGGGCCAGGGCGTCGTTGACGCGGAGGAACCGCAGGTCGGGGCCGAGGGTGGCGAGGCCTATGGGCGACTGGGTGAAGAGGCTCTGGAGGGCGGCCAGCGAGTCCCGCATGTGGTGGACCTGGGAGGTCTCCACGGCGATGAGCAGGGCCCCCGTACGCCCCTGCGGGTCGCGGGCGGGCACGATCCACATCTCCATCGGGACCCGGTGCCCGTCGCGGTGGCGGACCGGGAGGGTACCGACGACCGTCTCGCCGGACTGCACGCGCCGGGTCAGCTCCTCGGCGAGCTCGCGGTTGGCCTCGGGGACGAGCACGGCGGTGCCCGGCCGGCCGAGGACGTCCTCGGGGCGGTGGCCGAGCAGGTCCTGCGCGGCCAGCGACCACTCGACGATGCGCCCGTCCGCGTCCTCCCGCCACAGGGCGATCGGGAGCAGCTCGCGGAGCACGCCCGCGTAGCCGACAGCCGCCAACGGCTGCTCCGGCACCTCGCTCGTCGACTGGTAAGTGTCCAACGCACCGACCTCACACCGGGGGCCCTGATTCCTACCGATTCACCCTATCCGAGGGCTCCGTGCGGGGCGCTGTGTCCGCAGGGAGGCCGGGGGCGGCGGGCGACGGCCGGAGCAGTTCTCCTGCCCCTCTTGACGTGGGACGAATAGGGAGGAAACTCATGAATACACCGGAACACCAGATAGAGCCGCACCTCCCTCCGGAGACGTCCGGAGGCCCGCGTGACCCTAGTCGAGGCTCTGGCCAGGCCCCCGGCAGGACCCACGATCCACGGGAACCGCCCGCGACGACGGACGGTTCATGGAATCGGCGGACTGCCGGGGACTGTCATGTCCGGCCCCGCGCGGCCCCGTCCAGCATGTAAGGGCTCCTTCCCGGCTCCCCGGGCGGGGCTCAGCCGGCGACGGGGTGGGCGGCCCGGGGTGCGCCCGCAGGGTCGAGCACGCCGGCGATGCCGCGGGCGAGGCAGGCGATCCGGTCGGCCGGGATGCCCGCGATGTTGATCCGCCCGGACGTGGTTCCGTAGACGGCGAACTGCCTGCGCAGCCGGAGCATCTGGGGCGAGCTCAGCGGCAGCATCGAGAACATGCCCTTCTGCCGCGCGAGGGAGTCCGCGAGGCCTCCGTGGCCCAGGGCGCCCAGGCGCGCGGTCAGCTCCGCGCGGTTGGCGGTGATCCGGCCCCGCATGACGTCCAGTTCCGCGCGCCAGGCGGCCCGCAGCCCTTCGTCCTCCAGGATCGTCGTCACCACGGCCGCACCGTGCTCGGGCGGCATCGAGTACAGCGTCCGGGCGGCGTTCTGCAGGGCCGTCTCGGCGTGTCGTACGGCCCGCGCCGAGGCGCCGAGGACGATGGCGCAGCCGGTGCGGTCGCTGTAGAGGCCGAAGTTCTTCGAGCAGCTGACGGCGACCAGCATCTCCGGCACCCGCTCCGCCAGCATCCGCGTGGCCCACAGGTCGGCCTCGAGCCCGTCCCCGAGCCCGTGGTAGGCGAGGTCGACGAAGGGCACCCAGCCCTCGCGGGCGGACAGTTCGGCCAGCGCCTCCCAGGCCTGCCGCGAGGGGTCGGCGCCGGTGGGGTTGTGGCAGCAGCCCTGGAGCAGGACCACGTCGTCGCGGCGCGCCGCGGCCAGGTCCCGCAGCGCCCCCTCGGCGTCGAAGTCGCCCGCCGCGTCGCGCCAGGCGTAGGTGCGCACGGTCAGCCCGGCGGCCTCCATGATCGGCCGGTGGTTGACGTACGCGGGGTCGCTGATCCACACCGTGGCGCCCGGCCGGGTGCGGCAGATCAGGTCGGCCAGCAGCCTCAGCGCGCCGGAGCCCGCGACGGTCTGGACGGCCGCCGCCCGGTCGGCGGGTCCGCCGGCCCCCAGGACCATCCCCAGCAGGGCCCGGTTGAAGGCGGCGTTGCCGGAGAGCCCCCGGTACTCCTTGGACTCCGAGCGCTCCGCCAGGCGGATCTCGGCGGCGCGCACGGCGGCCATGACGGGGGTGCTCCCCGCCGCGTCGCGGTAGACGCCGAGGACGAGGTTGAGGCGCTCGGGCCGCTCGTCGGTGCCGAACTCGTACGTCAGGTCCCACAGCGGGTCGGTGGGCGGCGGGGGAAGGAGCTCAAGCATCTGCGGGGACCTCGGGACGGGTACGGGTACGGACGGGGGTGCGGGGCCGCCGGTTGGCGAGGACCACGCCGACGGTGATGAGCGGGACGCCGACGAGGACGGCCGCGGTGGGCGACTCGTCGAGCAGCGGGACGGCGAGCAGGACGACGGCGACGGGGCTCAGGCTGCCGACGACGGAGGCCCGCCCGGCGCCCAGCCTGCGGATGGCGAAGGCGTACAGCAGGCCCGCGCACAGGCCGACCCCGAGCCCCTGCACCACCAGGAAGAGCAGGATGTCGCTCCCGGCGGCGTGGGAGATCCCCGTCGGGAGCACCCCGGTCAGGACCAGGAGGCCGATCGCCGCGAAGGAGGGCAGGCACAGCAGCCCGATGGATCCGACCGGGTCCAGGTCCACGTCGCGCAGGCCGACCGTGTACAGCGCCCACAGGCCGCTGGCGACCAGGAGGGTGCCGGCTCCTTCGAGCACGCCTGCGTCCACCGGGACGACGTAGCGCCAGACGAGGGCGGCCACGCCGAGGGCGATGAGCGCGAGCCCGGCCGGCTGGGTACCGCGGGGTGCGCCGTGGCCCCGGGCGGCCATGAGGGCGCTGACGAAGAGCGGGACCATCCCGGGGACGATCGAGCCGACGAACGCCGCCGAGGTCAGGGAGCCGCCGTGCATGGCCGCCAGGAAGAAGGGCACCCCGGCTCCGCAGACGATCTTGGCCGCTGGGCCGGGGCGTACGGCGGCGATCCGGTGGCGGCGCCGCCACAGGGCGGGGAGGAGTACGAGGAGCGGGACCCCGAAGCGCAGCAGGGCGGCGTCGGCGGGCAGCAGGGAGGAGGCGCTCAGGGCGCGGGCGCTGAGTGCGAAGGCCGCCCAGATGGCCACGGTCACCAGCAGCGCCGCCATGCCTTCGGCGTGCGGGGAGAGCCCTCGCCGGCCGGGGTTTCCGGCCCGCGGGGCTGTCGTGCCGGGAGGCGCGGCCGCGCCGGTGGTGTTCGTCGCGACCAAGGGAAACGCTCCAGCCTCTGGGACCCGGACCGGTCCGGTCCGTGCGGGGGCAACGCTAGGGCCTGGGGCGGGGCAGCCGATTGCCAGTTCTGCCGCTCGGGCATACGTTTGGGGCAGGATCTGCCAAGGAACTCCGGAGCAAGGGCCCGACAGCGGCCGGGAACGCCCCAGAGCACCGACGAACCCGAGGAGCGTGGCCGTGGACGCGGTGGACCTGCAGATCATCCGGGAGCTCCAGGCCGACGGGCGCCTGTCCAACCAGGACCTCGCCGACCGCGTCCGGCTGTCCCCCTCCCCCTGCCTGCGCCGGGTCCGGCGGCTGGAGGAGGCGGGCCTCATCCGCGGCTACACGGCCATGGTCGACCAGGTCGCCTTCGGGCTCCCGGTCACCGTCTTCGTCCGGATCCGGCTGGAACGCCACACGGCGGAGGCCGTCCGGCTCTTCGAGGGGCACGTCGCCGGCATCGAGCACATCCAGGACTGCTACCTGATGGCGGGGAGCAGCGACTACCTGCTCCGGGTGGTCATCGAGGACCTGGAGGCGTACGAGGCCCTGGTGCGCCACCGGATCCACGCCATCCCGGGCATCGCCTCGATCGAATCGAGCTTCGCCTACGGCAGCGTCAAGCAGTCCAGGACCTACCCCCGCCCCCACCCGGGCGGGGGCTCCCGGCGATCCTGAGGTGCCGGTCAGACCGGGGGCCGGTCGGGGTGTTGTCCGGGTGTTCCCCCTGGTGGCGCGGGGTGGGCGGGCAGCGGCCGGGGGCCGTTTCCATGACCGTCGGCGGCGCGGTGGCCCGAGGACGGGCCGGTTCGGCCCCCGGCACCCTCAGGGGGTGTCCGCCACGGCCGCCTCGAAGGCCTCGTACGCCGCCCGGTCGAACAGCACGAAGCGGACCTCCTCCACCGAGGTCGTGGCGGCCCGTACGGTCTCGACGGCGATCCGGGCCCCGTCGTCCATCGGCCAGCCGTAGACACCCGTGGAGACGGCCGGGAAGGCGACCGTACGGGCCCCGAGCCCGTCGGCCACGCGCAGGGACTCCCGGTAGCAGGAGGCCAGCAGCTCCGAGCGGTCCTCCTCGCGCGACCAGACCGGGCCGACGGTGTGGATCACGTGGCCGGCGGGCAGCCGGCCCGCCGTGGTGGCGACGGCGCGGCCCGTCGGCAGGCCCTTGCCGTAGCGGGAGCGGCGCAGGTCCTCGCAGGCCGCGAGGATCTCCGGCCCGCCGCGCCGGTGAATGGCGCCGTCCACTCCCCCGCCGCCGAGCAGCGAGGAGTTCGCCGCGTTGACCACCGCGTCGGCCTGCTCCGCGGTGATGTCCCCCTGGACGAGGGTGATGCGGACCATCACGAGTCCTTTCGCAGGTGGCGCCAGACCGCCTTGGCCGCGTTGTGGCCGGACATGCCGTGCACTCCGGGGCCGGGCGGGGTCGCCGAGGAACAGATGAAGACGGCCGGGTGCGCCGTGGTGTACGGGAAGAGCGAGAGCTTCGGGCGCAGCAGGAGCTGGAGTCCCGAGGTGGCTCCGCAGGCGATGTCCCCGCCGACGTAGTTGGGGTTGCGGGCCGCGAGCTGGGGCGGGCCCGCGGTGGCGCGGGCGAGGACCAGGTCGCGGAAGCCCGGGGCGAAGCGCTCCAGTTGGCGCTCCACGGCGTCGGTGAGGTCGCCGTCCCAGCCCGCGGGGACGTGCCCGTACGCCCAGAAGACGTGCTTGCCGGCGGGCGCCCGGCCCGGGTCGACGAGGCTGGGCTGCGCGGTGATCAGGAAGGGGTTGCGCGGGGCCCTGCCGCCCGAGGCGAGCTGCAGGGCGGCGTCGATGTCGCGGGTGCCGGGGCCGATCTGGACGGTGCCCGCACGGCGTGGCTCCTGCGCGGTCCACGGGACCGGGCCGTCCAGCGCGTAATCGATCTTGAAGACGGAGGGGCCGTACCGGTATCCGTCGTACGCGCGCCCCAGGCGGGCGATCCGCGACAGCGCGGTCGGCGAGGTGTCGAAGACGTACGCCCGGGCGGGCGGCAGCTCGTCGAGTCGCCTCACCTCGAAGCCGGTGTGCACGGTCCCGCCGAGCTCGCGCAGGTAGGCGGCGAGGGCGTCCGAGATGGACTGCGAGCCTCCGCGCGGCAGCGGCCAGCCGTTCGCGTGCGCGGCCAGGGCGAACACCAGGCCGACCGCGCCGGTGCCGATCCCGCCGAGCGGGGCGTTCACGTGCGCGACGAGCCCGGCGAACAGTGCCCGGGCCCGGTCGTCCCGGAAGCGGCGCAGCAGCCACGTGGAGGGCGGCAGCCCGGCGAGCCCGAAGCGGGCGAGGGTGACGGGGTCCCGTGGCAGGGCGGTGCTCGGCAGGGACATGAAGTCCCGGGCAAGGGTGTCCCATCGGCCGAGGAACGGCTCCACCAGCCGCCGGTACGCGCCCGCGTCGCGCGATCCGAAGGACGCCGCCGTCTCCGCGACCGAGCGGGAGAGGACGGCGGCCGTACCGTCGTCGAAGGGGTGCGCCATCGGCAGCGGGGCGTCCAGCCACTCCAGCCCGTACCGCTTGAGCGGCATCGTGGCGAAGACGGGCGAACCGGCACCGAGGGGGTGCACGGCCGAGCAGGGGTCGTGGCGGAAGCCGGGGAGGGTCAGCTCCTCGGTCCGGGCCCCGCCGCCGACGGCGTCGGCGGCCTCGAACACGGCCACCGAGAGGCCGCGCCGGGACAGTTCGACGGCGGCCGTCAGCCCGTTGGGCCCCGCCCCCACCACGACCGCATCGAGAATCGACGGCACTTGCGACTCCTTCGTCCGGCGGCGCCACCCCGCCCAGGATATTCCGCCCGTCGTACGGGCCCTCGCCGCCCGGCCCCGCCGGGCGCCTGCTAGGCGCCGCGCAGCAGCTCGCGGATCCGTACGGCGGTTGCCTCGTCCCGGCCCACCGCGAACGGCAGGGCGTTGTCCCGGTCCACCCGGAAGGGGACCCCCTCGACCGTGCTCTGGGCGCCGCCCGCCTCCGCCACGAGCAGCAGCCCGGCCGCGTGGTCCCAGGCGGAGGGCCAGGTGAAGGCCAGGCCGTCCATCTCGCCGCGGGCCACCTTCAGGTACTCCAGGCCCGCGGAACCGCAGGGCCGGGCCGCCACTCCGGGGACGTCCAGCCGGGCGAGGGCCCGCTTGTCGGCCTCGGAGGTGTACAGGGGATGGGCCATGGCGATGCGCAGCTCGGCACCCGGCGCGGGCGAACCGCACCGGATCGGTTCTCCGTTGACGTACGAGCCCTGGCCGCGGACGGCGGTCGCGAGCTCCTCCAGTGCCGGGGCGAAGGTCCACGAGGCGAGGATCTCCCCGCGGTGGGCCAGCGCCACCAGGGTGCAGAACGCGGGGTCGCCGGAGACGAACTGCCGGGTCCCGTCGACCGGGTCCACGATCCACACCGGGGCGTCGGCGCGCAGCGCCCCGTACACGGTCGGGTCGGCGTGCACGGCCTCCTCGCCCACCACGGCCGATCCGGGCAGCAGCCGGGTCAGGGCGGCCGTGAGGTGCTCCTCGGCCCTGCGGTCGGCGACGGTCACGAGGTCGTGCGGTCCGCTCTTCTGATCGACCTCGTGGTCGGCGAGCTGCCGGAACCTCGGCATGATCTCGACCGCCGCCGCCTTGCGTACGGCCTCTTCCACATCGGACAGGTCACGGGCCAGGAACTCTTCGATCATGCCCCCAGCAAAGCACGCCCGGCCGACAAACCCCACCGACAATCCCGGACGGGCGGCCGGACACGGGGTGGACGCCGGGTGAACCGGCCGGCAGCCGGGCCGGTCCCCGGAGATCTCGTAGGCTTGCCTTGATCGTTTGTCGCTTCGGGGGGTACGGCATGAACAGACTACGGCGCCGTCGGGGCGGTCGACTTCTTCCCGCCCGGCGGCGACCACTTCTCCATGAAGCAGGCGGTCGAACGGACCAAGGAGTTCGCCGGCACCGCACTGAAGGCGCCCTAGGCCCTGTCGTCGAAGTGGCGCCGGTCAGGCCCGCGGCGTCCGGCGCCGTGCATCGCAAGGCGGAGGGGCGCCCGCGTACTGGACGTACCCGGGTGCCCCGACAACGCGGCGAGGTGCGGTGCCGGGCGTCGCGGGCCAGGCGCCACTTCGACGACAGGGCCTAGGGGCGCGAACGTGACGTTCTCGTCCCCGGGGGGTCCGGCCGGGGGCCGACTTCTCTGCATCATGTCCGCCATGACGATGAACGACGATGCCACGGCCTGGCAGGGCGGCCGCCTCGACCTGGATGCGTACCTCCGGCGTACCGGATACGACGGAGAGCTCGCGCCCACCCTCGACGTTCTGCGTGCGCTGACGCGCGCGCACACCACCTCGATCCCCTTCGAGACCGTCGAGATCGTGCTCGGCCGGCCGATCTCCCTCGAGCTGCCGGACGTTCAGGACAAGCTGGTCCACGCGCGCCGCGGCGGCTACTGCTACGAGCACAGCGTGCTCCTCGCAGCGGTGCTGGAGCGCATCGGATTCCGCGTGACGGGGCTGGCCTCGCGGGTGCGCATCGGCGGCGAGCAGCTCCGTCCGGCCACGCACGCGATGCTGCGCGTGGAGACGGCCGAGACCCCGGAGACCGGCCAGGTGTGGGTCTGCGACCCGGGCTTCGGCCGCAATCCCATCGAGCCGATGGAACTCGTGCACGGCGCCGAGACCGCGCTCGGCGGGTGGGGCTTCCGGCTGGAGCGGACGGCCACCGAGACCGGCAACCCGCTGTACCTGATGCGCTCGCGCGGCGCCGAAGGCTGGTTCGACCTGCACGCCTTCACCCTCGACCAGCGGTACGCGCCGGACTGGATGGTGGCCAACCACTTCCTGTCCACCCACGCGCGCTCGCCCTTCGCCGGCCGGCTGCTCGTCCAGCAGATGCGCGAGCGCGACCACCTCGCCCTGGACGGCAGCACCCTCACCACCACCACCCCGGACGGTACGACCACGGCGCGCGGGTTCGCCCCGGAGGAGGTCCCGGATCTGATGCGCGAGGTGTTCGGCGTGGAGCTGCCGCGCTCCGACCACGCCGAACTCGTCGCCCGGGTGTACGTGGCCCGGCAGGCCGTCGCCCTGTACCCGGCGACCGTGCACCCGCCGACCCAGCCCGTCCAGCACGTACGGACGCACCGCGCCGGGCGCCGGGTGGCGACCTCGGTCGGCTGACCTGCCGCGCCGTCTCAGGGGGCCTGCGGGTTCCCCGGGCCCGCCGCCACGTGCCGGGGCAGGAGGCGGGCCGTCTCCTCGTCCATGGGGAAGAACGTCTCGACGGCGAGCTCGGATCAGGGTCACGTCCGCGGGCGCGCCGTAGGTGGCGATCATGCTGAACAGCGCCATGTCGCCGTAGGGGGTGCGCAGCCGCAGCGGTACGACCGCACCGGTCGCGTCGACCGGGCCGGGCGGCGCGACCGGTGCGGCGGCCGGTGGGCGGACACCTCCTCGTACAGCGCGCCGCAGTTCGGGGTGACCGGTGCCGTGGGCCTGGTGCAGGAGGCGGCCGAGGGCGTGCGCGTGGACCTCCGCGAAGTCGAGGCAGTGCCGCCGCAGTCCGTCCGGGTGCAGGATCAGGCGCATGACGTTGACGCCCTCGGCCGTCACGGCCGGCGGGACGCCGTCCATCAGCAGGGACATCGAGCGGTTGGCGTCGACCACGTTCCAGACCCGGTCGACGACCGCCGCCGGGTAGGGCTCGTGACCGGTCAGCATGCTCCGCAGCGCCTGGCGTGCCATCGCCATCGGTCGCTGCCCAGGGGGCTCTTCTGATAGGCAGGGGCGTAACCGGCCGCCAGCAGCAGGCCGTTGCGCTCGCGCAGCGGCACGTCGAGGTGCTCGGCGAGCCGGAGCACCATCTCCCGGCCGGGCCGGGCCCGGCCCGTCTCCACACAGGACAGGTGCCGCGTGGAGGTGTCGGCCCGCAGGGCCAGGTCGAGCCGGCTGAGTTTCCTGCGCCTGCGCCACTCACGCAGCAACAGGCCGACGCGGGGAGGGACTTCCTGCTTCATGCGCACCACCGCATCCGCCGGGACGGCGGCGCCTCCATGACCTGGGAGGTCATGGAGCGGGCGACCGGTCCCGTGTGACGGTGAGGGCACCGTCCCGGCGCGAAGGAGCCCTGCCATGACACCGTCCGTACACCCCGGCCAGACCGCGCATCCGGCCCCTCGGGCCGCGGCGCCCCGCCGGGCGCCCGACCGTTTCCTGCGGATGGTCCTGCGGATCGACGGGGCCAGCACGGCGGTGATGGCGGCCGTGCTCATCGCGGCGTGCGTGCCGCTCGGTTCCGCCACCGGGATGCCGGTCGCCTTCAGCACCGGCTTCGGTCTCTTCCAGCTCGGCGGCGCGGCCTCGCTGGCCCTCCTGGCGGGCTACCCGGTGATCCCGGCCGGTCCGGTCAGGGCCGTCGTGGGGGTGAAACTCGGCTGCGCCGTCGCCTGCGGGGTGGTGGCCGGCGGGGACTTCGTCCCGCTCACCCGCTTCGGCACCGTCTTCATGCTGGTCGGCGCGCTGGTCGTGGGGACGTACGCGGTCCTGGAGCGGGTGGGCCTGCGCCGGACGACCGCGTCCGGGTGAGCGGACGGGCCGGCGCCGCCCGGCCGGCCACACGACGGCGCCGCCCCGCCGCCGAGCGGGGACCGGCGCCGGGCCGTGCGGGCCGGGGGCGTGTCAGGTGGTCAGTGCGGGGATGACGTACTGCCCGTACGCGTCGATGGTGGCCTCCCTCGCGTCGTGCATGTCGTAGACGGCGAACTGGTCGACGCCGAGGTCGCGCAGGGCGCGCAGCTTCTCGATGTGGGCCTCGGGCGGGCCCAGCAGGCAGAAGCGGTCGACGATCTCGTCCGGGACGAAGTCGGCGGACGGGTTCCCGGCGCGGCCGTGGTGGCTGTAGTCGTAGCCCTGGCGGGCCTTGACGTACTCGGTCAGTTCGCCGGGGACCATCGAGGAGTGCTCGCCGTAGCGGCTGACGAGGTCGGCGACGTGGTTGCCGACCATCCCGCCGAACCAGCGGCACTGGTCGCGGGCGTGCGCGAGGTCCTCGCTCACGTAGGCCGGAGCTGCCACGCAGATGGTGATCGAGGCGGGATCGCGGCCGGCCTCCACAGCAGCCTGGCGGACGGCCTTGATCATCCACTCGGTGAGGTAGGGGTCCGCGAGCTGGAGGATGAAACCGTCCGCCTTCTGCCCGGCCAGAGCGAGGGCCTTCGGCCCGTACGCCGCCATCCAGACCGGGAGCCTTCCGTCCTTGATCCAGGGAATCCGGATGGCATTGCCGTCGACCTCGGCTTCACGGCCCTCGGCGAGATCCCGGATGACGTCGATGGCCTCCCCGAGCCGGGCCAGCGTGTTCGGCGCCCGCCCGGCGACCCGCATGGCCGAGTCCCCGCGCCCGATCCCGCAGACCGTGCGGTTGCCGTACATGTCGTTGAGGGTGGCGAAGGTGGAGGCGGTCACCTCCCAGGTGCGGGTGCCCGGGTTGGTGACCATCGGACCGATGTGCAGCTTCTGGGTGTTGGCGAGGATCTGGCTGTAGATGACGAACGGTTCCTGCCACAGGACCGCCGAGTCGAAGGTCCAGCCGTAGCGGAAGCCGTTGCGCTCGGCGCGGCGCATGAGGCTGATGACCTGCGAGGCGGGCGGGTCGGTCTGCAGGACGAGGCCGAAGTCCATGGGGCGGCTCCTTGACGGCTTACAGGTACTGGCAGGTGGTGCGGGGGACGAAGACCCCGTGGCCGGCCCGGCCGGTGTATTCGCGGCGGTCGATGACGAGTTCGCCGCGCGAGAGCACGGTGTCGACGCGCCCGGTGATCCGCCTGCCCTCGTACGCCGAGTAGTCCACGTTCATGTGGTGCGTCTCGGCGGAGATGACCTGCTCGGCGTGCGGATCGTAGAGGACGATGTCGGCGTCGGAGCCCGGCGCGATGGTGCCCTTCTGCGGGTAGAGGCCGAACATCCGGGCCGGGGTCGCACACGCGATCTCGATCCAGCGGCGGCGGCTGATGTGCCCGTCCAGGACGGCCTGGTGGAGGAGGTCCATCCGGTTCTCCACCCCCGGCAGCCCGTTGGGGATCTTCGAGAAGTCCCCGCGGCCCAGCTCCTTCTGGCCCCGGAAGCAGAACGGGCAGTGGTCGGTGGAGACCACCTGGAGGTCGTTCGTCCGCAGACCCCGCCAGAGCGCGGCCTGGTGCTCCTTCGGCCGCAGCGGCGTGGAGCAGACGTACTTGGCGCCCTGGAAGTCGGGCTCGGCCAGGTTGTCGGTGGACAGGAAGAGGTACTGCGGGCAGGTCTCCCCGAAGACGGGCAGGCCCTTGTCGCGGGCGGCGGCCAGTTCGGCCACCGCCTCCTGCGCCGAGACGTGGACCACGTACAGCGGGGCGTCCGCGACCCGGGCGAGCTGGATCGCCCGATGGGTGGCCTCGGCCTCCAGCAGCACCTTGCGGACCTCGCCGTGGTGGCGGGGGTCGGTCTCGCCGCGCGCCAGGGCCTGTTCGACGAGGACGTCGATCGCGATGCCGTTCTCGGCGTGCATCATGATCAGCCCGCCGTTGCCGGAGGCCCGCTGCATGGCGCGCAGGATCTGCCCGTCGTCGCTGTAGAAGACGCCGGGGTAGGCCATGAACAGCTTGAAGGAGGTGACGCCCTCCCCGACGAGGAGGTCCATCTCCTTCAGGGTGCCCTCGTTCACGTCCGAGAGGATCATGTGGAAGGCGTAGTCGATGGAGCAGTTGCCGTCGGCCTTGTCGTACCAGGTGTCGAGTCCCTCGCGCAGGGTGTGGCCCACGCTCTGCACCGCGAAGTCGACGATGGTGGTGGTACCGCCCCACGCGGCGGCCCGGGTTCCGGTCTCGAACGTGTCCGAGGCGGCGGTGCCTCCGAAAGGGAGTTCCATGTGGGTGTGCACGTCGACGCCGCCCGGGACCACGTACTTCCCGCTCGCGTCGATCGTGCGGTCGGCGGTCCAGGCTTCGGCGGCGGCCGAGCCGTGGGCGGCGAGCGCCGCCACGCGTCCGTCCTCGATGAGGACGTCCGCGTGCAGTTCGTCGGAGGCGGTGACGACCAGCCCGCCGCGGATCAGGGTGCGGATGCTCATGGGAGTTCCCCCTACGGGATGCTGCGGAGCGCCTGTTCGAGGATCTCGGCCCCCTCTTCCGCCTCTGCGACGGTGAGGGAGAGCGGCGGCGCGATGCGCAGCACGCTGGTGTCGTGCCCGCCGCCCTTGCCGAGCAGGAGGCCGCCTTCGCGGGCGGCCTCCAGGACGGCGGCGGCCGCGTCCGGGTCGGCCCGGTCGGTGCCGGGGCGGGTCAGTTCCAGGCCGGCCATCAGGCCCCGGCCGCGGACCTCCCGTACGGCGGGCACGTGTGCGGCGATGGCGCGTAGCCGCTCCAGCAGCAGGCCGCCGACGCGGCGGGCGTTGCCCTGGAGGTCGTGCTCCAGCAGGTACGAGAGGTTCGCGACGCCGGCTGCCATGGTGACCGGGGAACCGCCGAAGGTGGAGATGGAGTTCGCGTCCAGGCAGTTCATCACCTCGGCGCGGGCCACGACCCCGCCGATGGACATGCCGTTGCCGATGCCCTTGGCGAAGGTGAGGATGTCCGGCGGGCCGTTCTGGGCGTGCGCCTGCCAGCCCCAGAAGTGCTCGCCGGTACGGCCCCAGCCGGTCTGCACCTCGTCGCTGATCCACAGGATGCCGTGCCGGTCGAGCACCTCGCGGAAGGCCCCGTAGAGGCCGTCGGGCGGGGAGGTGAAGCCGCCGACGCCTTGGATCGGTTCGGCGATGAGCGCGGCCACTCCCCCGCGCGCCTGGCCGAGCACGTCCTCCAGGTCGGCGACGGCCGCCTCGGTGAACCGGGCGTCGGGCAGGGCCGCGAAGGGGCCGCGGGTGCGTACGGCGCCGTGGACGTAGTACGTCTGGAGCGGCGAGAGGCTGGTCGGGGACCAGCCGCGGTTGCCGGTGATCGACACGGTGGAGAAGGACCGGCCGTGGTAGCTGTTGCGCATCGCGAGGATCTGGTTGGAACGGCGGTACGTCGTCGCGAGCAGCAGGGCGGCGTCGTTGGCCTCGGTGCCGGAGGTGGTGAAGAAGACCCTGGCGTCGGGGATGCCGGACAGCGCCGCGACCCGTTCGGCCAGGTCGATCATCGGCCGGTTGAGGTAGAGGGTCGAGGAGTGGATGATCCGCCCGGCCTGGTCGGAGACGGCCTTGGTGACCTCGGGCAGGGCGTGGGCGGTCATGGTGGTGAGGATGCCGCCGAAGAAGTCGAGGTAGCGATTGCCCTCGGAGTCCCAGACGTGACGGCCTTCGCCGTGGGTCAGTTCGAGGGGCCGCCGGTAGTAGAGCGCGAGCCAGTCCGGCATGACGCTGACGTGGCGGCTGTGCAGGGGGATCGGGTCGGTCACGGCTGTACGAGCCCTCCGTAGGCGTCGGGGCGGCGGTCGCGGTAGAAGGCCCACTGGTTGCGGACCTCGTCGATCACGGCGAAGTCGAGGTCGCGGACGAGGAGTTCCTCTTCCTTGTCGCTGGCGACGTCACCGACGAACTGGCCGCGCGGGTCGACGAAGTAGCTGGTGCCGTAGAAGTCGTTGTCGCCGTACTCCTCACGGCCGACCCGGTTGATGGCGGCGACGAAGTACTCGTTGGCGACGGCCGAGGCCGGCTGTTCCAGCTGCCACAGGTGCGAGGAGAGGCCGCGGTGGGTGGCGGACGGGTTGTAGACGAGCTGGGCTCCGGCCAGGCCCAGCTGGCGCCATCCCTCCGGGAAGTGCCGGTCGTAGCAGATGTACACGCCCACCCGGCCGACGGCGGTGTCGAAGACGGGCCATCCGAGGTTGCCCGGCCGGAAGTAGTACTTCTCCCAGAATCCTCTGACCTGGGGGATGTGGTGCTTGCGGTACTTGCCGAGGTAGCTGCCGTCGGCGTCGACGACGGCAGCGGTGTTGTAGTAGAAGCCCGCGCTCTCCCGCTCGAAGACCGGTACGACGATCACCATGCCGGTCTCGCGGGCGAGGTCCTGCATGCGGCGCACGGTCGGGCCGTCGGGGACGGCCTCGGCCCAGCGGTAGTGCTCGGGCTCCTGGACCTGGCAGAAGTACGGGGCGTTGAACACCTCCTGGAAGCCGATGATCTTCGCTCCCTGGGCGGCGGCCCTGCGGGCGTGCTCCTCGTGTTTGGCGATCATCGTTTCGGTGTCTCCGGTCCAGGTGGCCTGGACCAGCGCGGCGCGGACGACTTGGGCCATGAGCTGCTCCTCGCGACGGGAACGCCGGTTCTACGCACGTAGACGGAGTGCGTAGGGAGTAGAACGTAGGCCTCGGCACAGCGTGGGGCAAGACCGCGTTGCGCGGTTGGAGTAGTCGATCACGATACGTCGCCCCGCGGTCGATTGCGGTCAGGAGGCGGGCGGTTTAGGCCGTAGCGATTCCGGCCACGCGCAGGGCGTGGACCAGGTCGCGGTGGCGGGTGCCGGGCAGGGCGCGGGCCGCGTGGAGCAGGCGGGGCGCGAGCCACTGCGGGTCGCGGCGGGCGAGGCGGGCCGCCTCCTCCGCGGTACGGACCCGGACGAAGGCGCCGAGCAGGGACTCGGCCTCCCGGGTCCGGCCGGCTCCGGCCAGGACGAGTGCCGCCTCGGCGATCTCGGCGGCGGGCCGGGCCACGCCCTGGCGCAGCAGCGCGTCCGCATCGGCCTCGCGGCCCGCCTCGCCGAGCGCGGCCGCGGCCGCGGCCAGCCGCTCGGGCGGGAGCGAGGCCGCCTCCCACAGGAGGGTGGCCCAGTCGGCCGCGAGTCCGGCACGGGCCAGCTCGTCGGCGAGGCCGGGCAGCCGCTCGGCGGGCCAGGCCGCCGCCTCGCAGAGCAGCACGTGGGCCTCGCCGGTCCGCGCCTGCGCGCGCAGCGCGATCAGTTCCGCGACGAGGACCCCGGCCCGGCCGGGCGCCCTGCCTGCGGACGGCGTGCCCTCGGGACCGCCGTCCGGCTGCGGGGCCCGGTCCGCGGCGGGCGCGGCCCCGGAGCCTCCGGCCGGCTGCGGGGCCCGGTCCGCGGCGGGGGCGGCGCGGGGGCCGGGGTCCGGCGCGGCCGGGTGGCCGAAGCGGGCTCCGCGGGGCGCGGGGAGGACGGGCTCCGGAGCAGCCCCCGGTCCGGCCCCGGGGAGGTCGGCCGGATATCCCGGCGGCGGGACGAACCCCTGGCCCCCGCCCCCGGTTGCGGCCCCGGCCCCCGCTACGGTCCCGGCCCCGGCGCCCCCCGGGCCGGCCCCCGCTCCGGCACCGGCTCCCGCTCCGGCTCCCGCTCCGGTCCCGGCTCCGGCGTACCGGGCACCGCCGGAGCGCCGGCCGCCGCGCAGCCACCGCCCCTCGGCCCGCCCGACGGGCGCCTCCGCCGGCGCAGCCTCCTCCCGCTGCCGCGGGGCTCCGGCCGGCGGGGTCTGCCCCGCCAGAGGCTCCTGCCCCTGCTCCCACCAGGTGTCCGGCCCCGACGCCCCGTGCCCAGGTCCCGCCCCCGGCTTCCGCCCCCGCGGCAAGCCCTGCCCCGCCCAGGGGTCTTGCCCCGAGGTCTCCCGCCCAGGCTCCGCCGACGCCCCCTGCCCAGGCCCCGCCCCCGGGTTCGGCCCCCGCTGCGACACCGAGCCCTGCTCCCCCGACACCTCCGGCCCCGCCCACGAGGCCGCCGCCTGCCCCGGCTCCCGCGGGGAGCCCGGCCCCGCCCAGGAGGCCTGGGCCGGCGCCGGCTGCGGGCGTTGCCCCGGGTCCGGCCACTGCTGCGACCGTGGCTCCGGCAACGGGACCTGCTCCGGCGGCGCTGGGTGCTCCCCCGCCCCGAGGGGTTCTCGCGTCCGGGGTCCGGCCGTGGGGGAGACGGCCGCCAGGCGGGCCGTCAGGTCCTCGAGGCGGGCCGCGGCGCGGGCTGCGTCGTCCCGGGTCCAGGAGACCTCCCGGGCCAGGGTCTCCGCCTCCGCCGGGTCGGTGGTGGAGACCAGGCGGGCTGACGTGCTGCGCAGGGCCGTGTCCGCCGCGGCCCGCTGGCCGGCCGCCGCCGCGAGCAGGGTCCGCAGTTCCTCGGTGCCGCCGGGCAGCCGGTCCCAGGCGCTGACCGCGGCGGCCCGCAGCCCGGCCGCGTACCCGGTCTCCCGCCCGGCCGACTCCTCGCCCCGCAGCGCCGCGAGGTCCCGCAGCAGTGACTCCACGACGTCCCACGGAGCCATCGCGGCCCCCTGGAGACAGGCCCGAACGCCCTCCGGGTCCCGGCGCAGGAACTCCCCGTACCAGCCCGCTCCGGGGTCGAGTCTCTGGGTCAACCCCCGTAGGTAGTCCGAGAATTGACTGATCGCCGGCGAAGTCGCGGTCTCCATGACCGCATTCGATCCCACCCGTGTTACGTGCGGGCTACGGGAATCTCAAAGCTTGACGGCGATCCCGGTGTGCGGCCGCTCACCCCGGCGCCACAACGTGGCGGGGACGTCCACCATCCAGAACTGCCAGGTGTACTTGCGCGACATCAGCCGCCGCACCCGCCGCAGCCCCTCCTCGTCCAGCAGCCGCGCACGGCCCTCCCGTACGGCCGCCCCCTCCTCCACGCGCCCGCGCACGTCACACGCGGCCACGGTGACCCGGCTGTCGTGGCGGATCCGCTTGACCTTCCACGAATCGCTGCGCGTCCACACGTACAGCTCGCCGCCGTCGGCCACCGCCCAGACCGGCGTGGCGACGGGCGTGCCGTCCTTGCGGAAGGTGGTGAGACTGACGTACCGCGCCCGGCCGAGCTCCTCCATCGTCATCCCCCGACCCTAGGCGATCCGGCGGAGGTCCAGCCCTGCCGGTGCAGTCTCTCCAGCCCGTCCAGCAGGAGGTCCAGGGCGAACTCGAACTCGAACTGGTCGTCGCAGCTGCGGCCGACGACCGACTCCCCGTCGTGGGCGGCGGCCGAGGCCAGCTCCGCGATCCGCGGGTACCTCCCCGCCATCGCGGCGATCGCCGCCGCGTCTGCCGGGCCGGCGCTGCCCGAGTCGTCGAACAGCTCCTGACTGAAGCCGAGCAGCCGGCTGCCCAGGGCGTGCATCACGTGATGGGTGAGGTCGACGGAGAAGCCGCCGTCCCGGAACGTGCCGATCATCGAGTCCAGGTACGCGAGCACCGCCGGGGTCGGCCCGGTCCGCGACTCGATGACCTGCGAGGCCCAGCGGTGCCGCAGGAGGACCCGGCGCGCCGAGAGGACGCGCCGGCGGACCACGTCCTTCCAGTCGGCGCCGTCCCCGGGCGGGTCGATCTCGGCGACGACCGCGTCGACCATGCCGTCCAGGAGCTGCTCCTTGTTGGCCACGTGCTTGTAGAGGGCCATCGGCACGACCCCGAGCTCCTGGGCGAGTCTGCGCATGCTGAGCGACTCGATGCCGCCGTCGTCGGCGAGCGCCACGGCCGCCGACAGCACCCGCTCCCTGTTCAACGGCGCCCGGCGGCCCGCCTCCCGCTGCCGTGTCATCCCGACTCCCCTCCGGTCGGGTCCCGGCCGGAACCCGCTTGACGAGTGTACGGCGTACGCCTACGGTGGCCGCGTGGTGTACGGCGTACACCTTTCTGGGATCCCGAGAGGACCGACGATGCGTGCAGACAGAAGGACCGCGACGACCGCGGGCGTGCTGTTCCTGGTGACCGAGGCCGCCGCGATCGGAGGACTGGCCCTCTACCAGCCGGTGCTGGACGGAGTCCCCGGCACCCTGGACCCCGGCGCCGGCACCTCGGCGCTCCTGGGGGTCCTGTGCGAACTGGTCCTCGTGGCCGCCGTCATCGGCACCGGGGTCGCACTGTTCCCGGTCCTGCGCAGGCGGCACGAGCAGCTGGCGCTGGGCTACGCCTGCTTCCGCCTCCTCGAAGCCGCGGTCATCGCCGTGGGCACCCTCGGCGTCCTGGCGCTCGTGACCCTGCGTCAAGAGGCGGCGGGTGCCGGGACCGTCGCGGACGCCTCCGGATACGCGGGCGCCGACCGGGCGCTCGTGGCCCTGCACGACTGGGCTTTCCTGCTCGGGCCGAACGTCGCCCTGGGCCTGAACACGACACTGCTGGCCTACGCGGTGTACCGCGCGCGGCTCGTGCCCCGGTTCGTCGCCGTCCTGGGACTGGTCGGCGGACCCCTGATATGCGCCTCGGCGGTGGCCGTGATGTTCGGGGCGTACGAGCAGGTCTCCGTGGCGGGATCGGCCGCGGCGGTCCCGGTCTTCGCCTGGGAGCTGGTCCTGGCGGTCCGGCTCCTCGCCAAGGGGTTCGAGCCGGCCCGGGACGGCGCCTGACACGGCCTGCCGGAGCCGCCGGTGCGGCCGGCCTGCGGGGCGGGAGGAGCCGTTGGGGGGGCGTGATCACCTGTTCGCCGTACCCCCGGTGACACAGGCCGACGAGGGGGCGAGGCGATGCGCGCGGTGCGCCGTCACGCGGCAGGGACCGCAGGCCGGGCTGCCGCGCTCACGGCCCGCGCCGCAGCGGTACGGCAGCCCCCGCCGCGGGCCGGCGGGCCGGCGCACCCTGCGGTCAGACGGGAGCGAGGGCGCAGCGCCGCAGTACGTCGTCCAGGGACAGGCCGAGCGCTTCGGCGAGGGCGGCGACCGTGAAGAAGGCGGGGGTGGGCGCGCGGCCCGTCTCGATCTTGCGGAGGGTCTCGGCGGACAGCCCGGCGCTGGCGGCCACCTCCACCATGCTGCGGCCGCCGCGCGCCTCGCGCAGCAGGGCGCCCAGGCGCTCGCCGCGCTCGCGCTCTTCGGGGGTGAGGGGGCTACGAACCATGCCCCCATCCTACCCTGTCGCCCAATAACTATCCCGTTACAGTTATACCGGTATAGTTATTGGCATGGTGGAACTCAAGACAGCACAGTCGATCGACGAGATGCGTGCCGCGGGGCGGGTCGTCGCCCACGCCCTGGCCGCGGTACGGGAGCGGGCGCGGGTCGGCGTCTCCCTCCTGGAACTGGACCGGACGGCCCGCGAAGTGCTCCGCGAGGCGGGCGCCGGCTCGCCCTTCCTCGGCTACCGCCCGCAGTTCGCGCCGGTACCCTTCCCCGCCGTGGTCTGCGCCTCGGTCAACGACGCGATCGTGCACGGCATCCCCGGCGGGTACCGGCTGCGCGACGGCGACCTCGTCAGCATCGACTGCGGGGCACGGCTCGGCGGCTGGGTCGGCGACGCCGCCGTCAGTTTCACCGTGGGCCGGGCGCGCCCCGCCGACCTGCGGCTGATCGGGACCGCCGAGGCGGCCCTCGCCGCGGGCATCGCTGCCGCGGTGCCCGGCAACCGGATCGGGGACATCGCGCACGCCGTCGGCACGGTCTGCCGCACCGCCGGGTACGGCATCCCCGACGGCTTCGGCGGCCACGGCATCGGCCGCAGCATGCACGAGGACCCCGGCGTGCCCAACGAGGGCCCGCCGGGGCGCGGCATGAAGCTGCGCCCCGGCATGGTCCTGGCGATCGAGCCGATGGTGATCGCGGGCGGCACCGACGACTACACCTGCGACGCGGACGGCTGGACCCTGCGGACCGTCGACGGCAGCCGCGCCGCGCACGCGGAGCACACGGTCGCGATCACCGCCGAAGGCCCGAGGATCCTCACCGCCCTGTAGCGCGCGGCCGGTTACGGCCTCCCTTGGGGGTGGACGACCATCGCCGAGCCGCCGCCGCGCCGGCTCGTCTCGGCCGCCGCCAGCCAGCGCCCGTCCGGCAGCCGCTGGACTCCGGTGGCGGCGCCGATCTCGGGGTTCTGCCGGAAGCCGTGCCCGATGGCCTCCAGTTCGGCGCGCACCGGACTGTTCCACAGGCCCGGCTCCAGCTCGGTGGTGGTCTGGTTGCGCTGGCTGGCACGCGGCGCGGCGATCGCGTCGACCAGCCGGAGGTCCCGGTCCAGGTGTCCGGTCAGGGTCTGCAGGACGGTGGTGATGATGGTGGCCCCGCCGGGGGAGCCCACCGCCAGGACCGGCTTCCCGTCCTCCAGCACGATGGTCGGGGCCATGGACGAGCGCGGCCGCTTGCCCGGGCCGGGCAGGTTCGGGTCGGGCACTCCGGGGGCGGCCGGCGCGAAGGAGAAGTCGGTCAGCTCGTTGTTGAGCAGGAAGCCCCGGCCGGGCACGGTGATCGCGCTGCCGCCCGTGGACTCGATGGTCAGGGTGTAGGAGACCACGTTGCCCCACCGGTCGGCGACGGTCAGGTGGGTGGTGTTCTCGCCCTCGTACGTGGTCGGGGCGGCCTGCCCGGTCGTACCGCACGGCACGGGCCGGCGCGGGTCGCCGGGGGCCAGCGGGCTGGTCAGCGCCCGGTCCGGGGTGATCAGGCAGGCCCGCGAGTCGGCGAACCTCTGGGACAGCAGTTCCCGGGTGGGCACGTCCTCGGCGGCCGGGTCGCCGACCCAGCGGCCCCGGTCCGCGAAGGAGATCCGCGAGGCCTCGATGAAGCGGTGCAGGTACTGGGTCTCGGAGAGGGCAGAGAGGTCGGTCCGCTCCAGGATGTTCAGCGCCTCGCCGACGGTGGTGCCGCCCGAGGAGGACGGGGCCATGCTGTAGACGTCCAGGCCCCGGTAGCTCGTCCGGGTCGGGGCCTGCCGCTTGGTCGCGTAGCCGCGCAGGTCACCGGTGGTCAGGTCGCCCGCGCGGACGGTGCGGGTGGCGGCGGGGTCGACCGGGGGCTTGCGGACGGTCCGGACGATGTCCTCGGCGATCGGGCCCCGGTAGAGGGCGCCGGTCCCCTTGCGGCCGAGTTCCGCGTACGTCGCGGCCAGGTCGGGGTTCTTGAAGGTCGAGCCGACCACCGGCAGGGCGCCGCCCGGCAGGAACAGCTTCGAGGTGGCCGGGAAGTCCCGGAACCGCTCCTCGTTGGCCGCGGTCTGGGCGCGGAAGGTGGCGTCGACGGTGAAGCCCTTGCGGGCCAGTTCCTCGGCGGGCTTCAACAGGTGGCGCAGGGGCTTGGTGCCCCAGGAGTCGAGGGCGCTCTTCCAGGTGGCCGGGGTGCCCGGGACGCCGACGCCGAGGCCGCTGGTCTGGCCTTCGGCGAAGGGGATGGGCAGGCCGTTCTCCTGGAAGAGGGCGGCGGTGGCGGTCGCGGGGGCGGTCTCCCGGCCGTCGATGGTCCGCACCTGGCGGGAGGCGGCGTCGTAGTGGACGAAGTAGCCGCCGCCCCCGATGCCCGCCGAGTACGGCTCGGTCACCCCGAGCGCGGCGGCGGTGGCGACGGCCGCGTCCACGGCGTTGCCGCCGGAGCGCAGCACGGCGATCCCGGCGGCGGAGGCGTCGGCGTCGACACTGGCAACGGCCCCGCCGTAGCCCGCGGCCACGGGGACCTTGACCGGGGTGTCCGGGGAGGAGGGTGGTGAGGCGGCGCCGGTGGAGACGAGCGCCCCGGCGAGGGCGAGCAGCGGCAACGTACGTGCGGCGGGACGGTGCATTCACGGACCTCCGGTCGGCAGCGTCCGCAGAGCCTAGCGGGCGGCCTGCCGCCCCGTCAGGGGACCGGCCCGCGGCTGCCCCCTCCGGGTGGTCCGCACGCACGGCCCCGGCCCCGCCCGGGGGCTCTCCCCCGGGCGGGCGGATGCCCTAGCATCCGGCGCATGAACGACGACGTGCGCAACATCGTGCTGGGGGTGGTGGCCACCGCCCTCAGTGGCGGGTTCGGCTGGTTCGCCCGTACCTATCTCTGGCGGCGCGCGCTCCGCCGCAAGCAGGCCTTCCTCGGGCTGCCGACCGGGTCCGACTGCCTGTTCGTGGTCAACCGGCAGATGGGCGGCACAGAGTCCTCGCTGCACCGCAACGACGCCTTCGCCCTGCTGGAGATATCCGCCCTGATCAAGGACTGCGGGGCGAACGTGCAGATCGTCACCCACGACGAGTCCCGGCAGGGCTTCGGGGAACGTGCCGAATTCTGCGTGGGCGGCCCCGTCTCCAACGTCCGTACGGCGGCGCACCTGATGTCCATGCTGCCGGGCGTGCGGGTGGACGTCTCCTCCGCGCGCGGCCCGGAGCGGGGCTCGATCGCCGTCGGCGGTGAGACGTACCTGTGGGAGAAGGGCATGACCGAGTACGTGCTGCTGGCCCGCCTGACGAACGGTCACGGTGCGCGGCCGGTGTTCCTGCTGTCGGGGCAGACCGCCAACAGCAACCAGGCCGCGGCCCGTTACCTGGCCCGCCACCACCGGCAGCTGACCCGCAAGTACGGCGTGGGCTCCTTCTGCATCCTGCTGAAGGTGGTCAACTCGGATGCCTACGGCCCCGACGTGACCGAGCTGGTGGCGGACGTCACCGAGGCGGCCCGGACACCCGCAGCGGCAGCCGCGTGATCCCGTTGATGAAGTTCGAGACCAGCCGCCGCGGCGGGCCCGCCTGTTCGGGTGCGGGCATGGTCGCGCACCACTCCTCGTAGAGGGTGCGCAGCTGGAGCCGGGCGAAGTGGGCGCCGAGGCAGACGTGCGGGCCGTCCCCGAAGGAGACGTGCGGGTTGGGCCTGCGGCCGAGGTCGAGCCGGCCGGGGTCGGTGAAGACGCGCTCGTCGTGGTTGGCGGAGGCGTGGAAGACCACCACCTTGTCCCCGGCCCTGATCCGCTGCCCGGCCAGCTCGGTGTCGACGGCAGCCGTGCGGCGGAAGCTCAGCACCGGCGGGTGGACGCGCAGGAGTTCCTCGACGGCCCGGTCCACCGGGACCCGGCCGCCGGCGAGCTGCCGGTAGGCGCGGGGGTCGCGGGACAGGGCGAGCAGGCCGCCGGGTGCGGCGCTGCGCACGGTGTCGTTGCCGGCGACGGTGAGCAGGAAGAAGAACATCTCCAGCTCGGCCGGGTCCAGTCCGGCCAGGGCCAGGGCGGTCATCACGTCGTCGCCGGGGTGTGCTCGCTTGTGGGCGGCCAGTTCGCGGGCGTACGCGAACATCTCGCCGAGCAGGGCCGGGGACCGCGGGTTCAGGGGGGTTCCGTCCGGGCCGAGCCGGGGCGCCGGCGCATCCTCGGGGTCCTGGTAGCCGATGATCCGTACGGTCCACGCCAGCAGCAGGCCCCGGTCGGCGGCGGGGACGCCCAGCAGATCGGTCAGGTTCAGCAGGGCGTACTCGTCGGTGACGGTCCGCACGAGGTCGGCGGAGCCGCCCTCGGCTTCGTCCCGGGCCGCACCGAGCAGGGCCCGGGCCCGCTCCCGGACCCGGCCGGCGAAGGCGTCGACCCGGGCGGGGGTGAAGGCGCGGGCGACCAGGCGGCGCAGCCGGCCGTGGTCCCCGGAGGCCTTGCCGGGGTCCTGGTTGAGCATGGTGCGGCGCAGGAACGGCAGGTCGGCCGGGTCGGGGTCGCGGATCTGGGTGGCCCCCAGCCAGGAGGAGTACGTCCGGTGGTCGCGCAGGACCCGGACGACGTCGGCGTGCCGGGTCACCGCCCAGAAGCCGGGTCCGGCGGGCCAGCCCCCGATCCGCGGCTCGGCCTGCCAGGCGACCGGGTGCCGGTCGCGCAGCGCGCGGTAGCGCCCGTGGGGGATGCCGTCCGCGTAGATGCGGGGGTCGAAGACGTCCGGGACGTCCGCGGCGTGATCCATGGGGCCACGGTGCGGGGTGCGCGGCCCCGCGCGCAAGGGTGCGGCCGGCGGGCCGGGCCGGCCGCATCCGTCAGCGCCGCGCGTCGCACTCGGCGGGCGGGAGGGCGGCGTCGGTGCCCTGCAGGGCGACCGGGCTGAGGACGTCCGGCACGGCGGAGACGCCGAGGGTGCACACCAGCTGGCGGCGGGCCTGTTCCGACAGACCGCCCACGGCGAGCGGCATGCGGACCGTCAGTCCCCTGCCCGGCACGTACGCGCCGACCGACACCTGCTCCGCCTGGATGCCGGTCAGCCGGGGCAGCGCCGTGGTGAGGCCGGCCTGCTGGGCCGGACCGGTGGGGCCGTCCAGCAGCAGCCGCACGAGCGCCTTGGGCGCGATGGTGTAGCCGCCTTCGATCACGAACGGGACGGGGACGAGCCGGTCGCCCTCCTGGGAGACGTAGTAGAGGACGGCGACCTGGCCGCCGGGCTTCTTGACGGTGGCGGCGTGGCCGCTCTCGATCACCCCGGTGCGTTTGATCCCGCATCCGGCGAGCAGCAGGGCGCAGCCCGTCAGGACCGCCGTGGCGGCCACGGTCCGGGAGCCGGTCCTGCGCCCCGTCATACGCGGGCCTCCAGCGGCATGTCGAGGGTGAAGAGGGCTCCGCCGACGGGCCCGTTGGCCGCTTGGAGGGTGCCGCCGTGCAGGCGGACGTTCTCCAGGGTGATGGCGAGCCCGAGACCGCTGCCGGCGGAGCGGGTACGGGCCGCGTCGGCCTTGAAGAAGCGGTCGAAGATGTGCGGCAGCACCTCCGGGGCGATGCCGGGCCCGCTGTCGGCGACCTCGATGAGCAGCCGTTCGCCGTCCTCGCCCGGTACGGTCCGCACGGTGACGCGGACGGGGGCGCCGCCGTGCCGCAGGGCGTTGCCGACGAGGTTGGCGAGGACCACGTCGAAGCGGCGCGGGTCGAGCCGGGCGCGTACCCCGTCCGGGAGTTCGGTGACGACGCGCTCGTCGTCCCACTGGCGTCGTTCGAGGGTCTTGCGCACGGCTTCGCCGATGTCCACCTCGTCGAGGTTCAGCTCGGCGGCCCGGGCGTCGAAGCGGGAGATCTCCATCAGGTCCTCGACGAGGACGGCGAGTTTGCCGGTCTCGGCGCTCACCAGGCGCAGGGCCTTGGCGGTGTCGGCGTCGAGGTGCGCGGCGTCCTCGTCCAGGACCTCGGTCACGGCGAGCATCCCGGCGAGGGGGGTGCGCAGTTCGTGGGAGACGTCGGAGGCGAAGCGGCGGGCCCGGGTCTCCGCGTCCCGGAGCTCGCTCACCGACTGCTCCAGGGCGCGGGCGGTCTCGTTGAAGGTGCGGGCGAGTCCGGCGAGTTCGTCGGCGCCCCGGACCTGGATGCGGGTGTCGAGGCGGCCGCGGCCCAGCCGCTGGGCGGCCCGGCGCATGTCGCGGACCGGCCGCAGCACGCTGCGGGCGGCCAGCAGCGCGGGGACGACGGCGATGGCCAGTCCCGGCACCGCTCCCTGCTGGGCGGCTTCGACCATGGCCTCGACGGTCTGCTTCTCGCTGGAGAGCGGGATGCTGGCGTAGAAGACGGCTCCGGTGGCCCCGGAGTAGCCGTTGTGCTCGAAGAGGGCGGGGACGCCGACCGTGAGCCACGGGTTGCCGCGCTGGTCCTCGACGCGCTGGAAGGCGGTGTACTCGTGGCCGCGGACCCTCTCGCGCAGGCTTTCGGTGATCACGGTGGAGGTGGGCGTGCCCGGGTTGGTGGAGACGCGCACGCTGCCGTACTCGCCGAAGACGATCCACGGGTGGGGTTTGCCGCGCTTGCCGAGCTCGCTGACCACGCGCTGGAGCTCCGGCTGGTCCAGCGGAAGGCGCATGTCCAGCTGCTCGACCTGGTCCCGCAGGGTGCTGACGGCGGTGTCCTGGGTCTGCTTGAGGATGGCGTTGCGCGCCTGCTGGTAGGTGAGGGCGGCCGTGGACACCGCGCTGATCGCGGCGACCAGCAGGAAGGCCGCGATCAGCCGGGTGCGCAGCCCGAGCGGGGCGATCCGTCGCATGTCCGCCCGCCCTAGAGCGGGCCGAAGCGGTAGCCGAAGCCCCGCACCGTCTGGATGTAGCGGGGACTGCCCGCGGGGTCCTCCACCTTGTGGCGCAGCCGGCGCACGCACGCGTCCACCAGCCGGGCGTCCGCGTGGTAGCTGTGCTCCCACACGTACTCCAGGAGCTGCTGGCGGGAGAAGACCTGCTCCGGGGAGGCGGACAGGTGCAGGAGGAGTTTGATCTCGCTGGGGGCCAGGGGGACGCGCCCGCCGTTCTTCGCGACGGTCAGTCCGGCGCGGTCGATGGCCAGCTCGCCGTGGACCTCGACCCCGGGCCGGTTGGCGGCCGGGTCCTGGAGGCGGCGCAGTACGGCTCTGACGCGGGCCTCTATGACCTCGGTGCGGGCGGGTTTGACGATGTAGTCGTCGGCGCCGGCTTCGAGGCCGATGACGATGTCGAAGTCGTCGCCGCGCGCGGTGAGCATGATGACCGGGACCTCGCTGGTCTCGCGGATGCGGTGGCAGACCTGCACTCCGTTGATCCCGGGCAGCATGAGGTCGAGCAGGACGAGATCGGGGCGGACGCTCCCCATCAGGGCGAGGCCCGCCTCGCCGGTCTCCGCGGCGCTCACGTCGTGGCCGCGCCCGCGCAGGCCGAGGGCGACCCCCTCCCGGATGGAAGGGTCGTCCTCGATCAGCAGTATGCGTGGCATCGGGTCGGTGTCCCAGGGTGGTTCATGGCTTTCCTCCCGCTAACGGCCGGTCTTGCGCCGCAGGGAGTCGAGCAGGTCGGTGGTCTCGGTCAGGCGCAGCGGCCTCGCAAGGAGGACGACGGCCAGCGCGATCGCCACGGTTCCCGTCACGGCCGCGGCGACGTTCCCGAGCGGGTCGGCGGCGCGGGCGGCCGCGTACCCGGCGGCGGCCGCCGGCACGCAGGCGGCCACCAGCCGCAGGTGCGAGCGCAGGGCGGTCGTCCGCCGTTCGGCGCGGGTGCCCGCGCGGGGGCCGAGCCTGCGGGCGAGGGCGTACGCGGTGACGGCGGCGCCCGCGGTGAAGGCGACGGAAGAGGCCGCGGCCATGCCGGTGACCGCCCAGCGCGGGGACAGCAGGAAGTACGCGGCGGCCGACAGGGCGGCGTTCAGACCGGCGATGACCAGGTTGAGGCAGAAGGGGGTACGGGTGTCGGAGAGGGCGTAGAAGCCGCGCGAGAGCACGTACTGCGCGGAGAAGGCGATCAGCCCGGGAGCGAAGGCGACGAGCATGCCCGCCATGACCTCGGTGTCGGCGGGGCCGGTGCGGCCGTACTCGAAGACGCTGCCGATCACCCAGGGGGCCAGGACGGCGAAGGCGGCGGCCGCGGGCACGACCAGCGCGGCGCTGGAGCGCAGCGCGTACGAGATCTCCCGACGCACGGTGGCGAGGTCGCCGTCGGAGGCGGCCGAGCTCATCCTGGGCATCAGGGCGGTGACGAGGGAGACGGTGACGATGCCCTGGGGGACGATCCACAGCTGGTAGGCGTTGCTGTAGGCGGTGTAGCCGGCGCCGCCCGCGAGGCCGGCCTCGACGGCGTGCGCTCCGGTGGCCGTCGAGAGCCGGGTGACGACCCAGTAGGCGATCTGGTTGGTGAAGACGAGCAGGACCAGCCAGCCCGCGTTGCGCAGGGGGCGGCCGAGGCCGCTGCCGCGCCAGTCGAAGCGGGGGCGCCAGCGGAAGCGGGCGGCGCGCAGCGAGGGGATCAGCGCGAGCGCCTGGACCACGATGCCCGCGGTGGTGCCGAGACCGAGGAGGCGGGTGTCGGCGGCGCTCAGGCCGGCCGCTCCCGCCGGGCCGTCGTGGGAGACGTGGAGGAAGAGCCCGAAGACACCGATGATCACGAAGTTGTTGAGGACCGGGGTCCACATCATCGCGCCGAACCGGCCGCGGGCGTTGAGCACTTGCCCGAGCAGGGTGAACAGGCCGTAGAAGAGGATCTGCGGCAGGCAGTACCGGGCCAGGGCCACGGTGGTGCTCGCCTGGGCGCCCTCGTAGTCGGTGTAGGCGGAGACGATCAGCGGGGCGGCGAGGACCGCCGCGGCGGTGAGCGTCAGGAGCGCCGCGGTGCAGGCGGTCAGCAGCCGGTCGGTGTAGGCGGAGCCGCCGTCGGCGTGCTCCTTGGCGGCGCGGACCAGCTCGGGGACGAAGACGGCGTTGAGCGCACCGCCGATGAGGAGCATGTACAGGATGTTCGGGACGGTGTTGGCGACGGCGTAGCCGTCCCCGAGGAGGCCGGTGCCCAGCGCGGCCACGACGACGGCGGAGCGGACGAAGCCGGTGGCGCGGGAGACCACGGAACCGGCCGCCATGAGCGCACCGCTGCGCAGCACCGAGGTCTTCGCCGCGGCGGGGGCCGGGGCGGGTGCAGGTGCGGGGACGGTCGCGGGTCCGGCTCCGGATGCCGTAGCGGAGGCCGTCGCCGTGGCGGCGGCTTCCGTGGCGGCCGCCGCCCTCGTGGTGCCGTGCTTCACCGGCGGGCCAGGTACGCCTGGAAGGCCTTGTAGAGCGCCGTGTTGGCGTATCCGTCCATCGGGGTCTCCCACTCGCCGAGCGTCTCGACGACCTGGCCTCCGGTGCCGAGTTTCCAGCGCAGCAGTCCGAAGGAGTGTTCGTCGGGGTCAAGGGTGGAGGGTACCCCCCGCATGTCGTACTCGTCCGCGCCGAGGGCGTGGGCGCCTCATCCGGCCGGGCTCCTCGGCGTTGCGGACCGCGTACTGCTGCTCGTAGTACGCGAGGGAGCGGCGGGGCCGGAAGCCGTCGCGCTCCTCGGTGCTGCGCAGCAGCCGGTAGAACCCGGGGAGGTCGGCGGCGGATCCGATGAGCGTCTGCACGCCGGCCTTCGCGGCCCTGGGCACGTGGCGCCGCCACTCCTGGATCAGTCCGGCCCACAGGTCCTCGCGGGAGCGGCCCGCGAGCGGTACGCGCACGACGTGGCGGGGCTGGGCGTCGCCGTCGCTCCCGCCGCCGCAGCGCGTCCAGCCCCGGGTGCGCAGCCGGTCGGCGAGGGCCGCGCCGACCCCGCGTCGACCTCCGTGGCGAGCACGTCGGACATCTGCCGGCCGGGCCCGGTGGCGGATTTGGCGGTGGCGGCGGGGGTCGGACCAGTCGGCCACGGGACCTTCGGGCAGGTAGGCGAAGTATTTCCGGGTGCCGGGGAATTGCCGGTAGAGCACGAGTCCGACACCTTCCACCTCACCGCCGGGGTAGTGCCATCCGACCCTTTCCGAGCGCCAGAGGTCCTTTACTCCGACCCAGGAGGGGTACTGGAGAAAGCCCGCCCTGCCGTGCCGGTCGAGGAAATCCCGGTATTCCGGGACGGCCGGGGAACGCACCGTCAGCTCCTGCTCCTGGTGGTTCCGGGCGGGGGTCACGAGCAGTGCGCACATGGCTGATCGGCCTTGTTCGACGGCGCGGGCGGCAGGATGCACAGGGCTCTCACGGCCGTCCGTGACCGGAGGGCGCGGCGATGGTGACCGGATGACGACCGTTCTGCTGCGGTCCAGGTCACAACTGAAAGGACGATCTTTTCCGCGGATTGCGCAACCTGGAGTCGTGCCGTTCGCATCTACGTGTGCGAAACGGGTTATTACCACCGCTACTCGAAGGGGTTCTTCGTTGAGCCGCATACGCCGCACCGCCATGGCGGGTACCGCACTTCTGGCCGCCGCGCTGACCGCATGCTCGGGCGGGAGCGGGAGCGGCGCCGAGGACGGCAAGCCCGGCTCGAAGCCGAAGCCGGACATGGCCGTCTCGGTGAATCTCACGGGCGATCAGGTCAAGGCGGGCGAGCCGGTCACGGTGACCGTCGCCGAGGGCAAGCTGGCCCAGGTGAAGGTGACCGACGCCAAGGGCGCGGAACTGCCGGGGAAGATAGCCGACGACGGGAAGACCTGGACCTCGGAGCGCAACGCCGCACCGGGCTCGGAGTACAAGGTCGAGGCCCAGAACACCGAGAGCCAGAGCGCCACAACGCAGTTCAGGACCGGCGCCGCCGACAAGGTGAACAAGGTCTCGATCAACATCCCCAAGGGCAACACGGTGGGCGTGGCCATGCCCGTCTCGATCGTCTTCGACAACCCGGTGGCGAACAAGGCCGAGGTGGAGAAGCAGCTCAAGGTCACCACCTCGGACAACACCGAGGGTTCCTGGGGCTGGATCAAGGACTACTCGGGCAACGACCGCGTCGACTGGCGGCCCAAGGAGTACTGGAAGTCCGGTACCGACGTGAAGGTCGAGATGAACCTGAACGGCGTGGACTCCGGCAAGGGCGGCGGCCTCTTCGCCAAGGACTACAACACCGAGTTCAAGATCGGCAAGGACCGCCGGATCGAGGTCAGCCTCGACGCCAAGAAGATGTCGGTGACCGAGAACGGCCAGGCGCTCAAGACGATCCCGGTCTCGGCGGGCACTCCCGGCGGCAAGAAGGCCTCCTGGTCCGGGAAGATGGTGATCATGTCGAAGGAGGGGACCATCCGGATGGACTCCCAGACGGTGGGCCTCGACGACGCCTACGACAAGATGGTCGACTACTCGATGCGGCTCACCTGGTCCGGCATGTACGCGCACGCCGCACCGTGGAACAGCGCGAACTTCGGTCGCACCAACAGCAGTTCCGGCTGCGTGGGGATGAGCGACGCCGACGCCAAGGACTTCTTCGCGCAGTCCCAGGTCGGCGACCCCTTCGAGGTGGTCGGATCCGGCTCCAAGGGCAACGCGGACCTCGGCAACGGCTACGGCGAGTGGAACCTGTCGTGGGACGAGTGGAAGGCCAAGAGCGCGCTGGCCGGCGGCGCCCGCAACGGCTGACCGCCCGCCGCGGCACCGCCCGTCGACTTGACTCTTGTTCAACTGTTACCAGTACGTAACTTACTGGCGGGTTACCTCCGGTAAGCCCTCCCCGTTACCGTCGGCTCACTTTGGCACCCCGGCGTACACGAGGAGCGACCGATGGAACGCACCACCACCGCCGCGGCCGTGGCGGCCCTGCTCGCCGCGGCCGCCCTGGGCCTGGCCCCCCACCAGGCCCAGGCGGCGGCGCCCGCGCCCGCCGCGGCACCCGCCGCGAGCCCGGCCGCCTCCCCGGAACTCCGTTTCCACGACATCCCGGGTTCCGGCGGCATCACCCTCAAGGGCAACGTCTTCACCCCGGCCGACGCCGCGGACGGCCGGAAGTACCCCCTGATCGTGCTGCCCACCAGCTGGGGCATGCCCCAGATCGAATACATCGCCCAGGCCAGGAAGCTCGCGGACTCCGGCTATGTCGTGGTCAGTTACACCTCGCGGGGCTTCTGGCTCTCCGGCGGCGAGATCGAGGTGGCCGGCCCGCCGGACATCGCCGACGTCTCCGGCGTCATCGACTGGGCCCTCGCGCACACCCCCGCCGACGCGGACCGCATCGGCCTGGGCGGGGTCTCGTACGGCGCCGGCATCAGCCTCCTGGCCTCCGCGCACGACCCGCGCGTCAAGGCCGTGGTGGCGCTCAGCGGCTGGGCCGACATCATCGAGTCCATCTACTCCGGCCGCACCCAGCACCTCCAGGCCGCCGGGATGCTCGGCGCCGCCGGCTACCTCACCGGCCGCCCCGGCCCCGAACTCGAGACGATCCTCGGCGATTTCCTCGGCTCCCGGCTGGAGAAGGAGCAGGCCATGATCGAGTGGGGCAGGAAGCGCTCGGCCTCCGAGCAGGTGGACAAGATCAACGCCAACGGCGCCGCGGTCATGCTGGGCAACGCCTGGGGCGACACCGTCTTCCCGCCCAACCAGTACGCGAAGTTCTTCGAGGAGCTGACCGGCCCCAAGCGCCTGGAGTTCCGGCCCGGCGACCACGCCACCGCCGAGGCCTCCGGCCTGCTCGGCCTCCCCAACGACACCTGGACCAACGCCCACCGCTGGTTCGACCGCTACCTCAAGGGCGAGCGCAACGGCATCGACACCGAGGCCCCGGTCCAGCTGAAGTCCCGCAGCACCGGAGGGTACGAGGGCTACGCCGACTGGAAGTCGGTCGGCTCCGGCGGGTCCGAGAGACTCGCGCTCTCCGACAGCGAGCACGTCTTCGCCAACGTCGACTCCGGAGCCAACGGCGGCATCCTCTTCCTCTCCAGCGTCCTCGACCAGTTCGCCAAGGCGCCCCCGACCGCCTCGGTCCCGCTCCTCCCCCGCGCCTTCGCCGCCGTCTGGCAGTCCGGGCGCTACGACGAGGCGCGCCGCATCCGCGGCACGGTCGCCCTGCACACCACGGTCACGCCCACCAGGTCCGACGGCACCTTCGTCGCGTACCTCTACGACGTCGGCCCGCTCGGCATCGGCAAACTGGTCAGCAACGCCCCGTACACCTTCCACGGCCGGACCCCCGGCCAGGCCTTCGGCGTGGACCTGGAACTCTTCTCCACCGCCTACGACGTGCCCGCGGGCCACCGGCTCGCACTCGTCGTCGACACCGTCGACCCGCTCTACATCGAGCACAACCCGACCGGCGCGCAGCTGACCTTCTCCTCGCCGCGCACCGATCCCTCGTACGTCTCGGTACCGCTGCGCGAGCAGTGATCCACGGCTGCCGCCGGGCGGGGCCGTTCCCGCGGGCTCACCTCCCCGGCAGCACCGTCCCCGGCTCGGCGGGGGCGACCTCGACCGCGCTGGTCTTGACGTTGCCGCGCTCCCGCCTGGCCACCCACGTGGCGAACCAGGAGAGCAACATGCACATGCCGATGTAGACGGGGGAAATGATCATGACGACGGGGATGAACGGCAGGTCGTAGTCGAGGTTCGAGGCGATCAGCTTGCCCGCGTGCAGGAACTCCTCGTAGGTGATCAGGTAGCCGAGCGAGGTGTCCTTCAGCGCCACCACCAGCTGGCTGATGATGGTGGGCAGCATCGCCCGGACCCCCTGCGGGGCGAGGACGTAGGTCATCACCTGGGTCTTGCGCATGCCGAGCGCGTACGCGGCCTCGCGCTGCCCCCGGTCCACCGCGTCGACGCCGGTGCGGAAGACCTCGGCGAGCACGGAGCCGTTGTACAGGGTCAGCCCCGCCACCAGTGCGGGCAGCGGCTGGACCTTCAGCGCGACGAAGATGAAGAAGATCATGACCAGCACGGGCATGGCCCGGAAGAACTCCACGAGGAGCGTGGCCAGCCAGCGCACCGGCCGGTGGACCGAGAGCCGGCCGGCAGCGAGCAGCGCGCCGAGCAGGAGGGAGAGCACCGAGGCGTACGCGAAGGCCTTGAGGGTGTTTCCCAGCCCCTTGAGCAGCAGCTCCTGGATGCCCGCGTAGGTGAAGGGACTCCACTTGCCGGCGGTGAACTGGTCCGTGTCGAAGAGCAGGTGGAGGAGCCAGCCGAGCAGGGCCAGGATCAGAACCGTGGACGCGATCCCGTAGAGGAAGTGCCGGCGCCGGGCCCTGGGGCCGGGGATGTCGTAGAGGGCGGTGGACTGCGTGTCCCCGTGGAGCGCGTGCGCGGTCATCGGGCGACTCCGTAGCGCTTTTCCAGCACGTTGAAGAGCGCGCTGACGGACAGGGTGATGATCAGGTAGCCGACGGCGATCCAGATGAAGGTCCAGATGATGCTGTAGCCCAGCTCGTTGAGGGTCTTGTAGGTCCCCAGCAGCTCGGTGACGCTGAACGCGCCGGCGATCGCGGAGTTCTTGGCGAGCGCGATCAGGGTGGAGCCGATGGGCGGGATGACGGAACGGAAGGCCTGCGGCAGGACCACCGCGCCCAGGGTCTGGCCGAAGGTCATGCCGAGGCTGCGGGCGGCCTCCCCCTGCCCTTTGGGCACGGTGTTGATGCCCGAGCGCAGCGCCTCGCAGATGAAGGCCGAGGTGTAGCAGCCCAGCGCCAGGACCGCGAAGAGCTGGAAGGGCAGGACCAGGCCGAAGCGGGGCAGGCCCAGGAGGACGGCGAAGAAGAGCAGGGTCAGCGGGGTGTTGCGCAGCACGGTCACCCACACGGTGCCGAAGACCCGGAAGGAGCCGACGGGGGCGACCCGGAACGAGGCCATCACGAAGCCCAGGACCAGCGCGAGCAGGGAGGCGTAGACGGTCAGTTCGACGGTGCCGACGAAGCCCTTCCCGTAGAGCGAGAAGTTCTCGGTGAGTACGTCCATGGCGGTGCCCTCTCCCTCAGCTCGCCGGGTAGCGGTCGATGGCGGGCGGCGTCGGGGCGGGCTCGCCGGACAGGCCGAGCGTGGCCTCGTAGGCCTTCTTCCAGTTGCCGTTCTTCTCCTGCGCCTCCAGGGCGTCGTCGAGGGCGAAGCGCAGGGCGTTGTCGCCGCGCGGCACCCCGATGCCGTAGGGCTCCCGGGAGAACGGCTTGCCGACCACCTTGAGCTCCTCGGGGACCTTGGCCGCGTAGCCCAGGAGGATCGAGTCGTCGGTGGAGACGGCGTCGACCTGGTAGGTGAGCAGGTTGTCCACGCAGACCGAGTAGGTGTCGTAGGCGACGAGGACGGCCTTCGGGTACTCCTTCTGGAGCCGCTGGTACGGGGTGGAGCCCGCGGCCGAGCAGACCTTCTTGCCCGCGAGGTCCTCGGGGCCCTTGATGTCCTCCTCGTCCTTGCGGACCAGCAGGGACTGGCCGGCCATGTAGTAGGGGCCGGCGAAGCCGACCTGCTTCTTGCGGTTGTCGTTGATGGTGTAGGTGCCGACGTAGTAGTCGATCTGGCCGTTCTGCAGGGCCGTCTCGCGGTTGGCGGAGGCGATGGTCTTGAACTCGGTCTTCTCGGGGTCGAAGCCGAGCGAGGCCGACATCATCTTGGCGATCTCGATGTCGAAGCCGGAGTAGCGGCCGCCGGCGGGGTCCTTCTCCCCCAGGTAGGGCTGGTCCTCCTTGACTCCGACCACCAGGTGGCCGCGGCGCCTGGCCTTCTCCCAGGTGGGCGAGTCGGGCAGCCGGAGGCCGGTGTCGACCTGGTAGACGGGCAGGTCCTCGGGCTGCGGCCCCTTCACCGGGGGGCTGCCCGGCCGGCCGCAGCCGACGGCTGCGGCCAGGAGGAGGAGGACGAGGGCCCGGACGAGGACGCGGACGAGAGCGCGGGAGGGAATGCGGGAGGAGGTCATCGGACGGCCCCTCAGTGCTTGAGGATCTTGGAGAGGAAGTCCCTGGCCCGGTCGCTCTCGGGGGCGGTGAAGAACTCCTCCGGGCTCCGGTCCTCCACGATCCTGCCGTCCGCCATGAACACGACGCGGTTGGCGGCGGAACGGGCGAAGCCCATCTCGTGGGTGACCACCACCATGGTCATGCCCTCGCCGGCGAGCTGCTGCATGACCTCCAGCACCTCATTGATCATCTCCGGGTCGAGCGCGGAGGTGGGCTCGTCGAAGAGCATCACCTTCGGGTTCATCGCGAGGGCCCGCGCGATGGCCACGCGCTGCTGCTGGCCGCCGGAGAGCTGGGCGGGGTACTTGGCGGCCTGGTCGGCGAGGCCCACGCGCTCCAGGAGTTCCCGGGAACGCTTGTCCGCCTCGTCCTTCTTGCGTCCCCGGACCTTGGTCTGGGCGAGGGAGACGTTCGCGAGGACGGTCTTGTGGGCGAAGAGGTTGAAGGACTGGAAGACCATGCCGACCTCGGCGCGCAGCTGGGCCAGCTCCTTGCCCTCGGCGGGCAGCGGCTGCCCGTCGAGCCTGATCGTCCCCGATTCGACGGTCTCCAGCCGGTTGATCGTCCGGCACAGGGTCGATTTCCCGGATCCGGAGGGGCCGATGATCACCACCACCTCCCCGCGGCCGACGGTGAGGTTGATGTCCTGGAGTACGTGCAACTCTCCGAAGTGCTTGTTCACGTCCCGCAGCTCGATCAACGGATCGACGGCCATGCGCTGCCCTGCCCACTTGTCGGTGTGTCGAGGTCAGCGCAAACTATCCAGCCGCGGAAGGGCACTTCACCTCGACACGCCTAAAGGGGATATAAAGCTCATCTCCCCGTACGGGAATCAGCCTTCGGAGGCCTCCGCGTACGCCTGGCTGAGCTCGGGGGACCCGGTCATCGCCCAGGAGACCCCCGACTCGATCACGTTCAGCTCCCGGCCCGAGGCCAGCCGGATCACCGGCTGGCCGTTCGGCCACACCTGCCAGACGGCGCCCGGGACGGTCTTGATGATCACGGTCCCGAGGTAGAAGCCCGCATCGTTGCCCAGCCACGGCACCGCCTCGGGGTCCCGCCGCCAGCGGGGCATCAGCTGGTCGAGCTGCTCCAACGAAGCCGGACTCTGGTCGAGTTCGAGGCCGGCCGCCCTCGCCTGGACGCGCAGCAGCTCGCACTCCGCGAACAACTCGTCGATGCCTTCGGGGTCGTCCGCGAGAGCGGCGGCGAGCCCCGCACCCTGTTCCGTTTCGTGCCGGTTCAGCCACTTGTCCAGGAAAGGGATGTTCATACCGCCCAGCCTGGCACCAGGATCCCCGGCTGGCCACAGGGCGCGCCTGGATCGGCCCGAGCCGGGCCGCGTCCGCTACGGGGCCTGCGCGTCCAGGGCCAGGTCGACGACGACCGGGGCGTGGTCGGAGGCTCCCTTGCCCTTGCGCTCCTCGCGGTCGACGTAGGCGTCGGTGACGGCCTTGGCGAAGGGCTCGTTGCCGAAGACCAGGTCGATGCGCATGCCCTTGTTCTTGGGGAAGGCCAGCATGCGGTAGTCCCAGAACGTGTAGGCGCGGTCATACTTGAGCGCGCGCGGCAGCACCTCGGTGAGTCCGGCGGCGCGCAGGGCCTCCAGGGCGGCCCGTTCCTCCGGGGTCACGTGGGTGGCGCCCGCGAAGACGGCCGGGTCGTAGACGTCCTCGTCGGTCGGGGCCACGTTGAAGTCGCCGAGGACCGCGAAGGGGCGGGCGCCCGCAGCGTCCTCGGCGACGGCGGCGGTCAGGGACCGGAACCAGTTCAGCTTGTAGCCGTAGTGGTCGTGCGCGACCTCGCGGCCGTTCGGTACGTACACCGACCAGACGCGCACGCCGCCGCAGGTCGCGGAGATCGCACGGGGCTCCTGGACGCCCTCGTAGTCGGGGCCGCCGGGCAGTCCCAGCTCCACGTCCTCCAGACCGACCTTGGAGAGCAGGGCCACGCCGTTCCACCGGCCGGTGGCGTTGACGGCCGACTCGTAGCCCAGCTCGCGCAGCTCGGCGTGCGGGAACTGCTCCGCGGAGCACTTGGTCTCCTGGATGCACAGGACGTCCGTACCGGAGCTCTCCAGCCAGGCCAGCAGGCGCGGCAGCCGGGCGGTGATCGAGTTGACGTTGTAGGTGGCGATACGCATGCGTCCCAACCTACCGCCCGGCACCGACACTCAGAGGTCCGCGCTGTGCCCGGCGGTGAGTCGGCCGTGGTCGGCGCCGCCGAGGGCGCCCAGGACCGTGTCGTAGACCGGCCGGGCGATGTCCGACAGGTAGGCGTCGTGGACGTCGAAGGCGCGCCGCGGCTTGACCTCGCGGAGGTAGTCGATCACCTCGGAGACCTTGTTCCAGGGGGCGTGCACCGGGAGCATCAGGGTCTCCACCGGGGCGTCGGGCACGGTCAGCGCGTCGCCCGGGTGGAAGAGGGAGGCGTCCACGAGGTAGCCGACGTTCGTGACCCGCGGGAGGTCGGGGTGGATCACCGCGTGCAGTTCGCCGTGCACCTGCACCTCGAACCCGGCCGCGGTGAAGGTGTCCCCGTGGCCCACGGTGTGGACCCGGCCCGGGTAGGCGGGGGCGAGCCTCTCCGCGACGCTGCGCAGCGTCCACAGGGACGCCGCCGGGTTCGTGTCGAGGGCCGCCCGCAGCCGGCCCTCCTCGAAGTGGTCGGGGTGCTCGTGCGTGACCAGCAGGGCGTCCGCCCCCAGGCCCGCGTCCGGTTCGCTGAAGGCGCCCGGGTCGATGACGAGCGTGTGCCCGTCCTTCTCCAGCTGGACGCAGGAGTGCAGCCGCTTGGTGAGCTTCATGATCCCAGGCTAGCCCTCGGGCGGGCGCCGTCAGGGGGTGGTCGAGGAGACCACGTACACCTTGGAGACCTCGGGGTCCGTCAGGTCGACGGTGATGTCCCGGGTGGGGCGCGGGTCGTCCTGCTCCAGGGTGGTCCCGAGCCACTCGGTGTGGGTCTTCCAGTTCCAGCCGGCGACCGCGGTGTCGTGCTCGGAGATCGACACGCCGGGGGTCAGCTCGTCCCGGCCGGTGCCGACGGACGCCAGGAACGCGTCCAGCTCGGGCGGGGTGACGGCGAACTGGGTGTAGAGCCGGCTGGTGCGCCAGTTGTTCGTCTCCAGGAACCCGACCCGCCAGGCCTTGTCCGGGATCGGCACCTCGTAGATGCTGCGCTGCACCCGGGAGGGCCAGCCGGGTCGCACCTTGGTGGCGCCGACCTTGGCAGCCTTGTCGCGGCCGCTCTGGCGGCTCTGCTGGGCGGAGACGGCGAGGTACCCCGCCGGGACGCCGACCAGCAGCAGGATGATGATCGCGGTGATCCAGCGGCGCCGGACGACGTGCCGGCGGTCCTCGGCGGGCGGGGGTACCGAGTCGCCGTCGGGAGCGGGGGCCTGGTGGGGCAAGGAGGGTGGCGTCACTGCTGTTCCTGGTCTCGTGCCTTGTCTTCGGAGCCCGTGGCGCCGCGCCGGCCCAGCTGCGCGTAGCGCTCGTACCGCTCCACCCGCCGACGCGTCGCGCGGCGGAAGCGGCGGGCGACGAGCCGGGAGAGGTCGGCGGCGCCGACCATGCCGGCCTCCGGACCGAGCTGGGCCTTGGCGATGCGGGCCTCGGGCCGGTAGCCGCGCCCGGTGAGGTGGCGGCGGAAGGCATCGCGGGCGGGGCCGATCAGCAGGTCGTCGGCGGCGCTGACGCCCCCGCCGATGACGAAGCAGGACGGGTCCAGGGCCGCGGCGAGGTTGGCGATGCCGACGCCGAGCCACTGGCCGATGTCCTGGAACAGTTCGACGCACATGGCGTCGCCCTCGCGGGCCAGCTCGGTGATCAGGGGGCCGGTGATCTCGTGGACGTTGCCGCCGACCCTGGCGATGATGTTGTACGCCACCGGGGAGTCGGCGGCGGCCAGCTCCCGGGCCTCGCGGACCAGGGCGTTCCCCGAGCTGTACTGCTCCCAGCAGCCGCGGTTCCCGCAGGGGCACCGGTGGCCGCCGGGGACGACCTGCATGTGGCCGAATTCGCCCGCCACCCCGTAACGGCCGCGTTTGACCTGGCCGCCTTCGAGGATGGCCCCGCCGATGCCGGTGCCGAGCGTGATCATGACGAGGTGGTCCTCGCCGCGCCCGGCGCCGAAGCGCCACTCCGCCCAGGCGGCCGTGTTGGCATCGTTGTCGACCATGACCGGGACCGCGAGCCGGGCCTGGAGGGCGTCGCGCAGCGGTTCGTCGCGCCACGCCAGGTGAGGTGCGAAGAGCACCCGGGAGCGGTCGGCGTCGACCCAGCCGGCGGCGCCGATGCCCACCGCGTGGACGTCGTGCCGGTCGGAGAGGTCCAGGACCAGTTCGACGATGGTGTCCTCGACGACCTTGGGGCTCTTCGACTTGTCCGGGGTCTCGGTGCGGATCTTCTCCAGGATGACGCCGTCGGCGTCGACGACGCCCGCCATCACCTTGGTGCCGCCGATGTCGATGCCGACGGTCGGGACGCGCGGTGCCGTCAGGTGCGACCGGCGCTCACGGGTCCCGACGGTCCGCAGGACGGTGCCCCGTGCGGCGCCCCGGTGGGCGAGCGCGAAGTCCCGGTACGTGCTCATCGAGTCGTGCCGTCCCTCATGGTGCGGTGGTGCCGGACGGGGTGTCCGGGCCTGGTGGCGTGCTGTTCGGCCCTGATTCTGCCACTCGCTCCAGTTCGTGGCTCAGTTCGTCGAGCTCCGAACCGCCCGCCATCTGCCGGGTGAGCTCGTCCAGGGTGATCGAGTCGCGGGTGTGGCTGCCCGCCATCGTGCCGCGCTTGAGCAGGACGAAACGGTCCCCGACCAGGTGGGCATGGTGCGGGTTGTGGGTGATCAGCACCACCCCGAGGCCCGCGTCACGGGCGGCGGCGACGTACTTGAGGACGACCCCGGACTGTTTCACGCCGAGGGCCGCGGTGGGCTCGTCCAGGACGAGGACCTTCGCCCCGAAGTAGACGGCACGGGCGATGGCGACGCACTGCCGCTCACCGCCGGACAGGGTGCCGATGGGCTGGTCGACGTCGCGCAGGTCGATGCCCATCCGCAGCAGCTGGGCGCGGGTGGTCTCGCGCATGAACGCCACGTCGAGGCGGCGGAGGGGGCCACGGCCCCTGGTGGGCTCGGACCCGAGGAAGAAGTTCCGCCAGACGGGCATGAGCGGGACGACGGCGAGGTCCTGGTAGACGGTGGCGATGCCGCGGTCCAGGGCCGCGCGCGGGTTGGCCAGCTCGGTCTCCTCCCCCTCGATCTCGAAGGTGCCGGCGTCGTGCCGGTGCAGCCCCGCGATGATCTTGATGAGGGTGGATTTCCCGGCACCGTTGTCACCGAGGACACAGGTGATCTCGCCGGCCGAGACCTCCAGGGACACGCCCTGGAGCGCGCGGATGTTCCCGTAGTACTTGCTGACGCCGGTCAGCTTCACGAGGGCGGTGCCCGCCCCGGGGGCGGGCGCGGCCGCTGCGGTGTTCTTCATTTCGCCTCCGCCCGCTTGCGGACCCATGCGTTGAGCAGCGTGGCCAGCAGGAGCATCGCGCCGAGGAAGAACTTGAACCAGTCCGGGTTCCACTGCGCGTACACGATGCCGTTGCTGGCCATGCCGAAGATGAAGGCGCCGACGGCCGAGCCGATGGCGGATCCGTAGCCGCCGGTCATCAGACAGCCGCCGATGACGGCCGCGATGATGTAGAGGAACTCGTTGCCGACGCCCTCGCCCGACTGGACCACGTCGAACGAGAAGAGGATGTGCTGCCCGGAGATCCAGGCACAGAGGGCGACACCCATGTACAGCCCGATACGGGTCTTCACGACGGGCACGCCGGTCGCGCGGGCCGCGTCGGCCCCGCCGCCCACGGCGAAGATCCAGTTGCCCGCGCGGGTGCGCAGCAGGATCCAGGTGGCCACGGCCACCAGGACCAGCCACCACAGGATGGTGACCTTCAGCGTCACCGAGCCCACGTTCCACTGCGAGGCGAACAGCGCCCGGGCGGAGGAGAAGCCCTCCATGTCGGCGATGGTCTTGGTGGAGACCGAGCCGCTGATGAGCTTGGTGAAGCCGAGGTTCAGGCCGGTCAGCATCAGGAAGGTGCCGAGCGTGATGATGAAGCTCGGCAGTCCGGTGCGGGTCAGCAGGAAGCCGTTGAAGAAGCCGACGGCGAGGGTGACCAGCAGGGACACCAGGACGCCGACCCACACGTTGGCGGTCATCTGGTAGCTGAACATCGAGCTGAACAGGGCCGAGGTGGTGACCATGACACCGGCCGAGAGGTCGAACTCGCCGCCGATCATCAGCAGCGCCACCGGGACCGCCATGATCCCGATGGTGGACGCCGAGTACAGGACCGTGCTGAGGCTGGAGGCCCGCAGGAAGCTGTCGGCGGCGAAGGAGAAGAAGACGAAGACGGCTGCCGCGCCGACCACGGCGCCCAGCTCCGGGCGGCCCAGCAGCCGGCGGACCAGGGAGGCCGGCGCCAGCCGTTCGTCCACGGCGGCGGACGCGCTCATCGGCTGCCCCGCTTGATGAATTCCTCCAGCGCGGCGGCCTGGTCGCCGGTGACGATCTGCGGGCCGGTGAGGACCGGGCGGCCGCCGCCGAGCACGTCCGCGTTGTAGCGGTAGAGCCACAGCAGGTCGACCGCTTCGTAGCCCTGGAGGTAGGGCTGCTGGTCGACGGCGAAGCCGAGGGCGCCCGACTTCAGGTCGCGGGCGACCGATTCGTTGAGGTCGAAGGTGTCCACCTCGGCCTTGCTGCCCGCCGCGTCCTTGGCCTTGACGGCGGTGGGGGCGAAGGGGGCGCCGAGGGTGAGGACCGCGTCGACGGAGGGGTCGGCCTGGAGCTTCGCCTGGACGGCCGCCTGGACGGAGGGCATGTTGGTGCCCTCGACGTACAGGTTCTCCATGATCCCGCCGGACTCCGCGAACGTCTTCTTCGCGCCGGCGCAGCGCTGCTCGTGCCCCACGTTGCCCTGCTCGTGCAGGACGCAGACGGCCCTCTTGCGGCCGCGCTTGCCCAGTTCGGTCCCGACGGCCTCGCCCGCGATTTCCTCGTCCTGGCCGATGTGGGTCAGCGCCCCGTACGCGGCGGACTGGGCGGAGCCGGAATTGACCGTGACCACGGGGATGCCGGCCTTGACCGCCTTGCCGATGACGTCCTTGAGGGCCTCCGGCTTGGCGAGGCTCACGATGATCCCGTCGACCTTCTGGTCGATGGCGTTCTGCACGAACTGCGCCTGCTGCTGCGCCTGGTCGTCGTGGGCGTACACGAAGTTGATGTTGTCCTTCGCGGCCGCTTCCTTGGCCCCCTTCTGGACGATGTCCCAGAAGGTGTCGCCGTCTCCCGCGTGGGTGACCATCGCGAAGGTCCAGCGCGGGGTGGACACGGCCGGCCGGCCCGCCTCGGCGGCCTTCGCCCGCTCCTCGGCGCGCTTGCCGCCCGTACTGCTGCAGCCCGCGAGCGAGGCTCCCAGTACCGCCGCGAGCACAGCGCCCACGACGCGCACCCCTGTCCGAACCCTAGCCACGTCGCCGCGCCCTTCCCTCGTCCGTCTCGTCCGTCATGATTCGGTCATTCCGGTTCCAGCCGCCCAGTATCCGCCACAGTGGACCATGAAGGGTCATCGGGGCATGCCCGGGCAGATTGACAGGTCCCCCGTACGGGGTCACGTTGAGTGCATGCGCATCGGGCTCATCGGAACCGGCCGGATCGGCTCGTTCCACGCGGCGTCCCTGGCCCGCCGGCCGGACGCCGGGTCGCTCCTGCTCGCCGACGCCGACCCCGCCCGGGCGGTGCTCCTGGCCGGCCGGCTCGGGGCCACCGCCGCGCCCTCCGTGGAGCAGGTCTTCACCTGGGGCGTGGACGCGGTGGTCGTGGCCTGCGCCACCGAGGGGCACGCGGAGCTGGTCGTCCGGGCGGTGCGCGGCGGACTGCCGGTCTTCTGCGAGAAGCCCGTGGCTCCGGACCTGGCCCGCTCCTTGGCGGTGCTGCGCGAGGTGGCCGACGAGGACGGGGTGCTCCAGCTCGGTTTCATGCGCCGCTTCGACACCGGTTACCGCACGGCGCGGGAGCTGGTGCGCTCCGGCGCCCTGGGGCGGCTGCACACCGTACGCACGACGACGGCCGACCCGGCGCCGCCGGCCGCCGCGTACCTGGCGACCTCGGGCGGGCTCTTCCGGGACTGTCTCGTGCACGACTTCGACATGGTCCGCTGGGTGACCGGGCACGAGGTGACGGAGGTCTACGCGACCGGTTCGGACGCGGGGCCCGCGCAGTTCCGGGAGGCCGGTGACGTCGACACGGCCGCGGCGGTGCTCACCCTGGACGACGGGACCCTCGTCACCTCGACCGGTACGCGGTGCAACGGCGCCGGGTACGACGTGCGGATGGAGCTGGCCGGAGAACTGGACCAGGTCTCCGCGGGGCTGGACGACCGTACGCCGATCGCTTCGACGGAACCGCACGGGCCGCCCGCCGCGAGCAAGCCCTGGACGGGCTTCCTGGAGCGGTTCGGCCCGGCGTACGAAGCGGAGCTGGCCGCCTTCGTCCGTCTGGTGCGCGGCGAGGGGCCCAACCTCTGCGAGGGATTCGAGGCGCTCGCCGCGCTCCGGGTCGCGGAGGCGTGCGAGCTGTCGCGCCGGGAGCGGCGCCGGGTACGGCTGGAGGAGCTCCCGGACCTGTGACCAGGCCCCAGTGAGGGCGGGCATGGAGGCCAGGGTACGACCGGAGGATCATGCCGCGCGGGGCCGGTTTCGGACAATCGTTTCAGCCTGCCGCGCGGCGCCCCCACGCCGTGCCCGCCAGGACGAGGACCGCTCCCGCGAGTCCGGCCGCGCCGAGGTGCTCGCCGCCGATGGCGATGCCCGCCGCAGCCGCCCAGAGAGGTTCGGTCCCGAGCAGCAGGCTGACGCGGGAGGGCGAGGTGCGGCGTACGGCCCACATCTGCACGAAGAAGGCGAACAGCGTGCAGAAGACCGAGAGGAAGGCCAGGCCGGCCCACTCGGCGGGCCCGAAGCCGGCGGCCGCGGCCCACGGGCTGTCCCCGGTACCCGGGACGGCGGCCAGCAGGGCGAAGACGAGGACGGCGGCGCCGAGCTGGACCGTGGTCAGGGACAGTGCGTCGGCGTCCTGGACGGCCTTGATCCGGGCCATCAGCAGGACGTGGAGGGTCCGGGCGAGGGCGGCGCACAGGATGAGCAGGTCGCCGAGGCCGGGCGCGGTGAATCCGGCGCCCTGCGTGAGCAGCACGACGCCGGCGACGCAGACGGCGGCGGCGCCGAGGAACGCGGCCGGGGGTGCCTCGCGCCGGAGGGCGGACTCGGCGAGCGGGGTGAAGATCATGGTCAGGCTGATGATCAGCCCGGCATTGGTGGCCGAGGTGTGCACCACCCCGTAGGTCTCCAGCAGGAAGATCCCGCCGAGTACGCAGCCCAGCAGGCCGGCGCCGCGCAGCTGGGCGGGGCTCAGCGCCCGCAGACGCCGCCGGCCGGTGACGACGAGCACCGGCAGCACGAGCGCGAAGCGCAGCACCAGGACCGCGATCACGGTGTGGGCGGTGGTGATGCCCTTGGCCGCCAGGTAGCTGCCGCCCCAGACGACGGCCACGGCCAGGACGGGCAGATCGGCGGACCAGGTCCGGCGGGGGGCGGCGAGGGCAGCTGGGGCGAGGGCGGGCGAGGTGGCGGTCACCGGGTTCTCCAACGGCATGGATCGGGTGGAGACTTCGGCGGCTCGCACGGGTGCGGGCCCACGCTATCCGAGCCGATCTTGCGGGGCGACCCCGTTTCCGCGGGCGGACCCGGCTGCCGTTCACTCCCCGACGGTGCCGAAGGTGGCGCGGCCCGCGACCGCGTAGGTGTGGACGGCCGTACCGGCGGCGGTGGTGCGCGAGTCGGTCAGCTCGCAGGCCGTGGGCAGACCGCCCGTCGGGAACAGCCTGCGCCCGGTGCCCAGGAACACGGGGAAGAACAGCAGGTTCAGCTCGTCCACGAGGTCGCGGGCCAGCAGCCACTGCGCCAGGGCGCCGCTGCCGTGCACCTGGAGCTCGCCGTCGAGGGTGTCCTTGATCCGGACGATCTCGCTCTGCAGCTGCTCCCCGTCGATCACCGTGGTCCCGGCCCAGGACGGCTCCTTGAGCGTGGACGAGGCCACGTACTTGGGCAGCCGGTTCAGCCGGCCGGCGACGGGGTCTGCGGGGTCGTCGTGCCGCGGCCAGTAGGAGGCGAAGATGTCGTAGGTGCGGCGCCCCAGCAGGAAGGCCTCCGCCCGGTCGAAGACCCCGTTCATGAACGCGCCCATGTCCTCGTCCGCGTACGGGGCCAGCCAGCCCCCGTACGCGAAACCCCCGCTGGGGTCCTCCTCGGGCCCGCCGGGTGCCTGCATGACTCCGTCGAGGGTCAGGAAGGTGGTGAGGGTCAGCTTTCCCATGGCTCTGCGCTCCTTGTCCGGTGGTGCGTGCGCCGCTCGGTCGGCGTGCGCCGCGTGCTCTGTGCGTACTGCGTGTCTGCGTGCGCCGCGTGTCTGCGTACTCAGGGATTCAGACTCCCGGCCCGCCCGGAACTCATCGGTGCGGCACGCAGGAGCCCACCCCGTTTCGACCCGGCCGACGGCACGGCTCCGGGACGGACCGGCCCGGGGGTGTCGTCCCGGAGGCGGCAGCGGGCCGCAGGGTGCCGCTGCGGGCACCCCCGCCCCCACCTCCCGTTCCCCGGTTCCGGAGCACCGCACCCGTGAACACCTCGGCCCGCCTCGTCGCCACCCTGACCGCGCCCCTGCCCTTCTCCGGGGCGGACGACGCCCCGTCCGTGCTGTCCCGGCCCGGCGGGTGGCGGCTGGTGCAGCGGGGCGACACCGAGGTGGTCGTACGGGACGCGGCCCGGGCCGGCGCCGCCGCGCCGGAACCGGCTGAGGTCCGCTTCCCCGCTCCCTGGCCGCGCCGGTTCGGCGGGTACGCCGTGGCGCCCACCGGTGACCTGGCCGTCTTCGCGGGCCCGCACGCCCTGCGGGCCGTGGACATCACCGGGGCGGTGCGGTGGGAGCTGTGGCATCGCTGCTGGGCCGTCGACCGCTTCGGGGACGAGGACCGGGTACTGCTGGCGGTGAGCCCCTCCGGCGGGCGCCTGCTGACGGTGACGCACGACCAGGACGCCCTCACCGTGCACCGGGCCGCCGACGGCACCGGCTCCGGGCCGGACGCCGACGGCTGGTCGGTGGAGGGGGAACTGGGCGCCGACGTGCTTCCCGGCCATCCCGAGGCCGAGCCGGGCGACGAGGACGCCTGCGTCTTCTTCGACTACGAGGGCGGCTTCGTCGACGAGGGGACGGCGGTGGTCGGCACGGTCGAGAGCGACGAGGAGTCCGGCGCGGGCCGGCACTGGTTCGTCGATCTCACCGGCCTGCGGGTGACGGGCGAGATCGCCTATCCCTTCCCGGTGTCCGGCCTCCCCCGCGCCCTGGGTGACGGGACCTGGTACACCGCCTCGGCGGAGGACGACGCCCTGCACGTCTGGGCGCGGTGAGGCCGGCCGGCGGGAGCCCGGGGCCGGTCCCCCGCCTCGGGGCCGGGAGCCGTCAGTCCTGCGCGGGCGGCGCCGGCGGCCAGGGCACGTCGGCCAGGAGGGGGAGGAGCGCCTCTTCCTCGTAGTCGAGGTGCGTGTTCAACTCCCTTGACATCGCATCGAGTTCGCTGCGGAACCGTTCGGGTTCGGCGACCCCGATGCCGGCCAGCAGCGCTGCCAGTTCGCCCTGGATGCGGGAGACCGTACGGTGTTCCTCCGCGAGCCGGTCGAAGGTCCCGGCCAGGCCGGGGTGGTGGTGGGCGATCCCGGGGAAGAGATGCGCGTCCTCGCTGGTGTGGTGGAACTCCAGGGCCTGGCAGAAGGCCAGACAGCGCTGCCGGATCTGCAGCCCGAGACCCGGGGCGGGCGGCAGCCCCGTGCCCCGGTGGGCGGCGCGCGCCGCGAAGTGGGCGTCGACCTCGGCCTTCACCTGGCCCAACTGGCCGCGGAGCCAGGTGTGGACCTCCAGCAGCTTGTCGGCGAGGTTGGTCACCTCGCGGGGCGCCTCCCAGCCGTCGGGGTCCGCCCGCTCCAGTACGACGACCGGCAGGACCCTGGTGGTCAGGGCCTGGTAGTCGCCGTACCCGGGCTCGGCCCGTACGACGTGCGCGAACAGCTCGTCGCGCCGGGCGCCTTCGGCGGGGACCGCGAGGGCTCCGAAGCTCTGCGTACCGATCTCGACCTGTACGACGGGGTGGGCGAGGAGGTTGTGGTACCAGTCGGGATGGCGCGGGGCGCCCATGTTCGACCCGACGACCAGGAGCGAGCCGCCGTGGCGGACGTAGCCGAGGGGGGTGGTCCGCGCGGTGCCCGAGGTGGCACCGGTGGTCGTCAGCAGGAGCAGGTCGCCGCCCTCGAAGGGGCCTCCCACCTTCCCTGCGTGGGCGCGGAACTCGTCGATGACGGACTGGTTGAAAGGCGTAGGCATACGGATGCGTCTCCGGAGGATACGAGGAGTGCGCGCGACGGTGCGCGAGCCGTGGGGCAAGGGCACGCGGAAGCGCGAAGGATGACGTCTGAAGGGGATGAAGCACTGAAGGCGCCGAAGGCTGAGCGGCCTGGACGGCACGGAACGGGACCGCGGCACGCAGGTCGCCGTACGCGATGGACGCACGGGACGTGCAGGTGCTCGTGATGCCCGGCGCTCGCCTGTCGGCGCTGCGTCAGATGCGGGGTGCGGAGCAGGAACTCATGACGGACCCTCTGCGTGAAGGGTGTTCGCCCGACTGCCGGCCGGCCCACTGCTCTTGGCCGGCGTCACGCGACACCGCCTCCATTACACGCACCCGGCCGCTCCCTGTCAACGCCGAAGATCAACAAGCCGTCCGGGTGGCGGACGCGCGGTGCCGGCCGGGGCGGGTCCCGTACACCCGGTGGAAGGCCACGCTCAGCCCGAAGGCGCTCTGGTAGCCGACCTGGCGGGCGATCGACTCCACGGTGGCCTCGGTGCGCACCAGCAGGTCGGCCGCGAGGGCCAGGCGCCAGTCGGTCAGGTAGGCCATGGGCGGCTTCCCGACCAGCTCGCTGAAGCGGCGGGCGAACGTCGCCCGCGAGACGCCGGCCTCCTCGGCGAGGGCCGTCACGGTCCACGGCCGCTCGGGCCCGTCGTGGATCAGGCGCAGTGCCCGTCCCGTGACGGGGTCGCCGAGCGCCCGGTACCAGCCGGGCGGATCGGCCTCCGGGCCGGCGAACCACTCCCGCAGCGTGGACAGCAGCAGCAGGTCCAGGAGCCGGTCCAGGACGGCCTGTTGCCCCGGGTCGTCCCGGGTGATCTCCGCGACGGTGAGGTCCAGGATCGGTCCGGGGCGGCCTCCGTGGCGGACCACGAGCACCCGGGGCAGCGTGCCGAGCAGCCGTGCGGAGACCCGGCCGCCGACCTGGTAGCTCCCGGTGAGCAGGACGGTCGGGCCGTCCTGACTGTTGCCGCAGGTGCGCAGGCCCAGCATCAGGTCGGCGCTGATCTCGCCGCCGTCGTCCGTCGTGCAGTGGTCGGGGCCCTGCACCACGTACAGGGGCCGGGTCCGCAGCCCGGCGTCGTCGGTGAGGGTGAAGGGCTCCGCCCCGACCACGATGGCGACGTCACCGGGACCGAGTGCGACGGGTGCGGCGTCCCCGCCGGGGACGACCCAGCCCTCACCGCGCAGCGTGCTGACGAGGGTGAGCGGCGTACGGCCGGCGAAGCGGACCGCCCAGGGCGGGGTCACGATGTTGCGGCTGAACAGGGCCCCGTCGGACCGTACTTCGTAGAGCAGACTCGCCAGCGCATCCATGCGGCCAGGCTAGACGCTCAGACATCGACATGAGCGGATGAACCATTCTGCGGCTCACCCCGGGCGGATTGACTGGGGCCATGACGACGCAACCGGTACTGGTACTTGGCAGCACGGGCAAGACGGGACGCCGCGTGGCCGCGGGCCTGAGGCGCCGCGGACACGAGGTCCGCGGGGCCTCCCGCAAGGGGACGACCCCCTCGACCCGCTTCGACTGGAACGACGAGAACACCTGGGAGCCCGCTCTGGAGGGCGCCCGCGCGGCCTATCTGATCGACTCGCAGCTCGCCGACGCCGCGACGACCCTCGGCTCCTTCGGCAAGCTCGCCGTGTCCCGGGGGGTGGAGCGGCTGGTGCTGCTGTCCGCCCGCGACTGGGTGGTGCCGGACGGCGAGGAGAAGCTTCCCAGCGAGCGGGCGGTGCGCGAGTCCGGCGCCGAGTGGACCATCCTGAAGCCGGCCTGGTTCTCGCAGAACTTCAGCGAGGACCCCTTCTTCCGCGGCCAGTTGCTCTCCGGTGACGTGGTGATGTCGGCGGGGGACGGGGCCGAGCCCTTCGTCGACGCCGAGGACATCGCCGACGTGGCCGTGGCGGCCCTCACCGAGGACGGGCACGCCGGACGGACCTACGAACTGTCCGGGCCGCGGCTGCTGACCATGGCCGAGGTGGTGGAGGAGATCGCCCGGGCGACGGGCCGCCCGATCGCCTACCGCCCCGTACCGCCCGCCGGCTTCGCCGAGTACGCGGCGCAGCAGGGCCTGCCGGAGGACTACACCGACCTGCTGAACATGCTCTACGGCTGGATCGCCGACCGCCGCTTCGCCCACCTCGCCGACGGTGTCCAGCGCGCCCTGCACCGCGAACCCCGCGACTTCACCGACTACGCCGCCACGACGGCGGCGACGGGGGTCTGGCACGGCTGACCGGAGCGGGTCGCCGGCGCGGACCCGGACGCGCCGAAGGGGCGCACCGGGCAGTGGTGCGCCCCTTCGGGCCGTGCGCCCCGGGGGTGTCGGCCCCCGGGGGCGGTCCGGTCACCCGCGGCGCCCCCGCAGGGGCGCAGTCGCGGTGGCCGCCGTGCCCACCGCGGTGGGCACGGCGTGACGGTGGGGCCGGGTCAGCCGCCCAGTTCCTGGTGGCGGGCGGTGTGCGCGGCCGCGCCCGCCTCGGTCAGGGAGCCGTGGAGGCGCAGGCGGGAGAAGCCGCCGTCCGGGAAGATGTCGATCCGGACGTGCGTGCCGACCGCCGGGGCGTCCAGCACGAAGCGGTGGTTGGTGTCGGGCTGCAGGCGGGTGCGCGGCAGGAACTCCGTCCACTCGCCGTCCTCGCCGGTCTTGACCGACAGCGAGGCCCAGCCGGCCGAGTTGCCCTTGAGGTACGCGGTGTCGATCTCGACGGCACGGATCTCGGACTCGGCGACGAGCTGGTAGCGGATCCAGTCGTTGCCGTTGTCGCGGCGGCGGGCGGTCTCCCAGCCGTCGTCCATCTTGCGGGAGCGGCCCGGGTTGATGGTGTTGGTCGGCGGCGAGTAGAAGCGGTTGGAGGCGTCCTGGACGGAGCCGCCGTTCTCCAGGGCGACGACGTCGAAGGTGCCGAGCGTGGCGAGCCACTGCGGGTCCGGGACGACCTCGCCGTAGACGCGCAGGCGGGCGATGCCGCCGTCGGGGTGCTGGTTGACGCGCAGGTGCGTGAAGCGCTGCTCGGCGCTGACCTCGAAGCCGTTGGCCGCGTGGCCGCCGACCGCGGTGCGCGGGACGAGGGTGGTCCACTTGACGTCCTCGCCGAGGAGCTCCTCCGGGGTCGGCGCGAGCGCGCCTTCCCAGTTGGTGCCCTCGATGGAGACGGCCTGCGGCATGTTGCCGCGGAAGTGGGCGGTGTCGACGACGATGCCGCGGATGACGCCGGGGGCGCCGAGGCGGACCAGGGCGTAGTCGTGGTCCTCGGGGGTCGGCCAGGGCTGGGTGGCGGAGACGCCGCGGCGGCGGCGGGTCTCCCAGCCGTCCATGATCTTGCCCTTGTGGCCGAAGTGCTCGGGGTCGAAGTGCGCGGCCTCGGCGATCAGCAGGTTCTCGCGCTGGGCGAAGAACTCGTCGTTGGCGAAGGTGACACCGGCGCCCAGCTCACGGGCGGCGAGGTTCGCGTACTGGGTGAACGGGAAGTCCGCGGTGCGGTAGTCCGCGTACGGGTCGCCGCCTCCGTACGGGTTCGCGTTACCGGTGAAAGAAGGAATCGCCACTGTCAGTTCTGCCTTTCGAGGAGGAGGCCCGTGGGCTCGGTCGGGGTTCCGTGGTCGGCGATCTGCGTGCCGCGCAGCCAGGTGGACTTCACGACGCCGTGCAGGGTCTTGCCCGCGTACGCGGTGATCCGGTTGCGGTGGTGCAGTTCCGCGGGGTCCACGGTGAAGGTCTCTTCGGGCGCGAGGACGGCGAAGTCGGCGTCGCGGCCGGGCTCGATCGCGCCCTTCTGCGCCAGGCCTGCGAGGGCGGCCGGGGCGCTCGACATCCAGCGCACGACGTCCTCGAGGGAGCGTCCGCGCCTGCGCGCCTCGGTCCAGATCGCCGGGAGGCCCAGCTGGAGGGAGGAGATGCCGCCCCATGCGGTGGCGAAGTCGCCGGTCTTCAGGTCCGCCGTGGAGGGCGAGTGGTCGGAGACGATGCAGTCGATCGTCCCGTCGGCGAGCGCGTCCCAGAGCAGGTCCTGGTTGGCGGCCTCGCGGATGGGCGGGCAGCACTTGAACTCGGTGGCGCCGTCCGGGACTTCCTCGGCGGTGAGGGTGAGGAAGTGCGGGCAGGACTCGACGGTGATCTGCACGCCCTCTGCCTTGGCGGCGGCGATCAGCGGCAGCGCGTCGGAGGAGGACAGGTGCAGGACGTGGACGCGCGCGTTCAGCCGCTTCGCCTGGTCGATCAGGTTCTGGATCGCGGTGTTCTCCGCGTCCTTGGGGCGGGAGGCCAGGAAGTCCGCGTACTTGGGGCCCGGGTTCTGCGGGGCCGACTCCAGGTGGTGCGGGTCCTCGGCGTGCACGATCAGCAGGCCGCCGAAGCCGGTGATCTCGGCGAGGGAGGTGGCCAGCTGCTCCTGGTCGAGTTCGGGGAACTCGTCCACGCCGGAGGGCGACAGGAAGCACTTGAAGCCGTAGACGCCGGCGTCGTGCAGGGGGCGCAGGTCCTTGACGTTGTCCGGGAGGGCGCCGCCCCAGAAGCCGACGTCCACGTGCGCCTTGGTGCGGGCGACCTCCTGCTTGACGCGCAGGTTCTCCGTGGTGGTGGTCGGCGGCAGGGAGTTCAGCGGCATGTCGAGGATCGTGGTGATGCCGCCGGCCGCGGCGGCGCGGGTGGCCGTCCAGAAGCCTTCCCACTCGGTGCGGCCCGGGTCGTTCACGTGGACGTGGGTGTCGACCAGGCCGGGGAGCAGGACGTCGTCGCCGAAGTCCTCCAGCCGGGCTCCGGCCGGTACCTCGGCCTCGTACGCCAGCACGGCCGTGATCTTCCCGCCGGCGACGGCCACCGAGGCGGCGCGCGTCCCCTCGGGGGTGATGACGCGCGTCGAGCGCAGTACCAGTTCCACAGCCACGTCGGACACCGGAACCTCCCCATCTACTTCCACAGAGCGAAATTCAACGTTCTGTTGACGGAGTCTTCACGGCGATCCGGGAGCAGTCAAGAGCGCCCGGACGGACCACTGACCCACTTCCTCCACCATTGGAGGTTTCCACAGGATGGAATTAAGATTTCGCTATACAGAATGTAGCTACCACCACCGGGAGCCGGGCGGGTAACTTCCCGAGGACGGCCGCCACCAGGACAAACCCCCTCTGACCGGCGGGGACGGCACCGCCCCGGCTCTAGGGCCGACGCCGACCGACCGGTAGGCTGCTTCCTTGCCTGCCAGCACCGAAAGGACCGCGCCGTGCCGACGTCCAGCGCCAGCACCACCGACGCTTCCGCCAAGCCCACCGCCGCCAGCGGTGGCGTTCAGTCCCTCGAGCGCGCCTTCGATCTGCTCGAACGCATGGCCGACGCCGGTGGCGAGGTCGGGCTCAGCGAGCTCTCCGCCGCCAGCGGCCTGCCGCTGCCGACCATCCACCGCCTCATGCGCACCCTCGTGGCATGCGGCTACGTCCGCCAGCAGCCCAACCGACGGTACTCCCTCGGCCCCCGCCTGATCCGCCTCGGCGAGTCCGCGTCGCGCCTGCTGGGCACCTGGGCCCGGCCCTACCTCGCCCGCCTGGTCGAGGAGACCGGCGAGACGGCGAACATGGCCCTGCTCGACGGGGACGAGATCGTCTACGTCGCACAGGTGCCCTCCAAGCACTCCATGCGCATGTTCACCGAGGTCGGCCGCCGGGTGCTGCCGCACTCCACGGGCGTGGGCAAGGCGCTCCTCGCCCACACCCCCGCCGAGGAGGTACGGGCCCTCCTGGCCCGCACCGGGATGCCCGCGGCGACCGAGAAGACGATCACCACGCCCGAGGGCTTCCTCGACGCGCTGGAGAAGGTCCGCAGGTCGGGTTACGCGGTCGACGACAACGAGCAGGAAATAGGAGTCCGCTGCCTCGCCGTCTCGGTGCCGAACTCCCCGACCGCCGCAGCCATCTCGATCTCGGGCCCGGCGGGCCGGGTCACCGAGGCCGTGGCCGAGTCCTTCGTACCGATCCTGCAGGGCGTCGCCGCCGAGCTGTCGGTGGCCCTCTCCAACCAGACCCCGGCCTGATCCGCACCCCGCCCGCCGGCGGGGCGCAGCAGCTCCGCGAAGGCCCCGCGGCCCCTCCGTCACGAGGGGCGGCGGGGCCTTCGTACGGCCTGCCGCCGGCGGTCCCGGGGCACGGGCGGGCGGCGGCCGGGCGGCTGTGCGGACGGCGCCGTGCGGCGGGTGCGGGGGCCGGGCCGCACGCCGCGCCGTGCGGAGTGAGTACGGTCTGCTCATGCAGAACATCGCGGTGGAGCAGCAGCGGGGGCACGTCCTCCTCATAGCGGGGGACGCCGCGGTGCGGCGCCGGACCGTCCAGGTCGCCCCGAGCGCCAACCTGGCCGCGCTGGGGGTGGTGCCCGTGGCGATGCTGCTGAACAGCGGTGTCCCCAGCGACACCACCTATCTCGACGGCGCCCGCGACCCGAACACCGTGCTCACGCGGCTGCGGACGGCCGCCGCCACCCCCGGCCCGCTGCTGGTCTACCTGTCGGGCAGGCTCACGGTCGACCGCCGCAGCCGCCGGCTCCACCTGTGCCTGGCGGGGACCACCGCGGGCAGCGTCCGCTACACGGGCCTGCCCTGGGAGTGGCTGGGAACCGAGCTGCGCGGCCGCCCCGCCGGGCTGACCACCGTGCTGCTCGACCTCGCCGCCGACAAGGCCGCGTGGCCGCTGCTCCAGGAGTACGGGAGCCTGCCCGCCTCCCCCTCCGCCGAGGTGTACGGCGTGGTCGTGCCGCCCGGCTTCGCGGGCGGCGGCGACGGGGTGAGCAGCTACACGCGGGAGTGGATCAACCAGCTGCGCAGCAGCCCCGGCCGCCCCGGCAACCTCCAGCTGCACGCCCTCGCCGCGGGCACCGCGGCGCTGCCGCCGGGCGCCCTGGTCCTGCCGACCGCCCGCGAGCTGGGCGTACCGGGGGCCAGGGAGGGCGCCGGGTGGCCCGTACGGGAGTCCGGGGAGGCCCCCGGCCCCGACGCGGCCGCCCCGGTCCCCCCGGCCCCGCAGGCACCCGTACCGCCGCTCCCGCAGGGTTCCGTACCGCCGCTGCCGGGCCGCGCGCCGGGGCCGTGGCCGGCACCGGCCGGGCGGACGCCGTCGCAGGCGCCGCCGCAGGCCGCGGACCCCGCGCCGGACCCGCGGCCGCACATCCACGCCCTGGCGACCGCCGGGCGGCACGTGGAGGCGGCCACGCTCGCCCAGGCGTGGGAGGCGCACGTCCTGGAGATCCACGGGTACTCCTCGGCGGAGGCCACCCAGTGGGCGGAGATCCGCGCCGACCTCGCGCGGATGGCGGGCAACTTCCGGCTCGCGACCCAGCTGTGGACCAGCGTCGGCCGTACCCGGCTGGCCCACCAGCCCCCGGACGCCCCCGAGGTGAAGGGCGCGGCGGCGGGCGCCCTCTACTGCTGGACCCAGCTCAAGGACCAGGCGGCCGCCGCCGAGGCCGGCCCGGAACTCATCCGCCTGCTGCGCGCCCTGCCCTCCTTCGACCCCCGCCACCTGCACCTGGCGCGGCAGCGGCTCGCCTTCCTGCAGCGCACCCCGATCGGCCGCTGAGCCGGCGCCCGGCCGTCCCGCGCCCGCCCGTCCCCGGCGGCGGGACGGGGCGGGACGGGGGCGCGGGGACGGCCGGGGGACGGTCGGGGGACCTGCGGCGACGGCCTCAGGCGGCCGGGACCGGGTCCGGCTGCTGCACCAGGCGGCCGTCCGCCATCGTCGCCGTGCGGTCCATCCGCTCCAGGTGGGCGTGGTCGTGGGTGACCAGCACGGTGGCGGTGGAGCGCTCGCGGGTGAGGGTGACCAACAGGTCGAGCGCGGCCGCGCCGCGCTCGTGGTCGAGCGCGCTCGTCGGCTCGTCGACCAGCAGCACGGCGGGCTCGTTCATCAGCGCGCGGGCGATGTTGACCCGCTGCCGCTGGCCTCCGGAGAGCTGGTGGGGGCGCCGGTCCGCCTTGTCGGCCAGGCCCACCGCGTCGAGCAGTTCCAGGGCCCGGCGGCGCAGCTGCCGCGCGGGCCGGCCGGTGAGGTGCGCCATGACCTGGAGCTGCTCGGCGGCGGTGAGCGAGGCCAGCAGGTTCGGCTGCTGGAAGACGATGCCGATCGTCTCGCGGCGCAGTGCCGACTTCTCCGCGGCGCTGAGCCGGGCCGTGTCCCGGCCGGCCACCACGACCCGGCCGGAGTCGGGGGTGACCAGGGTGGCGGCGACCGCGAGCAGGCTGGACTTACCGGATCCGGAGGGGCCGATCACCGCCGTGAGGGTGCCCGCGGGCACCTCCAGGCAGACCTCGTCGAGGGCGGTGAGGCGGCCGTCGCCGTCCGGGTAGGTCAGCGTGACGTCGTGGACGAGGAGGGTCATCGGGCGCTCCCGAGGGCGGTCAGCGGGTCGACGGCGGTGATCCGCCGGATGGACAGGGCCGCGCCCAGCGCACCGAGCACGATCAGGACCGCGGCGGGGACCAGCACGGTGGCGGCGTCGAGGACGAACGGCACGTCGCCGCCGCTGATGAGGGCGCCGAACCCGGCGGCGAGCGCCGTACCCAGTGCGGTGCCGGCGGCGAGCATGACCACGGCCTGGCCGAGCGCGTCCTTGAGGAGGTAGGGAGTGGAGGCACCCAGTGCCTTCAGGACGGCCACGTCCCCGCTGCGCTGGATCGTCCACACGGTGAAGAAGGCGCCTGTCACGAGGGCCGAGATGGCGAAGAGGAAGCCGCGCATCAGCTGGAGCGAGCCGTTCTCGGCCTGGTAGGAGCCTATGGCGCCGAGGGCCTCCTCCACGGTCCGGGTCTCGGTGCCGGCGGCCGCGTCCCCGGCGGCCAGGTCCACGCCGTCGCCGGAGAGGGCGACGACGGTGGCGAGGGGGGTTTCCAGGGAGGTGCCGGGGTTGCCGATGCGCTGCCAGTCGAGGAGGTCCATCCAGACGACCGGGGTGTGGCTGTAGGAGGCGGCGCCGGACACGGCGGCCACGGAGAGTTCGAGGGTGCCGATCCTGACCCCGGCGCCCGCGGCGAGGCCGCCGAGCTCCTGGGCCGCCTTCTCGGTGAGGACCACCCGCCCCTGGGTGAGGCCGCTGCCTCGTGGGCTCAGGCGGCCGGGCCCGTCGCCGGGTTCCACGCCGAAGACGGACACGGCGGCGGTCCGTTCGCCCGAGACGGCGTTGGTGGTGCGGATGGCCAGCGGCTCGGCCGTCTTCACCCCGGGCCGTGCCCGCCAGGCCAGCCAGGCGCTCTCGGGCACCTGGGAGTTGGTGAAGGAGACCTCCTGGTCACCGCCGGGCGCGGCGAAGGCCAGGTGTGTGGCGGGCAGCCCGGTGACGGCCGAGACGTTCTCCCGGGCCAGTCCCGACGTGAGCCCGGACAGCAGGCCGACGAGCAGGGTGATCAGCAGGACGACGGAGCCCATGAGGGCGAACCGGCCCTTCGCGAACCGTAGGTCTCTCCATGCGACGAACATGCTCCCCACCTTGGTCCGCCGCGCGGGCACAGCACATCGCGCCACAGGAGGGATCCTCGTATCGAAGGGCGCATCCCGACATCAAACTTTCGATTGACCGGGGCCGGCGGGCGCCGCCTTACGCTGGTCGGGCCATGGCTCCTCCCGATCCCCGCGCCCCGCGCGCCCTCACCCCCGTCTCGAAGGTCCTGCGCCTGTGCCTGCACGCGCTGCTCCTCGGGCTGCTCGCGCTGGCCGCCGGGCGGGCCGTCGCCGATGCCGCGCCCCGTTCGGGGTGGGTCGTCGGGCTGTGCGCCGTGCTGGCCGCCGTGTACGCGGCGGGCGTACGGACCCCCGCCGTGCACCGGTCGCCTCGCGCCGGGGCGGTATGGCTGGCGGTCCTCGGCGCGGCCTGGGCGGGGCTGCTCGCGGTCTCCCCCGACGGCTTGTGGATCGCCTTCCCGCTGTACTTCCTGGAGCTGCACCTGCTGCGGCTGCGCTGGGGCGTGACGGCCGTCGCGGTGACCGCCTGCGCGGCGATCGGCGGTTTCCTCGCGCACAGCGGTCCGGCGACACCGGGGGCTTTCCTGGGGCCGCTGCTGGGCGGGGGCGTGGCGGTGGCGACCGTCCTCGGCTACCAGGCGCTGTACCGGGAGAGCGAGCGCCGCCGCGAGCTGATCGAGGAGCTGCTGGCGACCCGGGCGGAGCTGGCCGTCGCGGAGCGGGGCGCGGGCATCCTGGCGGAGCGCGAGCGGCTCGCACGGGAGATCCACGACACCCTGGCCCAGGGCCTGTCGTCGATCCAGCTGCTGCTGCGGGCCGCCGAGCGCGCGCTGCCGGCCGGGGCTCCGGCGGTGGAGCACATCGCCCGGGCACGGGAGGCCGCCCAGGACAACCTCGCGGAGGCGCGGCGGTTCGTCCGGGCCCTGACGCCGCCGGACCTGGAGCACGGGTCCCTGGCCGCCGCCCTGGAACGGCTGTGCGCGGGGGTCCCGGGGCCGCGGGTCCGGTTCTCGCTGAGCGGCACGCCGCGGGTGCTGCCCACCCCGTACGAGGTGGCCCTGCTACGGATCGCCCAGTCCGCACTGGCCAACGTGGTGCGGCACGCGCGGGCCGGGCGCGCCGAGATCACGCTGACGTTCATGGACTCCTCGGTCACGCTCGACGTCGTGGACGACGGCCGCGGCTTCGACCCCTCCTCGGCGCCCGCCGCCCCGTCGGGCCAGGGCGGCTTCGGGCTGCCCGCGATGCGGGCGCGCGCCGAGACCCTGGGCGGTCTGTTCACCGTGGAGTCCGACCCCGGCCAGGGCACCGCCGTGGCCGTCACCCTGCCGCTGCCGGTGGACGCGTACGCGGATACGGCCGCCGACCCGGACCCGGCGCCCGGTCTCGGAGCGAGGTCCCCCCGATGACGATCCGGCTGCTGCTGGCCGACGACCATCCGGTGGTGCGCGCCGGGCTGCGCGCAGTGCTGGACACCGAACCGGACTTCGCGGTGGTCGCGGAGGCCGCGACCGCCGAGCGGGCGGTGGAACTGGCGGGCACCACGCCGGTGGACGTGGTCCTGATGGACCTCCAGTTCGGGCCCGGCATGCACGGCTCAGCGGCGACGGCGCTGATCACGGCGCGGCCGGGTGCGCCGCGGGTGCTGGTCCTGACCACCTATGACACGGACGCGGACATCCTGGCGGCGGTGGAGGCGGGCGCCTCGGGCTACCTGCTGAAGGACGCCCCGCCGGAGGAGCTGGCGGCGGCGGTGCGCACCGCGGCGGCGGGCCAGTCGGCGCTCGCCCCGGCGGTGGCGCTGCGCCTGATGGACCGGATGCGGACCCCGGCGGAGGCGCTGACGAAGCGGGAGCTGGAGGTCCTGCAACTGGTCGCCGACGGGCTGTCGAACCAGCAGATCTCCAAGAAGCTCTTCCTCAGCCAGGCCACGGTCAAGTCCCATCTGGTGCACGTCTACGCGAAGCTCGGCGTCGACTCCCGCACCTCCGCGGTCGCGGCAGCAGGCAGCCGGCGGCTGATCCGTACGCCCTGAGCCGGCCGCCGGGGGGTGGGGCAGCCCCCCGGCCGGATCCACCGGGCAGCAGGCGGGTCGGGGGCGTGGGGGGCCGGGAGGATCGGGGTGGGCGGGGAGAACCGGCCCCGCCACCGCCACCGCCACCGCCACGAGAGCGAGTGCCCGATGAGCCCCGTACCCAGTGCTCCCCCGTACGCCGCGGCCGCGCGCCGCCGTCCCGGACCGCCGCCTGCCGCCGTCCGCACCGCCTTCGTGCTCTGGCTGACGGCGGTGGCCGCCGGGGCCTTCGAGACCGCGCTGATGCTGGGCCGCCTGGCCGCGGACGGCGAGGCCACGGCCGGCGGCATCGCCCCGGGGCTGGCGGTGCGGCTGACCGTGTTCACGGTGGCCGTGCTGGTCGCCGTACGGATGCGGGACGGGGCCGGGTGGGCGCGGCTGGTCCTGGCGGTGGGTCTCGGCGTGTTCGGTACGGCCTCGCTGGTCGCCGAACCGCTGGGGTACCTGCTCGACGGAGGGTCCGTCCCGGCCGCGCTCACCGGCGCGGACGCCCTCGACGCGGTGTTCGGGGCGAGCCGGGTGCTGCACCTGGCGGCCGTGCTCACCGCCGTGGTGCTGATGTTCCGCCCGGCGGCGAACGCGTACTTCCGCCGGGCCTCCTGATCCGCTGCGCCCGACCCCGTACGCCCGACCCCGTACGCCCTGCCCGCGGCCTACGCGACCCAGTACGGCCGTTCCACCGCCGGGGGCAGCGGCACCCCGTCGTGGAAGGCGGTCGCGAGGCGGCGCACCCCCTCGTCCAGCTGGGCGGCGGGGAGGGTGTACGGGATGCGCAGCCGGTGTTCGAAGGTGCCCGGGTCCACACCGAAGCGGGCGCCGCGGCCGATGTGCACCCCGGCGACCGCGGCCCGTTCGGCCAGCGCGGAGCTGACCGGCCCGCCCAGGTCGACCCAGAGGGAGAGCCCGCCCGGCGGGAGCCTCCAGGACCATTCCGGTGCGTGCTGCCGGAGCGAGCGCACCAGGGCCTCGCGCTGGATCCGCAGCTGCGCGAGGCGCGCGGGCAGGGACCGGTCCAGGCCCTCCAGCAGCGGGAGCGCGACAAGCTGGTCGAGGACCGAGCCGCACATGTCGGCGGCGACCCGTACCGCCGTCAGCTCGGTGATCATCTTCTCGGCGGCCCGGATCCAGCCGACCCGGAGGCCGCCCCAGTAGGTCTTGCTGAGCGACCCGATGGTGACGACGTGGTCGGCTCCGCCCCGCGGGGCGAGCGAGGCCAGCGGCGCGGGCGCGGGGACGTCGAGCGCGATGTCGGCGATGGTCTCGTCGACGACCAGCCAGGTCCCGGTGCGCCGCGTCGCGGCCAGCAGGCGCAGCCTCTGCTCCGGCGGCATCAGTGCACCCGTCGGGTTGTGGAAGTCGGGGATCGTGTAGGCCAGCCTCGGCACGGTCTGCCGCAGCGTGGACTCGGCGATCTCCATGTCCCAGCCCGCGTCGGAGACGGCTATGGAGCCGGTGCGCAGCCGTGCGTGGCGCAGGGCGTCGAGGGCGTTGGCGTAGGTGGGGCTCTCGGTGACGACCCGGTCCCCCGGTCCGCACAGGAGGCTGACGACGAGCGCGAAGGCCTGCTGGGCGCCGGCGGTGACCAGGATCTGTTCGGGGCGGGTGGGCAGGCCGCGGCGGGTGAACCGGTCGGCGACGGCCGTACGCAGGTCGGGCAGGCCGAACGGGTGGTAGCCGGGGGTGCGGGCCAGGGCGGGCAGCCGGGGAGCGGCCCGTGCGAGGGCTTCGGCGAGGCTGCCGTCCGGTGCGCCCATGGCGGCGATGGCGAGGTCGATGCCGGGATCGCCGCCGGCGCTCCGGCCGCCCCCGCCGACGAGGGTGTGGGCGCCGACGGGGCGGTGGCCCTCGGGCAGTTCGGTCCAGGTGCCGGAGCCGCGCCGGCTGCGGACGTAGCCGCTCTCGCGCAGCAGGTCGTAGGCGCCGGTCACGGTGGCCCGGCCGGCTCCGACGGCCCCGGCCAGCTCGCGCTCGGCGGGCAGCCGCACGTGCAGGGCGATGCGCCCGTCGAGGATCAGGGTGCGGACGGCGTCCGCGAGGGCCCGGTAGCCGGGGCGGGCCCGTACCTCCGCGGGCAGCAGGGCCGCGAGCTGCCGGCTGCCGAGGGTTCTGTCCGCTGTCCGGACCACTCGCCCGTTTGCCATGCCAACCTCCCCTGATTGGCTCTGCCGTCCAGGCCGATCGAGGTCCAGACTCGCCGTATTGGCCCCCGATTGGCAAGGAGTCACCGCAATGCTGACCGACCGTGACGAACGGGCCCTGCTGGCCGCCGCCGAGAACCGGGTCTGCGCACCGCTCCGGATCGGGCCCGCGCTGGCCGCCGTACGCCGGAACCTGTTTCCGTGGACACGCGGGCCGCTGAAGGAGCGAGAATCGGTGGCATGTCGTCCCACACCGGCCCGCCCGTGATCGCGGGCCTGCTCCTGGCCGCCGGCGGGGGCCGCCGCCTCGGCGGCCGCCCCAAGGCCCTCCTGCCCTACCGCGGCCGCCCGCTCGTGGAGAACGCCGTCCGCGTCCTGCGGGAGGCGGGCTGCGGGCCCGTGCACGTGGTGCTCGGCGCCGCCGCGGCGGAGGTCCGTGAGCGGGCCGACCTGAGCGGGTGCGTGGTCGCCGACAATCCGGACTGGGCGGAGGGGATGGGTTCCTCCCTGCGGGTCGGCCTCGCCTCGCTGGCGGGTACGGGCGCCCGCGCCGCCCTGGTGTCGCTGGTGGACCAGCCGGGCATCGGGCCGGAGGCCGTGGCCCGGGTCCGGGAGGCCTACCGCTCCCCGGCGAGCCTGGTGGCGGCGGCGTACGGCGGCGAGCGCGGGCATCCGGTGCTGTTCGGCGCGGACCGCTGGGCGGACATCGCGGCGACGGCGACCGGCGACAAGGGCGCGCGGGTGCACCTGACGCGCCACGCGGGAGAGCTCACCCTGGTGGAGTGCGGGGACGTGGCGGAGGCCTTCGACATCGACACCCCGCCCGACCTGGTACGACTGGCGTGAACCGGCGGAGCGAACCGTCCGAGCGGGGGGTAACTGCGATGGCACTGAGGGCCACCGGGAAGTGGAATCTGTCGACTCAGAGAATCTCGATATCAACAAACCATTGAACTTCCACCATGAGGAAATTACTATCCACTGGTCAGAAGCGCCCTGAACCAAGAACGGCGCCCGCGACCGTATCCCGGAACTCTCCACACCCGACGGCACTGCGTGCCGTCTCGCGCGAGCATTCCCCCGCGGCCGCCAGGCACCGCCGCTGAAGGAGTGACAGATATGTCCGCACCAGCGCCGTCCCCGCTGGCCATCGTCGACGCCGAGCCCCTGCCCCGGCAGGACGAAGTCCTCACCGAAGCGGCCCTCGCCTTCGTGGCCGAGCTCCACCGGCGGTTCGCCCCCCGCCGCGCCGAGCTCCTCGCCCGCCGCGCCGAGCGCCGCGCCGAGATCGCCCGGACCTCCACCCTCGACTTCCTCCCGGAGACGGCACAGGTCCGCGAGGGGGACTGGAAGGTGGCGCCGGCTCCGGCCGCGCTGAACGACCGCCGTGTGGAGATCACCGGTCCGACGGACCGCAAGATGACCATCAACGCCCTGAATTCGGGCGCCAAGGTCTGGCTCGCCGACTTCGAGGACGCCTCGGCCCCCACGTGGGAGAACGTCGTCCTCGGCCAGCTGAACCTGATCGACGCCTACGAGCGCCGGATCGACTTCACCGACGCCCGCACGGGCAAGCCCTACGCCCTCAAGCCCGCCGGTGAGCTGGCGACCGTCGTCATGCGGCCCCGCGGCTGGCACCTGGAGGAGCGCCACCTGCGGATCGACGGTGCCCCGGCCTCGGGGGCGCTGGTCGACTTCGGCCTGTACTTCTTCCACAACGCGCAGCGCCTGATCGACCTCGGCAAGGGTCCGTACTTCTACCTGCCGAAGACGGAGTCGCACCTGGAGGCCCGCCTCTGGAACGAGATCTTCGTCTTCGCCCAGGACTACGCCGGCATCCCGCAGGGCACGGTCCGCGCCACCGTCCTGATCGAGACGATCACGGCCGCGTACGAGATGGAAGAGATCCTCTTCGAGCTCAAGGACCACGCGGCGGGCCTGAACGCCGGCCGCTGGGACTACCTCTTCTCGATCGTGAAGAACTTCCGTGACGGCGGCGAGAAGTTCATCCTCCCGGACCGCAACGCGGTGACGATGACCGCCCCGTTCATGCGGGCGTACACCGAGCTGCTGGTCCGCACCTGCCACAAGCGCGGCGCGCACGCCATCGGCGGCATGGCGGCCTTCATCCCGTCCCGCAAGGACGCCGAGGTCAACAAGGTCGCCTTCGAGAAGGTCAAGGCGGACAAGGACCGCGAGGCGGGCGACGGCTTCGACGGCTCCTGGGTCGCCCACCCCGACCTGGTCCCGATCGCCATGGCCTCCTTCGACGCGGTGCTCGGCGACAAGCCGAACCAGAAGGAGCGCCTGCGCGAGGACGTCTCGGTGGCCCCGGGCGAGCTCATCGCGATCGACTCCCTCGACGCGAAGCCCACGTACGAGGGTCTGCGCAACGCGGTCCAGGTCGGCATCCGTTACATCGAGGCCTGGCTGCGCGGCCTCGGCGCCGTCGGCATCTTCGGCCTGATGGAGGACGCGGCCACCGCCGAGATCTCGCGCTCGCAGATCTGGCAGTGGATCAACGCCGGAGTCGTCTTCGAGAACGGCCAGAAGGCCACGGCGGAGCTGACCCGCGCGATCGCGGCCGAGGAACTGGCCGCCATCCGTGCCGAGGTCGGCGAGGAGGCCTTCGCGGCCGGGAAGTGGCAGCAGGCCCACGACCTCCTGCTCCAGGTCTCCCTGGACGCGGACTACGCGGACTTCCTCACGCTTCCCGCGTACGACCAGCTCACGGGCTGACCGACACGCACTCCGGCACCACCACGGAGCCGGGCACCGACCTGACATTCGGCTGAAACGCACAGCAGCCGAACATCCGGCAGTACCGCCCCCGTTGCCCCCGGCAGCGGGGGCGGAGCTGTTTCCGGAACCTGACACAACCGAACGACCGGTCGGTCGTTACCCACTCGTAATCTGCGGCTACCTAGCGGTAACAAGAGTCGGCGTGTCACCTTTCCGATTGCCACCGGCCGGCGGTACCCCCACTTTCCCAGCCACGCACCGGAGTTGTTCCTGGATTCCGTGTGGCCGAACGCAGGAGTTCCGCAGTGATCGGATCCCGCACCGCCCGCAGGAAGAACCCCACCAGTCGTGTGCGACGACTGACCGCAGTCGCCGCCGCCCTCCCGCTCGCTTTCACCGCGCTGCTCACGGCCGGGGCCGGCACCGCGGCCGCCGGCCCGGGCAACGGCCCCACCGCCGTCGTCTCCCTCGGCGACAGCTACATCTCCGGCGAAGCCGGCCGCTGGAAGGGCAACAGCCTGACCGACAGCGGGAACCGGACCGGCACCGACCGGGCCTGGCTGAGCGGCAGCACCTACGACCCGGCGAAGGTGTACGGAACCACGGCGGGCGGCTGCCACCGGTCCGACTCCGCCGAGGTGCGCAGCGCCGGTCCCCTCGCCGACGTGGCGGTCAACCTGGCCTGTTCCGGGGCCACCACGGACAACGTCTTCCGCGCCTCGAACGGCGGCGTGGCCTACAAGGGCGAGGCACCGCAGGCCGACCAGCTGGCCGCGGTGGCCGCCTCCCACGACGTGAAGCTGATCGCGCTGTCGGTCGGCGGCAACGACCTCGGCTTCGCCGACATCATCAAGAACTGCGCCTACGACTTCATCATCTGGAACTCGTACTGCTACGACGACCAGCAGTACGGCGTCGACCAGAAGATCGACGGAGTCATGGCCAAGGTCGGCAAGTCCGTGGACGAGATCCGGGCCGTCATGCGCACAGCCGGCTACGCCGACTCCTCGTACCGGATCGTGCTCCAGTCCTACCCCTCGCCCATTCCGCGCGGCGCGGAGAACCGCTACACGCAGAGCGACTGGAGCCGCCTCGACACGGGCGGCTGCCCCTTCTGGAACCGCGACTCGGACTGGGCCCGCGACTCGCTCGTGCCGCAGATCGCGAACCGGCTCAAGGGAGTCGCCGCCGCCAAGGGCGTGCAGTTCATGGACCTGCGGGACATGATGCAGGGCCGTGAGGTGTGCGCGAAGGCCAGCAGCCAGGTCACCACCGCGAAGCCCGCCTCCGCGAAGACCAGCGAGTGGGCGCGCTGGATCGACAGCAGCGAGACGCAGGGGCTGATCCAGGAGTCCATGCACCCGAACCACTTCGGCCAGCTGGCCGCCGGCCGCTGCCTCGCCCTGGTCGCCGCGCAGCCGGCCACCGGGTCGGGCTTCTCCTGCAAGAACACCGCGGGCGCCGACCAGACCGGCATGTTCCTCACCCCGGCCTCCTAGCCCGTGTCCGGCTCCTGAAGGGCGTCCGGCTCCCGCGAGGGGCCGGACGTCCGCGGGACGGCCGGGGGGGGCGCCGGGGCGGGGCGTTCAGAAACCCTGGTCCAGTACGGACAGGACGTTGCCCGCGGGGTCCTTGAACCAGGCGATGGTGGGCCCGTCGCCGCGCATGATGCCCTTCTCGTCCGCCTCGAAGCCCTCGTAGCGCTCCGTACGGACGCCGCGGGCGGCGAGTTCGTCCACGGCCCGGTCGACGTCGTCCACGGGGAAGTTCAGGATGGTGAAGTCCGCGGGCCTGTGGTCCTCCTTCGGGTAGACCAGGACCGTGGTGTCGCCCGCGAGGTGCAGGGACAGCAGGCCCATGCCCTCGTCCTCCGTGACGCGCAGCCCGAGGGTCGTGCCGTAGAACTCCTTCGCCTTGCCCAGGTCGTCGACCGAGAATCCGCTGAATGCCTTGCTGTCTCCGAACATGGCCGTTCCTTCGATCGACGCGGTCCGCTTCGCTTCCGCTTCCATCCTCCCCCCGGGCCCGCCGGCCGTCGATTCCGCGCGACGCATCCGGTCCGGGCCGCTACGGTGCGTGCCCGCACGAAATCGGGGTGAGGGGCGCCGCGGTGCCTGGCATCCTCGGGCACATGGCATCGCGCAGCGCACGTCCCAGCCTCTACATCTCCGTCGACATCGAGGCCGACGGACCCGTCCCCGGGCCCTATTCGATGATCAGCTTCGGGGCGTCCGTCGCGGGACGCCAGGACGGCGCTGCGTACACCGCCGCCGACCCCGAACAGCTGACCTTCTACCGGGAGTTGCGCCCGATCAGCGGGACCTACGCGCCCGAGGCGCTGGCCGTGAGCGGGCTGGACCGCGACCGGCTGCTCCGGGAAGGGGCCGAACCGGCCCTGGCGATGGACGAGTTCCGGGCCTGGGTGCGGGAGGTCTCGGCGGGGGCACAGCCGGTGATGTGCGGCTACCCGGCATCCTTCGACTGGATGTTCCTGTACTGGTACCTGATGTCCTTCGGCGGCGACAGCCCGTTCGGGCACTCCGGCTGCCTCGACATGAAGACCCTGTACGCGACGAAGGCGCGGGTCCCGCTGCGGGCCGCCGTGAAGGGCCGCATGCCGCGCGAGCTGCTGTCCCGGCGGCGCCACACCCACCACGCCCTGGACGACGCGATCGAGCAGGCGGAGCTGATGAGCAACCTGATGCTCTGGACTCCCCCGGAACCGGCCCCGGACACCCCCGGCCCCGCGGTGTCCCCGCGCACCGGTCCGGACACGCCACCCGCCACGAGCCCGGCATCGGGCCCGAGGAGGTACGGGAGTTCCTCGCCCTCGGGGTGACGGCGGTCGTCCTCGGCCGGGGCATGGACGAACGCCTCCCGGTCATGCCGCAGACGCGGGAGGTGCTTCGCCGGGCCGGGATCGAGGTGCAGGTCGAGCCGACGCGGGCGGCGGTGGAACCGTACAACCGGCTGGCCGCGACCGAGCGGGTCGGCGGCCTCTTCCATCCGCCCTGCTGAGCCACGCCGGACTCGGCACGGCGACACCGCACGGCGGAAATGCCGCGGCGGAAACGGCGCAGTGGAAACGGCGGCGCGTACGCCACACCCGCAGCGGGTGGCGTACGCGCCGCCGTTTCGTCCGGCTCCGGCCCCGGGAGGGGTGGGGCCGGCCGGTCCGGACGTCAGTGGACGGGCACCGGTTCCGGGGCGGCCGAGGCCGCGCCCTTCTTGGCGCCGAGGTGGTTGAAGGCCAGGTTCAGCAGGATGGCCACCACGCAGCCGGTGCTGATGCCCGAGTCGAGGACGACCAGCAGGTCCTTCGGGAAGGCGTGGTAGAACTGCGGCGCGGCGATCGGGATCAGGCCGATGCCCACCGAGGCGGCGACGATCAGGGCGTTCTCGCCCTTCTCCATGGCCGCGCCCGCCAGGGTCTGTATGCCGCTGGCGGCGACCGAGCCGAAGAGGACGATGCCGGCGCCGCCGAGGACCGGCAGCGGGACCACTCCGATGACGGAGGCCGCCATCGGACACAGGCCGAGCAGGATCAGGATGCCGCCACCCGCCGCGACCACGAAGCGGCTGCGCACCTTGGTCATGGCCACGAGCCCGATGTTCTGGGCGAAGGCGCTGCACATGAAGCCGTTGAAGAGCGGGCTGATGGCGCTGCCGAGGGTGTCGGCGCGCAGTCCGCCCTCGATGGTCTTCGCGTCCGCCGGGCGGCCGACGATCTTGCCGAGCGCGAGGATGTCCGCGGTGGACTCGGTCATGCAGACGAGCATGACGATGCACATGGAGATGATCGCCGCGACCTGGAACTGCGGGGCGCCGAAGTGGAACGGGGTGGGGAAGCCGACCACGGAGGCGTTCTTGACCGCGTCGAGGCTCGTCATGCCCAGCGGCAGTGCGATGAGGGTGCCCGCGACCAGGCCGAGCAGGATGGCGATCTGCTGGAGGAAGCCGCGCAGGAACTTGCGCATCAGCAGGACGATGACCAGGGTGGCGGCGGCCATGCCGATGTTCTTCATCGAGCCGTAGTCGGTGGCGGTGCTGTTCCCGCCCTGCGACCAGTTGAAGGCCACCGGCAGGAGCGAGATGCCGATCAGGGTGATGACCGTACCCGTCACGACCGGGGGAAAGAAGCGGACGAGCTTGCCGAAGTAGGGGGCGGCGAAGAAGCCGATGACTCCGGCGACGATGATCGCACCGAAGATGATGGGGATGGCGTCGTCCCCCTCCCCCTTGCCTATCGCGATCATCGGGGTGACGCCGGCGAAGGAGACGCCGTTGACGAAGGGGAGTTTGGCGCCGATCTTCCAGAAGCCGAGGGTCTGGAGGAGGGTCGCGAGGCCGGCGGTGAAGAGGGAGGCGCCCATCAGGAAGGCGGTCTCGGTGGCGGAAAGACCGACGGCGGGGCCGACGATCATGGGCGGGGCTACGACACCCGCGTACATGGCGGCCACGTGCTGGAGGCCGCTCGTGAACATCTTCAGCGGAGGCAGGGTCTCGTCGACCGGGTGCTTCTCCTCCGGTACTGCGACTGCATCTTTGCGAAACCTGGGCGTTACGGCCACGGCTTCCTCCGGTCGGTTAGACACGTCGGCAGGGACGTGGGTGTCATGGAGGTGGTGCGAAAGCTGTGCGAGTCGAGCCTTTGTTCAGTTGTGGATGGTGCGCATGCTTGTCCCAAGGGGTGCAGAAACGATTCGCCCAAAACCGTTCCGCGCCGGTCCTCCTGCGAAGAAGCCGGTGGCTGGATTCACCGCACCCGGGAGCGCCCTCGGATTTCCTCGGGCGCTTCCCGGGCACGGCTGCCGACGGACCCCGCTCGGGTCCGCGGCGACCGGCCGGGGGCCGTCCCCCCCGGCCGGACTCCGGGGGATCAGGCCTGCGCGGTGATGCGCGCCAGGCGCTGGGCCTCTTCCCGCGTGGACACGGCGATGGCGTCCTCGTCGGCGAAGAGGAGTCGGTTGTTCTCGACGATCTGCTTGCCGTTGACGAACGAAGCCGTCACCGGGGCTGCCGCGCCGAAGACCAGTGCGGTGACCGGGTCGGCGATCGAGGAGTGCAGGAAGGTGTTCAGGTTCCACAGCACCAGGTCGGCGCACTTGCCGACCTCCAGCGAACCGATGTTGTCGGCGCGGCCGAGGACCTGGGCGCCGCCGTACGTACCGAGGCGCAGGGCCTGGCGCGCGTTCAGGGCGCGCTCGCGGTGGACCGGGTTCAGGCGGTTGATCAGCAGCGCGTTGCGCAGCTCGGTGTGCAGCTCACCGGACTCGTTGGAGGCGGTGCCGTCCACGCCGAGGCCGACCGGTACGCCGGCGGCGAGCATGTCCGGGACGCGGGCGATGCCGGCGGCCAGACGGGCGTTGGAGGACGGGCAGTGCGCGACACCGGTCCTGGTGCGGGCGAACGCGGCGATGTCGGAGTCGTTCATGTGGACGCTGTGCGCCATCCACACGTCCTCGCCGAGCCAGCCGGTGGACTCGAAGTAATCGGTCGGGCCCATGCCGAACAGTTCCTTGCAGAACTGCTCTTCCTCGACGGTCTCGGAGCCGTGCGTGTGCATGCGCACACCCAGGCGGCGGGCCAGCTCGGCGCCCTGCTTCAGCAGCTCGGTGGAGACCGAGAAGGGGGAGCACGGGGCCACGGCGACCTGGGTCATCGCGTCGAAGGAGGCGTCGTGGTACTTCTTCACGGTCGCCTCGGTGTCCGCGAGCGCACCTTCGAGGGTCTCGACCGCGTGGTCCGGCGGCAGGCCGCCGTCCTTCTCGCTGCGGTCCATCGAACCGCGGGCGAGGGTGAAGCGGACGCCCATCTCCGAGGCGGCGCGGATGATCGAGCCGGAGAGGTCGCCGGAGCCCTTGGGGAAGACGTAGTGGTGGTCCATCGCGGTGGTGACACCACCGCGGGCCATGGCGGCCAGGGAGCCCTGCGCGGCCGCGTACGTCATCTGCTCGTCGATGCGCGCCCAGGTCGGGTAGAGCGAGACCAGCCAGTTGAAGAGGTTGTGGTCGGTGGCCAGACCGCGCGTGATCCACTGGTAGAAGTGGTGGTGCGTGTTGACCAGGCCGGGGGTGACGAGGTGACCCGTGCCGTCGATGCGGCGGACCACGTTCTCGAGGTTCTCGGGGGCCTTGCCCGCACCGATCGACTCGATCTTGTTACCGGCGACGACCACGTGTCCCGAGGCGTACTCGGTGTCGTTCGCGTCGACGGTCGCGATCGCACAGTTCTCGATGACGATGCGCTCGACCGCGCTGTCAAGGGCTGCCGATGCTGCCATGGGACTTCCTCGTGCTTTCAGTGGCGGTGCGGGCACGGCAAGGCCCAGGAGATTTGAGTGCCGGAGCCGGGGGCCTTGACAGCTGACAGTACTGCCGCCCCGTATGTGCGTCCGGGTGCCGATTCACGAAGCTGAAGAGTGTCGCGCCGTCCCGGGGCCACTGCGGAGCCCCGGGACGCGCGTGCCGCATCAGAGGTTGGTCATGTCCACGGGGATACGGGCGTCTACGCCGTCCCGGAGAACAGTGGCCTCGATCAGACCGTACGGGCGGTCCGCGGCGAAGTACACCTCGTTGTCGTTCTTGAGGCCGAAGGGCTCCAGGTCGACGAGGAAGTGATGCTTGTTCGGGAGCGAGAAGCGGACCTCGTCGATCTCCGAACGGTGGTTGATGATGCGCGAGCCCATCTGGTACAGCGTCTGCTGCAGCGAGAGGGAGTAGGTCTCCGCGAAGGCCTGGAGCATGTGCTTCTTGGTCTCGGCGTAGGACTTCTCCCAGTTGGGCATCCGCTGCTCGTCGTCCGACCAGTTGAAGCGCCAGCGCGCCGACACCTGGGTGGCCAGGATGCGGTCGTAGGCCTCCTTCAGCGTCGTGTACTTGTCCTTCACGTACCCCCAGAACTCGGAGTTCGTGGAGTTCATGACGACGAGGTCCTTGAGACCGGAGATGACCTCCCAGTTCGTACCGTCGTACGTGATCTGGGTGACGCGGGTCTCCATGCCCTGACGGACGAAGGAGTGGTTCACCTCGTCGGAGCCGATGAACTTGGAGTTGGCGTCCGAGGTGGCGATCCGGTCCCAGGAGTACTCCTCGATCCGGATGCGCGCCTTCTTGATCGGCTCCTGGCTGTTGACGAACCAGCGCGCCAGATGGATGCCGAACTGCTCGGCGGACTCGATGCCGTACTCCTTGGCGAACGCGTACACCGTGTTCTTGGTGGTGTCCGTCGGCAGGACGTTGGCGTTCGAGCCGGAGTAGTGGACGTCGTCCATGTCGCCGGAGAGGGCGACCGAGACGTTCAGGTCCTTGATGTGGTGCGTGTCGCCGTCCCGCGTGATCTTGACGACGCGGTTCTCTGCTTTGCCGTACTGGTTCTGGCCCAGAATCGTGGCCATGCTAGCTCCCTCGGTAAACGGAGTAGCCGAACGGGTTGAGCAGCAGCGGTACGTGGTAATGCTCGCCCGGGTTCACCGCAAAGGTGATGGTGACCTCGGGGAAGAACGCACCGCTGTCCCTTACGCGGGGGGCGTCCTGCTGCGCCTCGGCTTGCTTCTTGGAGAAGTACGTCTCGGTTTCGAAGTCGAGACGCACGTGGGTGGTGCCCTCCGGCAGCGCCGGCAGGTCCTTGCAGCGCCCGTCCGCATCCGTGGCGGAGCCGCCCAGGGCCGCCCACTCGCCGTCGAGACCCGTACGGGCCGACAGGGAGATGGCGACGCCCTCGGCGGGCTTGCCGATGCTGGTGTCCAGGATGTGCGTGGACACCGACGCGGTGGTCTCGGTGCTCATGCTCACGCTCCTTCTGCGAGTTCGACGAGGCGGGTCAGGCGGATCTTGTTGATCTTGACGAGCTCACCGCGGGCGATTTCCCGCTCCTGCTCCGGCGAGTGGTCGATCCGGACCCTGACCGCGTCCCGCATGAACTCACCGGTCGCACCGGTGGCGCAGATGAGGAAGACGTGGCCGAACTTCTCCTGGTACGCCAGGTTCAGTTCGAGGAGCTCGTTCTTCAGCTCCTCCGAGGCACCGGCCATGCCGCGCTGCTCGCGGGCGGAGGTCGGGTCTCCCGGCTTCGGCCGGCCGATCGGCGCGTGGCCTCCCATCGCTTCGCCCAGGTCCTCCGCGGTGAGCTCGGCCATGGCGGCCTCGTTCGCGGCGAACAGGGATTCAGCGGTGGCGAAGGGGCGCTGGGCGAGCAGCTTGCTCCCCCACGCCGAACTGGCGCACACCTCGTGCAGCTCGGCCGAGGCCGCGCTGTCGTCCAAGGCGTTGAACCGGGTGAGACCCGGGGTCGGACTCGAAGTCACGGTAGGCCTCCGTGGCCTGTTGTTGCTTTGACGGGCTGCGCATAGCTAACGCCCTCCACCACACGGCGTCAACACTTTGTTGAAACTTCCCGTACACAAAAGCCGCCGCCCGGGTGAATTGGGCGGCGGCTCGTCACTGCGGGTCAGGCTTCGTTCACTCCTGGCTGGCCTTTCCGGCCGCTTTGGGAGGGTTTGAGTCCCTGTTCAGGTAGTTGTACACCGTGAAGCGGCTTACCCCCAGCGCGCCCGCGACCGTCTCCACGCCGTGCCGGACCGAGAAGGCGCCTCGCGCCTCCAGTATCCGTACGACGTCCTGCTTGGACTTCCGGTCGAGCTGGGCCAGCGGCACGCCGTGCCGGCGCTCCAGGGCCGCGAGGATGTGGTCCAGCGAGTCGGAGAGCTGGGGCAGGCGCACGGCCAGCAGCTCCTGGCCCTCCCAGCTGAGCACGACGTCGTCGGGCTGCGCGAGGGCCGGATCCATGAGCTCGCCGCCCATCGCGTCCACCAGCGGCTTGACGGCGGTGACGAACGGGTGGTCGCGGGGCTCGGTCATGGCGTCTCCTCCCCGAGCACGTTGACCTGGAGGGAGACCCGGGTGGCGCCGGCCTCCAGGGAGTCGCGCAGCAGGGCGGCCACCGCGGCCAGCACCGGGCCGGACTCGCCCTCGGCGGTGTTGCCGAACGGGCCGACGTCCACCGCGTCCAGCTGGGCCTTCTGGATGACCTCGCGAGCGGCCACGGCATGGGCAGGGGCCTCTTCGAGATCGAAGGGCTCGGTCGTGAACTCCACTCTCAATCGCACGCGGGCCAAGCTACCCCGCGGTCGCGATTTTCCGGGAGTCCGCACTTGACATCTGCAACAAGCCCGATGCAGTCTTCCATCAAGCAGAAAATAACTTCCGCAATACGGAAGGAGCGCACACCCCTCATGGGATACACGGACCAGCGCTTCGATGTGAACCTGTCGATCCTCTTCACGGAACTCCCGCTCCTGGAGCGTCCCGCGGCTGCCGCCGCGGCCGGCTTCACGGCGGTCGAGCTGTGGTGGCCCTGGATCGAGACCCCCACCCCCGCACAGGAGGAGCTCGACGCCCTCAAGAAAGCCCTTGAGGACGCCGGCACCCAGCTGGTGGGCCTGAACTTCTACGCCGGCCAGCTGCCGGGTCCGGACCGCGGTGCGGTCTCGGTTCCCGGTGAGGAGTCGGAGCGCTTCAACGCCAACATCAACGTGGCCGCGGACTTCGCCGCCTCGGTGGGCTGCAAGGCACTGAACGCCCTCTACGGCAACCGGGTCGACGGCGTCGACCCCGCCGTGCAGGACGAGCTCGCGCTGAAGAACCTGGTCGTGGCGGCCCAGGCCGCGGACCGCGTCGGCGCGATCCTCCTGATCGAGACCCTCAACAAGCCCGAGTCGCCGCTCTACCCGCTGGTGAGCACCCCGGCCGGCATCGAGGTGGTGGACAAGGTGAACGAGGCCACCGGCCTCGGCAACGCCAAGTTCCTGCTCGACCTGTACCACCTGGCGATGAACGATGAGGACCTCTCCGAGGTCATCGAAAAGTACGCCGCCAAGACCGGGCACGTCCAGATCGCGGACAAGCCCGGACGCGGTGCCCCCGGCACCGGCGAGCTGCCCCTCGAGGAGCTGCTCGACCAGCTGAAGAAGGCCGGATACGAGGGCTACGTAGGCCTGGAGTACAAGGCCGCCGACGCCGCCGCGTCCTTCGCGTGGCTGCCGGCCGAGGCCCGCGCCGCCAAGTAGGCGGACAAAGTCCAGGCGATCAGCCAGGCACCCCACGCACTTTTCGTACAAAGCATTAAGAGAAGGACCCTCATCATGAGCACCCTCCCCAACATTGCCTGGATCGGCCTCGGCATCATGGGTTCCCCCATGGCCGAGAACCTCCTGAAGGCCGGCTACCCGGTCACCGGCTTCACGCTGGAGCAGGACAAGCTGGACCGCCTGGCCGCGGCCGGCGGCACCGCCGCCGGCTCGATCGCGGAGGCCGTCAAGGACGCGGACGTCATCATCACGATGGTGCCCGCCTCCCCGCAGGTCGAGGCCATCGCCTACGGTGAGAACGGCATCCTGGAGAACGCGAAGTCCGGCGCGCTGATCATCGACATGTCGTCGATCACCCCGCAGACCTCGATCGACCTCGCGAAGAACGCCGCCGAGAAGGGCATCCGCGTCATCGACGCCCCGGTGTCCGGCGGCGAGGCCGGCGCCATCGAGGCCGTCCTGTCGATCATGGTGGGCGGCGAGCAGGCCGACTTCGACGAGGCCCTGCCGGTCCTCGAGGCCCTCGGCAAGACCATCGTGCTCTGCGGCCCGCACGGTTCCGGCCAGACGGTGAAGGCCGCCAACCAGCTCATCGTCGCGGTGAACATCCAGGCGTGCGCCGAGGCCGTCGTCTTCCTCGAGAAGTCCGGCGTGAACCTCCAGGCCGCCCTGGACGTCCTCAACGGCGGTCTGGCCGGCTCCACGGTCCTGACCCGCAAGAAGGACAACTTCCTGAACCGCGACTTCAAGCCCGGTTTCCGGATCGACCTGCACCACAAGGACATGGGCATCGTCACCGACGCCGCCCGCAACGTCGGTGCAGCCCTGCCGGTCGGCGCGGTCGTCGCCCAGCTGGTCGCCTCGCTGCGCGCCCAGGGTGACGGCGGCCTGGACCACTCCGCGCTGCTCCGCGCGGTCGAGCGCCTCTCCGGCGCCCAGATCTGATCCCCCTCCGGGGCCCAAGGGCTCCGGACCTCCCCGCAAGGGGACCTGAGTTTCCGGATGGCGCCGGTGCTGACACCTGTCCTGTCGCGCCCAAGTGCCGGCGCCGTCCGGATCACCTCTCCCACATCTTTGTTCAACAAACTGTTGACGTCGCGTTCACGCCGAAATTAGGCTGTTCCGCATGACGGAAGACGCCTTCCGTCAGCAGTTACCCGTACGGAAGGTCACCATGTCGAAGCGCACGCTGACGACCGAGTCCGGCGCCCCGGTCGCCGACAATCAGAACTCCGCCACCGCCGGCGTCGGTGGCCCGCTCCTGGTCCAGGACCAGCAGCTCCTCGAGAAGCTCGCCCGCTTCAACCGCGAGCGCATCCCGGAGCGCGTGGTGCACGCCCGCGGTTCGGCCGCGTACGGCTACTTCGAGGTGACGGACGACGTCACCGCGTACACCAGCGCCGCGTTCCTGAACACGGTCGGCAAGAAGACCGAGACCTTCCTGCGCTTCTCCACCGTCGCCGACTCCCTCGGTGGCGCGGACGCGGTCCGCGACCCGCGCGGCTTCGCCCTGAAGTTCTACACCGAAGAGGGCAACTACGACCTCGTCGGCAACAACACCCCGGTGTTCTTCATCAAGGACCCGATCAAGTTCCCCGACTTCATCCACTCCCAGAAGCGCGACCCCTTCACGGGCAAGCAGGAGCCGGACAACGTCTGGGACTTCTGGGCGCACGCCCCCGAGGCCACGCACCAGATCACCTGGCTGATGGGTGACCGCGGCATACCCGCCTCGTACCGTCACATGAACGGCTACGGCTCCCACACCTACCAGTGGACCAACGAGCAGGGCGAGGCCTTCTTCGTCAAGTACCACTTCAAGACGAACCAGGGCATCCGCTGCCTGTCGAGCGACCAGGCCGCCGAGCTCGTCGGCAAGGACGCGAACTCGCACCAGACCGACCTGCTCCAGGCCATCGAGCGCGGTGTGAACCCGAGCTGGACCCTCTACGTCCAGATCATGCCCGCCGCCGAGGCCGCGGACTACCGCTTCAACCCGTTCGACCTCACCAAGGTGTGGCCGCACAGCGACTACCCGCTGCAGCGCGTGGGCCGCCTGGTCCTCGACCGCAACCCGGACAACGTCTTCGCCGAGGTCGAGCAGTCCGCCTTCTCCCCGAACAACTTCGTCCCGGGCATCACCGCCTCGCCGGACAAGATGCTCCAGGGCCGTCTGTTCGCGTACGCCGACGCCCAGCGCTACCGCCTCGGTGTGAACCACACCGTGCTGCCGGTCAACGCCCCGAAGGCGACGAAGGCCGACAACTACGGCCGCGACGGTGTCATGGCGCTGCGCAACGGCTCGCGCCACGACAAGAACTACGAGCCCAACTCGTACCAGGGTCCGGCCGAGACCGGTCTGGCGCTCGGCGCCCCGAGGGCCGTCTCCGGCTACACGGGCACCCACGAGGCCCCGGCCCACACCAAGGACGACGACTTCTTCCAGGCCGGTGAGCTCTACCGCCTGATGTCGGAGGCCGAGAAGCAGCGCCTGGTGGCGAACATCGCCGGCGGCCTGTCTCAGGTCACCCTCGAGGACGTCATCGAGAAGAACCTGGCTCACTTCCACGCCGCCGACACCGACTACGGCAAGCGCGTCGAGGAGGCCGTCCGCGCCCTGCGCGACGCCTGAGCCGCATAGCTGTACCGGGGGCCTGACGGGAGGTCAGGCCCCGGGTACCGAGCCCGAGCCGCGGACCCGGATGAGGGGTGGTACGCGGTGAGGGCAGGACGAGGACCGTGGCGAGCGTGCGAGCCAGTGCGGTGGTAATGGGTTCCGAGGCCCGTCTCTTGACCTGAGGGAGACGAAGCCGGAGTTCCCGTCGCCCGCCCGCCACGGTCCCCGCCACTCCTCTCCCGTACAGGGGCTACGCACAGAGCCCCCTGCGCGGAACCGAGGAGCCTCCTGCTCCGCCCGGCGGTGCGAACGTCCTGTCGCGCCAGCCTCGCCCCGTCGGGCGGTCACAAACCAGAGCGCCGAGCCACGGACGGTCCCGTGGCTCGGCGCTTTGCCGTGTGCCTCCGGCGACCGGTGGCGGCGGGCGGCCTCCACCGCCGGGACCCGCGCGACGGCCGCGCGTCGGCGCCGGCCGCCCGACAGCTCGCGGGCCCGGGCCGCCGACTCCCGCTCCCCCGGGCCCACTTGGTCCAGCAGTTCGCGGACCCGCGGGCGCGGGTCGCGGTCCGGGAAGTGCGGGCGCAGCGCCTCCGGCAGCACCTCCCCCGCGGGGATCCGCGGGTCCAGGGGTCCGACCGAAGGGTGCGAGCGGGAGTGGCCGATCGCCAGGCGTTGATCCTGGAAGCAGCTGTTCGGGTCATCTCCCGCAACGGCGTCAGAGGCCTGCGCGTCGAGGACCTCGCGGCCGAGGCCGGGGTCTCCACCGCCTTGATCTACTACCACTTCAAGGACCGCGCCGGGCTGATCCAGCGCACGCCTGCCTTCATCAGCGACCGCGCCATCGGTTACACCGACGAGGCCGTGCGGAACACCGAGGACGCACGCGCCGTCCTCCTCCAGCTGCTGCTCGGCGAGCTCCAGGACACCCCCCAGGTCCGCGAGAACACCACCGCCTGGGGCGAGTTGCGCGCGAGCGCCATCTGCGACACCGATCTGCGCGAGACCCTGGCCGACTCCACCCGCTCCTGGTCCCAGGACACCGCGGAGGCCGTCTCGGACGCCCAGGCGGCCGGCCTCGCCGACCTGCACGTCACCCCGCTGGACGCGGCCGAACGGCTGACCGCCCTGGTGGAGGGGCTGAGCGAGCGCCGGCTGAGCGGCTCGCTGACCCTGGAGCGGGCCCGCGAGCTGCTCACCGGCGCGGTGGACGCGGAGCTCGGCCCCCGCCCCGAGTAGCCCGCCCGCCCCGGCCCCGCGTACGCGCCCGGACCTGCAGAACGGCCCCCGCCGCTCCTTGCGGAGCGACGGGGGCCGGTGCGTACTGCCGGAATCCCGGTCAGGTGGGTTCAGGCAGTACGGGCAGTGCGGGTGTTGCGGGCCGTACGGCTGTTGCGGGCCGTACGGGTGTTGCGGGCGTCGCCGACGCTGATCAGACCTTGAGGGACTTGATCGCGGTGGGGGCGTGGCCGGGCTCGGTGGCCAGCTCCTCGAACTCGGTGACGTCGCTCATGTCGACCGTCTTGCTCATCGCGATGTTGGTGACGCGCTCCAGGATGGCCTCGACGACGACCGGGACCTGGAACTCCTGGGCCAGCTTCTTGGCCTGCTCGAAGGCCGCACCCAGCTCGTTCGGGTCGGTGACGCGGATGGCCTTGACGCCCAGACCCTCGGCGACCTTGACGTGGTCGACGCCGTAGACGCCGATCTCCGGGGTGTTGATGTTCTCGAACTCGAGGTTGACCTCGAAGTTGATGCCCAGGCCGCCCTGCGCCTGACGGATCAGACCCAGGTAGGCGTTGTTCACGAGGACGTGGACGTACGGGACCTTGTGCTGCGCGGCGACCGCGAGCTCCTCGATCATGAACTGGAAGTCGTAGTCGCCCGAGAGCGCGACGATCGGGGTCTCCGGGTCCGCGGTGGCGGCACCGATGGCGGCCGGGATGGTCCAGCCGAGCGGGCCGGCCTGGCCGCAGTTGATCCAGTGGCGCGGCTTGAAGACGTGCAGCATCTGCGCGCCGGCGATCTGGGAGAGGCCGATGGTGGTGACGTAACGCGTCTCCGGGCCGAAGGCCTTGTTCATCTCCTCGTACACGCGCTGCGGCTTCATCGGGATGTTGTCGAAGTGCGTGCGGCGCTGGAGGGTGGCCTTGCGCTCCTGGCCCGAGGCGGCCCAGGCGGAGAAGTCCGGCAGCTTGCCCTCGGCCTTCAGCTCCTTGGCGACCTCGATGAAGAGCTCCAGGGCGGCCTTGGCGTCGGAGGCGATGCCGAAGTCCGGGGCGAAGATCTTGCCGATCTGGGTGGGCTCGATGTCGACGTGGACGAACTTGCGGTCGCCGAGGTACGCGTCGAGGTTGTAGCCGGTGTGACGGTTGGCCCAGCGGTTGCCGATGCCGAGGACGAAGTCCGACTCCAGGAAGGTCGCGTTGCCGTAGCGGTGCGAGGTCTGGACGCCGACCATGCCCGCGCTCAGCTCGTGGTCGTCGGGGATGACGCCCCAGCCCATGAGGGTGGAGATGACCGGGACGCCGGTCAGCTCGGCGAACTCGACCAGCAGGTCGGAGGCGTCGGCGTTGATGATGCCGCCACCGGCGACGATCAGCGGACGCTCGGACTCCAGCAGGAACTGCAGGGCCTTGGCGGCCTGGGCGCGGGACGCCTGCGGCTTGTAGACCGGCAGGGGCTGGTAGGTCTCCGGGTCGAACTCGATCTCGGTCAGCTGGACGTCGATCGGCAGGTCGATCAGGACCGGGCCGGGACGGCCGGAGCGCATCAGGTGGAAGGCCTGCTGGAACACGCCGGGGACCTGGGCGGCCTCCAGGACGGTGGTCGCGGCCTTGGTGACGGGCTTGGCGATCGAGGCGATGTCGACGGCCTGGAAGTCCTCCTTGTGGAGCTTCGCGACCGGAGCCTGACCGGTGATGCACAGGATCGGGATCGAGTCGGCGATCGCCGAGTACAGACCGGTGATCATGTCGGTGCCGGCGGGGCCGGAGGTACCGATGCAGACCCCGATGTTGCCCGCCTTGGCACGGGTGTATCCCTCGGCCATGTGCGAGGCGCCCTCGACGTGGCGGGCCAGCGTGTGGTTGATGCCGCCCACGTTCTTGAGCTCGCGGTAGAACGGGTTGATCGCAGCGCCGGGCACGCCGAAGGCTTGCGAAACGCCCTCGAGCTTGAGGATCTCCACTGCAGCGGCGGCGGCTGTCATACGGGGCATCGAGTTCTCCTGCGGGTCCGACGGTCAGGCTTTTCCGTAATTCGGAAGTTTTGTTCTGCTATACGGAACAAGCTAAGCGGCGGCCCGGCGCACGTCAAGGCGCTGCGACAGCCCGGAACCCACCAAAAGCCGCGTCTCGCTCCGTGAGTCGCACAAATGGGCCGCGCCTGGGGCCGAAATCCGCTGGAATCCGAGGACCGGGTCCCCCGGTGGTGGCCGGTGGTGGAGCATGGACCCACGCACTGCGACGGAAGGGGTCCGGGTCTCATGGCGGAAGCGGTGCCGGTGCGCTGCCCGGCGTGCATGCGCGAGAACAGCTACACCTGCCCGGTCTTCCCCTGCGCCTGCGGAAGCCCGGTCGTCCCCCCGCTGGACCTGACGGCGCCGCCGGAACCGCTGACCCACCGCACCTGGTCGGACGCCTGGGTGGCGGTGCGGTGCACGAACTGCGGGCGGGAGAGCGAGTGGCCGCACCCCGAGCTGGGGTGCGCATCCTGCGGGACGGTGGTGCGCATCGCGGTGCATCCGCTGGGGCAGACCCCACTGGAGCAGACCCCGCCGGAGCAGGCCGCGGCGGAGCAGGTTCGGGCGCCGCGGGCCGAGCCGGACCGGACGGGCGCCGGACAGCAGGGCGCCGGGACGGCCCGGCCGGGGGCCCGGTCCCCAGCCGCCGGGTCCGCGGGCCGCGCGGGCGGCGTCCGGGAGGGGTCGGCCGGAGTGGCGGACCGGCTCCCCGGGGAGCCTGAGACGGGGACGGCGGGCGGTCCGGCGCGGCCCGCGTTCCGCCCGGTGACCATCCGTACCGCCCGGGACGCGGTGGCCACGGCCGCGCTCTACCTGCGCTGGCTCGGGTTCCAGGACGTACGCCAGCCCGACGGCCGGCCCATCCCCTCCGCCGCCGTGGACCTGCGGGCTCCGGGGCTGGTCGCGCAGGTGGACCCGACCACGGCTCCGGCCGGGCTGCGGGCGGTGGAGTGCGTCTGGCTGAACGGACTCACAGCTTCCGCGACCAGCGTCTACTTCTCGCTCGCCGGGTACACGGAGGACGCCCGCACCCGCGCGGACTACCTGGGGATACCGCTGTTCGTGATGGACCTCACCGGCATGCCGCTGCCGGTCAACGACCCGGCGGACGAGTTGATCGACTCGGGGGCCTAGGCTCGGGGGCGTTATCCGCTACTTGTTAGCCGCCCTTCCTGCCGAGGAGAGCCCGATGAGCCTCTACGACATCCCGCTGACCACCCTGTCCGACGAGCCCACCAGCCTCGCGGCGTACAAGGGCAAGGCGATCCTGGTCGTGAACACCGCCTCGCAGTGCGGGCTCACCCCCCAGTACTCGGGGCTGGCCCGCCTGCAGTTCGCGTACGAGGCGAAGGGGTTCACCGTGGTCGGCGTGCCCTGCAACCAGTTCGGCGGTCAGGAGCCCGGCAACGCCGACGACATCCAGACCTTCTGCGCGGCAGGCTTCGGCGTCACCTTCCCGATCCTGGAGAAGTCCGAGGTCAACGGCGAGAACCGGCACCCGCTGTACCAGGAGCTGGTGAAGACCCCGGACGCCGAGGGCGAGGCGGGCGACATCCAGTGGAACTTCGAGAAGTTCCTGATCTCCCCCGCCGGCGAGGTCGCGGCCCGCTTCCGCCCGCGCATCGAGCCCGAGGCCCCCGAGGTCATCGCCGCGATCGAGGCGCACCTGCCCGCGTAGGGACCGCACGGGACCCCGTACGAAGGCCCCGCGTACGAAGGCCCCCCGTACGGGGTTCCGCGTACGGGGGGCCTCGTCCCGCGGACGCGGGGCCTTCGAAGCGGTGGGGCCCGTGGCGGCCAGGCCGGGGCCGTCGCGGCCCGGTCGGCTCAGCTCGGGTCGGCCCGGCGGGGCTCAGCTCAGCTCGGACTCCTCGTACTCCCCCGTCGAGCCGGCCGCGGTCAGGTCGCGCAGCTCGACCCGGCGGATCTTGCCGGAGACGGTCTTCGGGAGTTCGCCGAACTCGATGCGCCGGATCCGCTTGTACGGGGAGAGCACGGCTCGGGAGTGCGCGAACAGCGCCCGGGCCGTCTCCGGGCCGGGCTCCCAGCCCGCGGCGAGCGTCACGTACGCCTTCGGGACGGCCAGGCGCAGCGCGTCGGGGGCCGGGACGACCGCGGCCTCGGCGACGGCCTCGTGCTCCAGCAGGGCGCTCTCCAGCTCGAACGGGCTGATCTTGTAGTCGGAGGCCTTGAAGACGTCGTCGGCCCGGCCGATGTAGGTGAGGTACCCGTCGGCGTCGCGCGAGGCGATGTCGCCGGTCCGGTACAGCCCGTCGGCCATGGCTTCCGCCGTGCGCTCGGGGTCGTCACGGTAGCCCGTCATCACACCGGCGGGCCCGGTGCGCAGGTCCACGCACAGTTCGCCCTCGTCGGGGGACTCCTTGCCGGTCGCCGGGTCGACGAGCACGATCTTGTAGCCGGGCGCCGGACGTCCCATCGAGCCGGGCTTGACGGGCGCGCCCGGGAAGTTGCCCACCTGGAGGGTGGTCTCCGTCTGCCCGAACCCGTCGCGGATGGTGATCCCCCAGGCCTCGCGGACCTTCTCGATGACCTCCGGGTTGAGCGGCTCCCCGGCGGCGACGGCCTCGCGCGGGGGCGTGGCCAGTTTGGTGAGGTCGGACTGGATCAGCATCCGCCACACGGTCGGCGGGGCGCAGAAGGTGGTCACGCCGTGCCGGTCCATCTCGGCCATCAGCCGCTCGGGGTCGAAGCGGGCGTAGTTGTGGACGAAGACGGTCGCCCCGGCGTTCCAGGGGGCGAAGAGGCTGGACCAGGCGTGCTTGGCCCAGCCCGGCGAGGCGATGTTGAGGTGCACGTCCCCGGGGCGCAGGCCGAGCCAGTACATGGTGGACAGGTGCCCGATGGGGTACGAGGCGTGCGTGTGCTCGACCAGCTTGGGGTGGGCGGTGGTGCCGGAGGTGAAATACAGCATCAACGGGTCGGTGGCGAGGGTCTCCCCGTCCGGCGTGAAGTCGGCGTCGGCCGCGTACATGTCCTCCAGCCGCCGCCAGCCGGCCGGGACCTCCGGCCCGGCGGCGATGCGGGTGTAGCCGCCGGGCACCTCGCCGAACTTGCCCGTGTCCTCGGCGCGCGCGACGACGTGGCGTACGCGGCCGCGCCCGATGCGGTCGCGCAGGTCGGCCGCGCCGAGCAGCGGGGTGGCGGGGATGACGACGGCGCGCAGCTTCATCGCGGCGAGCACGACCTCCCACAGCTCCCGCTGGTTGCCGAGCATGACCAGGATCCGGTCGCCCGCGGCGACCCCCTGGCCGCGCAGCCAGTTGGCGGCCGCGTCGGACCGTACGGCCAGCTCCCCGAAGGAGACGCTGCGGCTGGTGCCGTCCTCCTCGGCGATCCGCAGGGCGTCGGCGCCGTTGCCGGTGGCGATGCGGTCGAACCAGTCCAGGGCCCAGTTGAAGCGGTGCGGCCGGGGCCAGGTGAAGCCGGCGCGGGCGGCCTCGTAGTCCCCCCGGCGCTCCAGCAGGAAGTCCCGCGCGGCCAGGAACTCGTCGGCGGCGGCGTCTCGGGTGCTGTGCTGCGTGCTTTCGGTCATGCCAGGCATCGTGCCGTGTCCGGCGAAGGGACCACCAGAGCGGCGTCAGCCGTGGATTGACCCGAAGCGTACGGAGCCCGGGCGGGCGGCGGCGTCCGCATAGGGGTCGGCGCCGGGGGCGGCATCGGCGTCGGGGTCGGGGTCCCGGTCCGCCATCGCGGCGATCATCCGCTCCCCCTCGGCGACGATCTCGTCCTTGCGGGCCCGGGAGACCGTACCGAAGAGCTCGACGGTGACCCCCGCCCCGTCCGGCTTCCACAGCCCGGCGAGGAACCCGTCGACCAGCAGGGTCCGGTGGGCCTGGTTCCCCGTCCAGGTCCGGCCCTTGATCTCGGGGGCCACCACGCGGCTTCGGTCGGCGTGCGAGAGCAGCAGGTTGTCGAACTCGGGGAGGAAGCGCGGCGGCGCGGGGGTGTCCGGGTCGGGCCGGGGGGCGTCGGGCAGGTCGAAGAGCTCGACGCCGTTCCCGTCCCGGAAGACGGCCAGGCCCGGCCGCAGCCTCTCGAAGGCCTCGCGGAGCCGGGTCAGGCCGGCCCAGACCTGCATGTCCTTGACGGAGGCGGGCCCGAAGGCGCCGAGGTAGCGCAGCACGACCTCGTCCACCGGCTGCGCCTGCCCGGCGGCCCGCCCCAGCCACCGCTCCACCGTGGTCAGCCGGACCTGCCCGCTGCGCCCCCACACCCCGCGGGGCGTGACCTGCACGAGCGGCAGCCGGCAGCGGGCGGCGACGGACAGGGCCTGCGGGTCCGCGCCGGGCCACTGCGCGAGCAGCGCCTCCCGGATCTCCCCCATGGTGCGCGGCTCGCTCTCGACGAAGTCGCGGGCACACGCGCCGAGGCGCTCCAGGTCGACGCCGTCCAACCCCTTGCGGAAGTAGTTCACCTCGCGGTCGCGGGCGGGCTGGACGAGCGGGCGCAGGGTGAGGGCGTCGTGGGCGGTGTGCGTGTGGATGGTGGAGCGCATGGTGACCATCCGGACCACCTCCCGGGACTCCATGAGCCCGGCCAGCTCGGCGGGCCGGAACCCGGCGAGGCGGGCGTGGAGCTGGAAGTACGGCGGTTTCACGTTCTGCGCCTGCAGTCCGAGGAGGTGGGTCACGGCGTCCTGCGCGGACATCTCGGCGCGGCTGAGCAGCAGCTGGCGGGCGAGCGTGGCACGGTTCAGTGCGCGGGTGCCGAGTACGGGATGCGAGTGCGTCGTCCTGGGGGCCATGGCAGCAAGCTAACCGCCCCTTGCGGACATCTTCTGTCCGCAAGAGAAGTGTCCGCGCCGGGAATCCGGGACGGACCCCGCCCGAGCGAAGACCGATGCCCCTTTCCCCCATATATCCTGCACCTTGCCCGTAAACACACGTTCGACCGGGAGCAGACCTGCGATGTCGGAGCGCCCAGACCGCCGCCCCTCACCCGCGCCGTCCGAAAGGCGCCTGGGATGGCGCCGCCCCGCCTCCGCCCCGGTCACCCCTCCCGCGGGCCCTCCCGCGTCCACCCCGCCCCCCGCACCCCCGGCCGCCGCCCCGCCGAACCACCACCGCAGCGTGATCGACTCCGCCGTCTACCGCGACGGCCGCCGGATCGCCTCCCCCACCTCCCTGGCCGACACCTTCCGCCAGCTGCGCGAACAGCCCGACGGCATGGCCTGGATCGGCCTGCACCGCCCGACGGAACCCGAACTCCACTCCTTGGCCGCCGAGTTCAACCTCCACGAACTCGCCGTCGAAGACGCCCTGGAGGCCCACCAGCGCCCCAAGCTGGAGCGGTACGGAGACACCCTCTTCGTCGTCCTGCGCGCGGCCCGCTACCTGGACGCCCAGGAGGAGGTCGAGTTCAGCGAGCTCCACATCTTCGTCGGCCCGGACTTCCTGATCACCGTCCGCCACGGCGGCGCCCCGAACCTCTCCAGCGTCCGCCGCCGCATGGAGAAGACCCCCGAACTCCTCCGCCTGGGACCGGAGGCCGCCCTGTACGCCATCCTCGACTCGGTGGTCGACGGTTACGCCCCGGTGGTGGAGGGCGTCCAGACGGACATCGACGAGATCGAGACCGAGGTCTTCCGCGGCGACCCGGCGGTCTCCCGCCGCATCTACGAACTCTCCCGCGAAATGGTCGAGTTCCAGCGCGCGACCCGCCCCTTGGTCGGCATGCTCCACGGCCTGATGGCCGGCTTCGCGAAGTACGGCACGGACGAGGAGCTCCAGCGCTACCTCCGCGACGTCGCCGACCACGTCACGCACACCAGCGAACGCGTGGACGGCTTCCGCCAGGCCCTCACGGAAATCCTGACGGTCAACGCCACCCTGGTCTCCCAACAACAGAACGCCGAAATGCGCGCCTTGGCCGAAGCCGGCTTCGAACAGAACGAAGAGATCAAGAAGATCTCTTCATGGGCCGCCATCCTCTTCGCCCCCACCCTGGTCGGCACGATCTACGGCATGAACTTCGAGACCATGCCCGAGCTGAAGTGGGCAGCCGGCTACCCCTTCGCGATCCTGCTGATGGCAGTGGTCTGCGTCAGCCTGTACGTCATCTTCAAGAAGCGCGACTGGCTGTAGGAACGTTCAGCAGCTTGCGTTTCGAGCACGCGACGTCCGGAGGGATGGCCGAGGCAACGACGAGGGCCTGCTGACGACGTGCGCGCCCTGAACGAGGGCGACCTGCCGGGAGACCCGCCGCCTAGGTCGGCTACGGATGCGGCAGTAACCAACATCTGGACACAGCCTCATGACCGATCCACCTGCATGATCGAATCAGGTTCGGAACACCCTTGAGCAGCGATCGCATCAGACCTGTCCCTTGATCCGGATTCATGGCGTCTACGTCGGTCGCATCGTCTAGATTCATGTGCAGTCGGACTATGCCGGGTTGCACACGTCCGGCCACCGAGCGACGACATAGGGGTCAAGGTTGCGACACTGGGATGGGGCTGGGCCGAGAGACGGTCGTGGCGCTGTCGAGCGGTCCGGCGGCTGCATGCATGTCCGTCCATCCGGCGATCCTCCCCACATCGCTCGCGAGGCGATATCGCGCCCGATCGAGCTTGTTTCCCCGGGAGTTGGAGCCGCTCCGAGCAGGCCTGTATCTTCCGACGGCTCGGATGCATTCGAGATGAGGAGCGGTCGCCCGTGACGATCACGCCACAGTCCTGGACGCCGGACGCGGGCCTCGTGGGGGAAGTGGGGGATCAGTTCGAGAGGGCTCTCGCCTCCTACCGGGCCAACGCGCACCTCGTCTCCGAGCACGCCAATCACGAGGAGTCCATCCGGGTCGGCGGGTATGCCAATCGGACACTGCTGGAGCTCGTCCAGAACGCCGCCGACGCCATGTCGGGGGTCGGTGACGACCGAAGTGGTTTCGCAGGGCGGGTCGAGATCGTCCTCGACCCGGAGAATCAGACCCTCTACTGTGCCAACGCCGGTCGCCCATTCTCCAAGAACGGACTCACCGCGATCACGCACGCACACCTCAGCGGCAAACGAGGTGACGAGATCGGGCGCTTCGGGTTGGGGTTCAAGTCCGTCCTGGCCGTGTCGGACGCGCCACAGGTGTTCAGCCGATCGGTGTCGTTCGAGTTCAACTCGCGCACGGCACGGTCCGAGATCGGCCGGATCACGTCCACCGCAAGGCGCTATCCGATCCTGCGCACACCCACTGTCGTCGACCCGTTGGCCAGGTTCGCCGAGGACCCGATCCTCGCGGAGCTCGCCGAGTGGGCTTCCACCGTCGTGAAACTTCCGCACGCCGCCAACCTCGGCCGACTCCGTCGGGAGATCGAGTCGTTCGCCTCGGAGTTCCTGCTCTTCGTCGGCGCTGTGCGCCAGGTCAGGCTCAGGGTGCTCGGCCCGGACGGCTTCCGGACCAGCCACACCTCTCGCGACTTCGGAGGCGGGGTTTTCAAGATCGAGACCCCGGACGGTGGCGGCGACGAGTGGATCGTCACCGACCGCATGCACGCACCGTCCATGGCAGCGCGCAAGGAAGTCGGTGAGGCCGTTTCCCGTACGGAGGTCAAGGTCACCGTCGCCATCCCGAAGCGCCACGCTAGGCAACGCATCGGACGGTTCTGGTCCTACTTCCCGCTCCAGGACCAGACGTCTGCGTCCGCGCTCTTCAACGCTCCGTGGAGCGTGAACGACGATCGGACCACGTTGCTGGAGAACGACTACAACCGGGAGATCCTCGCCACGCTCTCGGACATGTTCGTCGACGTGCTGCCGCAGGTGACGCAGCCCGACGACCCTGCCGCACACCTCGACTACATGCCGGCGCGAGGACGGGAGCCGTTGTCATTCGGCGACAAGCTGCTCTGCGCACACGTGCCGGAGACCGCTGCGGGCGTCGACCTGGTACCCGACGCCACGGGGACCCTGGTGAACGCCGACATCCTGCGCCCCTTGGACTTCGCCGTCCAAGCCCAGCCTGACGTCCATCGTGCGTGGAGCAACTCCACGCACACCGCCGCCGACGTGCCGCATTGGCGGTGCTACACGTCGCCCCAGCGCATCACCCGTCTGCGCCAGCTGTTCATAGCGGCCAGTCCGCACGGGGGCATCGACGCGACGGACAGGGACCTGAAGCGAGCCCTGGAGGAACTCCCGAAACGCGGACTGCTCTCCTGGCTGCGCGAGTGGGCCGAGGGGCCGGACACGGTGTCCTCGGCCAACGCGTTCAAGTTCGTACTCGGGTACAAGCCCCAGTCCGAGGTCTATCGGGCCAAGGTCGTCCCGACCACCGAGGGAATGCGGTCACTCGCGGACAGGAGCGTCGTTTTCCTGCACCAGGAGGAGGGCGTCGAGATCGAGGGAGCGATCTTCGTCTCTCCCGGCTTCCTGGCCCAGCCCGGTGTCGACGAGGGCCTCAGACAGGTCGGTTTCCGGGATCTGGACCCGCGCGCGATCCTCAACGCGCGCCTTGCCACGCTCTCAGGTTCCTCGGGCGACGACGAACTCTCCAAGCTCTGGGACGCCGTTCTCGGACTGCCTCCTCGCGAAGCGGGCAAGGTGTTGGCCGGCCACCCGGCCACGGTCAAGGTGCCGACCCGTGACGGTGGATGGGCCTGGCCGCGCACGGTCTTCGACCTCTCCGAACCCTTGGGCGACGAGCACGCATCAAGGACGTTGGACCGACGGCGCTGCATGCCCGAGGTTGCGCACGAGCTGGGTGTGGTCCGTGCGCCGAGGCGCAGATATTTCGCGGAGGACGAGCCGGCGCTAGCGCAGTACCGGGAGTGGGTCGTCGCAACGCTCAACGCCGATCAGGGTCCCGGCGAACGGCCGATCGAGAACATCGACCTCCTTCCCGGCGAGGGCCCGGGGCCGTTCTCCATGTTGTCCATCCTGCTCGACTCGGATGCATCCCCGAAGTTGCGCGAGAGCTGGACCGTCGGCCTGCTCGAAACCGGCGACGCCGAATGGACGTGCGAGGACCTCGACACGGGCCGGACCCATTCCGTGCCGTCACCGGTTCGCTGGGCGGTGGACCGTGCGGGTCTGCTCCACTCGAACCGCGGGTACCGTCGGCCGGCCGACGTCGTCGCCCCGTCTCTCGTCAAGTACGAGAAGCTCCTGCCGTTGTTCCGCGGACCACGCCAGGTCCCCGAGGCATTGGGCCTGCCGGACGAGCTGGAAGCCGTACCCGCTCCCGTGCTCAGGGAAGCACTCGAAGCCGAGCTGTTCCCGCCCAACATCGAGGACACCCTCCTCGTCGAGTTCATCACGACGGCGTGCAGCATCGCCTATCCGGGTGGCCATCCCCCGAGCATTCCCGCCCGGGTGAAGCGAGCCACCGAGTCGCGTTCCCCCGCGTCCGTCTACCTCGCCACGACGGACGAGCAGCAGGAGTTCCTCTCCTCGCGTCAGCGTCCGTACCTGCGCGTGACGGATGCCCAGGCGCTGGAACTCGTGGCCTCGGTGGGGTGCCGGCGATTCGAGGACAGCTTCGCGTTCTCGATGGTGATCGACGGGGAGCAGGGCAGCGAGCGGGTCGTCGACGTCTTCACCGGGCTGCGCAGCACGCACGTCGCCGACAAGCTGACCAACGCGACGGTCGCCCGGGCGATCCAGGTGGTCAAGCGTGTGACGACAGAGGACGGCGTCGAGGACAAACCGCTGCCTTGGCACCTCGACGGGTCGGCCCTGGTCGTACGCGGCGATGCCGACGAGCGGCGACTCCTCGGCTGCGTCAACGACGCGTTCGAGCTCCGGCTGACGAACGCCGAGCTCGAGGGCGTCCTCAGAACGGGTCTCGACCACCGGCTCGAGGGACTTCGGCAGGAAGCAAAGGCGGCTTCCACCGACGCCGAGCGGCTCGACGTCTACTTCGGGCCGGACGACCTGCGGGAGGCCTTGCCCAAGGGGCTGTGGCAGGCTCTGGAGACACAGGGACTGCTCGATGGCGACGCCTCCGTCTCCGAGCTCTTCCTCACTGTGTACGGATCGGACTCGATCAAGCTGCTCGCCGATCTGTTCCGGCAGGAGGGCTTCCCCGACGTGCCGAGTGCGTGGGGTGGGGGCCCCGCAGCCATCTCGTGGTTGCGGAAGATGGGCTTCGGGACCAAGTACGCGGGCCGCCGCAACGAGCGCCAGGAGCACGAATTCGTCGTCCCGGGCGCCGTGAAGCTCAACCCCCTCCACTCGTTCCAGGAGGAGATCAGCGGCAAGCTCAGGAATGTACTTGTCCAGCCCGACGCGAACGGTCGTCATCAGAAGGCGATGATGGAACTCCCGACGGGTGCAGGTAAGACGCGCGTCGCGGCGGAGACCGTCCTCAGGCTCTTCATCGAGGGTGCCCTGCAGGGGCCGGTCCTGTGGATCGCACAGTCGTTGGAGCTGTGCGAGCAGGCGGTGCAGACCTGGACGACGGTCTGGCGGGGGCTCGCGGACGAGCGGCCGCTGACGGTGGGGCGGCTCTGGGAGGGCAACACCGTCCACGAACCGGACACGGAGTTCAGCCTCGTCGTCGCGACGGACGCCAAGCTCGACGTCATCCTCGGCAGTCCGGAGTACGCGTGGCTCGCCGACTCGTCGGCAGTCATCGTCGACGAGGGGCATCGTGCGGGCGGTTCCGAGCGGTACACGCGCATCCTGGACTGGCTCGGCGTGGCCGGGCGCGGCTGGGCACGCCCCCTGGTCGGTCTGTCCGCGACACCGTTCAAGGGGACGTCCGAGGCGGCGACGACGGCCCTCGCGAACCGGTTCGGCAACCAGAAGCTCAATGCCTTCGACTCGGATGCGTACAAGCAGCTCGCGGAGATCGGCGTACTCGCGCGGGTCGAGCACCAGGTGCTGAACGGCATCGACGTCCAGCTCCGGCCTGAGGAGATCACCGAGGCCACGGAGCAGCGCAGGGTCAGCCCCAGTGTCATGGAGCGGATCGGCCGGGACCAGGCCCGCATGGCCACCCTCGTCAACCACATCATGGGTCTGAACGAGGACTGGCCGGTGCTGGTGTTCACTCCGAACGTCCTGTCGGCCCAGGTGCTCGCCGCGACGCTGAGGTACCGCGGGGTCGAGGCGGCGGCGGTGAGCGGACAGACCGGCAGACAGGAACGCCGCGACATCATCACGAAGTTCAAGAAGAACGAGATCCGCGTCCTCACGAACTGCGACCTGTTGATCCAGGGGTTCGATGCCCCGGGCGTCCGCGCCCTGTACATCGCTCGCCCGACCTTCAGCCCGAACGCCTACATCCAGATGGCCGGACGTGGTCTGCGCGGCCTCGCCAACGGCGGTAAACCCGAGTGCCTCATTGTGGACATGGCGGACAACTTCGGCGACGTCAACGAATTGCTCGGGTACCGCGAGTACGAAGACCTGTGGAAGGAACAACGCGCGTGATCCTCGTTCCCGATCTTGCTGATATCGAGAGGAACGCGGACAGCGACGCCGAACGCAGGGTCGCCCGTCTGCTCCGAGACATGGAGGGCGACCCCGACGCAGTCGCCTTCCATTCGGTGAAGCTGCGGTCCCACGCCTACAAGCAGCAGGCGGAGGCGGACTTCGTCATCCTCTGGAAGAAGGTCGTCATCCTCGTCGAGGTGAAGGGCGGGGGCGTCAGGAAATTCGACGGGGCCTGGTACAGCGTCGACCGTCGCGACGACTGGCACAAGCTGGCCGGTTCCCCGATGGAGCAGGCCCGTTCCGCCATGCACGCGCTGCGGGACATCCTCCATGAGGAGGGCATCGGCTGGTTCGCCCACGAGGCCGTCGTCGTCACACCCGACACCGAGCCGCTCCCGCACTCGGTCGAATGGCAGCCGACCCATTGGCTGGCGAAGGACGCCATGAGCAGGGAGCACATGACCCGTGCGCTCGACGCCGTCGCGGCGGCCTCGCGCAAGCCTCCTGTCGGCCGGAGGTTCGCGAGGATCGAGGACCTTCGGGCCCGATTGTTCGGCGAGTTCACGCGGATGCCCGTGATCGACGCGCAACGCGGGGCGGTCATCGAGGAACAGAACCGCGCCACGGCGAGCCAGGCAAGGGTCCTCGCATCGCTTGCCCGCAACCCTCGCGTGATGGTGTTCGGAGGTGCCGGGACGGGCAAGTCCCTCGTCCTCGTCGAGGCTGCCAAACAGGAGGCGGACCAGGGGAGGTCCGTACTGGTGACCTTCCGGTCCCCGGAACTCGTGCGCTTCTTCGCCCCACACGTGACCGGTCGCAACATCGACGTGGTCCCGTTCGACCGATTGCGGCCGACCAAGGGCTACGACGCTGTGTTCGTCGACGAGGCACAGGACCTGATGACCGCGGAGGCGATGGACCTGCTCGACGCAGTCGTCGTCAGTGGACGGGCCGGCGGTCGGTGGCGCATGTTCCTCGACATGAACAACCAGGCACACGTCGACGGGGGCTTCGACCGGGACGTCTTCGAACTGATCGCCCCCGAAGCGCTGTCGGTCGACCTGGACCTCAACGTCCGCAATACGCGAGCGATCGTGCACATGGTGCAGGAATACCTCGCGGCGGACGTCGGCGATCCGGGCATCGTCCACGGGGAGCGGGTCCAGTGGCACACTCCTGATGCCGAAGCCGACCTCGCCGCGGCCGACTCCGTGGCACGCCGACTGCTGGCCGACGGGGTCCGCGGTCCTGACATCTGGATCATCAGCACGACGTCGACCGCGGCTCCCCACGAGATGCCCCGCGGACACATCGTGACGAGCCCGAGGTACGCGAAGGGTCTCGAAGCGGAGCACATCATCGTGTGCAACCTTCCCCGGACCTACGACGACGCCGGGACCGCGGCCTTCTACGTGGCGGTCACGCGTGCTCGCGTCTCCCTGCACATCGTCGCGTCCAAGGAGGACCGACGACGTCTCCAGCAGCTGCTCCCCCAGCGGGCGGTGACCCGATGAGCAGGACCAAGGCGCAGGACCTCGCGCTGGATCACCTTCGTGCGGCGTACGTCGGACCGGACAGCGGCGAGGACGAGGTAGTCACCAACATGCCGGACCGGCAGTACGCCGTCGGGATGTTGTTCCCCGCCGGGTCTTCGGCGGGTACCGGGGACGGCGACGAGGGGGTGGAGGTCTCGGCCGATGTCACCGAGGGAGACGTGGAGGAGGCCGACGCCGGCGTGCCGCTGGCCGAAGACTGGCGCCCCTCGTCGGTGGCGATCTCCTTCGTCACGGACCGGGACACCGTCTCGTGCGACTTCTCGGGCGGCACCTACCAGCCGGTGACAGGCGACGGGCCCCCGCGCTGGCAGCGCCGGCCCTTCCGGTTCGACGGGATCGAGCTGTCCGGCAAGCGCCCCCCGTACGAGTTCCGGGCGGGAGAGGTGGAGCTGGAGATCGGATCGAGATGGCGCCCGTACGGCGACGTCCATCTCGTGACAGTGCATGCGCGCGTGCTGTCCAAGTCGACGGGCAACGACCGGTCCGACATCGCCCTGATGCTCTTTCAGATCGCACTCGGGGTGACCCCCGCCCGCGACGGGCAGATCTTCGAGTACGACGGCGCCCGGTCGCTCGATCTGGACGAGGAGTCCGCCGAACTACGGCTGCGCTACCGGGACAAGAGGGTGTACGCGGTCGGCCACGGCATGGCGGCCGACTGGGACCTGCGGGACGGCGCGTGCACGCGTGTCTTTCTCGATCCCGTACCGGCGTATGTCGTCCCCGCGGTCGAGACCACAGGGTTCGCTCCCGGATCCGAGGCGGAGAAGGCGCTCCGCCTCGACCTCCTGGAGCGGATCCACGCGGAGCCCGCTGCGGTCCTGCCGACACTGGACGTATTCGTCGCGTCCTTCTCCGACTGGGTCGCGGAGCAGGAGGACCGGGTCGGTGAGCACGCAGAGGACGCTCCTGCAGCCCAGTCGATCACCGAACGGGCGCGCATCGCCGTGCGCCGCATGGAAGCCGGTGTGGACCTGCTGCGTGACACGGACCAGGACGCCTTGAGGAAGGCGTTCGCGCTCGGGATGGCCGCGATGCGGCTGCAGCTACGTCAGACAGCGATCAAGAACGGCAAGGACCCGGCAGCGGTGGAGGAGCCCCGCTGGCGCCCCTTCCAGCTCGGCTTCCTGCTGGTGTCCCTCGCGTCGACCGTCGACGAGAGGCACGACGACCGCGAGCTCGTCGATCTGATCTGGTTCCCGACCGGCGGAGGGAAGACGGAGGCCTACCTGGGCTTGGCGGCGATCGAGATCTTCCATCGCCGGATCGTGCACGGCGTCGCAGGTGCCGGTACCGCGGTGATCACTCGGTACACGCTCCGTCTCCTGACGTCACAGCAATTCCAGCGCGCGGCTTCCCTCGTCTGCGCCATGGAGGTCCTGCGTCGCGGCGACCCGCGGGTGAAGGGCATGGCCCGGTTCTCCATCGGCCTGTGGGTCGGCAACGAGGTCACCCCTGCCACGAGGGACGACGCCGAGGGCGCCCTGGAGCGCCTGCACAAGGCATCCCGGCCCAAGGAGGTGAACAGGTTCCAGGTCGAAAGCTGTCCGTGGTGCGGCGCCGCGCTCCTGCCCGAGGCCAAGTCCCACGACCGGGCTCGGTACGGCTTCCGGCTCGTCGGCCGCGACGTCGTCGTCCACTGCACCCGTGAGGACTGCCGGTTCCGTGACGAGCTCCCCGTGGGCGTGGTCGATGACGTGCTCTACGAGGATCCTCCGACGATCCTGTTGGCCACGGTGGACAAGTTCGCCCGTCTCCAGTTCAAGCCGGAGGCGGGCCGTCTGCTCGGCCTCGACACGTCGTTCCGGCAGCCTTCCCTGATCATCCAGGACGAGTTGCACCTGCTGTCGGGGCCGCTCGGCACGACGGTCGCGGTCTTCGACGCCGTGGTCAAGATGCTCCTGGGCAAGAACGGATCGGCTCCCAAGATCGTCGCCTCGACGGCCACGATCCGCGCGTCGGACGCGCAGGTCCGGGCGCTGTACGGGCGCAGCGTCGCCCTGTACCCCCCGGCGGGGCTCGACGGCGACCGGACCTTCTTCTCCCGACCCGTGGAGAGCGGCGAGGGCCGTATGTACGTCGGGCTGATGCCGCAGTCCCTCTCCCAGGTCTCCGCGGTGATCGCCGCGACCGCTCCGATGGTCGAGATCCCCGAGGTGCTCGCCGGAGCACCCGATCCGGAGACGACTCGGGACTCCTACTGGACGGCCGTGATGTACCACAACAGTCTCCGTGAGCTCGGTCGCTCGGGGACGCTCGTCGTCGACGATGTGAACGGGCGCCTGGAACCGCGTTCGGAGCGCTTGGGCCTGCCGTTGCGTCGGGTCCAGGCCGACCGGGTCCTGGAACTGACCAGCCGACGGGGTCCGGAGGAACTCCCCAATGATCTGCGCGAACTGAACCGGAGCGTGGACGACGGGGACGGGGCCGTCGATGTGGTCCTGTCCTCCAACATGTTGTCCGTGGGGATCGACATCCCACGACTGGCACTGATGCTGATGGTCGGCCAGCCCAAGACGACCGCCGAGTACATCCAAGCCACCAGCCGGGTCGGCCGCGGGCGCAACAACGGCATCGTCACGACGCTGTTCCGCTCGAACCGTGCGCGCGACCGCTCGCACTTCGAGACGTTCCGCGGCTATCACGAAGCGCTCTACCGCAGCGTCGAACCGACGAGCGTCACCCCCTGGTCGGTGGCGTCCCGCGGACGATCGCTCGCCGGCGCACTCGTGGCGTTGCTGAGGCACTCGTTCTCCACCCTCGCCGAAAACGATCGCGCGTCACGTCTCGACCTCTCCGACGATCGGATGCGCGGGGCGGTCGACGGGCTCGTCGCGACGTTCCTCGACCTGGTGAGCCGCTCCGACGGTGCAGAGACCGAGGAGACCGAGGAAGAGGTGCGGCGGCTCCTGTGCGACTGGGACCGCCGCGCGCGCCTGGCGCGGGAGGCCGGATCCACACTGTTGTACGACCGAAGAAAGTCGGACGACAACGCTCTGTTGAAGCGGTTCGGTCAGCGGGGCGAGGGGTGGCTCGTCGCCGACTCGATGCGGTCGGTCGAGCCGAAGGTCGCCGTGCAGGTTCGTGAGCCGATGGAAGGAGGCGACCGTGGAACGCATCCTGCATGACCTGCGGTTGTCGGAAACGCTCTCACCGTTCGGTGTGGGGGCCATCGTCGATGTGCTCGGGGAGTCCCTGATCGCACCCGACACCTCGTGGTGGGACCGCAGGTTCGCCCCCGAGATCAGTTGCGAACGGCTCCTCTCACGGCTGGGCGCCGGTGTCCTGCGCCAGGCACCGGCCCACTCGGGGCGCGCGGCCAAGGGGACCCCGCACCTGCTCTACTGGCGGTTCCCTGCCTGGCGGTTCTGTGAGAGGTGCACCAAGCTCTCCCAGTTCACCGGCAAGAACAAGGGCCGCTTCACCAACAGTTGCGAGTGCGGCGGGACGCTCGTGCCCATGCGCTACGTCGCCGTGTGCCGGAAGGGCAGTCACATCCAGGACATCCCCTGGTTCAAGTGGGCACACCGTGGCAACGACGGAGGCGTCAGCGACGCCGTGCGGTTCTGCCGCGCATACAAGGAACTGAAGTTCGTACGCTCGTCCCGGCTCGGGGAGGGGTTGGGGTCGCTCCGCGTCCAGTGCACCGGGTGTGGCCGGTCCCGTCCGCTCTCCGAGCTGGTCGGCAATGAGTCGCTGCACCGGGACGGCATCCGCTGCGAGGGCACCCAGCCGTGGGAGGACCCGAAGCCCGATCACGTCTGCGATCACCACCTCGCCGCCGTTCAGCGCGGTGCCACCGGCAACTACATCGCGGATCGTCTCTCGGCGCTCGACATCCCTGAGGAACGTCCCCGGTCCGAGCGGACGACGGACCTGATCCGGGGCCATGTGTACTTCGAGAAAGTGGTGGCCGACAACGGCGGCCCGCAGGCGGAGATGGTGGCCGGATGGATCGCGGACGAGATCGAGGGGGTGTCGCCGGAAGACGTCCTCGCCCTTGCCGCCGGCGGTGAGGACTCCGGCGAGTCCCCACTCCTCGACCTCAAGGACGGTGAATGGGCTGCCTTCGTCCAGAAACTCGATGGCGGCAGGGACCACGGTGCGGGCGACTTCGTCGTCGACGGCTGGCGGATGCCCGCCACTGCGGATCGCTTCTCAGCCCTCACCAGCCGACTCGTCGGTGTGGGCCAGGTGCGCCGGGTCCGTGAGGTCAGAGCGCTGCGCGGGTTCCGACGTCACGACGCCGACTCCGATTTCATCTCTGCCGATCTCGGTCCGGACCGGCGACGGAATCCCGTCTATCCCGCCGTCGAGACGTTCGGCGAGGGGATCTTCCTCCGGTTCGACGAGAAGCGGATGTCCGAGTGGGAGGTCCTGCCCGAGGTCCGCGCACGGGCCGACATCCTGGCGCGCCGCCGGGACGTGAGCCCGTGGGCCCAGCGCCTGGACGTGCCCGAGCCTCGGTTCGTCGCGCTCCACACGATCTCCCACCTGCTGATCCGCCGGCTCGCGTTCGCGAGCGGTTACGCGTCCGCGGCCCTCCAGGAGCGCATCTACGCACACTCCGATCGGCCGGACCGCACCGCGGGCATCTTCATCTACACGGCGGCCGGGGACGCACAGGGAACCCTCGGCGGGCTCGTCCGACTGGGCGCGCCGGACAGGATCCTCCCCCTTCTGCTGGCCGCATTGAGTGACGCAGATGTCTGTTCGAACGACCCGGTGTGCATCGAGAGCGATCGCCAAGGCTCGTCGCAACTCAATCTGTCGGCCTGCCACGGATGCGCCCTCGTCAGCGAAACCTCGTGCGAGACAGGAAACCGCCTGCTGGATCGGCAGCTCGTCCTGGGCGGACGGCACGTGCCCGGCCTCCTCGACCACGTGCTCGGTCAGGTTCGGCACAGGACGGACCTGTAGTACAGCATCTGGCCCGAGGGGACCTCGTACGCGTTGCGGGTTCGCCGCAAGACTCATGACACAGCGGGTTCGCCGTGCCTGCGGCGGACCGCGAGGGGTCATCTCGTGGGTGCCGGCGTCCACAGGCTCACGCTCCACAGGTCGCCGTGGCCCGCGTGGTAGCCGCGCTCTTCCTCCTCGTCGTCCACGACGATGACGGAGACGCCCGCCGCCCGGTGTTCGAGGAAGCCTCCCTGGGCGGCCACCTTGAATGCGGGGGCTCCGGGGATCCGGCCGAGTGCCTCCTGGACGTCCTTCCAGGCTACGTAACGGGGGAAGTCGACCCCCGTGGCACGGGCCCACTCCGCCGCCCTGTCGTAGCCGAACGCGAGGCGGTGCAGTTCGATCGACCCGCCGGACATCACCCACCTGCCGGCGTGGTTGAGGTTGAAGTAGAACTCGACGAATCCGTAGTCGCGGCGCAGGGACTCGCCGCCCTCGTCGACGACATCGACGAAGCGGTGGGGGATGGCCCGGTCGACCTCGCCGAGGGGAGAGCCGGTGACGAGGCCGTGCAGGCGGCCCGTCGCGATGAACGAGGCCAGGAAATCGATGCCGGTCACGGTCGGTCGGTCCTCCCACTCCTGCGGCTCCATGGTCCGAGGGGAGATCATGGCAGCCCCGGGGGGCGGGGAGCAGAGCCGGGGTGCACGGGTCAGGCCGGCGGGGACGGGGGGGTCGGCGTGGTTGAGGAGTTCGGCCAGGCCCAGGCGGGTGGCGGCGATGACGACGCGGTCGGCCGGGCCGAGGACGGAGGCCGCTGACGTGGCTGCGGCCGTCGAGCCGGGTGGTGCGCAGGCCGGGGCGGCGCTCGGACGGGTCGGTGGCGAGGACCCGCCGGTGTCCGGGCCGGAACGTGTCGGCGATGGTGCGGCCTTCGAGGTGGGGCAGGCCGGCGACGTCGACGGCGGCGGAAAGCAGGACGCGGCGTTCCACGGGTACGGCCCCCAGGACATGTCGGCCCATCATGGCGCCGGCCAAGGCGGGGCGGCCAAGGAGGTGACACTGCGGCTTCGGGTGAGGGCCTGGGGGTGTGCGGCACGCAGGTTGGGGTGGACGGCGGTGGCGAAGTCGTCGTCGTAGAGCCGCAGGGCCACGCGCAGGTCGGCGGTGATGGTGCGTGCGCAGAGGACGGCTTCGAAGTTGGTGGTGTCTAGCTGGTGAGTGCGAGGAGGGCGTGGGCGCGGTCGGTCCGGGCGGCTTCGAGGACGCCTTCCTGGGTGACGTCGCCCAGTACGACGGGGACGCGCAGGCTCCGGGCGAGGGCGATGCCGCGGGCTTCGGGGTCCTCCTCCACGCAGACGACGGTGACTCCGAGTTCGCGCAGGCGGGCCCGTACGCGGGTGCCGACCTGGCCGAGGCCCGGCAGGACGACGTGGTCCGCCGTGCCGCGGGGCGGCCGGCGCAGGGCGGAGGCGGAGCGGAAGGAACCGAAGGCTCCCAGACGGCGGCGATCAGGACCGGTAGGAGGAGCGGGCCGACAGGCCGGTGAAGAGCTGGAGCAGCCGGCGCTCGGTGGGGTCGCCGAGCGCGGGGTCGCGCGGAGGGCGGTGGCGTCCGGTGCCTCGGCCTCGACCGCCCTCGTGGTCCGCGGCAAAGCGGGGCCGGTGGTGTCGGCGTCGGGCAGCAGCAGCGTGACGAGCTGCCGGTGGATGTCGTGGGGTCGCCCGCCAGCCGTACGGCGAGCGCGTCGTCGCCGCACACGAGCATCAGGTCCGCCCCTGTACGGGTGCGGGGCCTGCTGGGGTGCCGGGGACATCGGGGGCGTCCGCGTCGGCGTGTTCTCCGGGTGCCGTGCCGCAGGCGCCGTCCCAGCCGGTGGGCCGCTTCTCCGACGGCGGTCAGGAGTACGGCGGACGCACCGCACCCCGGCAGGGTCACCGGCTGCCGCAGGGCCGCGCCCGCCGGCCCCAGGACGAGGGTGACGGCCGTGCACCACGCCAGCAGCGGCCCCAGCCGGCGCAGCGTCGTTCCCCGGGCGCTCCGGGCGCGGTCGCCTGCCGGTTCGCCGGCGTGATGCACGGGCCGTGTCCCGGGTCGGAGGTCCATCCGTCACGGCTCGATCAGGCCGACGCGGATGGCGTAGCGGGTGAGTTCCAGGCGGTCGCGCATCCCCAGCTTCTGGAGCAGGTTGGCCCGGTGGCGCTCCACGGTCTTGGCGCTGATGACGAGGAGGTCGCCGATCTCCTTCGAGGAGTGGCCTTCGGCGACGAGCTTGAGGATCGAGGAGCAGCAGGACGGCGGCGACGAGGACGGCCGCGTTGAGCAGGAAGATCCGCCAGTACAGCGACATGTCCGTCCCTCCCCTTCGTTCCCGCCTCCGAGCCCCGGCGGGCGCTCACCTCCACTGTCCCCGCCGGTACGGCCCCGCGCCTACGGTGACCTGCGACGGGATCCGTGTCCCCGCCTCAGCCTGTCGTCCGCCGGGGAGCTTGTCCATCCGTGGCAGCACCCATATCCCGCCCGTTCGGCGAGGTGGCACCATGACCCTGCGCGGCTTCGGGACCCTGTCTGCCGTCAGGACCTCCCGTCAGGACTGCGCCGCACCACTGCCGAACGCGAAGCAAGGGGGGACAGAGCTGTGCCTGCTCCACGGATGAGCACCACGCCACTGCCCGGCATCGGGGTCCAGTACGACCTCACCACCCGCGAACACCGCCACCTGTCGGTGATCGCCCACCGTGACGGAACGCGGACCGTGAACCTGTACCGCGCCGACGACCCGGACGCGTGTGCGCAGTCGCTGCACCTGACCGGGTCGGAGTCGGCCGCGCTGATCGACGCGCTGATGCCCGCCCACCACAGCCCGAACGTCCTGCACACCACCGACCTGGGCCTGGTCGCCGAGCGCATCGAGCTGTCCGCCCACTCGTACTGGAACGGACGCCTGCTGGGCGAGACCCGCATGCGGACCGAGACCGGGGTGTCGGTGGTGGCCGTACTGCGCCGCGCCGAGGCCCGTCCTTCCCCCGCGCCCGACTTCCGGCTCGCGGGCGGGGACACCCTCATCGTGATCGGCACCCGCGAGGGCGTCGACGCGGCGGCCTCCGTCCTCGGACGGGAGTGAGCGCCGGTGCACTCCGCCGTCTTCCTGATCGAGTTCGGGGCGATCATCCTGGGGCTGGGTCTGCTCGGCCGCGTCGCCGGGCGCCTGAAGTTCTCCCCGATCCCCCTCTACCTGCTGGCCGGGCTGGCCTTCGGCACCGGCGGGCTGCTGCCCATGGGTGCGAGCGAGGAGTTCGTCGCGATCGGCGCCGAGATCGGCGTCATCCTGCTGCTCCTCATGCTCGGCCTGGAGTACACCGCCAGTGACCTGGTCTCCAACCTCAGGACCCAGTACCCGGCCGGTCTGGTGGACTTCGGCCTGAACGCCGTGCCCGGCGCGGTCGCCGCGCTACTCATGGGCTGGGGGCCGGTCGCCGCCGTGGTGCTGGCCGGCGTCACCTGGATCTCCTCGTCCGGGGTCATCGCCAAGGTCATGGGAGACCTCGGGCGCGTCGGCAACCGCGAGACCCCGGTCATCCTCAGCATCCTGGTCCTCGAGGACCTGGCCATGGCCGTCTACCTGCCGATCATCACCGCGCTGCTCGCCGGGGTCAGCCTGGCGGCCGGGAGTGCGACGCTGGCCATCGCCCTCGGTGTGGCGGGCGCGGTCCTCTTCGTCGCGGTGCGGTACGGACGCCACATATCCCGGTTCGTCTCCAGCGACGACCCCGAGAAGCTCCTCCTCGTCGTCCTGGGACTGACCCTGCTGGTCGCGGGCATCGCCCAGCAGCTCCAGGTCTCCGCCGCCGTCGGGGCCTTCCTCGTCGGCATCGCCCTCTCCGGCGAGGTCGCCGAAGGGGCCCACACGCTGCTCAGCCCGCTGCGCGACCTGTTCGCAGCGGTCTTCTTCGTCTTCTTCGGCCTGCACACGGACCCCGCGAGCATCCCGCCCGTGCTGCTGCCCGCGCTGGCCCTCGCGGTCGTCACCGCCGGTACGAAGATCGCCACCGGCTACTGGGCCGCGAAGCGGGCCGGGATCGGCGTCAAGGGCCGCTGGCGGGCGGGCGGCACCCTGGTCGCACGCGGCGAGTTCTCCATCGTGATCGCCGGCCTCGCCGTGACCGCCGGCATAGAACCGGCGCTCGGGCCGCTCGCCACCGCGTACGTGCTGATCCTCGTCGTCATCGGGCCGCTGACCGCCCGTTACACCGAGCCCGCCGCCGCCTGGTTCGCCCGCCGCCGCGCCCCGTCCGAACCCCTGCTCGCCGCCGTGCCCTCCCCCGCGAAGTCGCCGGAGAAGGCCCCGGACCAGGACCCGGCCGGCCGGACGTGAGCGAAGAGGCCTGGGTGGCGGTCACCGGCCGGGAGACCGTGCTGCTGCTCGCCGCCCTGGCCGTCTGCTTCGGGGGCGCCGTCGGCTTCGCCCGCACCCTGCCCCGCTTCATGCTGCGCAGCCCGCAGGGCGCGTCGACCGCGGACGCCACCCCGTGTCGAGTGCGCTGACGCTGACCGCGCTGATCGTCCTGGGGCCGGTGGGCACGGCGTACCTGGGCTGTCGCATCGCCTGGGGCCGGCGCCGCTGACGCTGATGCCGACGCCGCCGCTGACCGCGTCACGGCGGCCGGTCCCGGGCCGCGGTCGGTCGCCCCGGTCAGGAGCATCACCACCGCGCCCCGAGCGCCGCGGTGACGCGGTGCACCCGTTTCGGCCGCGATGAGCAGGTCGGGGAGTCCGCCGGTCGGCCGGCCCGCTCCCTTCACGTCCGGCCGGCCCCGTCGACCGCGTCGACCGCGTCGACCGCGTCAAGGTCGCATGAAGACTGCCGGGAGTCGGCAATGCGAACGGAGCCGCCGGCAGGGCACGATGGCCGGAGGTTCCGCCTCCTCTCCACGGCGGGGGCATCACCCGCACCCCACCTCGGTGGGCGGACGGACCTGCCGAATTAGTGATGACTGACCGTCATGCATCGTTGGCCATAAGGTAAACTCCCTCATCAAACGCTTATGCTCGATTGAGCGGACGAGTGCTCATTGTGGGGTCGTGGCGGTCCCAGGGCTCTGGACGAGCCGGAGCGACGAGACGGACGAGGGGGACGACATGGGCCGGAAGTTCCAGGCGGCGTGCCTCCCCGCCCCGTCGGCGACCCGCCGGCTGACCGCTCACCCCGCCAGGGCGGCACGGATCGACAACGCCGCGCGCGACAGCGTGCCCGATAGCACCACGGCCGGGCTCCACGCCTGACCGGGCCGTCCGCCCCCCACCGCCGGGCCCTCGCCCGCCTCGCCGTTCGCCCCGTCCCGCACGCAGCCCCGGCGTGCCGTCGCGTCGGGTGCCGATCCGCGCTGTGCGCCCGCATGCAGCCCCGGCGTCCCAGGGACCGGCCACGCGCGGCCGGGCGCGCCCCCGCCGCCCGCCGCCCCGACCGCCGACCGCCGACCGCCGGCCCGGCCCGTACCGGCCGCGGCACCCCGCAGCCCACTCCGCACCGAGCCCTGCACCCCGTACACCCGCACCCGCACACCTGCCGCACCGCGTGCCGCCCCGGGCCGTGACCTCTCCCTGCCCGGAGCAGCCGCCGAGGCACTGACGCCGTCACCGACCCGACCGGAGGACCGACGCCCGTGCATCACACGACCGCCATGCTGATCGAACTCGGAGCCATCATCCTTGTCCTGGGCCTGCTGGGCCGTCTGGCCGGCAGGGTGGGGTTCTCCCCCATCCCCCTGTACCTGCTGGCAGGTCTGGCCTTCGGGCACGGCGGCCTCCTGCCGCTGCGCGCCAGCGAGGAGTTCGTCGCGACGGGTGCCGAGATCGGCGTCATCCTGCTGCTCCTGCTGCTCGGGCTGGAGTACTCCTCGTCCGAACTCGTCGCCAGCCTCCGTACCCAATACCCCTCCGGCGCGGTCGACTTCGTCCTCAACGCCGTGCCCGGCGCCGTCGCCGCGGTGCTGCTGGGCTGGGGGCCGGTCGCCGCCGTGGCCCTGGCCGGCGTCACCTGGATCTCCTCCTCCGGGGTCATCGCGAAGGTCCTCGGTGACCTGCGCCGCCTCGGCAACCGGGAAACCCCCGTCGTCCTGGGCGTCCTGGTCATCGAGGACCTCGCCATGGCCCTCTACCTCCCCATCCTCACGGCCCTGCTCGCCGGTGCGGGCCTGGCGGGCGGCGCCCTCACCCTGCTGATCTCCCTGGGCACCGTGGGCGCCGTCCTGTACCTGGCGCTCCGCCACGGACGCGTGATCAGCCGGGCGGTCTCCTCCGACAACTCCGAGCTGCTCCTGCTGGTCGTCCTGGGCCTGACGCTTCTGGTCGCCGGGATCGCCCAGGGGCTGCACGTCTCCGCCGCGGTGGGCGCCTTCCTCGTCGGGATCGCCGTGTCCGGCGAGGTCGCCGAGGGGGCCCGCGGTCTGCTGACGCCGCTACGGGACCTGTTCGCCGCCGTCTTCTTCGTCTTCTTCGGCCTGTCCACCGACCCGGCCGCCATCCCCCCGGTGCTGGTCCCCGCGCTCCTGCTGGCGATCGCCACGACCCTCACCAAGATCGCCACCGGCTGGTACGCGGCCCGCCGCGCCGGCATCAAGGGCGGCGGCCGCTGGAGGGCCGGCGGAACCCTCGTCGCCCGCGGCGAGTTCTCCATCGTCATCGCCGGGCTGGCCGTCGGTACCGAACCCCGCATCGGCCCGCTGGCCACGGCCTACGTCCTCATCCTGGTGCTCGCCGGACCGCTCACCGCCCGCTACACCGAGCACCTCGCCGGGCGCCTCGCCGGTCTCGTCCGCCCGGGCGCCACGGCGTCCCCCCGGACCGGGGACGTAGCGGCCGGCAGCAGGCCCCCGGCCGTTCCCGCCGACGCGTGAGACCCGGGCGCGCCCGCACGACGCCGGCGCCCCGCCCGCACCCGGGCGGGCCCGGCGGCGCAGGACGGCCGCCGCAGGCCCCGGACGGGCGCCGCACCGATGAGACCACCACCGCTGCGGGTCCCTCCGGAGGACTCGAGGCCACCAGGAGGGCCCCATGACCGCGCACAGCACGCCCGAGCAGTTCCTCGACGGCTTCACCCGGATCCTCGCCGAAGCCTGCGCCACCGGCCGCCGGCTGACGCGCGAGGAGCTGCGGTCCCGCCACGCCCTGGGCACGGAGGCCGCCGCGAAGGGCACCGGCTTGCGGTTGCTGGTCCGCGAACACCTGCGGGCCGCCCGGGCCGCCTGGCCCGCGGGTGCCTCTCAGGACACCGTGCTGTCCGTGATCGAGCAGGCCGTCGACTCCTTCGCCGCCGGGTACGAGCAGGCCCAGCACATCGCGCTGCGCCAGGCGGTCACCGCGAGACGGGAGTTCATCGACGACCTGCTGCACGGGCTCGGCGACGCGGGCCACCTCGCGGCGCGGGCGGAGCACCTCGGACTGCGCCTGTCCCCGTACGCACACGGTCGCCGTGGCGGAGGGGCCGGAGAAGTACGACGAGACGGACGAGGTGCCCCGCCGGGTGGCGGCGGCGCTCTTCGGCCGGTTCGAGAGCCGCCGCATCCTGTTCAGCACCAAGGACGGCCGCATGGTGTGCATCGCTCCGGGCGACCAGGACGACGTCCTCGTCCACTTCGCCGAGCACTCCCATGCGGCCACCGGGGGCGGCCGGGTCGCCGTCGGCCGGGTCCGCCCGGGCGTCGTCGGCATCGGGCACAGTTACGAAGAGGCCCTCAACTCCCTCGACGTCGCCCACCGCATGGGCTTCGACGAACCGCTGATGCGCGCCGTCGACCTGCTGGTCTTCCCCGTGCTGGCCCGCGACAGACAGGCCCTGGTCGACCTCGTGGCCACCACGCTCGGTCCGCTCCAGCAGGCACGCGGCGGCGCCGAACCGCTCGTCGCCACCCTCACCGCCTACTTCGACACCGGTTGCAACGCCGCCGAAGCCGCCCGCAGGCTGTCGCTGAGCGTACGGGCGCTCACCTACCGCCTGGAGCGGGTCCACACCCTCACCGGCATCGACCCCTCGCACCCCCATGCACCGCTACACCCTCCACACCGCCGTCATCGGCGCGCGCCTCCTCGACTGGCCCACCAGGCCCCTGTGAGCGGGCGCCGCCCCGCCCGGCCGCCCCGGCCGTGCGGGGCGGCGGGCTGGGCCGAAAGGCGGACCGGGCAGGCCGGGCCCGGCAAGGGCTCGTACGATGAGCGCATGATCGCCGCCGTGCCGCGTACGCGCCCCCGCCCTGCCGGGCCGGGCTTCGTCCTGCTGGTGCTCGCGGTGCTGGCCGGCGTCCTGGCGATGCACGGTCTGGGGCCGAGGCCCGTGCCCGTCGCGGCGCCCCCATCCGTCCACGCGGCGCACCCGGCGGCCCACGCGACGCACCTGACGGCCTGTGCGGCGCAACCGGCGGCCGAACGTCACGGCGGGACCGACCGCTCCGTCCCCGCCGGCGCGCCCGAGCACCTCGCTCACGCGGACGGGACCTGTGCGGCGGCCGGAGTCGGCTCGGCGTACGTGCCGCCCCCGCTGGTCGCCTCCGTGGACGAGGCCCTTCCCGGCGGGGCGCCGCCCGGCGCGGCCCCGGCCGCCGCGTACACCGGCCGGGCGCCGCCCGACCTGGCCGAACTGCAACTCCTGCGGATATAGGACCCCGCACGGCGCCCGCCCGCCCCGGTTCCTCCGGTGGTGGCCGCGCCGCGCCCCGGCACGTCCTGACCGCCTCGCTCAAGGAGTTGCACCACCATGACCTCGAACCACTCGTCCCTCGGCCGTAACCCCGTCCGCCGCGCCGCCACCCTGGGCGCCGCGGCCGCTGCCACCCTCGTCCTGGCCGCCTGCGGTGCGGACGGCGGCGGCGCCACCGGGCACAACGGACACTCCGCCGCCGCCTCCCCGTCCGTGACGGCGGCCGGTCAGCACAACGCGGCTGACGTGGCCTTCGCCACGGGCATGATCCCTCACCACCGCCAGGCCGTGGAGATGGCCGGCCTGGCGCCCGACCGGGCCGAGTCGGCGCAGGTGAAGAGGCTCGCCGAGGAGATCAAGAAGGCCCAGGATCCGGAGATCAGGACCCTGTCCGGGTGGCTGACCTCGTGGGGCGAGCCGGTGCCGTCCGCGGACGCCACGGACCACTCGCAGCACGGGCAGGGGCACGGACCGGGCGGCGGCATGATGTCCGCCGAGGAGATGGACGAGCTGTCCAAGGCCTCGGGCAAGGCCTTCGACACCGCGTTCATGGAGCTGATGATCAAGCACCACGAAGGCGCGGTGGAGATGGCCAGGACGGAAAAGAGCGAGGGCTCCTTCGCCGCGGCCAAGACCATGGCGGACGCCATCATCGCCTCCCAGTCCGCCGAGATCGACACGATGAACGGCCTGCTCGGCAAGAACTGAGGTCTCCCCGCGGGGGCGGGCGGGCACCGATGTCCGCCCGCCCCCGCCGGCGGCCCCCGCTCCGGCGCGCCCACCGGGCCCGCCCGCGTGCGGCACGACCCGGCGCCGCCGGGCGTGTCCGTACCGGCACATCGGTGGCGGCGCATCCGTACCGGCGGAACCGCCGGCGTGCGTCAGTACCGGCGGAGCCGGGCCGCGAGGTGGTGCTGCATCGGCTGCCCCACCGCCGCCATCTCCTGCACGAACACCAGCTCGCCGTCGTGGATCCCGTACCGGCGGCGGGTAGCGGTGACCTCCTTGGCCATCGGGGTCCGGGCCACCTCCCTGGTCTCCAGCTCGATCTCCTCGCCCGAGACCCGCCCCACCAGGACCTCGACGATCCCGGTGGGATGGCTGAGCACCACCTCCACGGAGGCGTCGGGCAGCACCCGCCACCAGCCGGCCTCCCGCCCCGCGGGGCGCACCGCGGCCCCGGTCCCGTCGACGAGCCACGCGCGCGCCTCGTAGCGCAGGAAGGGCCGGCCGTCGTGGCTGAAGGTGATCTCCTGCTCGTACCGGAAGTCCTGTTCCAGGGTGGGGTACTCCCCGCGGCCCCGGCCGTGCCAGCGCCCCAGCAGCGGCAGCACCGGACGCAGCAGCGGGTGCGGCTGGGCACCCTCGCCGGGGGCGTGGCTGTCGGGGAAGGGATTGGCCTGGACCGGTTCGAGCACTGGGCACGCTCCTGCTTGATGTCTGCTCCGAAGGTGCGAAGCGTAGCCGTGGGACGGGCCGATCCGCCGACCCGGTGCGGTCGCTGCGCGTTGGCGTGCGGGTGGGGGTGAAAGCCGATCGGATGTGGGGCGTTAGAAGAACGGATCACCGCGCCCAGCGGGCGCCGGCCCCGGCGAAGACGCGCACGACCAGCACGAGGAGTGAGATGACTGACCCGATGCAGGCCGGCCGCGGCCGCATGGAACTGGCGGCCCGGTGCCGGGTGGTCACGGAGGCTCAGGCCTTCGGGTTGGTCGCCTTCTGCGTGATCCTCTTCAACGCGCTCCTGATGGGCGCGGAGACGTACAGCGGGCTCGCCGCCGAGTACCGGCAGGCCCTGCAGGCCGCGGAGCACTGCTGCCTCGCCCTGTTCACGGTCGAGATGCTGCTGCGGACGGGTGCGTACGCCGACCGGCCGAAAGCATTCTTCCGTGATCCCTGGAACCTCTTCGACCTCGCGATCGTGCTGTCCGCCTTCCTCCCGCTGATCCGCGAGAACGCCACCGTCCTGCGCCTGCTGCGCCTCGCCCGCGTGCTGCGCACCGCCCGCTTCCTGCCCCACCTGCGGATCCTGCTGATCGCGGTCGGCCGCAGCCTGCCCGGCACCGCCAGCTTCCTCTTCATCGGCGCGCTGGTGCTGTACGTGTACGCCATGGTCGGCTGGGTGTGCTTCGCCGACTCCGACCCCGAGCACTACGGCTCCGTGGGCCGCGCCGCCCTCACCCTGTTCCTGCTCACCACGCTCGACGGCCTCACCGACGCCGTCCGCGCGGGCCTGCAGATCTCCCGCCTCAGCATCCTCTACTACGCCTCCTACGCACTGCTCGCCTCCTTCGTGCTGGTGAACGTCCTCATCGGGGTCGTCCTCAACTCCCTGGACGAGGCACGTGAGATCGAGGAGGAGGCCGGACGCGTCCCGCCGCCCGGCAAGGGCCCCGACCCGGCCACCGAGGTCAGGGAGCGCATCGCGACGGCCCGCCGGGCCCTGGACGACATCGAGGCTCAGCTCGCCTCGGCCGACGGCCGGGCGGGAAGCAGGCGGCTGGAGGCCGCCTCCCGCACCGGCTCATGAACCGGCCCGACCGGCAGGACACCCCCTACGTGCTCTCCTCCCCCTCCAGCAGGCGCAGGTGGAACACGTCGCCCGGGCGTCGCTCGACGTCCCAGCGGTCCGGCCGGTCCGCGGAGGGGAGTCCGGCGCCGGGGTCGGACAGGAAGCGCACGCCGTCGAAGCGCACGCGGCCCTCGTAGCTCGCGTGGTCGAAGGTGACCGGCCCCGCGAAGGTGGTCCCGGCGGCCAGCAGGCCCCGCTCCCAGTGCGCGTACGAGAAGACCGCGGAGCCGGCGAAGTGGGCCCCGTTCATCCCGGCCGGGCCACGGAAGTCGGTGTGCGTGAAGTCGGCGGGCCCCGACACCCGCATCCCGTCGAGGTCCGCCGGGCCCTCGAGGACCGCCCGGTCGAAGGAGACCCCGTAGCGGAAGGCGCTGTCCGTCAGGTCCGTGGAACCGCCGAAGACCGTGCGGCGGAAGGTGGCCCCGCCGCGGAAGCTGCTCCCCCCGAACGCGGCGTCCTGCTGGAACACGGCCCCGTCGAAGGAGGTCCGCCCGGTGAAGGTGCTCCCGTCGAACCGCGCCGGGCCCGCGAACGCGGCGTGCGGGAAGGACACGCTGCCTTCGAACGCGGCGTGCTCGGTGCTCCAGCCGTCCGGGAAGTGCGCGCGGTCGAAGGCGGCCCGCCCGATCCGCACCCGGCCCGTCCCCGGTTCGCGCAGCGCGTCCAGGACCTGCTGGAGCAGGCCGTTCTCGAAGGTGGTGCCCCGCAGGTCGACGGCTGACCCGGGGCCGAGCGCCGCGAGGCGGGCCTGGCGCTCGTCGTCACCGACGTGGGCCAGGCAGCGGGAGGAACCCGTCTGCCGGACGCCGGTGCAGCCGAGCGGATCGTTCTCGGAGGCGCCGGCACCGCAGTGCGGCCACCCGGGGCCGGTGCTGCGGATCGCGGCGGCCTCCAGGAGCGCCCGCCCCAGTTCGCGGGGGTCACGGGTGCACTGCCAGCCCTCTACGTCGCCCACCAGCGGGGACAGGGTGACCCGTACGTCGGGCCGGAGCAGCGCGCGCAGCTCCTCGTGGAACGGTGCGGACAGGAGCAGGCGCACCGCGGGGAAGCGGCCGGGGCCGGGCCGCCGGGCGACCTCGGGGGCGGCGACCAGCCGGCCCGCCTCCCGCACCGCCTGCCCGCCGGGCCCGTCCTCCTCGGAGTCGATCCGGCCGGTGCTCACCCCGACCACGAGCCGCGCGTCCGGCCGGCCGCCTTCGGCCCGCAGCTCCTCGAACCGGCCCGGCAGTTCCGCCAGGATCCGGCCCGCTCCCGCCAGGGCACCGGGCTCGTCCACGACGAGGAGGGCCGCACCGGGGGTTTCCGTCACGCGCCCCGCCACGCCGGTGTACTGCAGGAGCCTCCGCAGGAGGGTGGCCACCTCGGTGCCCGCCTCCAGTGCGCCTGCGCCTGCGTCCGGGTCCGGGTCCGTGTCCATGTCCGTCTGGACGCGGGCCAGCAGGCAGATCGGTGTCCCCGGCCGGCCGGCCGGCGGCGAGGCCGTCGTGTGCGCGGACAGTACTTCCTGGAAGCCGGGCTGCTGGAGCAGGGCCTGGGCCGTGAGGAACACCATGCGGTCGGGCCACACCCCGTGCACGACTCCGATCAGGGCTCCGTAGCGGGAGACGGGCGCGCCGCGGTAGTGCGTCCAGCTCTCCGGTTCGGAGGACAGGCGCACCAGCTCGCCGTTGCGGGCTCCGCCGTACGGGGTCATCTCGCCGGTCAGCAGGACCGGTTCGCCCTGGTCCGTGCGGCCGTCGACGTGGACCACCTCCGGGCGGGTGCCGTGCGGCCCCGCCCAGCGCAACGGCTCCGGCCAGGTCCGCGGATCGGCGAGGTCCTGCACCGCCGCGAGCAGGAACACCCGGGGCGACCCCTCGTCCCACCACACCGGGTGGCACTGGACCTCGCGGTCGCCCGCACGGACCCAGGCGAGGACCCCCGCCTCGGTCCGGCCCTCGCCGACCGTGAGCACCAGCCGGGGCGCGAGGAGGGTGCCGACCTCCTGCGGCTCGGCTGCCGTGTCGTACCGGACCCGGACGACGCGGTCCCGCAGCCCTTGGTCCAGCAGGATCCGGGGGACCGCCCGTACCTGGGGCCTCGGCGGTTCCGGCCCGTCCGCCAGGGGCCGGGTCCGGGGCCGCGCCGCGAACGGCATCGCCTCCGGCGGCACCTGGCGGCGGCCCCGTTCCCCGGTGGTGACCTCGGTCGCCGAGAAGTCGGGCCCGGTACCGCGGTTGCGGGCCATGAACTCCCAGACCCGGCGGCGGACCAGCTCCCGTACGGCGGCGACGTCCCCGCGCAGCTGGGAACCGAGCAGGGCCTCCCGTACCCCGGGGAGGAACTCGAACTCGATGTCCTCGGCGCTGCGGCCGGTGTCCCCCCACGGTGCGAAGAGCCCGCCGAGGGCGACCTCGGCCAGGTGGCCGTGCTCCGAATCGCGCAGCAGGGAGCGCCGGACCAGGGTCATGACGGGCAGGGTCAGCGGGACGGCCGCCAGGTGTGCGGCGAGTTGCTGGGCGGTCGGGGAGGCGCCTGCGCGGAAGCGCTCCACCGCTTCGAGGCCGGTGGGGCCGTCGTCCCCGGGGGGCGGAGGGCCGGTCTCCTTCCCGGACGCCCGGGAGGCCGGCTCCGCGTCCAGGCGCAGGCAGGCCAGGCGCCGCCAGCGCCCGTCGCCCGACACCACCCGCACCAGGCGGGCCAGGCTCCCCGAGCCGATGCCGACGACCGGGACCACGGCGGGGCCGGCGCGGTGGCGTCCCGTCCGGGCCGTGCGGGCGAGGCGGGCCAGGGGGACCTGCTGCCAGGAGCGGGTGGCGGCGGCGGGCCGGTCCGCGCGGACGGCGTAGGTGACGGGCCGGACGGCGCCGCGCGTCCAGAGCCGTTCCGGCAGGACGTTGAGCACGGCCACAGCGTTGTGCCCGCACCAGTGCCGGAGCACGGCCTGGAGGGGGCCCTGGCTCCAGCCGCCCGCCACGGTGTCGGAGAGGACGAGGATCAGCCGGCGGCCCGCCGGGTCGGCCAGCTCCAGGGGGTTGCGGGGCGGGCCGCCGCGGCGGCGGCCGAGCATCGGGAAGCCGCCGGGGCCGGTGCCCGTCAGCTGCCAGGTGCGGACGTCGCGGAAGACCCCGCTGCGGGTCAGCACGCGCCGGAGCTCGTCCACGAGGTCCGACCAGAGCAGCATCGAGTGGTGGGTGTCGACGACGAGGGCCAGGTCCAGCCAGCGGCTCTCGGCGGGGCGCAGGACGGGGGTCGGGACCATCCGCTCGATGCTGCGTTCCACGGTGAGCTGCTCGTCCAGTTCCTCGCCCGGGCCTCCGATGGAGCGCCGGCCCACGGGGCGCAGGGAACGCATCAGCGCGAGCGGGTCGTCGAGGGAGGCCGCGCGGGGCAGCCGCAGCGCCGATCCCCGGCGTCCTCCGGTGGTGTCGGCCGGCTTCCCGGCGGGGTCCGGCACCGGTCCGGGGTAGAGCTGCACGGCCGGTTCGCCGCCCGCCGCCCCGGGGCCGGGCGAGGTGCCGGTGCCGGACCCGGAGGGGTCCGGTCGGGCGGCGGGCGGCGGTTCGGCGGTCGCGTCGCCGGGCCGCGGCGCGGCGGGCCCGGCCCCCTGCGGGTCCACCCGGGCGGCCAGCCACAGGATGTCGGCGATCTCCTCGGCCCCGATGCCGGGGCGCGGGCCGCTGTCGTCGGAGCCTTCGGCGAAGGCGGCGAGCAGTTCCTCGATCACGCGGAGGGGCCCGTCAGGTGCTGCATCACCGTGCCGAGGAACCGTTCGCGGTCGCCGGCGTCCGACCAGGCTCCGGCGAGGCGGAGCTGGATCGCGTTGAGGAGCTGGTCGGTGGCCAGGTCTCCGTCCTCCGCGCGTTCGAGGAAGCTCTGGACCAGTTCCTGGTACTCCTCGCTTCCCTCGACGTCCACCTTCAGCCGCTGCTGCACGATGCGGGCGAGCTTGTCCGGGCCCGGCGGCTCCAGGTGCAGCCGGACGCAGCGGCGCAGGAAGGCGGGCGGGAAGTCGCGTTCGCCGTTGCTGGTGAGGACGACGACGGGGAAGTACCGGCATTGGACGCGGCCCTGGGTGATCCGTACGGCGGCGTCGGGGTCGTCGTCGGTGCCGATGGCGACGGTGGGGTCCTCCTTGGCGAGCCGGGCCAGTTCGGGGATGTCGAAGCCGCCGTCCTCGAAGACGGTGAGGAGGTCACCGGGCAGGTCGATGTCGCTCTTGTCGATCTCGTCGACGAGCAGGACGCGGGGACGGTCCTGGGGCAGCAGGGCGGTGCCGAGCGGCCCGAGGCGCAGGTAGCGGGCGATGGAGGGGGCGGTGGGCGGCGCGGCGGGTTCCGCCGGTCCGTCCGGGGGGACGGCGGCCGCCGGGGCGGCGCCCGCCGCGCCCGGGGTGCGCAGCTGTTCCAGCCCGGCCTCCTGGAGGCGCCCGATGGCGTCGTACAGGTACAGGCCGTCCCGCAGCACGGTCCGGCTGGTGATCGGCCAGTGCAGTACGGGGCCCAGGTCCAGGTCCGCGGCGATGCTGTAGGCGAGGGTGGACTTCCCGACGCCCGGCTTGCCGGTGATCAGCAGCGGCCTGCGCAGGTGGAGGGCCGTGTTCACGACGTCCTTCTCCGGGTCGTCGGGTACGTAGCCCTCCCCGCGCCGGCGGGTGCGGTCCCAGGCCGGTCCCGCGCACCCGGGCGGGGTGTAGTCCGGGTCCGGGGTTCCGGTGAAGTCCCGCCAGGGCGGCGGGGATCCGGCCTCCAGGCGGGCGCGCCGGGCCGCGCCCTCGCCGGTCCCGTGGTACAGCCACCAGTCCTTCGCCACTGCCTCTGCCTCCATGGTCGGGTGTCGCGGTCGGTCGGGTCGGGACGGACGTCGGCCGGGCCGGTGGGGCGACCCCGGCCCCGGGTGGGGTGGCGCGGCGGGCCGGGGCGGCGGGCGGCGGGCGGCGGGCGGCGGGCGGCGGGCGGCGGCATCGTCGGGACATCGGCATCAGGACAGGGACCGGAGGGTGAGGGTCTCGTCGGGATCGTCCCACAACAGCACCAACCGGTCTCCCCCTTCAGCCTGTTGGCCGGCACGGCCGGCGGCCCGGCGCAACTCCCGCACCCGCGCGGGCAGGGCGAGCACGTCCAGCGCGCCGGGGTCCGCAGGAGCGCCCGGGCCGCGTTCCGCGCCGTCGGGCGGCGCGAGCAGTCCGAGGAGCCCGGCGGCCGGTGCGCCGCCCCCGCGCCGCCACACCATCACCGGGACCCCTCCTTCGAGCACGGCGTCCAGGGCGCCCTCGGTGCGGGCCCCCGCGGAGGTGTGCGCCAGGACGCAGGCCGGTGCCGGTCCCGCCCCCAGCTCCATCCCGAGCACGTCCGTCACGTCCCCGTCCTCCACCGTGCGGACGGCGTCCGGGTGCCGCCCGCCCCGGGCGGCGAGCCAGCGCCACTTCCTGCGCCATTCCGCCCGGGCGTCCTCCCGCTCCTGCGGGCAGCGCACCACCACCTGGTAGAGCAGGCCCAGGGACCGGGTGGTCCGTCCGCCGGGGCCGCGGGGCACCGGCCACTCGTCGAAGGCGGTGTCCAGCAGCTCGTACGGCACGTGGAACTCGATCCGCTCCACGGTGTCGTACGGCCGGCCCGCCTCCGGATCGCCGCCCGGGGCCCGCGCGACCGCGGCGAGCCGGTGGACGAGTTCCTCCCGTACGGCGTCCAGTCCGACCGGGCTGCCGTCCGCCTCCCAGATCTGCTCGGTGACCTCGCGCCGCAGCCACATCCGGGCCAGGAAGCCGTCCTCCCCGCCCGGCGGTGCCTCCAGCCTGACGTGCAGGGCCGTACTGCGGGGCGGGGCCGGCGGTGGCGGCAGTGCGGGCAGGCCGAGCCGCTCCCGGGTGGCGCGCACCCAGTCCCGCAGCCGGGCCGCCCAGGCCGCGTCGCCCGCCCCGGCCCGGTCGGCCACGAAGCGTACGAAGGGCACGGCGAGCGGCATCCCGTCCGGGCCGCCCTGGCGCTCGTCCAGGTCCTGGACCACCTCCAGCAGGCTCTCCCCCGGCAGGCCGCCGCGCACCGGGGTGGTGCAGCCGGCCGCCTTGAAGGCCCAGGTGTAGGCGTCGTGGGCGCAGCGCGGCAGGTCGCGGCCCTCGAAGAGTTCGCCGAGCCCGTCCCAGGCGGGCTGGTCGAGCCGGACGGCGCGCGCCGTGCGGCGGCCGGGCAGCTCCTCGTCGAGGAAGGAGCAGGCGTCCCAGTCCCGGTCCACGAGGAACTGCGGCAGCTGCCAGCCCTCGCCGCGCTCGCGCAGCTCCTGGAAGGTGCGGTGGATGCTGCGGGCGGCGGCGGGCAGTCCGGTGACTCCCTCGCGTACGGACCGCTGCCCGAGTTCGCCGAGCAGCGCCTCGGTGAAGCGGCCGGCGCCGCGTTCGGCGTCGTTCTGCGCGGCCTCGCCCTCGCGGGAGGCGTACAGGCGGAACTGCCGTCTGCCGGGGACCGAGCTCCCGCCTCCGTAGTCGGTGGTGCCGAAGTTCCAGCGGCTGTCGCGGGGCGCGTCGACCCGGCAGCAGTCCACGAGGGCGGCCTGGAGCGGGAACCGGCGCTGTTTGACCAGGTCGGTGCGCCACCAGCGCAGGGCCGAGTCGAGGTTGAGGTGGCGGATCTGGCTGGGGCGGGCGTCGGTGCAGGGCAGGATCAGCTCCTGGCGCTGCCCGAGGTAGCCGTGGCCCGCCCAGAAGATCCACAGCAGGTCGCCGTCGCACTGGGGGAGTTCGTCGAGCAGGGCGGACTTCACGTTCTCCTCGGTGGCCGGCCGGTGGTCCGCCCGCAGGGCCGCCATGGCCGGGGAGTCCGTCCACTCCAGGGCGTCCGGTCCGTCGAGCGGGGACAGCAGCAGCCGTACGTTGCCGGGCGGCACCTCTCCCGGACCGGTCAGCCAGCGGGCGAACCTCAGGGCGTCGCGGGCCGGGCCGTGCAGGTTCCACCGGTGGCTGATGTCGTACCGCTCGACCCCGGCGACGAGGGCGAAGGTGCGCCGCGGTCCGAGGCCCGGCGGCAGCAGGGCGTCGGGGATCACCCGATCTCCGCTTCGGCCACCGCCTGTTCGATCCGCTCGTAGAGGGAGTCCTGTTTCCAGTACGCGCTGTGGCAGGCGGGGAAGGGCTGGCGGCTGCCGACCTCGTGGTCGGTGACGCGCGGGTCGTCGGGGAAGACGGGGCCGGCGAGGTACGCGAGCACGTCCTGCCGGTCGTAGACGTTGAGCCAGCCGGGGAAGCCGTACGGGAGCTTCGCGCCGGGGGCGAGCGCGGTGAGCGCGCCGAGTTCGTAGAGGAAGGGCGCCTGGGAGCCCACGGTGACCAGCAGTCCGGCTCCGGGTACGGGCTCGCCGCGGGCGGCGGCGAGGGCGAGGAGGTCCACGAGGGCGATCCCGCCGAGGCTGTGGCCGATGAGCACGGTCGGTCCCGGCTCGGCGGTGATCCGCTCGCGCAGGAATTCCCGCAGGTCGTGGCCGCGGGCCTGGTAGCGGAGGATGTCGCCGAGGGCGGGGGTGGCGCCGACGGTGAGGGAGCCGCGCCAGGCGTTGAGGAGCGGTTGGGTGGTGACCCGCATCGCGAGCCGCCCGAGGACGGCGGCGGCGCGGGCCCCGGGCACGCGGGCGTCGCCGCCGAGGCGGGCGGTGAGCAGCTCGACGAGGCGGTCCCGTTCGGCGCCGGTGCAGTCGGCGTCGGCGCCGGCGGAGGCCAGGGCGGCGGCCGTCACGGCGCGGGCGAGGACGGTGGCCAGCTCGCGGGCCTGCGGCTCCGTGAGGGCTCGCTCGGCGGCGCGCGCGGCCTCGGCGGAGCGGGCGGTGCTCTCCAGGGCGGCGGGGAAGCCCGCGGCGAGACCGGTTCCCCGGAGCAGGGCGGCGAGTTCGTCCCCGCCCCCGGAGGCCACCGCGCTCGTGGTCGCCGCCGGGGTCGCGGGGCCGGCGGGCGCGGCCCCGGCGGGCGCGCCGGTGGTCAGGGCCGCGGTGGGACGGTCTGCCAGCTGGTCCAGCTGGTCCAGCAGGTCCAGGGGCCGGGCCCCGGCGGCCCTCACCCCCGGCATCGCGAAGCCGTCGTCCCCGGCGGGACCGGCGCCGTCCGCGGTGTCCCAGCCCGCCTCGGCCAGGACCCGTACCTCGCAGAGCGGGTCGGCGAGCAGCAGGGCCCATTCGGCCGTCTCGGCGTCCACCGGATCGGGGTCGCCGCCGGGGCGGGGGCGCAGGCCCGGCACGGACCGGCCGCCGGCGCCGAGGCCCGCCCCGAACCGGTCGCCCCAGTAGCAGGACTCCACCGACGCGTGCGGGAACCTGGCCTCCAGGCGGTCGCGGACCAGGGCGAAGAGCCTGTCGTGCCGCTCGCGCCGGACCCCCGTGCCGTGGACAAAGAGAAAACGCATCGACGCCCCGCCCCCTCGTGCAGTCGTCCCGCCCGCACCATAGCGCCGCTCGGACGGCACGGCGCCCGGAACGGCCGGTTCTGCCGGCGGCCCCCGGGCACAGGGGAGTTCAGGGGCGGTGGGACTGCCCGGCCGCCCAGTAGCGGCGGCAGGCGCGCAGCATGCCCTCGGCGGAGAGGGTGAACACGTCCACGAATTCGCGCTGTTGGGGCGAGAGGCGGCCCATCGCCACCACGCAGTCCCCCTCGGCGACGATCCGGGTGATGTGGTGGCGGGCGCCGGGGGCGGGGCGTTCCAGCTCGGCCACGCCCAGGTGGCCGGCGTGCAGGAGGGAGCTGTAGCCGTCGAGGTCGCCGGCGTCGAGGTAGTCGTACGCGAGGCGCACGTGGTCGACACCGGAGTCGGTGACGACGGGGCTGGGCGGGAGCCTCCTGGCGCTGCGGCTGTTCATGGGGGGAAGTCCTTCCGTACGGCCGCACCCCGGCCAGGTGTCGGCAGGTACACCGTGCGCCGGACCCGCAACTCGGGGCTATCGCCGCCCTATCACCGTCGGGACGCCGTCACGGAATCTCCACACCATGGACAACCGGAGAGTTGTTCGGGGAGACTGACCCCGCGCTCCACCCGTTTTCAGGCGTGCCCCCAGCTGGGAGAGTCATGACTGCTTCGCCCGGCGGGGTGCCGCACACCCCGGATGTGGTGGTTTTCCGGATCCTCGGACCGTTACAGGTGTCCGGCCAGGGCGGGCCGGTCAGGATCCCGCCGGGGCGGCAGGAGGTCATACTCGCCGCCCTGCTGCTGGAGGCGAACCGGGTCGTCAGCACCGACTACCTGGTCGACCTGATCTGGGACGACGAGCCCCCGGACACGGCGCGCACCCAGGTGCAGATCTGCGTCTCGCGGCTGCGGAAGCTGTTCACCAAGGCGGAGATCGCCGCAGCGATCACCACCCGGCCGCCGGGGTACGTCCTGAAGACCGAGGGCGATCTCGTCGACGCCGCCCTCTTCGCCCGCAAGGTCGCGGACGCCCGCGCCCTGGGCAGACAGGGCGGGGCCGCGGAGGCCGTCGAACTCCTCCGCGCCGCGGGCGAGTTGTGGCAGGGCGACTGCCTGAGCGGGGTGTCGAGCGAGACGCTGCGCAGCAAGGCCCTGCAGCTCGACGAGGAGCGGCTGATCGCGGCCGAGACCAGGATCGACCTGGAGCTGGAGCTGGGGCGCCACCACCAGCTGGTCGGCGAGGTGCAGCTGCTCGTCCGTGTCCATCCGCTGCGGGAGCGGCTGCGCGGGCAGCTGATGCTCGCCCTGTACCGCTCGGGCCGCCAGGCGGAGGCCCTGGAGAGCTACCGGGTCGGGCGCGAACTGCTGGTGGAGGAGCTGGGCCTGGAGCCGGGCGGCGAGCTGCGCCGGCTGGAGTCCGCGATCCTCGCGGGCGAGGTCCCGCCCCCGTCCCGGGCCGCCTCGGACGGGTACGGCGGATCGCCGGACCCCGTAGGCGCGGGCGTGCCCGGAGCCCCGTACCCGGACGCGCGCCCGGGGTCCGCCGGTTTCCCCGGCGGCGGCCCGGCGGCCCGGGGCGGGGAGAGACCCGGCGGCAGGAGCCCCGAGGAGGGACCGGGCGGCGGCGCGCGGGGCCTCGGCCCGGCTACCGCGGAGGGCGCGGGGCCGGGCGGGGGTGCCGCCGACGGGACGGCTCCGGGGGTGGTCCGCCGGGCGGGACCCGGGCGGGCCGCACCGGGGGTGCGGCCGCGGGGCGGGGCCGCGGACCCGTTCGACGGGCCGGCGTACCGGGACGAGATCCCACGCCAACTGCCCGCGGACACCTCGGACTTCGTCGGTGACGAGGAGCAGATCGGGCGGATCGAACGGGCCCTGCTCGGCGAGGGCGGGCGGCGGGCCGTCGGGCTCGCCGCGATCGTCGGCAAGCCCGGCACCGGCAAGTCCACCCTGGCCACGCACATCGCGCACCGGCTGAGCGAGACCGGCTTCCCCGACGGGCAGTTGTACTGCGACCTGCGCGGGACCGGGATCCCGGCCACCGCCGCGGAGGTGCTGGGCCGGTTCCTGCGCGCGCTGGGCATCCCCGGCCCGGTGATCCCGGAGTCCCAGGACGAGCGGGCCGAGATGTACCGGACGCTGCTGGCCTCGCGCAGGGTGCTGGTGGTGCTCGACGACGCCGCGTCCGAGAGCCAGATCCGGCCGCTGCTGCCGGGCAGCAACCGCTGCGCCGTGCTCGTCACCGGCCGGGTCCGGCTGACGGGACTGCCCGGGGCCTACCGCGTCGAGCTGGACGTGATGGACACCGCGCGGGCGCTGGAGCTGCTGGTGCGCGTCGTCGGCGGTGACCGGGTGGAACGTGAGGGGGTGGCGGCCGAGGCCCTCATCCGTACGGTGGGCGGGCTGCCGCTCGCGCTGCGCATCGTGGCGGCCCGGCTGGCGGCGCGCCCGCACTGGTCGCTGGCCTCGATGGTGCACCGCCTCGCCAACGAACGGCACCGCCTCGACGAGCTGACGCACGGCGAGATGACGATGCGGGCCAGCCTCTCCCTGACCCATGACGGGCTGGCGGAGGAGGACCGCAGGCTGCTGCGGCTGCTGAGCCTGGCCCAGGGGCCGGCGCTACCGGGCTGGCTGGCGGGGGCCCTGCTGGACGACCGGCGGCCCTTCCCCTCCGACCTGCTGGAGCCGCTGGTCGACGTACAGATGCTGGACGTGGTCGGGGTGGAGTCCACGGGCGGGTTCCGCTACCGCTTCCACGAGATCATCCGGGTCTTCGCACGGGAGCAGCTCGCGGTGCACGACGCGCCGGCCGTGCAGTCGGCGGCGCTCGGCCGGATGATGGGCGGCTGGATGTCCCTGGCGGAGCAGGCCCACCGGCGGATCTACGGCGGGGACTTCACGGTGCTGCACGGCACCGCGCCGCGCTGGGAACCGCCGCAGAGCTGTGTGGACGAGCTGCTGGTGGACCCGTTGGAGTGGCTGGACAGCGAGCACGCGAACCTGGTCCAGGCCGTGGAGCACGCGGCACGGGAACAGATGGACGAGCTGTGCTGGGACCTGGCGACGACCCTGGCGACGCTGTTCGAGGCGCGCGGGTACTTCGACGACTGGGAGCGCACGCACCAGCTCGCGCTGGAGGCCGTCCGGGCGGCGGGCAACCGGCGGGGCGGCGCGGCGCTGCTCAGCTCGCTCGGCGCGCTCTACCTCGGCCGCAGCCAGCCGGAGGAGTCGCGGGCGGCGCTGACCTCGGCGCTGGGGGTGTTCCAGGAGCTCGGCGACCGGCAGGGGCTGGCCCTGTGCCACCGTGACCTCGCGCTGCTGGAGCGGATGCGGGGCAACGAGGACCGGGCGCTGACCCTGTACGACCGGGCGCTGCGGGATTTCGACCTGGTCGGTGATGTGGTGGGCAGGGCCATCGTCCTGACCCAGAGCGCGCACATCTGGATGCGGCGCGGGCAGACCGCGGCCGCGCAGGGCCGACTGGACGAGGCGCTGTCCATCTACCGCTCGGTGGGCTATACGGGCGGCCAGGCGCGGACGCTGCGCCGGGCGGGGCAGCTGTTCCAGGGCCAGGGCGAGCACGAGCGGGCGGTCCGGACCTTCAGTGAGGTGCTGGAGCTGTGCCGGGACGGCGGGGACGTGATCGGCGAGGGTCACCTGTTGCGGGACCTGGGCCACGCGTACGCCGAGATGGGGCGGGGCGAGGCGGCGCGCGGGTTCTACGCGCAGGCGCTGTCGGTGCGGGAGCAGATCATGGACCACGGCGGGGCGGCGCTCGTCCGGATGGACCTGGCGCGGCTGCTCGTGTCGAGCGGCGGCTCCGCGGAACGCTCGCGGTCGCGGGAGCTGCTGGAGACGGCGGTCCGGGCCTTCCGCGACCGGCGGATGGAGCCGGAACTGGCGGAGGCGGAGCGGCTCCTGGACGGTTCGGCGGAGCCTGCGGGTCCGGCGGTGCCGGTCGCGGCTGCGGAACCGGCCGGGCTCGCGGGGCCTGCCGGGCCGGTGGAGCGGGTCGGAGCTTCGGGGCCGGGCGGCTCCGTGGACTCCTTGGCGTCGCTGACGTCCGTGGTGCGCGTGCCGGCGACGGGGTCCGCCGCCGGGGTCTGAGCTCCGCCGTGCGGTGTCAGTCCCAGGGGTTGGTGTCGGCGGTGGTGCTCGGCGTCGGGGTGGCGGCGGGGACGGCGCTGCCCGCCGGGGTGGCGGGGGTGGCCGGGCCGTCGGCCCGGGCGACCTGGGTGCCGAGTACGGCGGTCCCGGCGAGGGCTACGGTGACGAGGGCGGCGCGGAGGGCGTGGGCGAGGTTCATTTCGTGTCCCTTCGTCGGTGCGCCCCGGCCTTCCGGGGCGCTTCCTTCCTTCTGGACATCAACTTAGGAACCGCTGGAATCCCGGGACCGGCCCCGCCCCTATCCCCGCGCTATCACCGTCCGAGCCCCGCGAGGGGCGGGGAGGGCCGGTGATAGGGCCACTGGCCGGAACCCGTTCGTCCGGGGATGCCGGGGCGATAGCGGGCTGCCGACGATGGAGACAGGAACCGGGCCACATCACCCCAGGCCGCGCCGTTCCCCACCACCTTCGCCGGGAGCGCACACATGAACGGGCACATGACCGCGCACACGCACCAGCAGACGAACGCGCAGCACCACCCGACCGACCCCGCCGCCCCGCCCCTGGGATCCCTCATACGCGCCCACCGGCTGCGCATCGGGCTCACCCAGCGGGAGCTGGCCGATCTGTCGACGATCAGCGTGAGAGCCATCCGCGACCTGGAGCAGGGCAAGGCCAGACGGCCCCGCCCGGACACCGTACGGCTGATGGCCGACGCCCTGCGGCTCGGCCCGCGCGCCCGGGCCGCACTGGAGGCGGCGGCCCAGCAGGGCAGGGCCGGCGGGCACGGGCCCGCCGAGCTGCCCGCGCCGCCGACCGCACTGCACCCGATGCTGGGACGGGACGCCGAAGCGGGCGTGCTGGCCGGGGAGTTGTCCTCCGGTACGGAACGCCTGGTCAATGTGGTGGGGCTGACCGGGGTCGGCAAGACGCGGCTGGCGCTGGAGGTCGCGGCGCGGCTCCACGCGACGGGGACGCCGGTGCTGTGGCACGCCTTTCCCGGTGCGGCGGCCGACTACCTCGGCTGCGCCGGGGGCGATGCGGCGGCCCTGGTCGCGGCGGCCGTGGCGGAACTGTGCACCGGGGAGCCCGGGGAACCCGGCGAGACCCCGGGGGCTGCCGGGCTGCTGGCCGAACTCCTGGGTGAGCAGCCGGCGTTGCTCGTACTGGACGGCGCTCCTGCGGGCCCGCCCCGGCCGGACCGGCTGACCGGGCTGCTGCGCGCCTGCCCGGGGCTGCGGCTGCTGGTCACCTCCGAGCAGCCGTGGGAGGTGCCGGGCGAGCGGATCTTCCTGCTGTCCCCGCTGGAGGTGCCGGGCGAGGGCGCGGTGGATCCTGCGTCCGCGGCGGTACGGGTCTTCCTCGGCCAGGTCCGGCGGGTGCGGCCCGAGTTCGTCCCGGGCCGGGCCGACCTGGAGCGGGCGGCGTGGATCTGCCGCCGTCTGGACGGGCACCCGGGGGCGCTGGCCGCGGCGGCGTCCTGGCTGGTGGTGTGCGATCTGGCCACCTTGTGCCAGAGCCTGGAGGCCGACCCGGCGGCCCTGCTCGACCACTTGGGCGCGGGCACCGGGGCGGAGCGGCTCCGGACGGCGCTGCGCGCACGGATGGAGAAGCTTCCGCAGGATGCCCGGGAGCTGCTGTCCTCACTCTGCGACCGCGCCGGGGAGGAGTTCTCGCTGGCCGACCTCACCGGGCCGGCCGGGCCCGGTCTCGCCGAGTGCGGCCGGATGCTGCGCGAGCTGCTGATCAGCGGCGCCGTCCGGGCCGCGCACGAGGGCGGCAGCTCCCGCTTCCGGGTGCTGGGCCTGGTCCGGGCCGCCTGCGGGGCGGGCCCGCTGGCGGGTCTGGCGGCTGCCGCCGGGGCGTGAACTGCTTCCCGAGTGCCGGAACAACTGCCGCCGGGGCCTGCGGCCCGCGGGTTGGATGACGTACGGCCGGACCGCCCAGCAGTTCCCGCGCACCGCCGCCCGCCCGGGCGCCCCGCCGCTCCCCCGGCATCCCTTGCCCATCCGCGCATCCCGCTGCAGAGACCTATTCCGAGGAGCCAGTGCATGTCCACCAACGCGTCCGACCAGGACACCGCGCACGGGCCGGCCGCTGTGCGGCTGCCCCTGTCCGCCGCGCAGCGCGACATCTGGATGGCCCACGGTCTGGACGCCTCGGGCTGCCGCTACAACATCGGGGAGTACCGGGAGATCCTGGGCGCGCTCGACCCGGTGCTGTTCGCCCGGTGCTGGTACCAGCTGGCCCGCGAGGCGGACGTACTGCGGCTGCGGGGTACGGGGGCGGGCGAGGACGGCGGCCTGTGGCAGCTGCTGCACCCCGAACCGTCCGGCCGGGAAGTGGAGTTGCTCGACGTCAGCGGTGCGGAGGACCCCGGGGCGGCGGCCCGCGGCCTCATGGCGGCGGAGCTGGCCCGGCCCTTCGACCTGGCGGAGGACTGGCTGACCCGGCACGCGCTCATCCGGGCGGGGCTGAGCGAGGAGGGCGAGGAGCGGTGGTTCTACTTCCACGCCTTCCACCACCTCGCCATCGACGGCATGGGCGTCGCCCTGCTCGACCGCAGGCTGGTCGAGCTGTACGAGCGGGCCTCGGCCGGGGAGGACTGGGGGCCGAGCCCCTTCGGTTCGCTGGCGGAGGTGCTGGCCGAGGACGCGGCGTACCGGTCCTCACCGGAGGCGGCCGCGGACCGTGCGCACTGGGCGGCGCACCTCGCCGGTCTCCCGCAGACCCCGCGGCTGGGTGAGGGCCGGACGGGCGGGGTCCCGGTGCGGGGTGAACTCCCCTTCGTACGGCGGACGGTGGTACTGCCGCCGGACCGGGCGGAGCGGCTGCGGGAAGCGGCCAGGGTTCACCGGGCGCCGTGGACGATGCTGGTCATCGCGCTGGTCGCCGCGTACGTGCACCGGGTGAGCGGGAGTCCCGAGCTGGTGCTGGGCCTGCCGGTGACCGGCCGCCGGACGGAGCGGGCCCGCTGCACGCCGGGCATGCTGTCGAACGTCGTACCGCTGCGGGTGGCGGTGCCGGCGGACGCCTCGCCCGCCGGGCTGCTGGCCTCGGTGGTCACCGAGACGCGGGAGGGGCTGCGGCACCAGCGGACGCGGTACGAGGACATCTGCCGGGACCTGGGTCTCGGCGAGGGGGAGCGGCGGATCGCGGCGCCGCTGGTCAACATCATGGCGTTCACGCCGGGGATGCGGTTCTGCGGTTTCCCGACCACCCAGCACAACCTGAGCAACGGGCCGGTGGAGGACCTGGCGGTCGGCGTGTACGACCTCGGGCCGCAGGGCGGGCTGCGGATCGACTTCGACGCGGCGGGCCAGGTGTGCGACATCCCGGCGGTGGCCGGTCACCAGGACCGGTTCCTGCGGTTCGCGGAGGCGGTGCTGGAGGACATGGGCCGGCCGCTGTCGGAGGTGGAGCTGCTGGGTGCGGCCGAGCGCCGGCAGGTGCTGGAGGAGTGGACGGGCACGCGTACCGACATCGGTGAGCGCACCCTGACCGACCTCTTCGAGGAACAGGCCCGTCTGCGCCCCGACGCCCGCGCCGTGGTCTTCGCCGGCCAGGAACTCACCTACCGGGAACTCGACTCCCGCGCCGACCGGCTCGCCCGCCACCTCAC